>JBAXJR010000034.1:0-24964 GCA_037137755.1 Methanomicrobiales archaeon | reverse complement strand
CCAGCAATCCGTCATGTGTGGTCTTGAATATCCCTGTTACCGATTTTTCAAAAATCTCGCGGTATTTTTGCTCGCTCTCGCTCAGCGCCTCCTCCGCCTGTTTGCGTTCGGTAAGATCAATGTCTATGCAGAACAGTTCTGTTCCGCCCCTGGCCCTTTTGACAATTGCATGACTAGAAAATACCGCAACGCGGGTTCCATCCTTTCTCATGAGGGAGAGTTCTGACGCCGGAATGGGTTGACCGCTCTCCGCCATATAGGTTATCGCTTTCCTGACCTCGTCCTTCATTTCCGGTGGGATGACAAGATCGATAAGATTCTTTCCGACAGCCTCCTGCGCAGTATATCCATAGAGAGATTCGGATGCATCGTTCCAGTATTGCGTAGTGCCATCCATGTTGTAGCCCTGTACCGATATTGAGGGGACATGCTGGAGCAACAAGCGGAACTTCTCCTCACTCTCCCTAATCTGCTGTTCTCCCTGGATTAATGCTTCAAATTGGGCCTGTAATTCTTCCTGGGATGCATTAAGCTCCTCGTATGCTGCCCTCAGTTCATCGTCCACCCGTTTCTTTTCGGTAATATCACGGTTGCTTGCACGCCTGCCCAGGTGGCGCCCCGCTGAATCAAAGACCGGATGGCATGTATGGTTGATCCAGCATAGTTCCCCATCCTTTCTCAAGATACGGATATCCAAGCTGAGTGCCGTTTTTGTTTCATCAGCTTCCTTCCGGTGGTTCTCCCACACCTCCATGTCACGGGGGTCAACGATGGAGTCATTGAGAGAGGGGTTCTGCTGGAATTCTTCCCTGCTATAACCGGATATCCTTTCGCAGGAAGGACTCATGTAAATAATACTGTGATCCGGTGCCTCCCAGTATTCCCAGCCATAGGTAAAATCAGCAACGGTACGGAATTTATCTTCGCCTGCACGCAGTTTTTCCTCTGCAGAGCGCCTGCGCAGGGATACTGCAACCATGTGCGAGAAGGATTCGAGGAGCCCGACAGAAGGGGCCTGCTTACCTTTTCCAATCGCGAGGACCGAAGTGGCAAAGAGCTCCCCTTCAATAACGTACACAAGGCCGAAGAAATGGTCAATACCAAGGACTTTCTGGATTGCAAAACTCATTGCAGGGGGGATTTGTCCAAAACTGACGTCAGTAAGAGTCGGGAGCTTTTTAACAGCACTACTGACAATTTCCATGTACTGATCCGCACTGACAACCGTCTTTATCTCGTGGGGATCTTTTCCCAGAATCTTTACCGCTTTTTCGAGGAGGCCGTGCCCGGACTCGAGGTGGCTGATAATAAGGGTGTGGTCAGCAGGATGATAATCCGAATACCAGGCCGCCACTCCCCCGGTTAACTCCATCAGCTTCCGGACAATGAATGTCCCGATGCTTTCACCGACCGGCAGCGATGCAAGTTCCAGGGAGAACTGGTTCATTGCGGCGAGGACCTGGTTTTGTTCCTGCAACGATTGTTCCGTTTCTTTCATCCGGGTGATATCCCGGATTGACTCTATTGCACCGCTAATTTCGCCTTTCTGGTTAAAAAGCGGGCTCGCCTTGCCCATGAGTGTCCGTTGCACCCCTTTCGGTTGTGAGAGGTCCGTTTCAGCAATGAGGACGTCTTTTTCGCGAGAAATGCCTTTATAATGTTTGCTGATATCTTCTTCCGGCTTAAAAAGCAGGTCAATAAGAATGGGGCGTCGTTTTCCGTAGAAGGGAATCGCATACTCGTACTCCCCCTTCCCCAGAATATCAGCTGCCGTGACACCGGTCATCTCTTCGATTGCGCGGTTCCATGCAATGACCTGGCCTGAACGGTCGATTGCAAACGTGGCATCGGGCAGGAAGTTGATGATATCGGCGAGTCGCTTTTCAGATTCATTTAGAGAATTTTCGGCCTGCCGACGGGCTATCGCCTGCCGGATCTTATGTTCCAGCTCGGCAAACTGGGCTTTCGGGTCTCCGCCTTTCTGGAGATAGAAGTCCACACCGTTGTTGATCGCCTCGATCACTACCTCCTCACGGCCCCGCCCCGTGAAAAGGATAAACGGGATATTTCCGTGACTGTCGCGAACGGCTTTTAAAAGGTCAATGCCATCCATACCTGGCATCTGGTAATCGGAAATTATTGCATCATATTGTTGTTTACCCAGTTGTGTGAGTGCTTCCTTACCCGAGATAGAAATATCGACGCTGAATTTCCCGGTCTTTTCAAGGTAGATTTTACACAAATCAAGGAGGGCGGGCTCGTCATCGATATAAAGGACCCGGAGTGCCTCAGCCATCTTATCAAAATTCTTGAGGAGTACTACATATTGGTTTCCATAGTTCTGCCGGTCTCAACCACTATCCCCATCTTCGAGAATTTTCAGTATGACTTAGAGTATGAACGATTGGATCTCGTTTTATATTTTTCCCAACAAATACCGCCGCCTTCCTGTTCCTGCCATCCAACACAGCTAAAAACGATCGTAACGGCACCGTGTAATAAACAGACCCGATAGTAATATTCAACGCCCGGCCAGACATCGATAACCGGGCGGATCGAGCCAGGTCCCGGGCATCAGGCAACCTTTCTTTATTGTAGGCAAATGTAGCCCAGGATCGGATTACCTATACATCCCTTTCGGCACCGTCATCTCGAACCGTGCACCTTTACCAGGCTCCCCGGTCTCAACATCACAATTGTTAAATATTCAGCTGATAAAAAGCATAATTTGGCAAAGACCGTTACAAGGGAATGATAATGTCTGAAAAGGATATATTCGCATTTTTTTTCTGCACACTTATCCTATTTTCTGTGTGCATGATTGCAGGATGTACCTCAAGTCAGGTAAAGACGGTGCCTGCAACCCCAACGATCATTATACCAGAAAGCCCGCGGCCCGTTGTTACACCTGGCATCACTCAATTAAAAAATTCGTCTTCAAATCTTAATCTCAACCAGGAAGCCGAATTGCATGCAGGAAATTTATCGCTTGTCTTTTTAGTTACGGATAAAAGCCGTGATTCGGTTAAGCAAACGGTAAGCTTTGAGCTGACTGTAAAAAATGTAGGGAATGAGACGGTTGCCGAACTCCAGAAAAAACTGTCAGATTTATACGCTGTTGACCGATCTGGAAAGCAGTACAGTGTACCCACCCATGTTGCTTTGATGGGACTTAAACCCGGGGAAATACGGAAAGGTACTGTTGAGATTGCGGATGTCCCGGACCTGGCACTTCCGGGCCTTGTTTTCCACTACCATTTTGGTAACGAGGAAGCATCCTGGGTGCTGGTTCCGGAAATGACTTAAAAATTTCAGCCCCGGAAAAAGATTACCTATACATCCCTTTCGGTACCGTCATCTCAAACCGTGCTCCCTTGCCCGGCTCGCCGGTCTCGGTGATCGAAATGCCGGTAATGTCGAGAATTTCCCGGGAAAGGGCCAAACCGAGCCCGGTATTCTTCCCGAACCCACGGTCAAAAATCTTTTCTTTCTCTCCGATAGGGATCCCATTGCCATCATCCTCGCATATTATCAGACGGTAGTTTTCGGATTCCTTAACAGAGAACCGGATGGTTGTGATCTTCCCGCCGTACCGCACCGCATTGTCCATCAGGTTGTAAAACACCTTGACAACAAGCGAGTCGGCGAACATTTCGGCTCCGGCAGGGAGGTCGTTCTTCACCACGACCATTCCGAGCGGGGCTTGTTTTGCCGCAGTGTCTACGAGAGTGTGGCATTCCTGCCATGTAGGGGCATTAACACCGATGCTCTCGTATTCTCTGGTAAACTGGATCATCGACGATATGCGCTGTGCTGCGGTTGCTATCTTTTGGAAATACTCGTTGTGAATTGTATCGGGCTGCTTCTTTTCAAGAATGCGAAGATACCCAACGAGCACCGTGAGCTGGTTGTTAATATCGTGCCGGGTAATGCCGGAAAGCAGGGTGAGTTTCTTGTTTGCGAGGGCTAGTGCTTCTTCCGCCCGCTTGCGATCGGTGATGTCTCTGACGGTAGCCTGGAGGAACACGGTGCCTTGCCGCTCCATCCGGGTCAGGAGGACCGTTGAAATAAACTCCCGACCATCGATCCGCTTATGAACCCATTCGAAGGAGGCAGACCCGTCAATCACGGTTTTTTTGATCATTTTCTTTGCCTTGCTGACAGAATCGACCCCGTCCGGCTGGAACTCCGGGGCCACATCCCATGGTCCAAGAGATACGAACTCCCCCTCACTCTTCGCACCGAACAACGCAACTGTCGCCTGGTTGCAGGAGGTGAATTTCCAGGAAGGAGGTTCAAGAGTCATGATAGCGTCACGAGAACTCTCGAACAAGTCCCGGTATTTCCGCTCACTCTTCGCCAGTGCATAGCTTTCCCGTAAAGCAAGTTCAGCACACTTCCGCTCCGTCAGGTCAATCGCGATACTCATCAGGACCTTCTTGCCGCCCCAGTCGATAATTTTTGCATTTACATAGAGCGGGAATATGGTGCCGTCTTTCCGGAAATGTTCCACCTCAAAATCAGCTTCTCCCGTGTCATGGATTTCCTGCATCCGTTCGGTGATCAATTCCTTGCTCCCGGGCACATCGATCTCGTGGAGGTTCTTCGCGAGATACTCCTCACGTGTATATCCATGGAGTCGCAATGTCTCCTCGTTAACATAGAGGTAATTTCCGTCAAAGTCATGGACAGTGATAGATGCCGGGGCATCGTCTGACATGCGTGCAAGAAGCCAGATCAGTTCGCCCGCACGTTTCCGTTCGGTGATGTCCCGGATATTGCACTGCATCACTTTATTGTCTCCCACATCATAGACGAAACTGACAAAATCCGCGTAGATCTGACGCCCATCGGCGGTTTCCAGCGGCAGATTTTCAAAGTGGATGTATTTCTTCTCCTGCAATTCCTTAAAATTATCTTTGCTGGCTGCGATATCCTTGAATACTCCAATCTCCCAGAGTTTCTTCCCAAGGAACTGTTCATGGTTGAATCCCAGCAATTCGATCAGGAAGGGATTCACATCCAGGATGGTTCCCGTTTCGGCATCGACAATCAGGATGCCATCCCTCACCGCCTCAAAGAACCGGCGATACCGGCTCTCTGATGACGTAAGTAAATTTTCTGTAATCGTTTCGATCTCGTTCGGATTTACCTGGAGTTCGTGGAAGAGTCGTTCTGTCGTAAGTCCTTTTAACCCGGGTGAATTCTTCGGTATACATGCGGGCTGCTCCTCTGCATCATCCCGGAGTGTTTGTTCAATGACCGGGGTGTCTGTGTCCTTATGCTCCGGCTTCATTTTCCCGGCTGTCATTTTCTGTTTCCCTCACCTGACATACGCCAAGCCAGGTTCGGCACCGCCATCTCGAACCGTGCTCCCTTCCCCACTTCGCCAGTTTCACTGATAGTAATACCCGTTATAGCGAGAATTTCACGGGAGAGGAAAAGACCAAGTCCGGTGTTCTTCCCATAGCCCTTCTCGAAGATCTTTTCTTTATCATCAACTGGAATTCCACTACCATCATCCTCACATACCAGGATATAGTCATTTTCTCGTTTTTCGAGTGCGAATTCAATAGTCGTGATCTTCTCACCGTACCGCATTGCATTATCCATCAGGTTGTAAAATACCTTGATAATGAGGGGATCCGCAAATACCTCTGATCCGCCAGGGATGTCATTTTTCACTTTGACATTTCCAAGTGGTACCTCTTTTCCCGCTGTTTCGACAAGTTTGTGAACCTCCTGCCAAACGGGGGTATTCACACCTACTTCCTCATATTCTTTTGTGAATCGGATCATTGCCGAAATCCTGTCACTTCCCACCGATATCCGGTTGAAATAATCCTCTAATTTTGGATCAGGAACTTGTTTCTGTAATAATTTGACAAATCCATCTATTACCAGAAGCTGGTTGTTGATGTCGTGCCGGGTAATTCCCGTAAGAATGTTGAGCTTTTTATTCGCCAGGCGGAATGCCTCTTCAGCTTGTTTAATTTCAGAAATATCCTGCACCATGCCATGAAGTCCGATGACCTTTCCTTTATTGTCACGTCTGACACTGCCGGTTGCATATGTCCACATGATACGGCCATCAGAACGGATCATTTCCAGCTCGAGGTTGTATGGTTCACCGGTGTTGACAGCTCTCGAAACAGCTTTTTCTAGGAGATCCCAACCTGCAGGTGTATGGAAACGTGGGTGCTCGGCGAAGGAAGGTGCGGGTAAGGATGGGTCACGTCCTGCAATATTGGATAGTTCCTCCGACCAGGTGACAGTATCTTTCTCCATTAACCAATCCCAAGTACCGATTTTTGCGATCTTATGAGCCTCTTTCAGATAATTCTGAGCTGAGATCAATTCCTGCACTGTCCGCTTGCGGTGTAAAGCAATACCTATAGTGTTTCCTAGTCCTTCGAAGAACTGAATCCGTTCAAGGGAAAATATATTTTTTTGGTGGTCATTCAACTGGAGCAAGCCGATGATTTTTTTATCGGAACGCAATGGTATCAGTGCCACTGATTCGTACCCTTCACCGTTACAGCGGTTCCTGGTCGTTGCCTGGCGTTCCTGGTCCGTTGTTGATGCAAGAAGTTCGGTTGTGCAATTTGACCAGAAACTACCCCCCGTCGTAAAGAACTGATACTGAGGATCGGTTCGTCCACAGATAATATTCCCACACATGCATTCAAGAATTACCTTGCCATTTGAATCCCGTTTCACATTCCCGGAACTATCACGACCACAGAGGGATCGTTCAGATTCCACGAATGTATCTGGAAATCCGTTGGTTTCATAATAAGGATAGTCTTCTCCGTTTTCCAGCCTTATTCCAACCGCTTCAATACCGGTGGATTCCTTAATGGCATGAAGGATTTGTTTGATGCTGTCTTCTTCACTGGAATAATCGTTGAGGATCTGTAACAATGTCAGCGTTAGTGCCTGACGTTTTTCTTTCCGTATCCGGTCGGTGATATCTTCAAATATCGTGGCAAACCTGCCTTTAGAAGGAGAATATAAAGATATTAAAAAATGCTTGTCCAGGGGTGGGAAGTAGGTTTCAAAGACCTCTTGTCCTCCTTCAAGTGCCACTCGTTTGTATATATCAAAATACGGCGGCTCATCTACACCATATGCTTCCCGGCTGGTCTTCCCAATAACCATATCTCTGGAAACGCCAACCTGCTTCTCGAATGCTGGGTTGATTTCAAGGATGACGTAATCATCTGGTACCCCTTTTATATTATAGGTGAGTTCATGAAGGGCGGCTCCTTCAATCATGTGCATATAGAGCGATTGGAATCTCTCTTTGCTTTCCATTAGATCTGCATTCAACTTCCAGATATCACTAATATCGCTGATTGCAACCCGGACTGTTGCTCCTGCATCACCATCTCTGATAAGTCGGAGGCTTTCCAGTCGTGCGTGGAAAAAGGAGCCGTCCTCTCGTTTGATGGTGAGGACGCAGGTCTGTTTGTTTTCCTGCTTCTGTAAATTCATGAAATACAGGTGCCACGTATCGGAGTCTTTTTCTGACAAAAATTTACTGAATGGAGCCTTTTTTAGGTTGCCTCTTTCAATGCTTAGGAGTGTGGCGGCTGTAAGGTTCAGATCCATAATCATGCCCTTATCGTTGAGCATGAGATAGGCAAGCGGGGCGAATTCGTAGAGGTCTAAGTACCTGTCCCGTGACTCCTCAAGTGCAAGATTAGCTCTTTTTACCTCTTCTGCCTGCATCTCAAGTTCGATCTCTTTAATACTGAGGTCTGATTCGGATCTGATAAGTCGTTCTTTGGATTCATGAACCGCTATATCTGAACGTACTCCCTCAACTGCCTTTTTAATCTTGTGAGTCAGTTCAACGAATTGCGGTTCTGGATCACCCCCTTTCTGGAGATAAAAGTCAGCTCCATTGTTTATTGCCTGGATGACTACCTCTTCCCTCCCCCTTCCTGTAAAAAGAATAAATGGAAGATTCCCGAAATTTTTCCGGACTTCTATGAGGAACTGGATGCCATCCATATCTGGCATCTGGTAATCAGAGATGATGACATCGAATTTCTCCTTCTGAAGGAGTGTTAATGCCGCAGGTGCAGAGGCCATTGTTGTAACAGAAAAGTCTCCGGATTGCTCTATGAACAGCTTGCCGAGGTCTAGGAGATCCATTTCGTCATCTACATAGAGTACCTGGCATGCACCAGACATGAACTTCCCTTGTAGGCTAATAGTAGATACATTTTTGTACAGGGATCCCGGACATCATCGCATTCCAGGTTTTTCTTTTCGGGGCCACGAATGCCTAAGGTCAAGGCACTGTATACTAATAAGGTGAAATAACGAGGTCCTTCATACGCCCGGCCTGATGTCGATAACCTGGCGAACTCATGAAAAGAGAGTTAACGACGATGGGATACCATCCTAAAGTTACCGCAAAAATTGCAAATTGACAAAAGGATTATACAGACTGTTCCGTGTTATTGGCTATCAAATGATATCATGACCAGCAAAATCTTATCGGATTGTACGCGATGTCCACATCTGGCCGAATGTGATGCTCATGTTTCGGGTGGTACTCACAAACACCTTGCAGGATCCGATCCTTGTAATTTGGTTATTAAACCAAAGCCAATCAGAAGTTAATTTTAATAGTATTCACTGTGGATTGCAACCACGTTGAAACTTGTTTTTTTTTAGGTGCCGCATTACCCCTTTCACTTTCACACCATATACGCTCCAGCTCTAATACCGCACGAGTGATATAATCGTATCCAATGAAGAAATACTTCGAAATGAAAGAGACCCTGTTCCTCGACCGTGACGTATTCGAAATGGATTTCATCCCGGAAATATTTCGGTTCCGGGAGGCCCAGGTCACTAAAATTGTTTCTGCGATACAATCGGGACTTCAAGGCAACAGCCCGGTTAACCTGGTGATCCGGGGTCCGCCCGGGACCGGTAAGACAACCGCAATCAACAGGATATTTTCTGAAATCGGTGCGTCTCATGAGGGTATTATTCCGGTATACATCAACTTCCATGTGGAAGGATCAAAATTCGGTGTTTTCGCCAGGATATTCGAGGAACTTCATATCCAAAAGTCCGTGCCCAAGGGGCAAACGATAGGCCCGCTTATCGAACTGATCGGTAAGACAATCAGTCAAAGAGAGGCGGTCCTTGTTGCGTGTTTTGACAATGCGGACCACCACCTGCCGAACCATCTCCTCGATGACATTCTCTCCTCATTCCTCGGCCTTTCAAAGAAATACCCGAAAGCGAAGGTGGGATTCCTCCTTATGACGAGTGATATGGAGGTTAACCTGAGGTTAGCCCTGGATTCCTGTTTCACTTCCGACCTCAAACCTGACAAAATCAATTTCCCGCTCTACCAAAAGAAGCACATGAGGGAAATCCTCCACGACAGGATTCAGGCCGGGCTTCACCCAGGTGTCATACCCCCCGGAATGCTCTCATTTCTTGTCAGTCACATCGAGCCGGCCGGGGATGTGCGGGCAGGAATTCACCTGGTGAAGTGGAGTGTAATGGCTGCCGAACGGGCAGGCCGGTCATCGGTTACCGAAGCGGATATTGTGGTTTCAACCGGGGTCCCCGGATATTTGAAGGCTATCCGGCCAGGATGTGAAAGTTAACTTTTTTATCCAGACCGGTGAAGCTTCGAAATCGTGATATTCGGTGCCCGGCCCGAAGTCGATAACCGGGCGGACCCGGCCGGTCCCGGGCATCGACCTGGCTTTCTTTGTTGGGCAAAGAACGCAAATTATGAAAATAAAATAGGGGCGGGAATGCAGTCCTGTTTCGGCGGAAATTTACCGGCATTTGATAGTTAGAATTATCGTAAAGAATGTCTCAATAACTCCGTTCAGTAATACAACCATGAGGTATCAATCTCTGAATTGAGAGCACAAATATACAGACCTAGACAATACAATTGTGATATCAGGTATTCGGACCAGTGGATCCTTGAGAAATTGAAAATAATCATATTGCAAGCTCAATAGCAACCCTGAGTCCCTCATCATCAAATGGCTTTTTAATAAATCCTTTCGGGCTGGTTTTCTTTGCACGTTTAAGGAATTCATCATTGGTGTGCGAGGTCAGGTAGATAAACGGGACCCTGGTATTCGCCGCCAGGAATTCTCCGACTTCGATGCCATCCATTCCACCTTTTAATTCGATATCCAGGAGGACAAGGTCCGGCTTTAAATGTTGTAACTTTTCGATGGCATCAGCACCATTTGTTGAATAACCGCAGACAATATGCCCGAGCTGCTCCAATCGCCATTCAATGACTTTTACAAGGACTTCATCATCTTCCACAAAAAAAATCTTAGCTTGTTTCATCATGTTCCCCTGAAAAATAACCTGCAATTTAAAGGTATGATATCCCATTACGCCTGTCAGACTATTAATTCATTGTGCCGGATGCAAAATATTTCTATGAATATTGTATTTTTTTGGATTTCCCCCCATAAACATGACTGATCGCGTGAACATTCATAGTTAAACCGGGGAACCGGAAAGAGATAATCCCGGTAAAAAAATCTGGAAAACCTGGAAGGGGTATTGGAATGTTATGCAAAGACACCCGTGAAAAATTACCTGAACATCCCCATCGGCACCGCCATCTCGAACCTGGCACCCTTACCTGGTTCACCTGTCTCGCAGATAGTAGTACCAGTAATCGAAAGGATATCCCGCGAAAAAGCCAGGCCAATCCCGGTATGCTTTCCATAGCCTTGCATGAAGATCATTTCTTTTTCTCCGGCCGGTATACCCTCCCCATCATCTTCACATATGATCACATTATCACCGCCGGATTCCTCAATTAAAAACTGGATCGTAGTGATCTTCCCACCATACCGGACAGCGTTATCCACGAGGTTATAGAAGACCTTGCTTATCAGGGGGTCCGCGAAAACTTCCACCCCGGCAGGAATATTGTTCTTTACTTCGACATTTCCCAGTGCGGACTCCTTTGCGGCGGATTCTACAAGTGTCCGGCAGTCCTGCCAGGTGGGGGCATGGACACCAATGAGCTCGTAGTCTTTCGCAAATTGGATCATCCTGGAGATCTGTTTTGCTGACCGGGATATGGTCTTGAAATACTCGTTAAGAGCTGGATCGTGCAGCTTACTCTTCAACATATCGAGGTATCCCAGGATCACCGAAAGCTGGTTGCCGATGTCGTGCCGGGTGATACCGGATAGGAGAGCCAGCTTTTTATTCATCAGGGAAATTAGCATTTCAGCTTCTTTTCGTGAAGTGATATCAGATACCACCCCGATAATTCCGGTGACCTCTCCATTAATATCCAGAATGGTAGCTTTATCGAAAATTACATGGCGGATCTGGCCACTTTTCATTATGATCCGTGACTCATACTGTTGGGTTCCAGGATTATTGAACAGTTCCTCGTCCATTCGGAAATACTCATCAGCAACATCTTTCGGGGCCGTTTCATAAACTGTTTTCCCGATCAACTCGCTGCTTGAACTGCCAAGGAAGGTTTCGAAAGCCTTGTTACAACCCGTATACAAACCATTCCGGTCCTTAAAAAAGACCGGGTTGGGGATGGTCTGGATTAACGTCTGCAGAAACTTATAATCATCGTTAATCTGTTTCTCTACCTGCTTACGCCCGGTGATATCATTGATAATTGAGAACAGGACCGTCTTTCCACCAACCTCAATCGGGGAAGAATGCACTTCGACGGTCCGGATCTCACCACTTGCAATCCGGTGCGGGAAGATGAAAAAGTTGTTATTTTCCCGTGCTGCCGTATTCATTTCTGCAGCAATCTCCCCCGGTGATAAGGTGTTGATCTCAGTAATGGACTGTGCACAGAGTTCTGTTTTTGACCTTCCGTAAAACTGTTCAGCTGCCTGGTTTGCATCAGCAATATTCCCTGTTTCAGGGTCGACCAGGAGCATGATGGAATTATGCCGGTCAAACATCGAATGGAACCGCTGCTCGCTTTCTTTTAACACCTCTTCAACCTGTTTACGTGCTGTTACATCAATGACAAATCCTGTTACTTTGAGTGGTGTCCCATCAGGAGCAAACTCGGACACTCCTCCGATATCCTGGGTCCACAGGTAATTACCGTTCCGTTTACGTATCCTGTACGTGACATCGTACATCTTTTTTATTCCGGTCAGATGGTCACGCATTCCCTGCATCATCGGTTCATAATCATCGGGATGGACAAGCCTGGTAAAATCGGAATAGTGAGAAAACTGTTCAGCCGGATAATCGAGCATGCGGGCCTTCCGTTCATTGAAAAATACAGCACCGTTAACGCAGTCCATCTCCCACCAGGCTATTTTTCCCACCTCCATGGCTGAATCCAGCCGGGCTTTGGTGAGCAGGAGTTCATCTTCCGCTTGTTTGCGTTCCGTGATATCCTTGACAAAACCCATTAAGGTGGCGTTAGGGAGCCTGACTGCCTCAACTGACCAGTACCGATCAGAGCCATCCTTATGGCGGAAAGCAAGTTCATACATTGAGTGGCCCGTTTCAACGACATCCCGAAAGCTCCTAACACCCGCTTCAAGGGATTCTGGCGGTAACAAATCCGCAATTCGCATCGCCAAAAGTTCTTCTTTTTCGTACCCGGTTATCCTGCTGGCAGCGGGATTGGTTTCGATGTAGCGTCCTGTTTCATCCGCGATAAAAATACCGTCAGGGGCATTGCTGATGTAGCTCTGGAAACGTTCTTCGCTCTCCCGCAGCGCCTTCAGAGCAAGCATGCGACTGGTTATATCGATCAGGAAATTTATCGTTGCCGGACGCCCTTCCCAGGCAATGTTCATAACACTGATCTCTACCCAGATTGTCTGTCCCTCCTTTCCAGTCATCCGGAACTTATACTGTGAGGGGGTATCTTCTCCATTCATTCGTTTCTGGTAGCGCTCAACCACCGGTGCACGGTCATCAGGGTGAATAAGGAGGGATATCGGCATGGACTGCAGTTCCTGATCGGAATAGCCGGTGATTTCCACAATCCGGTGGTTGAATAACCGGACCATTCCATCCTGGGCTACAATAATTGCCTCATTTGAATGTTCGACTAAAAACCGATATTCTTCTTCCCTGTTACGAAGGGAGTCCTCTGCATTCTTCCGGGATATTGCCTGGCGGATCGTATGGGCCAGTTCGGCAAACTGCGAACGTGGTTCGCCACCTTTTTGAATATAAAAGTCCGCTCCACGGTTTATTGCCTGGATTACTACCTCTTCCCGCCCTCGTCCGGTGAACAGGATAAACGGGATCCAGCCAAAATTAGCCCGTACCTCGTCAAGGAACTGGATGCCATCCATTTCCGGCATCTGGTAGTCGGAGATAATTGCATCAAACCGCTCTGCGTTTAGCAGCTCCAGTGCCGCCCGCGCAGAAGAAAGCGTGGTGATGATAAACTCCCCTTTTGCTTCGAGAAAGAGTTTTCCAATATCCAGCAGACCGGGTTCGTCATCAACATAGAGGACCCGGAGAACCGCAGACATCGAACTCAAATGGATACTGTTACTACATACCTTTACGTATCGTGCTAAAAGGAAATTTGCGTTTTAATTATTCAGGGTTTTAAAAACCCTCCATACGTATCTTTTCTGCTCGGTGAAACGATTAAATCACTGATGTATTATTTTTAAATAATACAGATCTGATTGTGGAGAATTTTAAAAGTTGAATCCTTAAAAAAAATATGGTTGGCCATAAATAAATAATAGTCCTGTAACCCCCAAGACCGGAAAAAATTATCTCCATGCCCCTTTCGTCACTAACATCTCGAACCGTGCCCCCTTGCCCGGCACCCCAGTCTCGGTAATCGTGATACCGGTGATATCAAGGATCTCCCGCGAAAGTGCTAAACCAAGGCCAGTGTTCTTTCCGTATCCTCGTTCGAAGATCTTCTCCTTCTCGTCTTCGAACTGCATTGGAACAGGAACTACGAATGCTCTTAAATTCTAGAGGTTCGATCCTCATTGGAAACAAATTTTATCAACAAGCGCCCTCTTATCACCCCATCCCCACCCCCAACCTCATTCAGAAAAATCCAGAATCTCCTCAAATCCCCAAACCTACACCGCAAGAAAGCCCGTTCAGACATCCATCTAACTATTCTTTTCCTTTTAACCAAAATTCCTGATTGCCCAAACGGGCAGGAATTACCAAACCATGTCAGATTTTGTCCAAAAGGCAAATGTAAAGCGGTCTGTCCGTGTTATCACGACCAAGATCGCTGATGTAGCGACACTGAACACCCTCGTGCAGGGAGTCATCGATACCAACGCATTCCAGTGCGTGGACCACGTTGTAGCCGGCGAGGCTCACCCCGGGACCAGCCGTGGAACACAGTCATTCGGCATCCGTGTGATCTATGAGAACCCGACAACCCTGAAGAACATGGGTACTGCGACCGCAAAGGCATCAACTGTTGCAGGCTATTCCGCAGCTGCAACCGCACTTGTCGGAAACACGGCACTTGCGACCGCAATCGGCGGGGACCCCATCCAGGACACTGAAACCGAAGGGTATTCCATTTCACTAAACTGCCACGACGCGAACGGCGAGGACTATACGGTCACATTCGCCAGAAAGGCCATCACCATTTCCTCGTACGAGGATAATGCGATTGTCGCTCGCGTGAACACCTGGGCGAACACAAAGCCCGCACTTGCTTAGGCAGGTGTGAAAATGGCAGGGGTAGAGGACCAGTCTTCTCTATCTTTGGACTAACCAGACCCCTGCCTTTTCTTCGAGGTGGCCGGGATGGATGTAGAACTTCTCGTTATTGTTCTTGGTGTAGTGCTCCCGCTGTACCCCTCGCTTTTTGTGATCTACGAAAGGATCGGAAAATACGAGGTAATTTGTGCAGAGTTCGAGGCCCTTCGCGAAGAACACCAGAAATCAAAAGAGGCGTATCATGGATCCAGAATTAACTAATGTTATTGAATTGTTTTTTGTATTCGCCACCGCCGGGTTTGCGTATATCCAGCACCGGAGGGCAACAAGCGCGATCGCTGAAACACAGCAGGCAAAGCAAACGACCAATCAGGTACTGAGTTACTTTGATGCAACCGACGACACCGTGACCGTTGCTCCTCCAGAGGTGCAGGGCCGTTCGTACAAGATGGCCGACAGCACGAAGCGATGGCTCACGTTTGACCATTCACCGGTTGAGCGCGAAAGCCTGCTCCGGCAGGTGGCAGAGGCCGAGGCCGAACGGCTGGACACGTACACGATTACGGTCCCGTCTGCCTGGTATGACATTGAGTACGGGCTGATCAAGGGCTCGGGTGGCTCGGGGAAGGGGGTGGCTATATGATCAAGCGACTTTCCCAGCGGAGGAAGCTGGTTATCGGCGGCTGCATATTTGCGGCTGTTGTGCTCGGCGTGGCCTGCACCGGGATTACCCCGGCCCAGGCTGCCGGTTTCGAGGTGCAGACCTATGCAACGGGAGATTCGTACCTTTCCAGCTCATCGGACTGGACCTGGGCTGCATCTGACGGGGACCTCTCGAAGACTCCTCCGCTTGGGGTCGGGCAGGAAGTCCTGCAGGGAGGATATTCGGGATCCGTCCTGGTATCCGGACCCGGGACCATGGAGAGTAACCGGGGCCTTTCAACCAACGAAATACTCGAGTTCTCGACAGGTCAGCAGGTGGACAGCCAGGGGCCCGGGATCCTCTCGGAGTCGTTGATGGTCGATAGCTGTGGTTCACCTTCTGCAGGTGTTACTTGCGGATCTGACTCACTCGATGCAGAGGGAGCAAACCTTACCCGTCAGGCCTATTGCGAATACGCAGGGGCTTCAACGATGTTCATGACGGATGCTTTGAATTATCGTTCAGCTGGTGGCATCAGCCAGGGTGACACCGGGCAACCGGATAGTATGCTGATGAACATGGAGGCCACCGGTCACGGTTCGGGCCAGTTCTCTGCGGGTTCACGATCCTTAACCGGCATCGGGAATACTTCAGCTCTCGGGTATGTTCACGCAGTGCACGAGCAGATCGGGGCTGGTGGAGTGTTTGCGATTAATGGGAGGGCTAAGTGGTCCTCATTTGTTTCGCCGGTCACCGGTTAGGTTTTGTAAGCAATCAAAAAGCGTCATCCTTTTTTTATTCCTGTTCATGTGAATTTAAGAAAAGAAAATTACGAATCCGGCGAGATTCGCTGGAGTGCACTCTTCAGATCGAGGTACAGCGGAACCGTTTCACCAGGGGTTCTGATTGCCTGCTTGAATGCGAATTTTTTATAGAAATCGACGGCACTGTATTTTGAGTCGACCGTTATGATACGGCAGCCGATATAATGGGAGAGTGTGATTGAGATGGTGAAGATCTTCCGTAGCATACTACGCCCTACCCCAAATCGCTCACAATCGCAATGGGTTGCCAGCCGTGCAATCTTCAGTGCCGGGTATTTCCGGAAATGATAACGCTCCTCACGGTCACACTCTTCGACAGCCCTTACTTCGATGCTGTCATTGATGAGGGTAAAATATCCGACAAGGTCCCCTTTCCAGAATACCAGTCGTGTCACAGAAATAAGATTACGCTGGTTTTCGAGTGCGTCTTCTTTCAAAAATTCATCAAGTTCTGGTTCGGCCGAATGAAACCCGGACAAATCATGATCAGCACTGAGAAGAACAAAGGTAAGATCTTCAAAAGGGATGGAGGAGACCATTTCGATAGTCCGGTTTTATTCAATGCCGGCTTGCTCTGCATCGCGCTTTGCTTCACGCATCAGAGCCAGGCCTTCACGGGTAAATGTCGGGTGCTCCAGGTACTTCTGGAATGCTATTGCATCTTTTCCTTCGAGCACAAGGCCAATTTCAATCGGTTTTGCCACGGATAATCTCCCCTGCATTTCTTTGCTGGTCTAATATATGGACAGGGAATTATATCAAAGCTCGCGTGGAGGATGATTGGTACGCCTGTCCTGATGTGGATTGCCTTAATTCTCAATATTGCGGAAATCTATCCTCTTATCACACATTAACACCCCGGTAATAATCCTGACCTCCTTGATGAGCGGTCGCCGGGCCGATCTCCCGATTGCGAAAGACCGAAAATGGCAATTCCGAGGAGGAAACGAGGCCTTTTATGTTATCTTTAAAAAGGATAAAACTCGAATAAAGGCCATATATAGGCCAAATCAGGGTAAAATCGTCATAAATGGGTGTATTTGCTACCGGAGGTAAAAGGAGGCGAATCCGGGCGATTTAGACGAACAGGAATGGGGTTAAATGATTTGGGATAGGTATGGATACCCCGGTTTTAAGGATTATTCGGTAATTCGGGCGTATTTAGGTTGGTTTTCTATCAACCCTGTCGATCCCTGGTCGTGGTCGCCGGTAACGGATGCACTTTGATCCACCTATCTAACAGACATACCTTTTTAATTGGTTAGGTTATACGGTCTCACTATGGCAAAATATCTCGTTTTATTAATTGCTGTTGCCTTGGTTGCTGTGACATTTGCCGGGTGCACGGGTGCAAGTGCAGATGATAACTTCAAAAATGCGTGGAGTTCATCGGAGAAAGAGGTGATCTTATATGGAACTGATATCCGCCCTTACTTGGAACCCGATCACATCAATGTCAAGGCGATGTCAGATAGATCTAAACAGATGATCACTACCATCGACAAAAATTATCAGACTATTTCAGACCTTCAGGTGAGTTCTAAATATACCGTTGCAAAACAGGATTATCTTGCTGGATTAAGCGATCTACGCATGGCCTGTGTAGATTTATCGCAGGCAAGCGATGCCGGAGGTTTGAAGGCTGTGGGTCTTGTGGCATCATCAGCACCGTGGCTAAAAAGTTCTCAGGAAAAGAGGGATAAGGTAAAGGCCGTTATGAACGGATAATAGTCTCGATATTTCCCACAATCAATTTTCCTCGAAATAATCGAAATCGATTTTTTTAATCTCGTATGTCTTCTCTGTTGTCACGGCGATATTATTGTCAATCATCAATTGAGCGAGATATTCACCGTCGATAAGCACAATTTTCTTATCGATTTTGGTAACATAATCCCGTGCATCTTGTGTAAATTGAGAGGTGGTGATCACGATTCCTTTCTTTGCCTTGTGCCCGTCAAGACTTCCTGAAAATGACTGAATTACCGGGCGACCCACACTACCCTCCCATCGTTTCGCCTGGATGTAAACCGCATCAAGACCAAGTTTATCTTCCTTGATTATTCCATCAATCCCACCATCACCACTCTGACCAACTGCCTTCCCTGCATCCTGAATCGAACCTCCATAGCCCATTGTGACAATGAGATCAACAACTAACTCTTCAAAGAATTTCGGTGAGCATTTTTTCACCCGCTCAATAAGCTCTGACGCGAGCTGTGAACGAAGGGATACATAATTAGAATCAATAATTTCATCTGGCGTTTGTGCAGTCGTTAAAACATCAGTAGTTGTGACTTGTTCATCCCGGGTGCGATGCTGAAACTCCTGGAACTCGGGAAATTTCATTAAATAATTAGAACTTAATTCTCCTGGGTTTGCTGCCAAAACAGAAGCACCGCGTTCTGTAATACAAAATATTCCTCGTTTTGGAACAGTTAATAAACCCGCCTTTACTAGATATGTTTTAGCCCAGCCTACCCGATTATCAAATTTCGATTGGGTGCCACTTGGAAGAGTTTCTTTTCTTTCATCAGCACTCAAATGGAAAATATCATTTGCTAATTTCTCCGATGCCTCACTGACGGAATGTTCTTTCTTATCGTTTGCTATTGTAAGTAGAGGGAGCAGGACTTTTTGAAAATCTGGGACAGGCATTTTGGTTCACGTTTGTAATTGATTAGCAGTTACTCTCTATCTATTACAATAAAGGAATCGCTTTTTTTCCGTGCACCGCGGTAGGTATGTGCTAAACGGACTTTCCATCAGGCCGATTTTTTAGAGCCCCTTATTTTCCCTTTCTACAGCTAATGCCATTCTCCCATAAGGGCCAGGTGAGAATTTTATGACATTTCTCAAACGATCGATCTGCATATTACAACCCGTTCCAGACCAAGGCCACTACAACATTCGTTTGTATTGATCTACGATTTATCCGGGAGTGAAGTTAAAAAAGTGTCTTGTCGGACTACAATTAAGAGCGTATGATTTCTTTTTCCTGTTTGGCCATCTGGATAACAACTGACCCATCTTCAATACCCCAACTTAATTTGTCTCCCTTCTTGAGGTTGAACTGGTTCACGATATATGCAGGGACTGTTGTTCTTAGCGAATTACTCTTTGAGGTGGCTGGATGAAGGACGGATTCGTCATGCCTTGAATATTTAGCCATTGTTGTAGCCTATTTAGGAAAGATGAGGATTTAAACCTATTTGAAGAATTGGGGATTCAATTCGAATTAAATGGCGAATAGAGGCCTTTACCACCACGCTATTCACTTCTGAAAAGCTAATATGATCTCTTCAAATGCTTTCTCAATCAACTTGCGATAATACGAATGATCGAACGACTCAGCACACCAGGGCAGATCTACCCGGTACTTCTTCGCATCGGTGACTACGTATTGAATCTTCATACCGGGTGCAATCCTGATCCCGTGATCCTGACAGGCCTGCACCGCAGCCCCCTCGAAACACCGGTGGGTATAACTGAGCTTGCTAATCCGACGGTTGATCACCATCTGCATTGGATCTGCTGAAGGAAGGCTATCCAACGTTTCCCTGAAAATTATTGAAACCTGTTCCCGGACCATTTCGAGGTCTGCAATTGTCTTTGCACCCGCCATGACATCCAGCATCCGTTGCTGCATCGAGCGGATATAATCCGGTGTGTCGTGTCGCCTCGCAGCAATACCCCGGATCTTAATGCTTCCGTCCGACAATCTGCCGTAATACCTGTTATAAGCCCCAAATCCGTCCGCGAGCGGGAGAAAGACAATCCAGTCGAAGTTCTCAACCTCAAGGAGCAGACCGGTCTCCTGCTCGACCCGTTCCTTGAGTGCATTTACCGGTGAACCCTGCACCCAGAGACAGTCCACAATCCCATGAAGTATACGGAAATTCATGGCCTCTGCGATGTCTTTCGTTTGCAGCAGTATGTCACGGGACCTTCCCGTGATCCCTTCATGAACCTCGATCCTCCCGAACTTCGCATTTTTATACCCGGTATAGCCGAAACACGTGACTAGCATCCATTTCAGGATCGCATCGATTCCCGCAAATTGTTTATCCGTCTTCTTGAGGTGCTTGGTCTTGATACGGAGTTCGAGCAGTGGGGCGAGCACCTCCGGAAGGAACCCTGGACGCTCCGGATGTCCTACCGTTTCGGGCGAAAGATTTGCCATCACGATGATAGAGGGATACATGGAAGTGAAATCGATCTCATCGACATTCTCATAGGTCCCCGGTTTAGGCTGGAACATCATCCCTCCGCGGTCTGCTGCCTGAAGAGCCGATACCTTTCGGATCTTCTCCGGGTCACTCTTCCGGAACGGTACCGCGATTCCCAGTTTCACTGCTTCGTAGCATTCGTAACTGCTGATGAGCGTGCCGGGAGTGAACCGGGACGCAAGGTTCGGGGAGAGTCCCGAGAGCCGGGCGCCCATGAGCACCCCTTCAAGCCCCCCTTCCTGGAACATAAATGACTGTTCTGTATCGATCAGAATGCGCCCATCCGGAATCAGGGCCGATTCCTTGTGTTCAACCCTACCGTAACTCCAGTACGAGCGGGAGTCCATTTGTCGATACTTCCCGTTTCGCGAGAAGGGCATGACAAGTCCATGATCCCTTGCCAGGTTCCGGATCCTCGGCATCAATGTATCGGCATTCGGCATAAGGACGACATCCGGGTCAAGGGTTACGATCAGGGAGAAAAGATCAGTGAACACGTCGCAAGTGGGTCCGGTCAGTGTATCATTGCTTTCATGAACGACTTCGATCTCCATTTGTGATGAAATCCCAGGGTCTTCTTTGATACGGATTTCTATGATAGAAAGATCGTGTTCAATCACCGGAGAAAAGCGGTCGTCCTGCTCCCCAGCACAAGGAAAGATACTATGTTCTGCCATAAATCGCTGGTCGCGGCGGATATCCACATTGAAAATCTCTACGTCAAACTGTGCCTGTTTCTCGATCGCTTCCGCAATATCCCGGCCCGCAAAGACCTCATAACCCGGGATTTTCCCGAAGATAGTCCGAATAGTGCATTCCCTCGCATCGTACCGCTCTATCAGTGCGTCGATCATCTCATGATGAGCGTCTGGGTCGTGGAAATGCACAGAGAATGGAGGGGCATACGCGTGATGGACTTTTGAGACGGTCCCCTCCTTTGTCCAGAGATCGATCCCGCCGTCCCTGTAGGTGGAATCAAAGATCCACATGAGTCCTCAAAACCATACATTTGGGAAGTTCGATCTGCATAGCACTGGATCACTACTTCACTGAGGGGGGATAAGGAACGGGTATGTGTGGTGTGAAAGTGACAAAAGGGAATTACCCATTTTTGATGGTGACCGGACATTGTCCTTTAAGCTCGTTCAGGTCAAGATAGTAGATGCCCCTTAACCGGGGCGATGAAGGGAGCCATGGGGTCAGCAATGACCCCTCTGATATTCTGCACTTTTTATTTGGACACAGTTTTATTGGATTTCGGTGATCCTATTCTGAGCTACCAACCGCCGTATCCGGATACTTATCAAAAACGTACTGGTACACAATTTCACATTTTTTATTGAAGATCTCACGTTCATACACCGGAGGAAGATGATCTAGTGTCTCCTCAATACATACATGGACCATCGCCCTTGTCTGCTGCTTCTTTCGCCAGTCCAGCACGAGTTTATCCCGCTTCAGTGTCTCCAGGAGTTCCTTTGCGACCTTCTTTACTTCAACTTCCTGGGCTTTCGAAAGTTTCATCTCGGGCTTTGTGAGCAGGTCAAAAATGGTAAGTTCTTCTTCGGTGAGATTTTCCTTCAAAGCTCTCTTGTCTTCTTCATTCAGCTCGTTGGTAAACTCCACAAGTTTCCTGAAGAAATCCTCAATATTATGGCTCCCGGCATTGTATTCTTCAATCATTTGCTGCAACCGCACAAGGAAATCGATCCGTGTCCGGTTGATGTCCACCATTTTGTGGACCCGCTGTTCCAGGAGCTTACGTAGCCGTTCTGCTTCCGTTCGTTTATTTTGCTTTTTCAGTTTATCGGCGAGGACATCAAGGTTGACCTGGCTTAAGTCGAGGATGGTCGGTGCCTTGATTGTGTAACCCTCTGAAGCAATTGATCGGTCAAGGAGCTCCTCGATAGAAGCCATAAGGCGGGTGATATCAACGGCTGGGTCCAGCGATTTAATCTTCATCGCCAGGACGAGGTATAATGTACAGATTGGTAGGAGGTCGTTTACGATCGGGTCCGGTTTAATTGCCCTGAATAGGCGGGTGATGACTGCTGTGTTCCCGAGGAATTTCTGTTTGGATTCGTCATCGATGAGAATTGCCTCGACAGCATCATCAATGAGTTTTACTTTTTCGAACTTATTCGCCTGCATCAGCTTGTTGACGTCGATCCCTTTCAAGGTGCAAAAAGCCGTTGTGTCGTCGATGATTGTTTTCAGGTTGCTGACCAGTGCCTGCTTGTCCTGCACCGGCATGACATCCCCGGTACCGAGTCCCGGGGCATAGATGGCAAGTGCCCGCTGGAGGTCTTTGAACACCCCGTAATAGTCCACGATCAGCCCGTTGACTTTCTCACCGAAGACGCGGTTTGCCCGGGCGATGGTCTGCATGAGCGTGTGGTTTTTCATCGGTTTATCGAGGTAAATCGTCGAGCAGGCAGGGGCATCAAACCCGGTCAGCCACATGGCACAGACAAAGACAAGCCGGAAGGGGTCTTTCGGGTCTTTGAATTTCTCGGCCAGGTCTTCGTTTACCATCCGTTTCCTGTGTGGCAGGATGTCGATGCCTTTCCTCCCGAGGTCCTCGGCCTCGTTCTGCGACTGGGAGACGACGACCCCCATGTCTGTCCGTTCCATCAGGTCGATCTTCTCGTTGAGAAGGGTAAGCTCTTCGCCGGTGACCCGGGACGTTTCTGTTTTTAACCGGTTGAGTTCGAGGCCCCAGTATTTCCTGACCTTTTCGTACATCCGGACTGCGGTCGCCTTATCGATGGAAACGACCATGCCCTTCCCCTGCCAGCCACGGCCGGTAAAGTGGGAGACGATATCTTCTGCGACCCGGTCCAGCCGTTCGTTCCTGGTGATGAGATGATACTCCCTGGCGAATTCCCGTTCGAGCCTCGCCTCTTCTGCCGGGTTTAGGGCTGCTTCGTCGATTACCTGTTCCATTTCTGCTTTGAAATTCTCATTCGTGAGCTGGAGCTCGGGGATCCGGTTCTCGTAGTAGAGGGGGACCGTGGCCCCGTCTTCCGTGGACTGCCGGTACGTGTAGATGCTGACATATTCGCCGAACACTTCCCTGGTCTTTTCCTCGGTCTGGATTAACGGAGTCCCGGTGAAGGCGATGAACGCAGCGTTAGGCAGTGCAGTTCGCATATTGAGTGCAAGGGCGTCGTACTGGGTGCGATGAGCCTCGTCTGCAATGACGATGATATCGTCCCTCGTAGTGAGGACTGGGTAGGATGTGAACGGGTCGGACCGGAATTTCTGGACCAGGGTGAAGACATACCGGTGGTCCTCGGAAAGGAGGCGTTGCAAGTCAGACCCGCTTTCAGCCCGGGCCTGTGCATCATGGATTGCACCGGAGTGGACGAAGTTATTGTAGATCTGTTCGTCAAGTTCCAGGCGGTCGGTCACGACAAGGAATGTCCAGTTCCCGGGGAGTTTCCGAAGGACTTTCTGGGCGAAGAGGATCATGGAGTAACTCTTTCCGCTCCCCTGGGTGTGCCAGAATACCCCGAGCCTGCCCTCGTTCTTCTTGATCTCTTTCAGTGCACTGATGGCGTTGTTGACCCCGAGGTACTGGTGGTTTTTTGCAAGGACTTTAATGAGGCCACCTTTCGCCTCGAAGAAGAGGGTGAAGTTTTCTATGATATCGAGGAGCCGTTGCCGGTCGCAGGTGCCGGCGATCATCGTGTCCAGTGAGATGATCCCGGTCTCTCCCTCTGAATTGATCCGTTTCCAGTCGGCGAAATGTTCCCATTCTGACGAGATGGTGCCGATGATGCTCTTCGAGCCGTTGGAGAGGATGATGAAGGCGTTATACCGGAAGAGTTGGGGGATAGTATTTTTGTAATCGCGGAGGTTGCCTTCGAAACCCTGTTTCAGGTCCCGATGCGAGGCCTTGAGTTCGATAAAGACGAGCGGGAGCCCGTTAACAAACCCTACCAGGTCAGCCCTCCGCTTATAGAGGTCGCCAGTGATCCAGAACTGGGATGCGAGGAAGAAATCATTGTTTGCCGGGATATTCCAGTCGATTACCCGGAGGGTCTCGACTACCATCTCACCCGATTTATTCCTGAAACTGACTTTTACCCCGTCCCTGATGAGCCCGAAGACTTCACGGTTGGCGTTCACGAGGCTCATTGTGCTGCGGACCTTTACCAGCTCTTCAATTGCGAGGCCGATTGCATCTGCCGGAACACCCGGGTTCAGCTGTTCCAGTGCGGCCCGGAGCCTGGGGACGAGGACTACTTCGGCACTCGTTTCCCTACCCTGGGATACTGCACCTGGCTGAAACTCATTATAACAGTTTGCGGTTTTCCAGTGAAGGTCAGAGAAGAGGTCGATGGTCGGCCGCTCGATGAGGGTATCTTCGGAGTAGTCGCCGGGCATGGTATACCGTCAGGGTTTCTTACGGGAGGAATGATGCGTATCGGACACCTCATCCAGTTCATCGAGGAGTGCAGAAATTTTCGGTTCGAGGGTAGGGAGGTCCTCTGTGATGACATTCCAGACGATCTGCCAGTTTATCTCGAAATAACGATGGATCACCTTGTCCCTCATGCCGGCAA
>JBAXJR010000033.1:0-24990 GCA_037137755.1 Methanomicrobiales archaeon | reverse complement strand
ATGGGGAATCGAACTTGTTGTCGTGATGCTGCTATGGGGATTCGAACCCCAGTCGCGAGCGTGAGAGGCTCGCATGATTGGCCGGACTACACTATAGCAGCGATGTAGGAATAACTGCTCAAATACATGGGTAGTGTAGTTACTTAAATATGTCTGTTAATCGTCGTTTCCTGCGACGAAGTCGGTTATTCATCGTTAAATGTACCCCTGATCAGAACAATGGTCAGGTAATTTCTACACCCACAACTATATGTGAATGATCCAGCCAATAATAGCAAGAATGAGTGGCCTCGAGGATCAAATCAAGGAGCTGGAGGATGAGCTCCAGAAGACACCTTACAATAAGGCCACTTCCAAACATATCGGCCGGATAAAGGCCAAGATAGCGAGACTACGGGACGATGCTGTTAACCGGGCGATGAAGTCAGGGGGTGGAGGAGAAGGGTACTCAGTTAAAAAATCCGGCGATGCAACAGTGGTCCTTGTCGGATTCCCTTCTACCGGTAAGAGTACCCTGCTTAACCAGCTTACCGGCGCGGAGAGCGCAGTTGCGGCCTATGAATTTACCACGTTAACAGTTGTCCCTGGGGCGATGGAATACAAGGGCGCAAAAATCCAGATACTTGATATCCCAGGTCTTATTGCAGGGGCCGCGATGGGAAAAGGCCGTGGAAAGGAAGTAATCGGTGTCGTCCGAAGTGCAGATATGATCGTGGTCCTTGTTGATGTATTCAACCAGGGTCATGTTGATGTGCTCATGAAAGAACTCTACGATGCAGGTATCCGGATAAATAAACCCAGGCCCGATATCACGATTAAGAAGACTTCACACGGGGGTGTGCGTGTCCACAAGGTTGGCACGCTTGAACTGAATATTGATGAAATACGGGCCATCATGAGCGAGAGTAAAATTATGAATGCCGATATTCTCATCAGGGGAGGAGCCACGCAGGAAGACCTGATTGATGAGGTAATGGGCAGCCGTGTATATGTTCCCGCATTTATTGCAGTCAATAAAATTGACCTTATAGATAACGAACAGGCAAATGAGATAGAGAACACTCTTGCGGAACGTTTCTCGATGCCGCCAGTGATGATCTCTGCGCATACCGGTTATCACATGGAAGAGTTAAAAGAGGAGATATACCAGAAACTCGGGTTCATGAGGCTCTACCTCCGTCCCCAGGGTGAAGAGGCGGATCTCGAAGAACCACTGATAATACGGTCAGGCAGCAATGTTGAAGCAGTATGCAGGAAACTGCACCGGGACTTCGTTGATCGCTTCAGGTACGCCCGTGTCTGGGGTGACCATGTGAAACATCCCGGACAACGGATTGGTCTTCCCTATAAACTCCATGATGGAGATATTCTCTCGATCATCATCGAGCATTAATTCCGGAAAAGTTCCCTGCAAAAAATCCGGGGAACGATTTTTTTTCAAAATGTTGATCTGGCAGGGAAATAATCAGGGCCTGCAACTATCTTTTAACAATCCCCTTTTACCGCTTCAAGAAGCAGGTGAAGGGGGGCGGTTGTTTTTACCCCGGTACCAAGGTAATGGCAACGGGTTGCAGGAAATCCCATGGCATGGATCCTGCCAAGCAGTTCCTCTATGGGTGGTGGTGAGCGTCGCTCCCGTTTCGCAAGCTGGTGGTAGTCGTAAAAACCTGCCGTTGGAAGTTCATTCCTGCAGAGTACGAGAAGAGCTGCCAGTTCCCGTGAAGTTCCGAGCGGGATCAGCGGTACCTTTTCAACCATACTATCAACGACTGTTTCTGACTGGATCCCCCCCAGCCACAGCGGGCCGACTGGAATAAGTGGGACGTCACAATATTCACACACCGCGTGCTTTGGCAGCATTCCGTGTTGTTCAACGCGGGACGGGCATTTCGGGCACTGCATGATGTAACCGATAGATGAAAGTGTCCGTTCAGCTGCGGGTGCACCTCTCCTGATCAGGAGGTGCAGGCGGACAAAATGCTCATGGGCAAAGCAGAACTGCGGGACCAGCCCTATATCATATTTCAGCGCCTCACGAACTACGAATCCAAGGAGTGTCCGGAGACCGGTCTCGCTATGGTACTCATTATTCAATGGCTGGGAAAAATACCTTCTCATACCTGCCTTTTTATGGGCACCACAAAGTGGTGCGGTATCAGTTGCCGTAACCATGAGGAAACGGCGTGCACTCCGTATCGCGGAATCGATAAACGGTGCCGGAGTACCAAAGGGGTCCAGGTCGACTGCATCGAACCTCTGCCCTGAGAGGAGGACATTCACATCGTTTTTCGTTACCGTGATGTTGTCAAGCCCTGAATGGGTAATATTTCTCTGGATCAAATCAACAGCCTGGGTGTCGCGGTCGTTTATAACTACTTTAATTCCACATTCCTGCGCAATCCTGAGGCCCCTTACACCGGTTGCACCCATGGTATCGATATAATCCTCAGGGTGGATTACCTGGAGCAGGAGTACCGTTGCATCGCGGTTTAACTCCATGCGCCTGTTATAAAAAATCGGGGCAGTGCCGGGTGGGAAGGCGGAATCTTCGTCCTGCCCGGGGATGAAAAAACGTGTACTCCCCTCTACGGCCTCTATTAATTCCATAATCCCTAATATCATGAGTTTCGTTAACCTTATACCTATCCCTTGTCAATTCATATAGGCGAGGGCGTGTGGCTTAGCCCGGACATAGCGTCAGCCTCCTAAGCTGAATGCCGGGGGTTCAAATCCCCCCACGCCCGTTTTTCATAAAAAATCCTTCACCCCCTCAATACGCAGTCCGGAGAAGATCTTCATCATGACAATCATGGGTTACTGGCGGATTATCAGGCCGGTAAATTCTATCGTAGCTGGCCTTGCCGCAGCGCTTGCCTATCTGCTTGCAACCGGCACGATCATCCCCGGAGTAATCCTTCTTATTGTGATTGTGGTACTGATTACCGGTGCAGGAAACACTATTAACGACTATTTTGACCTTTCTATCGACAGGGTTAACAGGCCTGAAAGGCCTCTTCCCTCCGGGACAGTTACCCCCCGCGGGGCCATTATTTTTGCCGGTACCTTGTTCACCATTGGTATCCTGGTCAGTCTGTTCACAAATCCGTACTGTGCCTTTTTTGCATTCTTTAATTCACTCTTACTTATCGCTTATGCAAAAACTCTAAAAAGTACCCCGCTTGTGGGAAACATCTCGGTTGCTTACCTTTCCGGGAGTATTTTTCTTTTTGGAGGGGCATTTGCAGGTATATCCGGCCTGGTTAACAACCTGGTTATCGCGTTGATTACCATCTTTGCAATGGTTGCAAGGGAGCTCCTGAAGGATGCTGAAGATGTGCCGGGAGACATCGCCGCGGGTGCAAAAACAGTTCCTGTTAAGTATGGAGTCCGCCCAACCGTAGTAATCTCCATTATTTTTACCATAATCGCAGTAGTGGTAAGTTTTTCCCCCTATTACCGGTGGGGTTCCTGGTATCTTGCAGGTATCATTCCTGTGGACATCCTCATCCTTTACAGCGCATGGCTGGCAATCGGTTGCAGAAGTCCGGAATGTATAAAAAAGAGTCATGCAACGAATTACCTGAAATATGGAATGTTTACCTCGCTGATCGTGTTTACCCTGGCGGAACTTTTTCTCGCATGAGTGATTTGAATCAGGATCTGGTTGTAGAATTGAGATGAAGTATGTGGCCCCTGGAATGGGGCAGGGGACCGTCCCCATATTTTTGTTTCAAGAACCCTGCCTCATGTTAATGGGTTGGATATAACTTAAAAATTCGATTCCTATTCCTGCATCTTTTGCAGGATAAAAGGATTATCGGTGGTTTCAGGGGCCAATATTACCTATCAGAAAAAACACTGGGCTGGAATAAAAAATCAGAAATGTTCGAGGGTATGGAACCAGGGGGATACCTTCACCTCGTCAGGTACTGATGCCGGGTCAATACCCATCAGTGCCACGCCGAATACATCATCCCAGTTCACCGACGTTTCAACACATCCTTCCCGCTCAGTTACCACCCCGAGTGCAACAAGGCCAAGTTTGTCTGACATATCAAGGCCTTCCTTCACCTCAGAGAGGCATCCAACGCCGATGATCGCCCTTGGGCGATACTTCTTTACCATGCGCTTGATAAAGGATGACCCCGGGACAATAAAGAGCCTGTAGCCGAGTAATTCAAGCAGCCTGATCGCATCGGTAACAGTACATTGCCCGCAGTTGATGCATTTCAGTCCCTCGGGTGTGAGATTTGCAGGACATTTTGCAGACCTCAGGCATTGTGGGAAAAATATTGCCCGTTCCCCGACCGGGATTGCCTCAAATGCTTTCCTGCTCATCGTGTTGTGGACCCTGATGAAAAATGTCATCATTTCCTTGTCTTCAAGACCGAAGAGGCTGAACAATGCCTTGGAGAGCCCTTCGACCAGTACCAGCCCTGCTTTTAAGAACCCCGGGAAAAATAGTTTGCCTTTCCGTATTGAATAAAATGTGAGGGCCACAAGAAAAAGCGCAAGAAAAAACAGCCCGATGAGGACAATAACTGTAATTTCTCCGATAACAAATATCACGCTTGACAGGAGCGAATAATCAATTGTTTCAGTGTTAAATGTTTGAAATCTGATCACCCCGGCGATGTGTATTCTGCCGTTTCCATGATCTCCCGCATTTCATATGGTGCGGTTATGATACCCCTTTCAGTGATAACCGCGGTTACCAGACCCAGTGGTGTCGCGTCAAATCCCGGGTTCCTCACCGGTACTCCATCTGGAATTGTTTTCCGGCCAAAAAACGATGCTACTTCTTCCCGTCCACGTTCTTCAACGATTATATCCTGTTCCATTCCTCTGAAGTCAAATGTGGATACAGGTGCTGCAACATAGAAAGGAATTGTATGGTATTTTGCGCACACTGCATGCATATAAGTCCCGATTTTATTAAAAACCGCATCCCTGGTGATCCGGTCAGCACCGACAATTACACTCCCGATTTCACCTTTTCGCATTAGCATGGCTGCCATGGAGTCGGTAATCACCGTAACATCAATATGATCACGGAACAATTCCCACGCAGTAAGACGTGCACCCTGCAGGAGAGGCCTGGTCTCACAGGCAATTACCCTGACCTCCTTGCCAGCTTCAACTGCCGACCGGATAACCCCCAGCGCTGTACCCCATTCGCTGCATGCAAGCGCACCCGCATTGCAATGTGTGAGCACGGTACATTGGTCCGGTAACAATGCCGCACCGTGTTGTCCAATTTTGCGGCAGATTATCGCATCTTCCCGGGCTACCGTGAGCGCTCCGAAGAGTGCGACCTCTTTCGCATGATGGATTGATCCTGCATCCCTCATGCAACTGAGTACCCGCTGTACGCCCCAGGAGAGATTCACAGCGGTCGGTCGCGTCGCTGAGAGACATTCGGCATCCGCCTGTACCTGGTCACAAAATTGTTCATACCTGGTCTCTTTCGATCTCCTCGCGGCTAATGCGACCCCTAGTGCCCCCGCTACACCCAATGCCGGTGCTCCGCGTATTGCAAGGGTTTTTATTGCAGTCCCAAGTTCTGCAATGGTTGTGCACCTGGCGATCTCAAATGATACCGGAAGTAACGTCTCATCAATAAAGGCGATACTATCGGTATCCTCTTCGTACCACAGGGTTTTAATTTGCTCCATTGTCTGTTAGTCCTGCGTTGACCCAATGAACGAACGCATTGCTGCGGCTCCCGCGACGGCCACACAGTCTGGAATATCTTTCGGGGCAACAGCCGCCCCGGCGATATAGATGCCAGGTCTGTTGGTCTCTACGATCCCCATTTTATCATCAAGAGACTTAAAGAAACCCGACGAATCAAGAGATATACCCAATTTTCCTGCGATTTCAGCACCCTGAGAAGATGGGCTGATACCTACGGCGAGGATGACCAGGTCCGGTTTTAAGTCTTTTAATTCTCCTGTCTCGCTGTCCTCGACAATAAGGGACATTGCTCCTTTATCACCACTAATTCCGCCCGGCATGCCGCGAAGGAATGTTATTCCTGCCTCCTCTGCCCTTTCACGAAATTCCTCGTAACCTTTGCCATATGCCCTGATATCCATGTAGCAGATCGTCACATCGGTATCCGGTGATTTTTCCTTGATAAGGATTGCATTCTTTATTGATGCCATGCAGCAGACACAGGAACACCAGGCCCGGTTAATTGATATATCCCTTGATCCGACACATTGGATGAACACCACGCGGTCCGGTTTTTGTCCATTAGAGAGGCGCCTGATATGACCCCCAGTCGGACCGCTGGCATTCATCATCCGCTCGAGTTCCAGGGTTGTGATGACGTCCGGAAATTCCAGATAACGGAGTTGTTTTTTTAAGCCCGGGTCAAAGACCGAATACCCTGTCGCGACAATAATACTCCCGGCATGGACCTCGATGAAGACCGGGTCATCCTTTTGCTTTACGGCATCAAGCAGGCATGCATCATAGCAGAGGCCGCATTCCACACAATGAACCGGGTCTTTCACGACGATATCAGGGACTGACTGCGGATTTGGTTTATAGATCGCCCTTCGTGTTCCCATCCCTGCATCAAACTCGTTATAGACTTCTACAGGGCAGATTTGTATGCAGTCACCACACCCATTGCAAAGGTCTTCATGTATAAAACGGGGGTTTTTCCTGATTATTACCCTGAAATTCCCTTTTTCCCCATCAACTCGGTCAACTTCTGAAAGCGTGTAGACCCTGATATTCGGGTGCCTGATTACGTCTACCATTTTTGGTGAGAGTATACACATCGAGCAGTCGTTCGTAGGAAAGGTCTTGTCTAACTGGGACATGTGACCTCCGATCGATGGTTGACATTCTACGAGATGTACGATAATACCATGATTGGCAAGGTCGAGGGAAGCCTGGATCCCTGTCACTCCTCCCCCGATGACAATCACTTCATGCATTCCTGTACCTCTGTGCAAGTTCGACGTAACTTTCCGCATTGTGCACAATGCTCTTTTTTTGTTCGGGGGTGGTTGGCCTGATTACTTTCCCCGGCACCCCAAGCACGAGAGATCCCGGGGGGATATCAGCTCCTTCTGTTACTACCGTACCTGCACCCAGGATTGTATCTTCCCCGACAACGGCACCGTTGAGAACGACGGTCCCCATACCGACAAGCACGCGGTCATGTATCCGACAACCGTGCAGTATCGCACCATGACCAATCGAGACCTGGTTACCGATATAGGTCGGAAACCCCTTACTTGTATGAATAACTGCATTATCCTGGACGTTTGAAGATTCTCCTATGTAAATATCATCTTTGTCCGCCCTGATCACGGCACCAAACCAGATGCTTACATTTTCTTTGATTGTCACAGAACCAAGGACCGTGGCATTTGGTGCAATAAAACCGAAAGGACCGGTGCGTTTATCCATAATCATAATACTATAGCAGTTTAACGATTCAAGCGAATGAAGGTTATGGTAGGTGGTACATTTGATCCGCTGCATGATGGGCATAAACAACTCCTGGCCCGTTCATTTGACCTTGCAACCTCCCATGGCGTCGTAATACTCGGCCTGACCACTGATTCATTCGCGAGAGCTAAAAGCCACCCGGTACGGCCTTATAAAGAAAGGGAAAAAAATCTGAAAACATTCATTAAAACCCAGGGATATACAACAGACTGGTACATCGAACCCTTATCCGATCGTTATGGTTCAGCGCTCGATGAGGATTTTGATGCAATCGTCGTCTCGGAGGAGACCCTTGCGGCCGCAACTGAGATCAACCGTCTCCGTCATGAAGCAGGACTGCATAAGGTCGATATTCACCAGATTACCTGTGTGCTCGCGGAAGACCGGCGCTGGATCTCCAGTACACGGATATACCGGGGTGAAATCGACGAGCATGGGCACCTGACCGGTGTAAAAACTGCCTGAACGGTATATGATCTGATTAGGAATGACTATGAATCTGATGAAAGAAGTGCTGATAGTCGAAAATGATGAAATAATCGCGCACCTTCTTGAGGGGATGTTATCCAGTAAGGATTATATCATTACCGGCAAGGTATCGACCGGTGAGGAAGCGCTTGTGTTAGTTGCCGAACACAACCCCGATCTCGTCCTCATGAATGCCTGGCTTCCTGGAAAAATAGATGCCATTAATGCGGCATATTACATGAACCATGTTTTTAATACCCCTGTCATTTTTATTTCAGAAAAAAGAGATGAAGAGATTATCAACCGGGCCCTGTCCACAGGACCCTATGGATTTGTCACGATCCCTTTCAACACCACTACTATCATTACAAATAGCGAGATTGCCATCGCCAACCATGAAATAATGCTGCGGTTCATGGGGTTTGAAGGCCGGGTCTCCCAAAATATCATGTCAATGCTTGATGCAGTCATTATTACCGATATAAAAGGGCGGATCCTCCTCATGAACCCATATGCAGAGAGGTTGATAGAGGTAAAGCGGACACAGGCCACAATGGTTTCATTAAATCAGCTTCTCACGCTTATCGATACGAGGTCCGGGGAACTAATTGATGACCCTGTAAGGGATATCATCCGCGAGAGTATGGTGATTGGTATCGAGAACTATCTCGCGATACTATCAATGAAGGGAAAAAGGAGGGAGGTTGCGCTTAAGGCCCAGCCAATTACCGATAACAATGATAACGTGATCGGGGTATTCGTCCGGATCCATGAAAAATCGCACAACGAGAAAAAAATCCAGCGGCAATCCTAGTTCCTGCGAGCTGAATCTTTCGGGTCCCGAATCAATTTATAGTTCCGAAACGAGTGTATCCGCGGTTAAATCATATGGCCCGTGATGTCATTGGTGATCAGCCAGTCGCAGTACATGCAGTGCAGACCATTCGGCAGAACTTCAAACCTGCTGCTGACCGGTTCATGCGCGTTTGTTATACACCCGGGATTCGGGCACCTGACCACTCCCAAGAGAAATTTCGGTCGTTCAACTCCACCTTTTGCATATACTTTGTAATCACGGATAATGTTGATCGATACACGGGGGGCGATCAGTGCAATACGGTCCATCTCCTCTTTGCGGAGTTCCCGCTTCTCAATTTTTACAATGTCTTTCTTTCCTATTTTTCCGCTTGAAACATTTGTGGCAACACTCACTGATTCGGTTGTTGTCCCGGTAATCCCGATTATTTTCAACACGTTCAGGGCTTCCCCTGATGTAATATGGTCAATAACGGTGCCATTTTTAATCGGGTTAATCAGGAGTCCCTCAGCCGGTGGAACACGAGGGGTCATTTTAATACCTCCTGGAGCATGGCCATCCTCACCGGGACACCGTTTCTCGACTGCTCAAAATACCGGGCATAGGGGAGGTCATCTACCTCAGGTTCAATCTCGTCCACGCGGGGGAGCGGGTGCAGCACGATGAGGTGGCTCCTGACACCTTCGAGAAGATCGGTGGTGATCTTGTAACTTGAGGAGACATCGAAATATGATGCCGAGTCAGGGAAACGTTCCCTCTGGATACGGGTTACATAGAGAACATCTAGTTCCCTGATGATGTCCTCAATATGCTCATGCTCTATGACCTCGGTACCACGGTCACGGAGCTCCCCTATTAGTGCAGGAGGGAGTTCCAGCCCTTTCGGCGATATCACATGGATCCGACTGCGGTAAAGGGAGAGGGCATATGCCAGTGAATGTGCCGTCCGTCCATACCTGAGATCACCAATCATTCCCACATCGATCCCGTCGAGTGGCAGGGACTGTTGTATTGTATAGAGGTCGAGCAGGGTCTGCGACGGGTGCTGTCCTGCACCATCTCCTGCATTGATGACCGGTACAGAGGCGAATTCACTCGCAAGTCTCGCTGCACCCTCCTTTGGGTGCCGAAGAACAATTGCATCGGCATACCCGCTTACCACCCGAATGGTATCGGCAAGAGTTTCTCCCTTAGCCATCGAGCTCGCTTCGATACTCCCAACAGATATTGAGGTCCCCCCGAGACGGGCCATTGCTGCCTCAAAAGACATACGGGTCCTGGTGCTTGGTTCAAAGAAAAGAAGTGCAAGGATTTTATCGCTTAATGAATTCGCATTAAAATGCTGTGATGCAATATGGTTGGCGTGGTTAATCAGTTCATCGATAAACGGTCGATCAAGGTCACGAATTGATATGATATGCTTCATTCCAGGTTCCCATTCCCGCAATAGTCCACTGAATATCGTGCTCCCTCGCGTCACATGGCAGGAACACTGTCTCTTATCACACACCGGTGATTTTCCATTGTGGCGAAAAATTATCATGTTGCTATTATCCCGCCGTGATTATGAAGATATGGAATCATGTGTCCGGATAGGTTCCTGGTGCCCAGGTAAGGGAAATACTTACGAGGAGCAGGATCATAAAAAAACAGGTGAATTGAGCCTCATACAAGCGGATTGAGATAGACTGAGCGGGTAAAACTATCTACCTGCGAGGCCATATCATCAAGTTCCCGTTTATCGGCTGCAACCTGGTCACGGTACATACTCGGGTATTGTGTTATCTCCCTTTTGTTGATAATATCAAGTGCATCCATTATCTGGAATTTTGCCTTCCTGAGCTCGGCCTTCATTTTTATCGGGTCCCCGATGGACACGTACTGGGTGGCGTGCATTACAGAGGCCAGTCCCTCATATTTCAGAATAGTGTAATTCGTGATTTCAATAAGGATTTTTGTATCATTTCTTTCGTTATCATTCACGGGTTTTACCTGGTTCAGGTCAGACCGCACGAGGTCGATCTTCTGCACAGTTTCAGGAACCAGAAGGTATCGAAGGTAATTGACGTCATCGCTCTTGGATAAATCCAATTTCAGGTACCGCTCATTTGTGTCAGAGTTAATGATCCGGAGTGTTTTCCAGGCTTTTTCCAGTCTCTCATTATTATTTATTTCAATATTCCCGTGATTTGGTGGCTCTGCCGCAACCTGGTTTGCAGGGGGTGTACTATTTGGTAGAGTTGTCATCGTGGCAGGGTCCACGACTGGAAGTTTACCCGAATTATTACCCTCAAGTGTCCAGTTGGTGCCAACACATCCGCAGAGAAGGGTAAAAAGAAGAAGAATAAGGGCTAAACTACTCAGGTAGAAGTAATTATTATGTCTCTCGGATGGCATGCGGATTAATTTTCTTCGTGTTTGTCAATAAACATTCTGGAATGACAATTTTACCTTTAGAACACCTATTTTTAATATCGCGCAATATACCGAATTTTTACAAATCTTCGTTAAATTTTTTTTATAGTTACCGGTTTTCGAAAATGAGGGTATTTTCGGTGACGAAAAGGTGTTTGAAACAAGAGAGGAAAATTTACTATATTGGGGTTTTTCCGAGGGACCATGTACAACCTGTCTCATCCCTTCATATTCCCTGGCATTTCGCTGGTCATCTTCTCGCTGGACTGTTCCCGGTGGGCACAATCCTTGTTGCCCGCGTTATAAGGAGGTTGTAGGAATCGTGGTTCGGGTTGTACCGGACAAGTACTCCTGAAATGTCAACCAGGTCAGTATAACCTGCTTTCATGATGTATTCATTTTCTGATGAAAGATGATACGAAGGCATCACTGCATAGACCGGTTTTTGTGGTGTTCCGTCGCATAACTTCCATAGGTGGGTTTTAGTGTTACCAAGGTCACCTGACATCACTGCAGCACCGACATTGATCCGGCGGTCTAGATGGCGGGAAAGGGTCGATAATGGTGCCGTTTTTTTCCGGATTCCTTTGGTGTTATCTGTTGTCGTCCGGGAGTGACTTTTTCCCAGGACTGCATAGGAATATTTAATGTCCGTATTGAGGAACCGGTATGCTTCCTTGCATGAAGCTACCATCTCCATTAAACGGGTCGGCTTTAATGGTGGTTTTTCAACGAAACTCCAGCAGTGCCGGGGATTACATGTTTTCGTCCATCCAGGGTGGCATGGTGCAGTGACAACGAGTCCGGACATGGCGAGTTCCTTGACTGTCTGTCTCAATTCAGAAGAATTTACCATATCTGCGGGCTCGGTGATCACAATGACTCCATCCGGTGACAACACTTCTGCCAGGGCAATTACCCTTTCTGCCTTTTCCCTGATTGTCAGTCCTGTGAGTTCATTCAGGACATTCTGGAATACAAGCAGGTCAACATCAGTTGGAAGGGCCCGGATAGGAACTGCAGTAAGATCATCCGGCAGGGGGTCTTTTATGGTGATCCCTGCAACGCCATCTGAAAATCTGCTGGTAAGGAAGGTAAATGCCTCGCGTTGCTCCCCTGCGAGTTCAACAGCATGAAGCGTGGCATTACCATGCCCGGTCCGCGAGAGGAAATCTATCGTCGCCAGTGCTGCTACACCCGGGCCGCTGCCAATGTCCAGAATTGTCATGTCCTCTTTCAGTAATCCCGATGAGGCAAGCATTCTGAGGATATGCTCAAACTGGATAAAATATACCGGGAACTGGTAGGCTAGATATGCAAAAATACGATATCCCTGCTCGTAATGGACCTTTTTGTTCTTTCCTTCACGCCAGTAATCTCCTTTCTGTGCGATAACTGCCTGCCGTATCCTTTCAAGAATGACGGGGTCATCCCACTGTTTTCCGGTCTTTTTCGTGATATACTCCCTGATTAGTTCGTCAAGCGGCCGCGGGACTTTTGGCTCCTCAAAAAATTTCCAGAGTCGCTTCTTATCATCAGGAGTAAGTACCAGTTTCTTTTTTACCGGTCCTTCCGGACGTGTGGATAGTTCAAAATCATTTCCGACTTGTTTCATTGAAAGGCCAAGTTCAGGACGTTTTTTCTTAATTTTTTCAATAATATCCAGGGTGGATCTGTCTTTTGCAGGGTTTAAATCCGGAATGATCTCGGATAGCAAAAAGGTGGTTTTCTCTTCCGATATACGGGTTATTTTTGAGAAAACTTCTTCGTCCAACATCAGCAGTACATGAACGAGCTTAGCGGATAAGGATAATGGTTGCCAATTACGTGTCCAACCAGTCAATCACAATCCTGAATCCCGCTAATAGCCGTATGGTGCTATCGTGTGAAATGACACAGTGCGACAGGATTACGCCCGGATATAGTATCCAATATTCCGGCTATCTATGTGCCAATTCACCTCGTATGAATTTGAAGGATGGGATATTGGTTAGAAAAATCAGTGAATGTGCCAGCAACCAACACTGCCAATTGAACATGATCCCCGAAACCGGATCCAAATGCAACAAATTCAGAAATTTATACAAAAAAATTCATAATACCCCAGAAAAATCAATAAACGTGTTTCTAAAATATAACAGATGAAACTGCTGAATTATTATAATGTGTCGTTTGTTTTTTGAACGAGATGGGATTGGGGTGTATCAGTGGTATTATCTAATTTTCGATAAATCATAAGAAAGATGGACTCGAAAGAATTATCCAGCAGGATACAAAAAGTATTGTTGATGACGCATATTTTTATTATCTAGGATAATGAAAACATTGCAGATAGCCTGGCTTATTTTATCAAGTACCTTGCTCATTATGATACCCTTATTGCAAGTTCAGCGGAGGTTGCGTATGACACCCTTATGAAGGGTGTATCTCCTGACCTGATCCTCCTTGATGTTAAACACCCTGGGATGGCATTGATTTCCTCTCCATGATCCACCGGGACGCCCGATTAAAGGATGCAAAGGTAATAATCTATACTGGTATGCCGGAAAATAAAGTCCGTGAAGGACTTGAAGCGAGGAATATTTTTGTTCATCACGTTATAGAAAAACCTGCAAGCCCCTCTGGTTTAATTGCATTTATTGATCAGGAACTCAAGGGAAAATAAATTCCGATCGATTTTTTCAGGTACCTAAGTCATTACGGAGAACCTCCGGAAATGAGAATCAATTTGGTTTGTAACCCTCTTGGTTTTATAAGTAAGGCCCTAAAGGTAGTTTTGAAAGGTATTTTTCGTTTGTATCTGGAAAATCTGGATGAAAATTATCTCTTTTCATGCAATGGATGAATATTTCACATCGTTGCAGTCACACTTTGAAAAACCATGTTTCGCCGGATGCAGGCTTTAGCGACACTGAAAAAGTGCTATTTTCCCGGGGACATCAGGTATGCACCTGCACCGAGGGCCCAAATGATGAGCGGGTAGGTAATCATCCGTTCCATGCCCCCAGCCCCAAGCCCGATATACAGTTGTGATGCGAATAGTATCGCTGCAACCAGTGTTATAATACCAAATAATGGTGATAATAATGTAAAAGGACCCCTGAACACCTTGTATCCGGTAATGGCACAAAACCCGCCAAATAAAAATACCATTGCCGCTGCGATTGCATGTGAGGTCCCCAGGTTTTCCGGAACAAGTCCGACAAGCACTGCCCCTAGCCCTGCCAATCCGAGGAGTAGGGTAAAATACCTGTTTGTCCCGATATTCAGGAGCAGGTATGCGCTGATAATGATGGATATGCCAAAAATAAAAATGGTCGAATTGAAAAGCCATGCTGTTGGGCCCACACCAAGGTCGCTTACCATCTGTGTTACATGGTAACCGGGATAAATGGCTTCGGATATTATAATTCCAAAAAGAAAAAATGTAGAGCCGATAAAAATCAGCATCCCTGCGAGTATTTTATTTGTATACTTCATGAAACCCACGAACTCCAGGTTTAACGGTGATTCTATCTGATATTAAGGATTGGTATGGAGGGAACGATCTGAAATAAAGTTTTTAGGGGGTCAGCGATTTTAGAAGAGATTTTGCAGGCTACAGCTGAAACTTACATATGAGGCAGTTATTTACAGGTGATAGAATATGAGAATTGAAGGTGCATCTGGCTATGTGGTAAGTCGGGCAGCCATAGGATTACGTAAATTTTCTCGATGATAAAAGAGCTATAGCCGATTTGAACCATGTATGATAGAGCCGCTGGAGGGATTATCATAATACTTCTAATCCAACAGAAATTATATATTCTTTAACGAGTAAGTAATGGTATGGAGCCAGAATCACGATTCACCGGAACTAAAACGCAGTATGAACGGTATATTGACAATATCTTTTTCGAATCGGTTAAAGATGGAAGGATAACCCCTGATGATAAAAAACTGATTGAACTGTTTATAGTGAAATCGGAGAAAGCATCAACAAGCCTATCAATGGCCCGGAAATATAAACTGATTTACACCCTGATTGGTGGTCGTCACCGCTACCTGAAAAAACCATTCGCTGATGTGAATAACGATGAACTTGACGCGGCAATTTCAGCGATTAAGGCCGATTCAAGTATAAAGCAGAATACAAAAAGCGACTATTGTAGGATTCTAAAACGGTTTTACCTGATTCTAATCAAGAATAAGAAAATTAAATTAAATCTTGGATCTGTCAGCGAAATCAAAGTACCACGGTTTGACCGGATGACTAAAACCGCTGAAATGATGCTCACGGATCAGGAAATAGAAGATATAGTCCTAAACTGCCGTAACGCCCGGGATAAGGCTATAATTATGCTGATGTCAGAAGGTGCTTTCCGAGTGGGTGAGATTGCATCGTTACGATGGAATCAGGTTAAATTTGAAGACTGGGGTTTAATTATCAATGTCGATGAAAAGACGGGTAAACCCCGGCTTGTGCCCTGTTCAGGGAATGGCAGAGCGTTCTTGATTGGTTATATGAATGATATGGGGATTGCCAGCCCACCACCACCGGACGAACTGGTATTCTTCTACCGGGTAGGTAATGAAAAAGTTCAGATACAATATTCAAACATCAGCCAGCGGATCAAAGAAGCAGCGGAACGAGCAGGGATACAGAAACACGTCACCCCCCATTTATTCAGACATTCAGCAATTACCCGGATGATTGAAGATGGATTAGGCGAAACGGTTGTAAAACGAATTGCTTGGGGGAATGAAGATTCCGAGCAATTGTCAACCTATACCCATGTAACCGATAACCTGATTATCGACAGCGTAAAGGCAAGATGGAAGATTGATGCGGAACCCGTCAAATTAAAAGAGCGAAAGACATTCGGCCCCGTTCAATGTCAGTGTGGGTATGTGAACCCACCCGGTTTAAAATTCTGTGGGCAATGCGGCAAAGGTTTGACGCCGGACGCGATCAGCGAGATTGAACGGGTCGACGCATTGGTAGGAATCGATCTTAATAAACTAATCGAAGAGAAAATTGAGGCCCGTATGCGGCAAATGGGATAATTTATCCCCTTTTTTAATTTTATACTTTTTCTCCATCCACCGCTTAGCCATGAACGTGACATAACACCCCCACGCCAACATGAACGGGTATGGGAATTGTTCAATATAATCCCAAAACGGGGGTAACCAAAGTCCCCGTAACCGTTGTGATCGATGAAAAATTGAGAAATCTGTCTCGGATGAATGGGGTAAGCATGTCAGCCACCTTGACCCAAGCGCTTGAACTCAAATTTAAGGAGTCTCTATGAAAAGCGAGGTTGCAGAGGGCCACGTCCAAGTAAACCCTCATACAGTGACCTATACTTCAAAAGGTCTATGTAACACATCGGGTTGTCAGGACATAAACGTTCCGCCGACAGTCACGATTGAAGCGGTTCGTGCGTGGGCGTTGCAGCGACACGTCAAAGAAATTAATGCTATTCGTCTGATCGAACTGAATGGCGGACGTATCACTTACGACATCAACGAGGTGAATGCCTGATGCCCCGGGATTACGTCACCCCCTTTATCACCGCTGATAATTTCGCCGCTTTCTGTGATGCCCTGTCCGATCTATCGAATGCGTCACCGGACGAACGGGTCGCGGCCCTGCGCCTTCTCAGGGTCAAATTACCCGCTGACCAGTATGATCAAATTGTAGAGGCGATCTCATTCCCAGAGGATTTCCCTTATTCTGAAGGGTATCGAAAATGACGATCTGTTGTCCGGAGCCTGAGTCCACAGGCTTGTCACTAGTGGACAAAAAACCCGTGATAGTGGACAAACCACTTGTCCCCATTCCTCCAAAGGGGACGGCACTATCTATGGTACTGGTTTCACTAATGAAGGACGATCCTCAAAAAGCATTCAGCCTGAAGGAACTGCAACAGCGAACAGAATCTACCCGTGACGCGGTAAAGAAAGCATTAAGCCGCCTTACCGGAACGGGGAAATATAAGGGCGCGGTTATGAAGAAATCGCACGGGTATTATGGTTATGATCCCACTTGGGAAAACAAAAAATTGTCGTCGTTCTTCAAAAATCCACGGGCCTTGTATGAGAACGTAACCCTCCGGAAAACCTTGTCACCTTTGGGGGCACGGGGGGTAAAGTGGACAAGCCCTGATACAGCACCCTTAGACCCATCCGAAGCAATCCCAAAAACAGGATTTCCCCGCAATCTGGTTACTCAGCAAAAGATCACGTGGGAGTCCTACCCATCGACGGGCACGGAGATGATCCACTTATGCGCAGACGGTGGAAAGGGTTTCGGTTTAGACTTGCTCATCAACGTGATACACGATCTAAAGAAATATGGGTTTGTACCTGCGGAGTGGGATTTCGTATCTTATGAGGAACATATCGAGTCACAAAAATACACAATTGAGTGCGGGGTAAAGTATCAGGAAATAGAGGGTGCGATGTGGAAGGCATATGTCCACGGCAATTCTTTACGGGTCGAATATGCAAACAGGACAAAAATTCCAGCGGTTGAAATGCTAGACGCTTTGGAGGAAAGGGCAAGGATACAGAACGGGCCCTCTGTGCTAAGGCGGCAGGATCAACTTGAACTCGACCAGAGGGAAACGGATCAACGAACCCGAGAAATTTACAAAAAGATCGATTTGCTAATCGACAGGTTAGAACGAAAAGGAGTGATTTAATGACCGAGCAAGGGATCGTATACGGCTGCGTACTCGTGCCCGGATTGGCCGATTGCGACCGAACAAGGGGTGAAAAACTTCTCACCGAAAAGGAAATCCAACGTATTGCACACAAGTGGATGTCTGACTATCGCAACATCGATATCCGGCACACACTCAAGAACGTCGCTGTTCCTGTAGAGTCATACCTGCTACCTGCACCGATGCAGGTAACCTTAGAAGGCCGTCAGGTCACACTCCCAAAGGGGTCGTGGATTCTCGCATCGAAGGTAGAAGACGCCGCTGTTCTGGCTGAAATCAAGGCAGGAGTCCTCAAAGGCTATTCTGTTATGGGAATCGCGTCGAGTAAATGCCCATTACTCAAAAGGTCGGGTGTCTGATCGTGTAGCCCCCCAACGCTATCACATTCAGGCCCCGGCATTCATCAAATGATGCACCGATTTACGAACAACCCATTATCAAAAGGAGATTAAAATTATGGCAGCACTAACACAACATCTTAAACCAGAACTCACCCCGGAGAAGATTGCAGAAGACGCAGAACGAAAGAAAGACCCGTCGTCCTGGCGGACGCCGACCTATGGAACAGGAAGACCCTGTGCCCGATGCGGATCGTATCAGGTGAACAAGGTCTATGTGCCTCTGCATACAGTCCCAAGGAACCAAGATTACATTTGCGATTCCTGCCATCAGATACTGGCGATCAACTGGGAAACCCAGAAAATCCCATTCCCGGCCCCGATTGTCGAACAGACTCAAACGCCAGTCATGGCACCTGCACCCGTGAAGCGTTCACACGCCAAGAAGCAGATCGCGGGGTGACGCATGATTGAAAACATCCCATTGCCCTCCGGCGCTCGTTTTATCGGGCCCGTGGCAGAGCAGCGAGTCAGAGAAGATGAGCAGGAGATCGAAGGGAGACAAAATGCCGCGACTATGCACTGTTTGCAGCCATCTTGACTGCTCCACGATTAACGCCGCAATAGTGGGCGGGGCCTCGTTGCGGAGTATCTCGGGTCAGTGGGGAATCTCATCAACAACCCTACAGCGGCACGCTCAGCACCTGCCAAGCCATCTAGTGAAGGCTCATGAGGCTCAGGTGGTTGCGGAAGCCGGAACCCTGTTGCAGCAGGTGACAGCCCTCTCGGAAAGAGCAACCAGTATCCTCGACCAAGCAGAGGAAGCGGGAGATCGCCGTACTGCGCTCGTTGCCATTAGGGAAATCCGATCAATCCTCGAATTGATTGGAAAGGTCACAGGCGCTATACAAACACAATCTCAAATCAGTATCAACACATCAGCAGAAATAACAAATCTGTCAGATGAAAAATTAGCAGAACAGCTCATGAAGAGTGCGCGAAAAACCCCGAATTGAAGAGATATTCTTCAATCCGGTTTTAATTGATATTTATGTGCCTGTATCAACTTGCAATCTGAATTGACCAAGGCCCGCTTGCTGTTACATCCAAATAATATTTTCCCGTTGTAAGTTGTTCGGATTTCTTACCCGAATAAGATCCGATTTCATTCGCAAGCAACGTAAGGTATCCCCCATTACCATCTTTCAGAATCACTGCAAAATTTGACGTCCCTGTATATCTCATTGTAAAAATACGTAGCCCTGTACCCGTCGCAGCGAAATTCACCACATCATCACCGTTGCCGGACAGTGTTGCTGGAATTGTCGAACTTGAAATGTAAGTGATAACAGGTGTGGAAACTGATACTTTTGGCTTGCACTGGCCACGGTAAAGTGCCCACTCCTCACAGGAGGTACCATCTGGAAATGTACACATGCCATATTCTGCTCCTGTTGTGTCCTTCTTGATAATATCCGTCCCACCTACTTGGCTACAATAAACCGAGGCAGGGTTGGCAATCCCTGCGGTATTTTGATTCGTTAACATATTAGTTGTCGGAACTTTTTGCGTCGTGGTTGGAGTTACGAGAACGGTGACGTACACAATTTGCGGTGTGGGTGTCGGAGTTGGAACATCTGGGGCCGGGCTTGAACTTGTGCAACCGGCGAACATTACCGCAACAAAGGCAACGGAAATCAAGAGTATCAGATATTTCTTCATGGTGCTGATACAGTGTCGCAAGACAATAATGTATTCCCGGTTCTGATCGTCCACCTATGTGTGGAGAAAAACCCGTAACGATGACTCCCTCCATTTTTCAATTAAAAAAGACAGAATACACCACATATCGGGCCATTGGCTATAAAACGAAAAAAAATTATCTTTAGATTGAATAAGTATCAAATAAATATGGATATTCCTGCTCCGCTTCATTAATTTCCATAACTATGGTGGGGGAGCTTGAAGGGACATACATATCACTTCCATACATTATTTCGATGTTTTGAGGCTCTAGTGTATAATAGGTGCCCGATGGGGTCACATTGTAACCCCTTACCATATATGGCAAATCCGAGCCGGGATGATATCTTGGTTCATAATAAAATGGATATTGCAGATCGCCTATAATATCGCCCTTTTTATATTTTGGGGTGGTTGATTTGACCAATGTAGGTATTGACCCCGATGACGATGTGTAAGAATTTGGAATATTATCTCCCGTAATACTATCCGTTTTTAATTCCATTCCTTCATAACTAGCACTTGTATATGATTTCCAATCAGCCGGAGAGAATTGTGCCTTCATGACAAACTCTTTTTTAACTGGCATTCCGACCTTAACAGTTCCAAAGTTTAGAGTATTTTCATCAAGAGTATTTCCTTTATAAATTAATTTTACATGCGCTTGAACATTTTTAGCATCGAAATCTCCCATATTTGTAATTTCCAGCGTGACCATTGTTGTTACAGGATTATGGGACTTAGCAGGACCGTCTACCAAATAAAACCCAGTTTCATCTACCCGAGTTATAGTCTCGGGGGTCGATGTGGGTGTAGTTATTACCCCAATAGGGGCTGTGGATTGAGCAACACATCCTGCAAGAGTTGCAGCACATGCGACTAGAACTATCGCAGCCAAAAAAATAAAAGAAATCCTCTTCATCATAATACATATAGATGATGAGGGATAAACGCGCCTATTTCAAAACTTGAATGATTGATTGAATTAACCCCTATTTTGCAACTCTCGCAACGATACCGGGCTTTGTGACGTTGGCTGATCCATCACTGTCCTGTAAAAAGACCCTCATATGAGAAACTCGCAGAACTGCTCATGAAGAGTGGGCAAAAAACCCCGAATTGAAGAGATATTCTTCAATCTGATTTTAACCACTGCTTCCACTGGAACAATGCGCGGAATTTCCACTGGATAACATACGCTTCCACTGGAAATCCTGCGATTAAAGCACCGTTCCTATCATTTTCTCAATTTCGCTTCCACTGGAAATACGAAGAAGGTCGCTTATTTTTATGTCAAAAAATAGTAACATAAAGGAATGAATATGTTATATGCTTAAGCATCCCATTATGTTATATGGGTTTAAGTTACTATGAACTGCACAAAGATTGGATATGTCAGGGTTTCGACAACGGAGCAGAATACCGACAATCAAAAGAATATCCTGATTAAAGAGGGTGTCGCGGAAGACTGTATTTTCACTGACAACGGAGTGTCCGGAACAGTCCCGGCACTGAAGAGACCCGGGTTTAAGAAACTCATGAATTTCATTGAGATCCACCCGGAAGTAAAATGCCTTTGTGTTTATGAGTTATCCCGGTTAGGGAGAACCACCTATGAAACCATTAGCATCATTCAGGTTCTCGAAGAAAAAGGAATCTGTGTCTGGAGCCTTTCACCCAACGAGGGATTCACCCGGAGCGAGGACAAGGCAATGAGGCAGTTAATGACCATGATACTTTCATGGGTCGCGGAAAGGGAACGGGCAAACCTTGTAGAGCGCACGAAGGCAGGTCTAGACAGGGCCAAGGCAGAGGGTAAGAAGTTAGGGAGGCCAAGAAATGACATCGACTGGCAGAAGGTAGAGGCATGGCGGAAGGATGGTCTCTCATGGGTGCAAATAGCCGGGAAATTAAAACTTTCTCCAATGCAATTACACCGGAGAAGGAGGAAGAACGGGGACCTAAATTAACCCACAATTAAAGCCATATATCGCAAAGATAAGCAGGTATCCAGAGAGGGAGGCATAAATAGCAGCGGGCCAAAGAGAATAATTCCTTTCCCGATTCAAGCCCCATAGCGCAACAATACCGGACTTTATGGAATGGACTCAAAATTAGTATGCAAGGGGCATGATTTGAACATATGAAACTTTGAGGGAATAGGCCCATTTTTTCAGCATTCTAAAATTTCGAGAAAATAGATCTTCCGGGAAAAATCGCAATTTTTTGAAAAGAACAAGGATGTAGGAGGAAGTATTTCTCCCTTATTTCCTTATTCCCGTCTCAAACTCGTCTAGAGTAAAGACATACCAGACTGGTACTTGATGTCCTTAGTGAATCCGGAGATCATACCGTTAACACTTGAGGTCTCGGAGTAAACCACGTCTTCGCTTCTAACGTTGTTGGTTGTTCCTCTTGCTTCCTGGATGTGAGACTTCACGTAAGCTGATGCCGAGCCGACTGCCGGGATCTGTCCGGCGGATGTGCCGTATGGCTTAACGTTGATGTTGTAGTTCAGGACGACAGGCATGGTTGCATCAGTACCGACAAACCTCTCGTTTGCAGCGGTTGTAACTGAGCCGAATGTCAGGTCGTATGCACTACCTGCCTGGATGATGTTGCAGTATGCTGGAATGATGTTAGCGCCTGCGGATGAGAACGGACAGAGCATAACGTCTGAAGCGGTCTTGCCGTTGGCTGCACCGTCGAGCATCAGGTTCTCGCTACCTACAACGTTTCCACCGTCACCGGTTGCAATGAAGGTAAGTGCGGTCTTGGCGTCGAGGTTCGACTGACCGATTACCTTGTTGCCGGTGTTGAGGTTCTGGCTTGCTACAAGTGAGGTCAGTCCAGTCTGTGCGACGATGTTCTTGTCGTACGAGGTGGTGTACTGCACCTGTCCTGTGTTGAGGATACCCGTGTGAATGCCGGAGTCGATATCGGTTACGATTGCGGTTGGGTTAAGTGATAGTACGAGAGCATACCACTCACCCCATGTGCCATTATATCCACTGGCTCTTTGCACATTCATTAATGAATCGGGGATGGTTATTTCGGTAAGTTCATGTAAAGCATTGACCTTATATGACCCTCCCGCTGCGATTAATTGATCCCGATCGGCTGGCAGCATAATCCAATACCACCCCGGAATTGTAGCCATAAGCGCAGCTGCGGCACTAACCTTGTGCATTTTATAGGGATTATCAGTCAGAGTCCATACCCCTGCGTCGGTTTCCATGACGAGACCGTCTACATTTGCAACGGTTGTGGTAACAATACCCTGTGTTTCAGGGACTGCCGGAACGACACGATCTGCTGAAGCAAAACCAATAAATGCTATCAACATTAAACAGGCAATTATAATAACGCCAATTTTCTTCAAATTTTCAACCTCCAAAATCTCCCAGACTATTTTTAAACACCATGATCTCACACAAAGTATGATATTTAAAATTACCCCTGGTAACAAAAACTTCTTGTTTGACTATATTTATAGATTGCTCTATTGAAACCGAATTTCTTGTCATAGAAGAGCAGCGAGCCAAAGAGAATAATTCCTTTCCCGATTCAAGCCCCATAGCGCAACAATACCGGACTTTATGGAATGGGGCCGTATCTTCTCTGCCCTGTGAAAATAGGGTGTTGGATTAGAACAATTACGACAAGCCGCTGGAGGGATTTGAACCCTCGACCTGCTGATTACGAATCAGCCGCTATACCCCTAAGCCACGGCGGCAAAAATGCCTCTTATCTATAGTAGTTCTGCATTTATTAACATTTAGAGTGGTGTGCAGGAAACTGTACTAAAAAATAACGGTATCAGGAGTAACCCCTGATGGTGGTCACATTATCAACCGAAGGGCGCTCACCTTTTGGCTCAATTTTCCCGAATTTTGATTCAAAATCGGCCATTGTTTTCTCAAGGACTGCGAGGAGGTTCTTTGCATGGGTGGGGGTAATACTCACAATGGCCTTGGCTCTCGCCTGGTTAACACCGGGTAACTGGTGAAGGAAAACAAAGGTGAATTCATCCTCCTTGTAGGCTATCTGGATCATGTTGCTATAGACCGGGTCAAGTGTCTGTGGAATATTTACGGATATTTCCTGATTCGTCATATCAAATACTATTGTTCTGAATTCATAAAAACAGTACTGACTCAATTTTGTGGTTTTCGGGATATTACTCTTCAGGTGTGGATATGGTTATAATATCCATAATCAGTTCCTGAATTTAGCTTGATAATCATGTATATGGATGATAGACCTCGCCCAGAAAACTAATTGATTCTCTCGTTTTCATAAGGAAAAAATTTAGTTTCCTATTGCGTGAAGATAATGGTATACATTATTATGCATCACTGGTAAAAGATTATTATAGTTAAGAGGGATGTATTCATCATGACTCATGATAGTGAAACTACGAAAAGAAAAGAGATCAGGATACAAATTCCTATTTTCTTCAAACTCATGATCAGCATGCTGTTTGTCGCGACAATCCCGATATTTCTCCTGGGAATCGTTTCGATGGGGGGCACCGCAAGCATAACTGCAAGTTTAGGGCTCCAGACAACAATCATTCTGCTGACCGTTGTCACCCTTGCCATTGTCCTGATGTGGAGTTTCTTCCTTGCCAGCAGCATTACGAGTCCTATCGTCAAATTATCAAATATTGCGCAAAATATGAGCCAGGGGGAGATAAAAACATCAGAAATTGATGTCATGTCAAATGACGAGATAGGTGAGCTTGTCGTATCGTTTAATAAACTCATCAACACGTATCGTATTCTAGACACACTCGCAAAGGATGACACGGGGAATAAAGAAGTCTGAATATCAAGTTCAGATTTTTTTTGGGAGACCTTTCAAGTTACCAGCGCTGATTCCACATCATAAATTCGTTGATATGAAGCACCAGAACCTGCTTCCCGGCTGGCGGGTGCCAAATCCTGGGTTTGCAATTTTTTTATCTGCAGAGGATAGCGAAAAACCCAAGCTTACATTTTTATCTTAGAGTATCGAATTAAAA
>JBAXJR010000032.1:0-25111 GCA_037137755.1 Methanomicrobiales archaeon | reverse complement strand
TTGCCTCTGCAGGTGCCGGAATGGGCGAGATTGTTGCCGTATCAACGGTGATTGGTGCTATTATCTTTACCATACTGTTCTGGTTAATCGGGTCTGCAATATTTTACCTTATTTCAATGGCCTTCAAAGGTACAGGGGGTTATAACAGGACCCTTGAATTTGTCGGCTATGGGTTTATACCACAGATTTTTGGTAGCCTGCTAACACTTATTATGGCGGTTTATTACCTTCCAATGGTCAAGGTCCCGGTCGTCAACTCATTTACGGACCCGGTGGTTATCCAGAATGCGGTTACCCGCATGATGCACGATTCAGCAATGATGGAATTCACGAAAGTAAGTGCCATAATCGCCATAATCTTTCTTATCTGGAGCGCCAATATCTGGATCTACGCGATTAAATATTCCAGGAATCTGACGATAAAACATGCAGCAATTACCATTCTGATCCCGGTTATTATCTACATCGTCTATACCCTGTTCATGACATTTGTGGGCTTTTCTGCCCCCGGAGGATACTAATGAAAACTAACTTTCAGGACTCACTTTTACATGAAAGGAGATTCCTGCTTAAAATTTCTATTACACTGATTATTGTCTCTGCAATGGCATTTACTGCCCTTGCAGCCCCAACTGATACATCAGGCTCGACCGCCACGTCAGGATCAACTACCGCCACATCCCTTTCCCCTGCGTATACCCAGGTGACGGTGAGTGACGTGACGTTAGACCCCGCGACATTTGCGACCGGGGATGAAGGTACAATTACGGTCACTATCCAGAATACCGGGACCCAGAGTGTAACCATCCGCCGGGCAACTCTTTATAGCAAAGATATCACCCTGTTATCCGAGACTACCTATGACTCGGTCGGGTCGATTGGCGCTGGAAATAAGATGCCCTTTACCTTCACGGTAAAAGCAGACGTTCCAGAAGGTATCTATTACCCGGTATTCTCTCTTGAATTCCAGGATACGGGATTCCTGCGCTATCCTGTCAAATTAGAGGTGAAAAATTCTCCTGTAGTTCTTTCCATAACTGATAAGCCCGATACGTTTGTTCCCGGGAAAAAGAGTGTTGTCACATTATCATTGAGCAACCTCCGCACGAATGCGATAAAAAATGTTATTGTCTCGCCAAATGTGTCTGATATTGAGATAATACCCCAGAATATCGTGATAAATACTCTTGATCCTGGTCAGACCGTTAAGCTCCCGTTCAGTATTACCCCGAAAAGTCCGACCGATATAGACTTTGAAGCGGTTTACCTGAACGGTCCAAATATACACCAGGTCGGACTCATTCTTCCGATCCAGTTCAATAATGATAAAACACAGGCGGACCCAGTTATCAGCAATATTGTTTCTGCACCTAATGGAAACCATATCAGGATTACCGGAGATGTAACAAATTCAGGTCTCCAGGATGCAAAATCGGTGACCGTTGCTTCAGGAAGTCCGGCAATTCCGGTTGATCCCTTCAAAGTCTACGCAGTAGGCTTACTGAAACCGGACGACTTCTCAAGTTTTGAGCTGACGGTCAGTTCTGAAAGCCCGGATGAAGTCCCTGTTCTCGTGAGCTACAAAGATCAGGATGGCAATATTTATAGCCGCAGTACTGCTGCGGACATCTCCCTGGCGAAGACTCCCAAAAATAATAGTTCAATGTCGAATGCCCCATGGATTATTGTTGGCATTATTGCTGTCCTTGTCGTACTCGCAATCGGGTACCAGTATATCAGAACAAGAAAACCGTGAGGGGAATTTCTATTTCAGATGAACCTGTAATCCGATTGGTTGATGTCCGGAAAGTCTACAAGCTCAAGGCCGGGGATGTCACTGCCCTTCAGGGGATCTCATTTGATATACTGAAAGGTGAATTTGTTGCCATCATGGGGCCATCTGGTTCCGGAAAATCAACCCTTCTCAACCTGATCGGTTGCCTGGACGTGCCAACCTCAGGAGAGCTGATCCTCGCCGGACGCAATGTCAAAGACATGTCTGATGACGAACTGACCTTCTTAAGAAGAGACGAAATCGGGTTTATTTTCCAGAAATTCAACCTGATACCATTGCTTACTGCGTATGAAAATGCAGAATACCCGATTATCCTCAAGCAGGGGCATATGGATGAAGAAGGCAAAACCGCAGGAATGCTGAAAATGGTCGGGTTTGGCGATGACCTGATGACCCATAAACCAAGTGAGCTTTCCGGGGGGCAGCAGCAGCGTGTGGCAATAGCACGGGCACTTGTCAATGACCCGGCTTTGCTTCTCTGTGATGAACCAACGGGGAATCTTGATTCCGTTACCGGTAGTCAGATTATGGATATTCTGAAAGGTCTTAACAAGCAGGGCCGGACGATTGTGATGGTAACCCACGACCCCAACATCGCACGTTCTGCACACAGGACTATCAATATTATTGACGGCAGAGTGGCGGCATGAAAAAGAAGAAAAATGTTTTCTTCCAGTTGGCCAGCAGGAATGTCAGGCTTAACTTATCCCGGTCGCTTCTTGCGGCCCTGGGAATTATCATTGGTGTTGTCGCAATTACCACCATGGGAATACTCGGGGCTAATATCCAGCTCGCCGTCTCGTCCAACCTTTCGAGCAACGCAAATTCAATAATTATCACTCCTGACACCGGTTCCCGGGGGGGTTTTGGTCCTCCTTCGGGAGGGACAACAAGTCTCCTGATCACTGATAACCAGGTGAGGGAGATCGAGCAGGCTGCAGGACATAATGTCGTCGTTCCCATTCATTCGGGGTCAGATCTCATCCAGGTCGGGACGAAAGATAAAAAGCGGGTGACCATCTATGGCCTTGATCCTGAAAAAGTCTCGTATTTCGTTGAAGTTTCAGATGGGAGTTCATTACGTGGAGCTGCAAGCGGAGTGCTCATCGGCTCCACGCTTGCGCGGGACGAGGGTATTACGACAGGTACCAGGATTAAGATAGGGGATGAGTCAACCGGAACGAACGAAGTGGTCAGGGTTGTAGGTATCCTTAAACCAAATGGTTTTGGTATAGGTCTCTCTCCTGACAATGCGATTATCGCATCCGATAGCTGGTATACATCGGTATATGGTCACCAGGGAGAATACCCGCAGGTTGATGTCCTGATCCCGTCGATCAAGGATATTCCCCCTGTAAAGGATGCAATAGATAAAAAGATGAATAAAAAAGTCAAGGTGGTTAGTATTATCGATTCGGGGGCATTACTTGAGACCATAAATGCCACGATCGGCCAGATAAGTATGTTTATTCTCCTGCTTGGTGGAATTTCACTTCTCGTGGCATCGGTAAGCATTTTCAATGTCATGATGATGTCTGTTAAAGACCGGATCAATGAGATCGGTGTACTGAGAAGTATCGGGACTACCAAGGCAGAAATACGGAAAATGTTTATTTATGAGTCATTCATCATCGGTTCGATCGGGGCCGTTATCGGTGGACTGATTAGCTTTATCGGGGGGTACCTCCTTGTCCGGGTGATCGGGACGACTAATTATTTCTTCACCCCTGCAAGTATTATGTATGTGCCGTATGGAATGGCGATAGGTATTGTTGTATGTCTTATTTCGGGCCTCTACCCGGCTGCAAAGGCCGCAAACCTGAATCCGATTGAGGCACTCAGGCACGACTGACATTGAAAGGACCCTTCCCCGCCCCGTTTTCCTTACCGGGAATGAGGGGTACCTCCAACCATAGGATCTCGTGGTAATGAATGAAAGAACAACACAGGCAACGGAAATTTGAGGGATTATTTATCCCCGCATTTATTTTGATTGGTATTGGTGCAGGTCTCCTCTTCGGCAGGCCGGATGTGGGTGCCGTTGTAGGGCTTGGAACTGGTTTTATCGCAATGGGGATTACAAAAATGATGAACTCTCCCAAAACGGGTCTATCTTCAGTCACGGCCGGGGCCACCTTCCCCCTCTTTATCGGTTGCCTCTTTATTATTGCCGGGTTCGGTCTGGTATATTTCCCAGCGTTGATCTGGCCTTATTTTGGGGCCCTTGCGTTAATCTTTGCAGGTATCTGGCTCCTTTTCAGGGCTGCGACGCACCGTGAAGTGGAAAAAACGGATGAAGTCGAATGAGACGGTAGTTTCATTCCATACCTTCAATAAAACGGGACCAGGAAGTCAGGAATGAACAGACGGGATGTATTTCAGAAGGAGCCCTGCCTGATACAGCTCAACCCTTTTGATTTCTTTTCTGAACTCTTACGTGCTCATTCGGACCAGGTCATCCACATGGTCCTGTATTTTGACGGGAAATTAGACCCGGACAGGATGAGGCGGGCGGTTATGGATACGATGGTAGCAGAACCTGTCTGTAACAGCCGGCTGGTGGAGGCACACGACACCCTCTGGTGGGAACCGCTTCCAACCGCCTGTCCTGGTGATTCCTTTACTGTTGTGGAGAAAATAGGCCTGAATTCTGCCATCTCCCTCGCGCTGTCCGAAAACATCGATCCCTATGAAGGCCCACAGATTAAAGTCCTTTTAATACGGGCAAGTGAGGGTGGGGGCGACGTCCTGGTAATCAATGCCTGCCATGTTGCAATGGATGGCAGGGGCCTGAAAGATCTCGCAGGGCTGATCATGGAATTGTACCACCGTTCCCTGGAAGACCTCCCCTCCATCCCAGGTAGAAAACCCATCTTAACCTGTGACTTCCCTCTGATTTCCACGCTCCTGCCATACCGGGATGGCCCTTCCCTGCCGGAAGAATTCTCATCAGGAGGAAACCGGTGGACATTTCCGGTACGAACCCGCGAGGTTGACCTGCCGGCATATGCGGTAATGACGATTTCTGGTTCAAGGCTTACCTCAATCCATGCAAAACGTAAGGAAATCGGGGTAACCCTGAATGATCTGATACTCGCGGTTGTGGCTAAGGCCTGCTCAAACCTGGAGCCAGGAATTGATCAGGTTGAATATTCGTTCCTTACAACGGTTGACCTGAGACGGTACCATCCGGTACCCGGGAGATCTGTTCTGAACTATTCGACGGCATTCGAAGTCAGGATCCCGGTACAACCAAACGACACGATATCCTGCCTGTGCCGGGATGTCCACGAAATAATGGAAACCAAAAAAAACGACTTCCCGGGAATGAAAGATGCGCTTGATGCCGAAAAGTTATGGGAATCCGGGGTCTCTGTAGCCCGGGAGACCTTGCGCACCCGGATAGCAGACCCTGATAATTATGAAAACCGGATACCTATTGTGACAAACACAGGGATTATCGACCAGGGACTGGCAAATCATTGCACTCCCCATGTCATCAATGCCTGCATGCTGCCGTGCCATGCCCCCCCTCCTGCCATTTTTGTCGCCATTTCTACATACCTGGATACCATGACTATCAGTTCAACTTACTATCGTGCGGCTGTTGCTGATGAACAGGTGCGGGCATTCTTTGACTGGATTAACCAATTTCTTCCAGGATATACCGTTTCGGATGACCAGGACTGGCTGCAATTCATCCCTGGATGAATTATGTTTCCCGATGGAACGGAAGAGTACCCCCCGGTATCGGGCGAACCTGTCAACACGCAAAACCAGGGGTTCATTCTACAGACCATGCGTACCTGCTGCAGGGGCCGCTATTTGGGATTAAGAATTACCTGGTGAAGGTTTGTTGATGAATCCCCGTGAATTTTTCCCGGGGTCGTTATGTTCCGGGTCGGCGTTACCTGCCGGCCCCTCTTTTTGTTTTCAGTTCCTTTCTCGCCTGGTCGATCGCAACACTCGGGGGTACCCCTTTCGGGCAGACCCTGGTGCAATTGGCATGGAACTCACATGCCCACCACCCGGATCCGGTATCTGCGGAAGTAATCCGTGAGCCAGGGTCCCGTTCCCTCGGGTCAATATGGAAACGGTAGAGGGTAGCGAGTGCCGCCGGGCCGGGGTACTCCGGGTTCCTGCTGTTTACCGGGCATGCACCGAAGCAGGCACCGCAAAGGACACAGTTTGTAAACCGTTCAAGTTTCCTTACCGCATCCGGTTCCATCCGGAACTCCTTACCCGGGAGTGGATCCCCCGGGCGAAATACCGGGTCAACAGATTGCAGGAAATCGAAAAATGCCGTCATGTTGACAATGAGGTCTTTTAATAGCGGGAGGTGGGGCAGGGGTTCAACGAGGACCTCGGTAGCAGGATCCCATGGAGTATCGACTTCAAGGGCTGGATAGGGTGAAAGATGAACCTGGTTTTTCTCATCAGCCAGCTCGTTCACCTGAGTACGGCAGGCAAGCCTGGGTACCTTGTTGATTAACATGGCACAAGCCCCGCATGCAGCACCCCGGCAGGATGAACGAAAAGATAAGCCCGGGTCCTGTTGTTCCTGGATAGTAGTGAGTGCTGCGAGGACGCTCATTCCCGGGACCCCACGGGTTTCAAACACATCATAATGTGGGGCGTCGTCACCCTGGGTATACCGGAACACGCGGAATTTCATCAATACACACGCTCCTTCACAGGGAACATACCCAGGTTGACAGGAGAGGTCCGGACAGTGATGGTATCGTTACTATCAGGTGCCGCAAGAGAATGATGGAGGAAATGATCGTCGTCCCGTACCGGGTAATCTCTCCTCGCGTGCGAACCCCTGCTCTCATTCCGCGCAATTGCGCACCTGGCGACTGTTTCTGCGATCCGGACCATACCCAGGATTTCGAGGAAATGGACCAGCGGGAGATTGAAGGGTGTTTGCAGGAGTGGTACCCCTGCCCGGTGGCACCGGTCCCTGAGTGAAAGTATCTCGATAAGGCCGGCTTCCATTGAAGGGCCGTTCCTGTATACCCCGAAATTTTCCACCATAGTTTTTTTTAGGGCGTCACGGACCTGGTAGATATTCTCCCCTGGCCCTTTTGAATAAAGGCTGACAATCCGCCGATCCTCCTCAATAACCGCTTCTTCGATGGCCGTGGGTTCCGGGAGATCCAGGTCCGGAAGGTCGCTGATAATAGTTTCTGCGGTGAGTTTTCCAAACACCAGGGTATCAAGCAGGGAATTTCCTCCAAGCCGGTTCGCTCCGTGAACACTGACACATGCACACTCCCCTGCGGCGTAGAGTCCGGGTAACCGGGTTCTTCCCGCAATATCAACATCAATACCTCCCATTGAATAGTGCTGGGCCGGCTGGACAGGAACCGGCGTGGAGACCGGATCGATTCCAGAGAAATCAAGGGCAATCTGGCGGATACCCGGCAGACGTTCATTGATTAATGGTTCACCAAGCGATGTAAGGTCAAGGTGTACAGATCCCCCTGGAAATCCCCTCCCCTCGCGGATCTCTGTCTCTATTGCCCGGGCGACGACATCCCGTGGGGCAAGTTCCATTGCACCCGGGGCATAATGTTTCATAAAACGCTCCCCGTTTTTGTTCAACAGGACTGCACCTTCTCCCCTGGCGCCTTCCGTGATCAGGATGTTAGTACCGTACAGGGACGTGGGGTGGAACTGGACAAATTCCATATCTTTTAAGGGGACCGATGCTTCCAGTGCGAGGTGCAGTCCATCACCCGTGTTGATAAGTGCATTGGTTGAACGCTCGTAAATTCGTCCGAATCCACCGGTGGCCAGCAATGTGGCTTTTGCAAAAAAACCGGCAATAGTCCCGTCCGGTATGCAAAGGGCAGTACACCCTGCACATGAGCCGCCGGCTGTGAACAGTGAGATAACGAAATATTCCTCGTAAAAAGTGACCCCTTTCGCAGTGACCTGCTGGTAGAGCGTGTGAAGGAGGTTATGCCCTGTCCTGTCGGATGCATAACAGGTCCGCGGGTATCCCGCCCCACCGAACGGTCTCTGCGCAATGTGACCTGCATCATCCCGCGAGAAAACGCAACCCATGTGTTCAAGTTCAATCACGGCCGCTGGAGCTTCCCTGCACATTATGGCCACTGCGTCCTGGTCAGCAAGATAGTCAGATCCCTTTACTGTGTCAAAGGCGTGGGCCTCCCAGCTGTCATGGGCCGTTGTATCTGCATTTCCAAGGGCCGCATTGATCCCCCCCTGTGCAGCGACCGAATGAGACCTGAGTGGATGGACCTTTGAGATGACCGCGACATTGATCCCGGCAGAAACCGCTTCATATGCAGCGCGGAGACCCGCAAGGCCCCCGCCGATGATAATGAGGTCATGCCTGTGTATAACGGGGGTTACCCCGGTGCAGGGGAGGGTCCCCGGTTGTACTGTCATATAGAGCCAAATGGAGGGAAAGGACTATAAATACATCTCCATTATCACCAGGAGTGGAACTACAACCCAATTGTTTCCAAAGGAGAAGCTAATACGTCATGCAGGAAAATACTAAATGAGTCAGGGTGCCGGAATGACAAATATACTTATCCTTGGAATGACGGAATTTTTTATCGTCCTTTTCGCAGTCCTTGCCTATATGATCAAATACAAGGGGAGAGTCGAAATTATCGCGGGCTACGATGAAAAACAGGTCAGGGACAAAAAAGGTCTGGCAGATTTTGTCGGTAACAACCTGATCATCCTGGCGGTCAGTGCCCTTCTCGCATTTATTTTTGAGCTCCTGTACCCTTCGAACGAATTCCTAGCGTTCCTCGTATTCGCATCGGTTGTTGTTCCCATTGTCGGAATTGCGACTTATTTAGGCATGCGTAAGTACCTTGCCAGATGAAGGGCAGGAAGTCGGGGCCGCTACCCCGAAGATTAAATGGTGCAACTGAGTACCTCTCATTATGTCAGAGGTCACTATAGATCGGGAAAGTTGTATCAGTTGTGCGTCCTGCTGGACCGAATGTCCTTCGTTTTTTGAAGAAAATCCGGACGACTCATTCTCGATGATAAAAGAACAGTTCCGGAAAGAGAAAAGTATACGCGTTGGTGAAGTTCCCGAAGACCTCGCCGGTTGCGTACAGGAAGCCGCCGACCTCTGCCCGGTCCAGATCATCCATGTGGATGTGTAGGGTACTCAAAGAGAACTTTAGTAATTTAAAAAAAAAACTCACGTTTCATTGGACCCGGAATAGTTCGGCAGCCTTTCTTTTATTGGTGAGAAAGAACAATCCGCTTTTTGCGGTAACCTTGCATAAATCCCGGGTTTTTAAAAAGAGGCATCCCCACCAGACATAGGTATGACCGATCGTAATTGTTAAAACCCCTGCCAATAACATTCCTCCATGCACGAATTGCTGGCAACCATTGATGATACTACGTACCTGCGAATCATCGAAGATGCCAGGATGAAAGGGATTGAACCACGGGACTGGATCAACCATGCAATTAATGAATTTCTCGCAAAGCGCCAGTCCGCGATGAAAGAAGTCCCGAGATGTGAAAATGAAACCTGCTCCCCCGGCGCAGTGCAGGTACATGCAGAGATCTATTCCCCGAACGCTGACGGGACCTGTCACGAAATCATCGAACAACTGCAACGAAAGGTCAGGGATCTTGAGACGGAGCGGGATAATCTGAAGGTACTCCTGGATCAAAAAGCAGTGCCCATTAATAATGTTCCCGGAGACGAGGCAGAAGTACTCTATCTAACCTACGAAATCCAAAAAAATGCGTTTGAACTTGATGGGATGGAGACAGAACTTGAGAGGCTCCGCCTGGAGAGAGAACAATTATTAACCCATCCCGAAGATTCGCAGAGGATACAGCAAATTGACCGGAAGATCGCGAGACAGCAGTTTGAACTGGAGAATTTTAAAGAAGAGGTCGAAAAGCTCATGTCCACTCGTGATTCTTTACGGGAGGATCTTGCAAAAAAAAGGAGATGATATAACTGCAGCCCGCCCCTTTCGTTGTCCGGATCATTTTTTTGGATTACCTGGTTTAACCCTGGCAATAATGGAAAGAGAAGCAATTTTTCAAGCAACTACTCGTGTCCGATCTCTCCCGGGAGTAATTCGGCTCTCTATTCCCTTGCCTGTGGACCTACCTGCTATCCCACATACTCAGTTCATTGTTCGTCCCCGGGAGTTCTTCCTGCACTGCAGTTTCGGATTTGAATGAAGGGTTGTTCACCATTTTTGTTACCCTGTACAACTCCATCTCTTCAGATGGATATGGGTTGAGCATTGTTTTTAGTCCCTTGCAGATGCCGTAGCCCGGATCAAGCCATCTTTTTTCATCCTCCCGCTTCAGAATTGCCGGCATCCGGTTATGGAGCGGGAGGACCATTGAATTCGGGCTGGTTGTGATAACCGTGAAAGACCGGACAATCCTGCCATCAGGTGCCATCCAGGAATCGCAAAGACCTGCCATGCCAAAAATCTCCTGGTGTTTCATCCTGATATAATAGGGTAACCTATGAGTCCCGGATTTTTTCCACTCATAAAAGCCTGTAGCCGGAACAATACATCGTCCGTGTGAAAGGAGTGTCTGGAACATGTTCTTATCCGCAATTCCCTCTGCCCTTGCATTAATTGGGGCCATTGCTGGCTTCTCTCCCTTCGTCCATGAAGGGATAAGGCCCCAGTACATCATGGTAACCTGTGCGCTTCCGGTCCCGGTAATGACCGGGACTTCCTCACCCGGTGCAATATTGAACCTGGGCAGGGAGACCCCTGAAGGCTCACTAAGGCCGAAGCGCTCAGCCAGGTAACTAATCCTCACCGCGATAGAGAAGCGACCACACATTACTGACTGGTAGTCGCGAAAAAGGATAATAGTTATTCCGGGAAAGGGGACATTTTTTATGGGTATCCCCGTGGCGATTTTGTTGGTATCCGGGGCATTAATGGAATCGATTTTTTCCAAGTGATGAATTCCGAAAAAATAAATGGGAATATTCAGGTATCGTTGTCCTTTGGGCTACTTGGCAGACGACGTTTTGCATCCTCTTGCGCCAGGGTTTTCTCCGTAAGGAACTCTTTGTAAACACCGTCTCTCAGTGGGATTGCCTCAAACCGCATGATAAACTCTTTAATTAATCCTTTTTCAAAGATGAGATTGAGGGCGGTACTCGTGATCTCCTCATAGGCCTTGCTATGAGCATGACCTGCATCCATCCGGTACTTTTGCATATACGCCGTGCAGAGACAATCTACCATGAGATTGAAATAAAGAATCACGGTCTCTTTATCGGCCCTGGACACCCGTTCAGCTTCGACCTCGACATCAGCCCAGAAATTGCTGATAATCCTGACAAGATCTTCAAATTCTTCATCAGAAACGGTATTGCCACCGCGGGTTGCAATCTTCCGAACAAATGTACGTATCTCGTTGTCATCCACAAAACCACCTCCGGTGTCTGTCAATGGTATACCACTTCCGCGGAATATAAACGCAGTGGTATGATCAAGGGTAAATTAAAAAGCATTCCCTGCATTCATTCCGGGATTAAGGAATTGTAAGGAAAAACGGTATTGCGATTCATGGTCGATTGTTCACTATTCGCCAAAGGAAGATGAATGCACGTTTTGAATGTATCCGTTTATCCTTGGATATCAATAGCCAACAATAAAATTATTCCTCCAACAATGTATAAATATATACAAAGAAGAATACTATTATGCAAACAAAAATCCTCCTTGACGAGGAGCAGATGCCAAAACGTTGGTATAATGTCCAGGCGGACCTGAAAACTCCGCTGGACCCCCCGCTCCACCCCCAGACCCATGCACCGATCAGGCCGGAGGACCTGTCTCCTATCTTCCCGATGGAGATTATCCGGCAGGAAGTGACCACCGACCGCTATATCGATATTCCCGAAGAGGTGCAGGACGTGTTACACCTCTGGAGACCCAGCCCTCTGTACCGCGCCCACAGGCTTGAAAAATTCTTAAAGACACCGGCGAAGATTTACTACAAGTGGGAAGGGGTAAGCCCGGCCGGGAGTCACAAGACGAACACGTCGATCCCCCAGGCTTATTATAACATGAAGGAAGGGATTGAGCGGATCGCAACTGAAACCGGTGCAGGCCAGTGGGGTTGTGCGATGTCCTTTGCGACCATGCTCTATGATCTCGAGTGTACCGTCTACATGGTCAGGTCGAGCTATGCACAGAAACCTTACCGGAAGTCGATGATGCATGTCTGGGGCGCGGAATGCATCCCCAGCCCGAGCGACAAGACGAATGCCGGACGTGCAATGCTTGGAAAAGACCCTGATACACCGGGAAGCCTTGGCATGGCCATCTCTGAAGCAGTTGAAGATGCTGCATCCAACAAGAACACCAATTACGCGTTAGGTTCGGTCTTAAACCATGTCTGCCTCCACCAGACTGTTATCGGGCTCGAATGCCGGGAACAACTTGCGATGGTCGATGACTACCCTGACGTCGTGATCGGGTGTGTTGGCGGCGGTTCAAACTTCGCCGGGATCTCGTTCCCGTTTGCCGGGGACAAGCTGACCGGGAAACACAAGGATGTGGATATCATCGGTGTTGAACCAGCATCCTGCCCAACGCTGACAAAGGGGCTGTTTGCCTATGACCTTGCAGATGAAGCAGGCTACACCCCGCTTCTCAAGATGTTTACGCTTGGCCATGATTTTGTCCCGCCCTCCATGCATGCAGGTGGTCTCCGCTACCACGGGGACTCCCCGATTGTCTCCCGGCTTGTGCACGACGGGGTAATGCGGGCGGTCTCATACCACCAGAGCGAAGTCTTTGATGCAGCCCAGACCTTTGCCCGTACGGAAGGGATCATTGTAGCCCCCGAGACCTCCCATGCGGTAAGATCTGCAATTGACGAGGCCCTCGCCTGTAAAAAGACCGGGGAGGATAAGACCATTCTCTTTAACTGTTCAGGCCATGGCAATTTCGATATGTCGGCATATGATGCCTATTACGAAGGCAAACTGGTGGACTACGAATACCCTGACGCCTTGATCAAAGAGGCCCTCGCCCGGATACCAAAAATTTCCTGATTCCTTTTTTTTATGCGACGCATCGGACTTTTAATCAACCCTGTAGCCGGCATGGGTGGTGCCGTGGGGCTTAAGGGGACCGATGGCAATGTTGAAGAGGCCCGGCGCCGGGGTGCGTCACCTCAGGCGAAGAACCGGGCGCACATTACGCTTTCCCTGCTTGCCCGTGAACCTGAAGTTGGTTTTGTTACCTGTTCAGGCCAGATGGGAGAGGTGGCCCTCATGGAGGCAGGCGTGAAGGATTACCAGGTACTCTATCATTGCCACGATGAGAGCAGTGCCAATGATACGCGGCAGGCTGCACTGGCATTTAAAAAAGACCGTGTTGAACTGGTCTTGTTCTGCGGGGGTGACGGGACTGCCCGGGATATCTTTGATGCAGTTGGCCGGGACCTGCCGATCCTTGGGATTCCTGCCGGGGTAAAGATGTACTCAGCCGTCTTTGCTATTGATCCCGCTACCGCAGCAGAACTCGTGACCGGGTATGATTCGCTGTCCCTGCGTGACTCGGAAATAATGGATGTGGACGAAGAGGCATACCGGGCCGGGGAGCTGAAAACCAGGTTGTATGGAATTGCCCGCACTCCTGCTCTTCCGGGAAAAGTCCAGCTCTCAAAGCACGTCTTTGAAGAGGGGGATGAGGAACGGGCAAAAGGAGAAATAGCCCGTTTCATCCACGAAATAATGATCCCTGACGTGCTCTATATCCTTGGCGCCGGAACTACCACCGAGGCTGTCGCCCGTGATATCGGTGTGAATAAGACGTTGCTGGGTGTTGATGCAATAAAAAACGGCAACCTTCTGGCACCCGATAGTAATGAGCAGACACTCTGGGATTTGCTCATCAAGGGTGAAGAGGCTAAAATTATCATCAGCCCCATAGGTGCACAGGGGTTCATCCTCGGCAGGGGCAATCAGCAGATTAGTCCCCGGATCGTAAGGAGGGTCGGGCTTGAAAACCTCATCGTGGTCGCATCCCCCCATAAACTCAGGGAAACCCCTGTCCTGTATGTGGACTCCGGGGAGCCGTGCCTTGATGCAGAGTTTGGCGAAAGCATCCTTGTGGTATCAGGTTACCGGATGGCCCAGAGAAAACGAATCCATCAGCATAAAAATCCAAAACGTGATAGTACAATTCCTCTTAATTGTTCAGATATTATCTATTTTTAGGAAAGGTGGCAGGTTTTTTCAAATTCAATCAGAAACATTAATAGATTATTCAGTCTAGACTAATTAGTCTAATTGTGCCGGTGATACCTGAACCCGGCAGCAATACGTGGGTGATTTCATGCAATACCGGCAAGTTCCTAAAAATGGCGATCAGTTATCAGCCCTTGGCTTTGGCGCAATGCGTCTTGCAACAAAACGGCTGGGCATCGATGAAGAGCGTGCTACACGGCAGATCCGTGATGCCATCGACCACGGGATCAACTATGTCGATACCGCAGTACCGTATCACGGCGGGGAGAGTGAGCGGTTTTTAGGACGGGCACTCCAGGAAGGTTACCGGGAAAAAGTGAAACTCGCCACCAAACTCCCGCCGTGGAGCGTAAAAACCCGCGAAGATATGGACCGGATCCTCGATATTCAGCTTAAAAAACTCCAGACTGATCATATCGACTATTACCTTCTCCATTCTCTTGAAGCCGGTCAATGGAAACGACTATTTGAACTTGGCGTCCTGGAATTCCTGGATTCAGCAAAAGTAGCCGGAAAGATCAGGAACGCCGGCTTCTCCTTCCACGGAGACCGGAAAACATTCAGGGAAATCATCGATGCCTACGACTGGATCTTTTGCCAGATCCAGTACAATTTCCTTGATGAAACGAACCAGGCCGGGACCGAGGGCCTTCGCTACGCAGCCTCAAAGAATATCGCGGTTATGATTATGGAGCCGCTCAGGGGCGGGATGCTTGCCGGAAAATTACCGGACGAGGTTAAACAAATATACCGCGATGCAGGGACAAAACGGTCAGCGGCGGCATGGGCTCTCCGCTGGGTATGGAATCACCCGGAGGTAACGGTTGTCCTCTCCGGGATGAATGACGAGAACCACATTGCCGAAAACATAACAACCTGCGAAGATGCCCTGCCCGGTTCCATGACTGCCGATGATATTGCAACCATGGAAAAAGTAACAGCGACATACAAAAAGCTTATCAGGGTAGGTTGTACCGGGTGCGCATATTGTATGCCCTGTCCATTCGGGGTGAATATTCCCCAGTGCTTCGCCATGTTCAACGATTACCACATGGGCTCAAACCGGATGATGGTGAGGGGGTTCTATGGGATGCAGCTGATGGGTGGAATGGGAACGTCGGCCGATGCTTCGCTCTGCCGGAACTGCGGAAAGTGTGTCAGGGCCTGCCCCCAGAATATTGAGATCCCCGAAGAACTTAAAAAAGTCAAAAGCACTCTTGGTGGGCTCAGTACGAAACTGATGATCCCGCTGGTCAGGCTGATGTTCTCTCCGAAGGTAAAGGAATAACCAAAATTAGTTCTTAATAACAAATGAACCCCCGTAAAACCTGCAAATCAACGGATGACCCTGTTGGGACCTCATCCGGAAACCGAGAAAAGATACTTGTAACGGCGCTTAAGCTCTTTACCACGCAGGGTGTGGACGGGACCCCGACTGCGCAGATCAGCAAAGAGGCCGGGGTCTCAACCGGGACGCTGTTCCACTATTTTCCGGATAAGAACTACCTCGTTGACCAGTTGTATCTCTCGATCAAGAAGGAGCTGGCAGAGGTTATCCACAGGAACGATGACCGTACGCTCCCCACAAAACAGCGTCTTGAGCAGTGTCTGCGTGGGTATATCGCGTGGGGTGTGGCAAACCAGGGTAAGGCACGATTCCTCGACCAGGTTTGCAACTCCCCCGGCATCAGGGAAGAGGTAAAGCAGCAGGCCTTTGATGATTTTACCTGGATGATAGAACTGAGTAATTCCGCTGTCCGCGAAGGGATATTACAGGACCTGCCCCTGGAATTTTATGCAGTAATGCTTTCTCGGATCCTGAATGGCATTTTAACCCTTATAGAATCCGGATGTACCGGGTTATCACAGGATGAGATCATAGAAAACGGGCTTATGATGCTCTGGAAACAATAATCATCTTATTTTTCGGGATGGCGTTCCATTAGCAACCCGCCTATTTGAGTAATATAAAGGTTTCATTTTCTGGCTCTGAAGAAGCACACATGAAACGGAAGTTCACACCGAACTGTGAAAATTCCCTTTCAAAATCTCTTCATTGGGGTTCGTTCACACATTTACATTGGAAATGCTCTAATATGTTCTTACCGAATTCGGACCATTCCTTAATTTTCCAACTCTCCCGGGGCTATGCCCCGCCACTGATTCGACCCTGGTTGGGATAGCGACGCTCCCCAAAAACTCTTAACTTTTAATCAGCCTTTGGGAACCCTGCCCGAAAGTTTATCCTAAAGGTGGCAGGGAGGGGTAAACCCCCTCCTGTCGATGCAGTTCTGTTAACTATTTTTATTATTCGCAGGATTTCGACAGAGTCCATTTCTCAATCCTGCGTTTTTAAAAATGCCTGCTTTTCAGGTTGGCAATCTAAAAAATTACTCTGGTGCCGGAGCCTTTGGGGGCTTCAGCATCGTGAACGCGATTACGAGTCCAATGACTGCAAGTACCAGGACATAGGGGAATACCCCGAGGTACGACCCGGAAGAGGTCTTGATAAACCCGGCAAGCTGGGGTCCGACAATACCTCCCGCACCATAAGCCAGGAACAGCACACCATAACACCTAGGATAATCGCAGGTGCCAAAATAACTGCCACAAGCTGTTGGTGCAATGGCAAGCCATCCTCCAAGGCATCCCCACAGGATGATGAACCCAAGGATGTAGACCGGGACAGTCGGGACCTGCCAGAGAAGGACCGCGGCAAAGGCGATAAGGGCGAAAGATACCATTGCCGTATTCCGCGGTGAGATCCGGTCGGTCAGCAGACCAAACCCGGGACGCCCGAAACCATTGAAGACCGCGAAGACTCCCACCAGCATGGTTGCGAGTCCTGTCGCCACGCCGATATCGGTGCCGACAGGCTTGGCAATTCCGATTGCCATCAGCCCTGCGAGGCAGCCAATGAAATAACAGGCCCAGAGTGCATAAAATGCACGGGTACGGAGCATCTGTCCCCGGTTGAGTTCGCAGGTAACTGCCTGACCGGGCTTTGGTGGCGGTGGTATCCACCCGGCTGGCTTCCACCCTGCTTTTGGAAATTTGAGGGGTAATGCCAGGACGAAAATCAGGACGATGAATACAATCCCGAAGACTCTGAAGGTGTTCATCACACCCGAAGCCCCGATGAGGTACCCTGCGATATTTGCAGTAATGAGTGCCGAAAACCCGAAACCCAGCAGGGTAAGGCCAACTGCAAGACCCCGCCGGTCTGGGAACCAGCGGGCCGCAACAGCAACGGGTACGCCGTATGCAATCCCGACACCTGTTCCGGCAATCACACCGTAGAAGATGTACAGCCACTGGACTGAACCTGCGAATGAAGAGAGAAGCCATCCGAGTCCGGTAAGGCACCCGCCGATAATCACCACGTTCCTCGGGCCCAGTTGCTCGATGTACTTACCTGTCAGAGGCATCGCTATCGCAAAAAACGCGAGGAAAACGGAAAACGGCAGCAGGATCTCATTTGCAGTAACTGTCTGGCCAAGCGTCGTGAAATATGCTGTAAGAGGTGCAACGAACACGCTCCATGAATAAATTGATCCAAGACAGAGGTTGATCACCAATCCAAGGAACACAAGGACCCAGCGTCCTTTTTCAGCATCCATTCCCATGATTTTGTCTATTGAAGTCTCACTCATATTCCGATCCTCCGTTAATGACATAGTTTTTTTTAGTCCTGATATATCTGGTCCCTAAAAAATTGTTTAAATTGTTACTCGTCAAGTGTTGAGACATCACCGGGGTCGATACCCATCTCTTTTGCCTTGAGCACCCGTCGCATGATCTTGCCACTACGGGTTTTTGGAAGTTTATCCACGAATTCGATCTCCTGGGGCACCGCGATCGGGCCGATCGTCATCCGTACATGATACATCAGGTCCTGCCTCAGCTTATCACTTGGATCGTGCCCGACTCTGAGGATTACAAAGGCTTTGATAGAATTTCCCTTGACGAAATCTGGTTTTCCGATCACTGCGGATTCTGCAACCGCGTGGTGGGAAACGAGGGCACTTTCCACTTCGGCAGTTCCGATATTGTGGCCTGCGACGATAATGATGTCATCAGACCTGCCAAGGATCATGATATAGCCGTCTTTTCCCTTAACTGCAAGATCGCCGACGGTATAGACCCCGTCAATGGTATACCAGTATTTCCTGTATCGGTCGTCATCTCCGTAGACCGTCCTGAGCATTGAAGGCCATGGTGCCTTGACTACGAGGAACCCGCCGGTCCCGGGCTTAACAGAATTACCGTCTTTATCGACAACGTCTGCTTCTATACCTGGGATTGGCAGACCCGCGAAACCCGGGCGCATCGGCTCGCCGAGCATGGTGGTAATCATGTGCATCCCTGTCTCCGTCTGCCACCACGTGTCGAGGATCGGGCACTTTTTCTTCCCGATTACCTGGTAATACCATTCGAATGCTTCGGGGTTCAGTGGCTCCCCGACCGACCCGATTATGCGTAACGAGCTCAGGTCATATTTATCCGGCCAGGTCTCGCCCATCTTCATGAACATCCGGATTGCGGTCGGAGCGGTATAGAAGATCGTGATCTTCTGCTCTTCGATGAGTGACCAGTAACTCCCGGCATCAGGGTAATCAGGGGTCAGTTCTGAGATAAATACCGTTGCCCCGACCGCGAGCGGTCCGTAGACGATATAACTGTGGCCGGTGATCCAGCCTGGGTCCGCTGTGCACCAGAATATATCGCTGTCCTTGATATCAAACACGTATTTGCTGGTGTAGTAAGTCCCTACCATGTAGCCGCCACAGGTGTGAACAATTCCTTTTGGCTTTCCTGTTGACCCGCTCGTATACAGGGTGAAAAGGATGTCCTCTGCATCCATCACTTCAGGCCTGCAGTCTGCCGGCACTCCCTTCATCAGGTCGTAGAAGTCCAGCTCTAGGTTCGGGCGCAGTTCTACCTGCGGGCTCTGCCGTCGGAGGACGACTACGTGCTCAACGGAAGATGAGTTAATAATGGCTTCTTCCACGATTGATTTCAGCTGGATGACCTTTCCACGCCTGATACTGACATCAGCGGTGATAACGACTTTTGCCGCTGCGTCCTGTATCCGCATGTTGAGTGCGGCTGCACCAAATCCACCAAACACTACACTATGGACTGCACCGATCCGGGCGCATGCGAGCATCGCAATGACCTGTTCCGGGACGAGCGGCATGTAGATACAGACCCGGTCCCCTTTCTCTACACCGATTTTCTTCAGCGCATTTGCAAACCGCATTACGGCGGAGAGCAACTGCTGGTAGGTGTAAATCTTTTCAGCACCGTTTTCTCCTCTCCATATCAGTGCGGCCTTGTTACGCCGGTTCCCGGAGGCGTGACGGTCTAGGCAGTTTGCCGAGATGTTCAACTTGGCGTTGGTAAACCACTTCGCGTACGGGTAGTCCAGTTCCTTGACCTTGTCCCAAGGCTGGATCCACTCGAGTTCATGGGCCATCTTACTCCAGAATGCATCCTGATCTTTCAGGAATTCATTATATGCAGTCTGGTAGTCGCCCAGCCAGGAATTCTTTTTGTAGTGAGGGTCAGGTGTATAAGACTTGACATCCTCGACGAGTTTTACATCGAAGTCCTCGGTCATTTACTCACCGATTTTACATTATTAATCATGATAAATACCTATTTAAATTTTATTAATCTGACGTCCCCGTGGTCATCCCACGACTTAGTAAATAGGTGTAATGGTGAATAAACCCTGATGCGGGGTTAGAGGGCCACCGTAAAAATGATGACCCGGCCTGCCTCCAGATTTACCATTAATTATCGTTATTTTCAAAAACTCCCTGATTTAAACAGGATTGCAAACGCGTTCCCTGAAAAGCATTAAGTTTTTGCAATAGAATATTTATGGTATGAAAGTTGCGATTATCGGTGCCTCGGGATATACCGGTGGAGAGCTGATCCGTCTCCTCCTGATGCACTCATCCGCAGAAGTCACCTGTGCAACCTCGCGCAAACTTGCGGGAACGCCCGTTGTGAAAGAACATCCCCACCTGAAAGGGGGGATTGACCTCCTGTTTGAAAATCCTTCTGCCGAAGAGATTGATGCAGATTTTGCATTTCTTGCGGTGCCCCACACCGCGGCGATGAGCTATGCCGCCCCGCTGCTCGACCGCGGGATCAAAATTGTCGACCTGAGTGCGGATTACAGGCTCCCGAAAGATGTTTACGAGAAGGTCTATGAAGTCCCCCATACCGCGTATTTCGAGTGCCCGTACGGGATCCCGGAACTCCACCGTGATGCATGTGGTCCTGCCCGGTTTGTTTCCAATCCCGGCTGTTTCCCGACAGGAGCGACACTGGCTGCAGCACCTCTTGCAGGTCGTGCCCACACGATTATCTATGATTCGAAGACCGGTGTCAGTGGGGCCGGGGATAACCCGTCGGCAACGACACATTATCCTAATGTCGCTGACAATATCAGCCCTTACAAATGGACCTCGCACCGGCACCTTGCAGAGATGCGCATGGAAATCTCACGTCTTGGTTCCGCTGCAAAGGTGTATTTCACACCCCACCTGGTCCCGGTCACCCGGGGTATACTGACAACCGCCCATATCCTCCTCAAAGAGCCCATGGGGCAGGAAGAAGTTGAAAAGTGTTATCACGACTTCTACAAGGGTGAATACTTCATCAGGCACCAGAAACCGATGCTCGCGACTGTCAGGGGATCAAACTTCTGTGATATCATGGTTGAAAGCGAAGGTGAACGGGTCGTGGCCGTATCGGCAATTGATAATCTCGTCAAGGGTGCAAGTGGCCAGGCAATACAGAATATGAATATTATGTGCGGCTTCGTCGAGAATGACGGGCTCCGCGGGGCAGGCATGTTCCCCTGAGGTGAAATAAAAATGAACGTTTCAGAAGTTATGACAAAAAACCCGGTCGTCGTATCTGTCAATGATACCGTCCGGCAGGCAGCAGGATTGCTGAAAAAGAACCGTATCGGTGGCCTGCCGGTAATGGATGACGATGTGCTTGTCGGGATGGTAACCGACACGGATATTGTAAATCTTTTGGAGACCGGCCAGATATCAGATGACCTGTGGCTCCCGTCTCCGCTGGAAATCATCGAAGTCCCCATCCGCGAAATGATAAACTGGGAGAAGACAAAGAAGGCGCTGACCCATATCGGCGATCAAAAAGTCGGCACCATCATGGGTCACCCGGCAATAACGATCCATGCAGATGGGGACATCGAGGAAGCCGCAGCAGTGATGCACAAGGAGCAAATCGCACGTCTTCCTGTGCTGGACGACCGGAAGCTCGTCGGCATTATCACCCACACCGATATTGTCCAGGGGATAGGGAGCACCTTCGAAGGGGCTGACCGGTAAATTCCGGGAGGGACTTCGGGATGAAGAGTATCTGTGGTGTCGAAGGAGTGAAAGCTGCCGGGGTAAAGGAAGGAAAATATGGCCTTACCCTGATCCAGGCAGAAGGGAATGCAGCCGGAGTTTTCACTTCAAACATAATGAAGGCCCCCCCGGTTGTCCTGATGCAGGAGCGGATTGCCAGGGGAAAACTAGGGGCTGTGATAGCGAACAGCGGTTGTGCCAATGCGTATACAGGTGACCGCGGGTACCAGGACGCTGTGAAAATGGCAGAGATTGCCGCAGGAGAACTGGGCCTGGACGCCACCAGGATTGGTGTTGCAAGCACCGGGGTAATCGGACGCTACCTCGATATCCCCCTGATCGCGCGGCAGGCGAAGGAGGTCGCCCCGCGTCTTGAACGCAGTGCATCAGCCGAAATACAGGCGGCGAAGGGGATCATGACCACCGATTTATTTGAGAAGCATGCCCTCATCCAGAGGGAAACATTCTCGGTTGGCGGGATAACGAAAGGAAGCGGGATGATTGCGCCTAACATGGGTACCATGCTTGCGTTTATTTATACTGACGCTGAAGTCAGTGCCGTTGACCTCCAGGCATCATTAAAACTGGCGGTGAAGCGGACATTCAACCGGGTCGTAGTGGACGGCGATGAGAGTACCAACGATATCGCACTCTGCACATCGACGGGGTTACGGGGCCGTGTTAACCAGCAGGAGTTCCAGAAGGCACTTGAAGAATGCTGCCGATCCCTTGCTATGCAGATCGCTATCGATGGTGAAGGAGCGACGAAATTGCTCGAAGTCACCGTCACGGGTGCACCGTCTGAAGAATCAGCCTCAGCAGTGGCAAAGACTATCATAGCATCCCCGCTTGTTAAGACAGCCGTCTACGGGCAGGACCCGAACTGGGGCCGGGTGGTTGCTGCGGCCGGGCGCTCGGGTGTCAGGTTTGACCCGTACGCGGTCTCACTCTGGATCTCGGACGGGTCCGGTCGTGCGGAACTTGTCAGGTCCGGCGAGATAGTTGTTGACCTTGCACTTGCCAAATCCCTGATGGCAGGGAAAAAGGTCATATTCGAACTTGACCTTGATGCAGGTGACGGGACGGCAACTGCATGGGGTTGTGACCTGACGGAAAAATATGTCGAGATCAACGGGAGGTATACGACATGAAACGTGAAGAGGTGCTCACCGAAGCACTCCCCTATATCCAGCAGTTCCATGGAAAGACGATGGTGATCAAGCTGGGTGGCCATGCGATGGTGGACCCGGATGTACTGGAGGACGCGATAAAGGACGCCGTCCTCCTGCAACTGGTCGGAATCAGGGTTGTCCTCGTGCACGGCGGAGGTCCTGAGATCACCGATAAGATGAAAGCCATGGGGAAAGAACCTAAATTCGTTGCCGGGCTCCGCATCACAGACCAGGAAACCCTTGAAATTGCCCAGATGGTGCTGGTGGGGAAGATCAATACCGGGATAGTCTCGCTGATCGCCAAGTCCGGTGCCCGTGGGGTCGGGATCTCGGGAAACGACGGGGACCTGATTATCGCGAAGAAAATGGGCCTCCAGAAAGTCACCGTCGCCGGGAAAGAACATGAGGTTGACCTTGGTCATGTCGGGGATATTGAAGTGGTTGATCCCTCGTTACTCAACACCCTTCTCGATAACAAATATATCCCCGTGATTGCTCCTATCGCAATAGACCGGAATGGCCAGAACCTGAATATCAACGCAGATACCGCTGCCGGAGACCTTGCTGTGGCACTGAAAGCCTATAAATTAATCAATATGACGGATGTCGATGGCGTGATGAACCGCGAGAGGACAACAGTCTATCGCAGGCTTGCCCTCGATGAAGCGAAGGAAATGATGGCACAGGGTGTCATCAGCGAAGGCATGATTCCGAAAGTGACCTCGTTAATCGATGCCGTAAGCAGGGGGGTGCGGTTTGCACATATTGTGAATGGTAATATCCGCCATAACCTTCTCCTTGAGCTTTTCACCGATGAGGGGATCGGCACCATGGTGACCGAAAAGAAGGTGCCCTACGGAGATAAGCGTATTAAGGACGGGAAGAGATAACTGGTAATCACAATTCCAGAGCCCCCAGGTGTCACATGAGGTTACAATATCCTTTTTTTGCGATAATTCTTCTGGTGCTCATCATATCTGCATCCGGGATTGTAACCGCCGATTCTCCAGGGCCTGGCCCTTCAGATACAATCGGGAGTGCCACGAATATCTCGGACCTCCTCTCATCAGAACCCGCGGGTCATGTGGTTGTTTATTTCTTTTACAGGCAGACGTGCGGTGAGTGCCAGAAGGCCCTTCTGTTCATGGAAGGGTTTAGGGAACGCCACCCTGATGTGATCATCCGCTCGTATGACCTTATTGACAATGTATCGAACCAGCAGCTGTTCCAGCAGTTCAACAAGCGATATAATGTTCCTTTTTCACCAGTGCCCGCCGTATTCGTAGGAGTATGGGAACTGACGGACATTGAGAACATCGAGTTGCACCTGGACGATATTGTTGTGCAGGTTGCACAGAACCCGAACTCTACGGTCCCCATGCCAACGGAGGCCATCCCGTCTCTTGAAATATCCGGTACCACTCAGCTTACGATACCCCTGGTCATCGTAGCCGGTCTGGTGGACGGGATTAATCCCTGTGCCTTTGCAGTACTGGTCTTCCTTCTTGTATCGATCATGTCGATCGGTTCAAAAAGGAGGATGTTACAAGTCGGACTTGTCTATATCGGGGCAATATTCATATTTTATTTCCTGTCCGGCCTCGGCCTCTTCGCCCTTGTACAGGTATCCGGATTTTCGAGCATATTTGCACTTATTGCTGCGACCGTTGCATTCGCTGCCGGGGCCGTTATGATAAAAGATGCCCTGCAGGGTGGCTCGGGGAACTGGCTTGTCATCCCCGAATCAAAGAAGGACGCAATCACCCGGTACGTGAAAGAGGCCACGCTTCCTGCCACGTTTATCCTTGGTATCCTTGTCGGGATGTTCGAGCTCCCCTGTACCGGTGGGATCTACCTCGCAATTATCTCCCTGATATCGCAGAAGATGACGATAATGGAGGGGCTGCCACTTCTGGTGCTCTATAATATTCTCTTTGTAGCCCCGCTGATTATTATCCTCGCAATTGTCTATTTCGGCCTGCCGCCGGAACGTCTTGAGGCATGGCGCTCACAAAATCGGGTAATCGTCAGGCTTGCCATGGGGTGCCTTATGATTGCCATCGGCATTGTTGTGCTGGTTACGGTATTTTACAAATAATTTTTAAAAGAAGTCAGTGGACCTGCCCCAACCCAACCGTGAATCATGGGTGTATTCAGGGGAGGTTGCCATCCCCCGAACATCCACGCTGCCATTCTTCGCTCATTTCGATCAGGATTAACATAATCCTCTGGACATGAACGGGGTTGATTTTGTGCTCGACAGCATAATCAAAAGATGACTCAAGGACCACCTTTACCCGTTCCTCGTCATGGACCGGTAGGCCCCCGGTGAATTTTACCTTTGCAATTTTTCCGGCTACCGCCTGGCGTTTAGCGATCAGCCGGATAATCTCCCGATCAATCCTGTTGATCTCTTCCCTGAGTGACTCGATTGGCATAGTACCTACTTGCAGCAGTTTAAAGGTTTAAATGT
>JBAXJR010000031.1:0-27640 GCA_037137755.1 Methanomicrobiales archaeon | reverse complement strand
TTTTATCCTAATAGTGATTGCGTTCTGGCATGGAACTTGTTCTCGCAATGGATTTGAAGGACGGGCTCGTTGTCCATGGTGAGCGTGGCGACCGTATGAACTACCGCCCGCTTACCTGGGGGGCATCACCCGTTGCCGACCCTGAAGGGTTCATCTGTCACATCAGGCCCCGGTCGATCTATATCGCCGATCTCGACAGGATCACCGGTGCCGGGTCACATGACGATATAATCGCCCGGTGCAACCAGCTTGTCAGCCACTGCTATGCTGACAGGGGGTGCAGGGATCCCGGGGACCTGCTTGCCCTCGACCATTTTGAGAACGTGATCGGTACAGAAACTGCGGGTGAGGATTTAACCCGTTACAAATCGGGATACCTGAGTATCGACATGAAAGAAGGGCTTGTAATCCCGTCCGGCAGAACCCCGGAAGAATACATCAGATCTGTTAATGAGTTACATTTTGACGGCTGTATCCTGCTTGATATCAGCGGGGTCGGCACGTCAAAGGGACTGGCCCGGGTGCGGCCCGGAAACATGAGAGAAGCATATTTCGGAAAACTCCTCTGGGGTGGGGGTGTCGCGTCGGTTGAAGACCTGGAACTTCTGGCAGATTCCGGGTTTGACGGTGCGATTATTGCGACCGCGCTTCACAACAATACGATACCTGTTGAAATGATCAGGAGGGGAACATTCTGTTAATCACGATTGAAGGAATTGACGGCAGTGGTAAGAGCAGCCTCGTATCATCGCTTGAGGGATCTCTTGCAGATCTCGCACCCGTGATGACCCGCGAACCCGGGGAGACCTGGGTAGGAACCTCCGTACGTCGTGCAATTGCCGAGGAGATCGATTCGATTGCCGAGGCTCTCCTGTTTGTCGCTGATCATGCAGTGCACCTGGCCACTGTGGTCCGCCCGGCCCTTGAAAAAAACCAGCTTGTCATCTCCGATCGTTACACTGACAGCCGGTATGCCTACCAGCAGGTAACACTCGAAGGACTGGTACCGGACCCCCTCGCATGGCTCAGGCAGGTACACAAAGGGTGGACAATCTCACCTGACCTGACTTTTCTCCTCGTCCTCCCGGTCGATACGGCGTTATTCAGGCGTTCAGGACGCACGGAGCGGGAACATTTCGAATACTCCTCCCTCCTCACAAAAGTGCAGGACAATTATCTTGCGCTTGCACGGGAAGAACCGTCACGGTTCATTCTCGTGGACGCAGAAAAAGATGAAAAAGAAATTCAGCAGTTTGTTGCCGATGCCATCAGGTCGGCCGCTGCACGGTCACAATCACGTCACCGACATTAACCACGTCCACCTTCTCCCCTCCGACCATGTATGAAAATTTGGGGGAAAATGCATCAGCGGGTACGGGTATTTCCTCTCCATCCACCAGTACCGTGGATGGCGGATTAATCAGCTGATCCTTTGGTAGTGCCCTGACTGCCTCCATGAAACTCTTTGCCTGTTTCCGTAGGGTGGGACCGATTACTCCGAGGTTGAACTGCACGTCTGAAACCACCTGCTCGAGGTCTGCCCTGTTTTTGCTCCAGTGGACTTCTGCATTCAGTGTCCGGGATGCGTCCCCGGCGTCATCAATGCTGTGGGCGGAATAAATGGTCACCTTTCCAAGCGGGGCATTCAGCGCCATTCCCTGTTCGTGCTTGTAGCGTCTCAGTTCAGATACAACCGTAACAAGGAGTTCCCCTTCCCGCAATGCCTCCTCGTCTGCATAGGTGAATTTCGTCCATTCCTGCGAATGAACGCTTTCCAAAGAAAGGTAAGAGTAGCACTCTTCAGCAAAGTACGGCGTAAACGGCGCTAGCATTCGGCAGAGCGAGTCGAATGTGGACCGGAGTGTAAGGCATGCACTCTCGCGGTCTGCGCCACCAAGGTACAGCCTGCCCTTGACCAGCTCGATATACTCGTCGGCGAGCACTTCCCATGCAAACTCCCTGATTGTTTTTAAGGCACGATCGAACTGGAAGTGCTCCATCGCATCCGTAACCTCGGCGATGGTATCGGACAGTTTTCCAAGGAGCCAGCGGTCGATCAGTGCCGTGACCTTTGCATCTGACCTAATCTCTTCCTTTTCGATCTGCATGAGGGAGAACCGGGCTATATTCCACATCTTTGTCTGGAACCGCGATGCAGACACGACATCATTCCAGTTGAACATGATGTCCGAACCGGTTGTAGCCCCCATTGCACCCCATTGCCGCAGGGCATCAGCCCCGTATTTATCGACGATTTCAAAGGGCTCGATGATATTACCGCGGCTCTTGCTCATCTTGAATCCGTCCTCGCCCAGTACCATGCCATTGACGAGGATCTGGTCCCAGGGTCGCTGCCCGGTTAGGGCGACCGACCGAAGAATCGTGTAGAATGCCCATGTCCTGATGATGTCATGGCCCTGTGGCCTGATCTGGGCAGGGAAATACGGGGGGTCACCTGACCCGTCCCAGCCTGTCACATTAAGCACTGAAATCGATGAGTCCATCCAGGTATCAAGTACGTCCTGTTCCCCGGAGAATTCTGTCGACCCGCATTTCGGGCAGGGATGGCCAGGCTTTGTGCTGGTAGGGTCAACCGGGAGATCTTTTTCCTCAGGAAATACCATTTCCCCGCACTTGTTGCAGAACCATACCGGGATCGGTGTGGCAAATATCCGCTGCCGGGAGATACACCAGTCCCATTCCATCTGGCCGACCCAGTTCTCCATCCGGAGTAACATGTGCTCGGGGTTCCAGCTGACTTCATGCGCTGCTTTTGAAATTTCATCCGGGCGGATCTTCACAAACCACTGGCGTTCGCTCATGATCTCGATGGGAGTTTTACAGCGCCAGCAGGCCCCCACGCGCTGCTCGAGCGGCTCCTGCCTGTACAGGATATCGCAGGCTTTCATATCATTGAGGATCGCCTCCCTGCATTCAGTTGATGACATTCCCTCGTATTTGCCTGCAATCTCCGTCATCATACCTTTTCTGTCGATTGCCTTCCGTAATGCGAGATTATGCTGTTTCCACCAGTGGACGTCCTGTTTATCCCCGAAGGTACAGATCATCACTGCCCCGGAACCAAACGTGGGATCTACTACTTCGTCGACCACGACCGGTACATCATGACCGAAAAGAGGGACTTTGAGACGGGTATTCCAGATTTTCTTATAGCGCTCGTCACTGGGGTGCACGGCTACAGCCACGCAGGCTGCGAGGAGTTCGGGCCTTGTCGTCGCTATCTCGATGCCATCGAAATCGAAGAAATTGAGGCGAGTCTCCCTTCCCTCGTAAGAGACTTCAGCAAATGCGATAGCCGTCTCGCACCTGGTACAGAAATTGACCGGATGTTCGCTCTGGTAAATATAGCCGGAGGTAAACATACGGAGGAACGAGAGCTGGGTCTTTTTGTAATAGTCCGGCATCATCGTGATATATTCATTAGACCAGTCAACCGAGAACCCCATTCTCCGTAATGTCGTTCTCATTTTCCCGATATTTGCGAGTGTCAGGTCGCGGCACATGGTTCGGAACTCTTCCCTCGATACGTCATTTTTCGTAATGCCATGGGTCTCCTCGACTTTCACCTCCGTTGGCAGACCGTGGCAGTCCCAACCCTGGGGAAACATCACATTAAAGCCCTGCATCCGTTTGTACCGTGCGATGAAATCGATATAGCACCAGTTCAGGGCATTCCCGATATGAAAGTTGCCGGTCGGGTAGGGTGGGGGCGTATCGATGACAAACCTGGGTTTTTTGGAACTTTTGTCAAAATAATTGTCTTCGTCGCGCCAGGTATTCTGCCACCGCGGCTCTACTTCGGCATAATCATACGTCTTCGGGAGTTCATGTGATGACATCTCCTGATTATCTGTCTTTTTATCACATATAGTAATCGAATGCAGAGGAGGACATTTCTAAAAACAACGTGATTTTCTCACGGCTGCATAGAGTTTTGTGAACTTGGCCCCGAGAAGAAAGCTCTAATGCAATCCGGTCAAATAGCTGAACAATGATGAACCAGCTCGGCGAACGGCTCGCCGCAGTCCTCGCAATCGCCTGCATAGTGATTGCACCATTCGTGCAGCCACCCTGGTTCTTTTCGATTATCGTCGTGCTCTTTGCCCTTATCCTGCTCCTGATACAGAAGACCAAGTTTTTTTCCCTGTCTATCATCGCGCTGGCAATTTTTTACGGCATCGGGCTTATACCCCTCTTCATATTTTCCTGTACTCTTGCATTTGTTGTCATTGGAGAACTGGTATTCCGGTCAGTCGGTGAGAATGCCAGGTCATACTTTGCTTACACGCTGGTCGCAGCAGCGAGTGCAGTCCTGATTACCCTGTATACCCTGTACCTTCAGAACCTCCTTGTACTTCCGCAACCTGCACCCCTGACTGTGCTGATGGGTATTATCGTTGCTGTCTTGCTGAAAGTGATCCTTGGCGACCGTGATGATGCCCTCATGGTCGAGACGCTTGGGATCTCGATGACGATGCTTCTCTTCAGTGACCTGAATTACCAGGTCAGCGTTCCCCTGATATCCGTTGCAGTCATCATTGCGTTCGGTTTCGGATATTTCGCCTATCGGTTCAAAACAGCCGATCTCTCGGGCCTTTTTTCGGCGGCATTGCTGGGGATTCTTCTGATAGTCTTTGCCAACGTGACCTGGTTCCTTGTTATGCTGGCATTTTTTATCGCAGGATCGGCCTGTACCCGCTTCAGGTATGCCGAAAAAGAGAACCTCGGGGTCGAGCAGAACCGCGGCGGAGCACGCGGGTACCGGAACGTATTTGCCAATGGCGGGGTTTCTGTTGCGGCGGCAATTCTGTTCGGGGTCACCCAGAACCCTGTATTCGCCGCAATGTTTGTCGGTAGTGTTGCCACTGCTGCCGCAGATACCGTCGCAAGCGAGATCGGGGTGACTGGTGGCACACCGTACATGATAACCACCGGGAAAAAAGTCCCTGCCGGAACGAACGGTGGCATCACCCTGATTGGAGAACTTGCAGCACTGATATGCGCAATCGGTATATCAGCCGTCGCCTTTTTCCTTGGAGTCATTAACCTCCCGACTTTCGCAATTTGCAGCCTTGCAGGACTTGTCGGGACAAACATCGACAGCCTTGCCGGTGCTGTTATTGAAAACCGCGGATATATAGGGAATGCCGGGACCAACATTATCGGTACACTTGGCGGGGGGCTTTTTGCTCTTGCCGTATACTGGGCACTGATTGCATAACGGACGCTAATTTATTAGGACAATTCGTAACTGGCAATAATTTTACGTGTTATAGCGTGGGAAAAAAAATACTGATTTCTCCTCCCGGGGAGGATTAATACTTATACCAGCGTCCCTTTTCGTCAAACTCTCCCTGGGCCACCACAACCGGCGGGGTTGTCCCTGACAGGACCTTGTAAAAACATGCCTTATAGGTATAAAGGACCGTGACGAGAACGAGGGCACCAATTGCAAAAATGATGGACGTGATGATGATCCCGTCAGCCCCAAGCAGTGATGTAAAATAATCCGGGGTGACCGCCTGGATTTCAGTTGCATTCATTGTCGTGAGAGGGGTGAGTTTATCGAAGAACATCATGGTCCATATCATGAAAATAATGAAGAACCCGGTGAGCAGTATCACGATATTTACCAGGAAAAATTTTACCACGAGCCCGGTGTGGTTCATGGTAAGTTCGATACTCCGCCGGATTGATTCAAAGACCTTTTCATTTTCAAAGACTGCAACTGCGTCATAGAAATACATCAGGAATATGAAGGGCACGGCAACACCCAGTAGGATGCCGGCATAGAGTCCCATGGCTGATCCCGGTGTTCCAATTAACGATAGTGGTATGATGAGTAGGACGGCGGTAATAAGTGCTGCAAAGAGTATGACAATTCCCGGCAGGAGCACCCGGAAATAATTGTTCATCCCACTGGTAACAAAGCCACGAAATGTCATATCATTGTTCTTTACTGCAGCAAGGAGACCCGCAACGAAGAATGGCAGAATAATGATTTCAAGTATCCATAACTTACCGGCGAGGAAGCTCCCCCCGTAATACTCAATGTTTAAATCTGCTGCCCCTACCAGGGCCAGTAATAATCCCGGCAGCCAGAGGACAGGATGCCTGGTAATGAGGCCGAACGCCTCCCTGAGTGATGCGATGACCATGTCTTACCTGTTCCTTGGCATAGCGACAATCTCTCGTACCTGCAGGTCAAAGAATGAGGCGGTATGGGAGGGCCTGATGACACACACCGTATCTGATCCTGACATTGTACCCCCGACTGCAATAATCTCCTCTTCCACGCCGACTGCCCCCTGGTCGGCAGCGATAAGAGTACATTCAATGGCGACTTTCAACCCGACTGCCACGTTTCTCCGCAGCGATTCAGCGATGGCATCGGTCCTTGAACCGCCACCGACCTTTGCAGACCGGGAGATGGCCCGCTCGAGGCCTGAAAGCACGTGGGTGCCGGTCACAATCCTTACTCCATCACGGGTGAGCCGTTCCGCGATATCCTTTTGAAATTCCCAGATTCCTGGCTTGGAAAAACCCACTACATGTGTCACGACAATAAGCTGGAGGCCTGACCCTTTCAGTTCATTATAAAATTTTAATGCGGTTTCCCCGGATGTACTTGCCACCAGCACCTTCGAAAGCCCGAGTTCTTTTGCGCGGGAGACCGCGATACGGGCCGCGTCTGCGGTATTGTGGGGCCCTGGGGAATCAAAATAATAGATAATCTTCTCTGTGAATGCCATAATAACAAATTAATAAACTCTGATCACTTAAAGTGAATTGCAATGATCACACTCGCATTAGCAGGAAAACCAAACTGCGGCAAGTCCACGTTTTTTAAGGCAGCGACCCTTGCGCATGCTGAGATCGCGAATTACCCGTTCACCACCATCAGCGCCAATTTCGGTGTGGGGTATGTACGGACGAAATGCCCCTGCAAAGAGCTCGGGCTTGTCTGCAGCGCATGCCAGGACGGTGACCGCTTTGTGCCGATAAATATTATCGATGTAGCCGGACTTGTTCCGGATGCCCACAAGGGACGGGGTCTTGGTAACCAGTTCCTTGATAACCTCCGGCAGGCTGATGCAATTATCCATGTCGTTGATGCCAGTGGTGCGACCGATAGCGAGGGGAACCCCCTTGACCTCGGTGCACATGACCCCCTTGTGGACATTGCATTTCTCAAGTTTGAGATGACGATGTGGGTATACGGTATCCTTGACAAGCACTGGGGCAAGCTCCACCGGCAGGCACAGACGAAAGGTTTCTTAATCCATAAAGGTGTCGCAGAGGTGTTCACCGGTCTCGGCGTGAGCCCTGAAGAGATCAGGGATGCCGAGGTGGCGGCGGGGATAGACCTCGTCCACACCGACGAACAGGGGCTGATCAATTTCTGTCGTGAAATTGTAAAAATCAGTAAACCCATGATCGTTGTGGGAAATAAGGTCGACGCAGCCCCGAAGGACATGGTTGCCAAATTAAAAACTGAAAAGATGTCCTTCTCGAGCGCGGCAGGGGAACTCGCCCTCCGGAATGCATCAAATGGACACCTGATCGGTTATGTCCCTGGTGATCCATCATTCACCGTTGTGGATGAGGGATCCCTGAATCCAGCCCAGAAGGCCGGCCTTGCAAAGATCGCCGCAACAATGAAAGAATTCGGGGGGACCGGTGTCCAGCAGGCACTGAACCATGCTGTCTATTCTCTGCTTGACAGGATTGTTGTGTACCCTGTGGAAGACGAACACCACTACTGCGATGGGAAGGGACGGGTCCTTCCTGATGCCTTCCTGATGAAAAAAGGTTCAACTCCACGTGACCTCGCCTTCCAGGTCCATACCGATATTGGGAAGGGGTTCTTATATGCAGTTGATGCGAGGACAAAGATGCGGGTGAAGGACACCCATGAACTGAAAGACGGCGATATTATCAGGATCGTGAGTACAGCCAAGTGAAAATACCCTTAAGCATGACGTCCGTTCGCTCGCATTCATATGACTACCCGATAGGGCCTGATGAAAGGATCAACAATTTTTCATACCGTCTCCCGGGGAATTGTTTACGTGATATAAACCAGGTCCCTGATAACGCCGCGATCATCGTAATTTTCCTAAAACTGCAGGGTTTGAAGAGTATCACACTGCAACAACTGACATAATTTTATATAGTAGTAAAAGATACACACTTTTAATATGGGTGGCGAAGTCTATCAGGCACAGATCCTCCGGAATTTCTTCGATACTATCACCGGTACCGACAGGAACCTGACAAGGATCTATATGTGCGTGATCAGCCTTGCAAAGATACGCATGGAGGCTCCCGAGAAGATATCCTCGCTTGTTGAACAGGTCAGAAAAAGCAAGCAGCAAAGGGAATTATCGGTGGATATTCTGGATTATATGTGCGACGTAGCGACACAGATCGAGATGAACCATGTCCAGACTGCATTCGGGGTAAAGGAAATCGGGGAGATAATGCAGGATTTCAATGGTGTCAGCCTTGACACCCTGTAATGTTCTTTTGAATTATATGTATTAAAAAAAGCAGAATTTCTTTTTTTGTATTTCAGGAATACTATTTAGAGGCCCATGGCCTTTTTATACGAACTCAGGATCCCGATGATGTATTTCTGGTGCTCATCAAGGGTCTGTTCATCATCTTCTGATGTCATGTAAGAGACTGAATAGATGAAGATTATTGCATTGTTCAGCTGGAGGGTTGCCGGGTCCTGGTTTGCCTCTTCCGGGATATGGATGGCAAGATATGGTGCATCATCAGCGACAAAGAAAATGTCGGTTACCGGGGTCACATCTGCATTTTCGAGGTTATTTGCCCGTTCCCTCAGTATTGTGAGGGCTTTTTTAAGGACTTTCTGGGGTTCCGAATCTTTCATCAGGAGTATCGCTTCATCCGCCTGTTTCACCGTGTTGCCATACAGGCCAAACCGGAACGAGAGAAATGCCTGGGCGATTTCATGTGCCGTCTTTTGATCGACATCATTGAACATGACTCTGAGCCGCTCCATATAGTCATACAGATAGTTTTCCATTGGATCTTCCTCTGAATTTTTTCTCGGAGTACTGAACCGTTTCTCGAGCCGTACTAGGAGGATTGTAATACTGACCGCAAAAAGAATGACGATCAACAGGCCCGGTTTCGTATCGAGGGGCACGATCAGGATCATGATGGCAAAGATTGGTGCGCAAATCGAAACGACGTCCAGCCTTGGTTTTAACCATGCAAGATATCCGAGCAGAAATGCACCGATAGCCGGGCCATACCAGAACTCCGCGGCATCAGGGATGACACCCACCAGTTGAAGGATCACACCGATTGCGATTCCACCAAAAGAGATGAGTGGAATTGCAATTGCAATTTCACGTTGCCTGCCTGCCAGGGGCCACCGGTCTTTTTCAGTACTTGTCAAATATACCGTTTTATATATGGTCATTCGCAGGATGATAACTTTTTCAGCTGTCATTCGTGTTTTGGTTCAATTGGAAAACTTCCTGGTATGACCGTGGATCGATCCATGAACTGCAGAAGTTCAATATGGTTAAACATGATGCGGACCTAAATTCCTTCATGAAGGTGTGCATCATGTGCGGCGGGGAAGGTACCAGGCTTCGCCCCCTCACGTTTGAACGGCCAAAGCCATGTATCCCGATTGTGAATAAACCCTCAATAGAGCACCTGGTTTCACACCTCTCCAACTTAGGGTTCCGTGAAGTGGTCATCACCCTTGGTTACATGGGGGAGGTGATCGAGCATGCACTTGGTGACGGATCTCTCTTCGGTGTAGATATTACCTATGTGCATGAAAAGACCAAGCTCGGTACTGCCGGCAGTGTCAAGAATGCGCAGAAATTCCTGGATGGCCAGGACTTTCTCGTGGTAGGCGGGGACCACGTTACAGATTTAAACCTCCTTGAATTTTACCGGGAGCACATGAAGGAACGTGTCCCTGCCTCTATCGGCCTGATCAGCATCGATGACCCGTCAGAATATGGTATTGCCGAGATAGATGTGGATTACCACATCAAGCGGTTCAAGGAGAAACCCGCACCCGGTGAGATCTTTTCAAACCTCGCGAGTACCGGGATGTACGTCTGCAGCCCGGAGATATTCGACCATATTCCTGCGGGGAAAAAATTTGATTTTGCCCGGGACCTGTTCCCCCACCTGATGGATGAAGGGTTCACCCTTTCGGGCTGGCTCGCACGGGGGAACTGGACCGATGTCGGGAGTCCGAACATGCTCCGGCAGGCTGAAAAATGGAAACTGATGGATATTGCGTTCACGAGTATCAGCGGTGACCTGACGATCAAGACCGCCAAGATACAGGGGCCGGTCCAGCTCGGGGATTCCTTCTCGATGGGTGTCAATTCAAGGCTCATCGGGCCTGTTGCGATAGGTTCAGGGACTACGATTGGTGACAATGTCCTGATCGGTCCCTACACGAGTATCGGGGAGAACTGCCTCATCAAAAATAATGCCAAGGTCTTCTCCTCGTCGATTTATAACCGGGTCATAATCGGGAAGAAAACAACGATCAGCGGGAGTATCATCGACAATGATACGCTGATCGGCGATGATTGCAGTATTGAGAATGATACCGTCCTCGGGCCACGTGTTGTGCTGAGAGACCGTGTTATTGTCCATTCGCGGACCCGATTATGGCCTGAAGTAGTAGTAAGGGATGATACAATCGTAAAGGAGCATGTCCTGAACGATAAATTTGATGTAAGGTGCGAAGGGTCTTAAGGCCCTTATTTAAAAAAAATCAGGTCTTATTCAACCCGCCGTACAAGACGGTGGGTGATGGCAACAAGCGGGTGCCGTGCATAGTCAAGAACTGTTATATCGTCGATCGTCTTTAAGTTCATTGCCCTTGCTGTCCGTTCCATTCCCAGTTCGATATCATCATCGATCTCTATTAAGTAGGCATCAAGCGCCTTAATCCCCATTCTTTTTGCGGCAACCGCGCGGTGGTGCCCGTCCACGAGGATTAATCTCCCCGGGCGCCTGACGACGATAAGCGGTTCTGCAAGACCTTTTTTAATTTCGTACATCCTCCCTTCAAGCTCGTCCTCATATATCTTGGACTGGGTCGGAAGGAGCTGGTCGATCTGCACCGTCTCACGTTTCAGGGTGGGAGAGATCCCATGCAGTTTCTTCAGGGTCTCGATGAAATTAAAAACTTTTTCAGGGGATACATGCTCGATCTGGCTCCTGATAACATCGGTATTAGAAATGATACCCAGCAGGATGTTTTTCTCATCCACAACCGGGAGTTTCTGGATACCGGAGCGGAAGATTACCCTCGCCGCATCGTTGATGCTCATCTCGGGATCAGCAACGATCAGGTGATCGGACATAACCTTGTCAATCGGGGTTGTGGAAGGGACAAAAAGGAGGTCTCGTGCTGATAAATATCCTACCACCTCCCTTCCATCGACAACCGGAAAACCGTCATGCCCTGTATTCTGGATCTTCTCGATGACATCCTTTGTCGTGCCATGGACATCGACCGTCACCACATCGTAGGTCATATAATCCCTGACCTTTTTCTTGTCCATCACAGTAGATCACGTTGGAGTATTACTTGAAATCATCGGAAATTAGGAAATTTTTTCAGTCAATTTTAATTTTTACTCCGCGTTCAATTACTAACTTCCTGAAATGGATCTCCAGCACCCCGTTTCGAAACGTTGCTTCTGCCCCGTCTTCGGTTACCTCATGGGGGAGAGAGATCACGCGGGAGAAGGAACCTGATAGTCTTTCTCTCAGGTAGTAACCCTCCTCTTTCTCAACCAGGTCCTGCTTTCGCTCGCACCTGATTTCGAGTGAACGCGGGTTGACCAGGGAGATTTCTACATCCTCTTTCTCCACACCCGGCAGGTCTGCTACAACAATGACTTCGTCTTCCTGTTCGGCGATATCCACCCGCAACTCCCCGAGGAGGCCCGGGACAATTCTCTCCACAAAGTTCCCGGGCGGGAGCAGGGGGTGGGTCATCAACCGATCAAACCTTCCTATGAGTTCATTTCGCAGGTCATCGATATCCCGGTCAGTCCATACGACTGGATAAATTCCACGTTGTACCATTGTTCATTCCCCGTTATACCTCTATTTCGGGGGCGCCGAAGAGGTTATCCGTTCGTTAGTGATATTCATATATAGTTATTTCCATGACCCAACAAGCGATATGTAATGTTTATCTTGACGAATCGCTCATATAATAAGGATGAAGCCAAAGAATAAGGAGAAATCCAAGGAAAAGACCAAAAAGGCCTCAACATGGACCGCCACAAAGATTGTGCTCGTCGTTGTCTGTGTCCTTTTCGCAGTATTTATGATCGTATCCTCGCTTGGTATAAGCTGGCTCACATCACTGAAAGGTACAGAATCGGGTGATGTGGCAACGGTAGCTTATACAATTTATGATGACCAGAACCGTCCTATTGTCACGACGAATTCAAAACTTTATAATGATACCCTGAATAAAGGTGGAACAATTTTCTATTCCAATCCACTTCTGGTCCCGGTTAATGTTACCACGATGACAAACGTGACAAGAATTCCTGTTGTATACCAGCAATACCAGACCTATTTCGGGATATTCAGGGACGAAATGAACCTGATAGCAACAGGCCTGTCAGGGATGAAAGTGAATGAACAGAAGAGGATATCACTGGTAATGCCAAAAGATCCCCTGGAAACCCAGGTGAGTGCTGATCAGTTCGCCATGCTTGTAAAACCTATAAACGAAACATCTGTGAACGAACAGATCGTGCTGGCACTCACGGATAACCCACAGATTAACCTTGATAACACCACCCCGGTTAACCAGTACATGAGGACGTTTTATGTAAAAGGAATCAGTCCTGAAGGGCTGGATATGAAATATGGGTATTCAACGATTGATGTCCAGATTATCAGTCTCAAAACCCGGTAATCCTTTTTTATCGTATTTGTGATAGTATCATATCCGGTACAGGAATTTTTCCCTGTCAATGAAGCGATCAGGTTCCCGCAGGTCTTCCCGCTATCGATGGTAATCTCCTGTTGGTCCGTGGCAAACTGGTGATCCAAGGGTAACAATCAGTCGTTGTGAGGCGAGCCTATCCAACGGTATTCCAAACGGAGATAGAATGGAGGAAAACCAACCCTCTCTGTCTCATGAGCTGTTGCGTGGCAAGCGTATCATTTCGATGAGTTAAACTCTCAAACGTGCCTTGGTATGCAAGGGAAAATATAAAATTGATGTAATGCGGCTCCAGGGAGTCGTGACTGGTCAGGCAGGATAGGTATAAATCCGTTTTATCCGGCTTGCTACCGTTTTCCAGCCTTCTTTTCTCAAAACGGCCCCATCCCGGATTTTGATATGAGAAATTTTGAATGTCCTCCCCTCAGCTTTGTAGACTTCTCCCACAATGAATGGTGTTTCACCGTTACAGGTCAGGGTGACCGGGATAGTTTTCCAGCCTTCATGGATCGAAATACGGACCACAACTTCCTCGATCTCCCGGGTCCAGAGAGTAGTGATTTCGGATGCGGTTGCATGTTCCACCCGCCGCGGACCGGATTCAATGGATGCCACCTGTACTCCTGAGACCTCTTCTCCACATTCGGCGACAAACCTCTCCCCCACAGAAACTTTGTCGTCAGGCAGGAACTCGGTCCTGCAGATACGCGAGGTCCCTTCTTTCGATACGATTGTTTTCACAAAGATTGGCTCGGGCATTTTTATTTTCGGTGTGTGCCAGACATTGCCGCAGCGGGTGCAGCGGACGAGCAGGTCATGGGATTCGGAAAGGATCTCCTGGTCATCCTCTTCTCCGCATGCCGGGCAGCGTTGTTCGATATACATTGAATAGGAATAGATGCGCTCTTTATTAAAGATGAAGGCAACAGAAACGGTCATCGCGCATGGTCACCCGCTTGTCCGTGGGACCCATACCACGACATTTGAGGTAACAACCGAAGAAAAACTCACTGTGTATGGTGACTGCATTATTGCGGTGGGTGCAGATAAGGGCGCAGCAGCCCTTTCCCCGGAGTTCCGTGATGTCCTTTCCAGGGAAGGTGCTCACCTCACCACACGCCTGGTATGCCGGGATCTCTGTATCGAGGTCAGCTCGGCCGGGGGGCAGGGGATAACACTCGAACACCCGACTGATCTGGTGTGGAGAAGGAGCCCATTCTGCTGCGGAAGGACTATTGCAACCGGATCTGACCTCGTTGCCCGGACACTTCCCCGGGAATTGATCACATACCTGCAGGACGGTGCTATCATAAGGGTTGAAATGGTAGCAGAATGCCCGGACTAAACTAAACGGGGATTGCTTTCCAGGGGTTCATTGCTGCCTCCCGGTTGTCGGCGAATCAGTGTATAACAAATATCAAGCTTAAAAATGGCATTTTCCATCCAAAATCTTACATTTCATCTGCGCCGAGTTCGGTTATCTTCAGTTCGGCTTTCGTCAGTACTTCTTCACACTGGCGTATAAGGGCCGACCCCTTTTCATACAATTCGATACTTTCGTCCAGTCCGGTCTCCGGGTCTTCAATTTTCCTCATGACTAACCGGAGTTCCTCAAGCAATTCCTCAAATTTCTTTGTCATACGATACCTCCCTGACCTGCACCCCGCTCTTCCCGTCACTAAGGCGGAGTACCAGGTTATCCCCTGGTGTAAGTGACCGGACAGAACGGACGACTTTTCCCGTCTTTTCCACTACACAATAGCCCCTGCCAAGAATGTTCAGCGGATTTTTCCCTTCAATCACCGCACGGACCTCATTCAGGCGCAGGCGGCTTCCGGTAATTTTCCCCCTTGTTGCGAGAAGGACCCTGTCTGCCATATCGTCGAGGTTCTGCCGCCGCTCAATTATGCGGTAACCCAGTTTTTTCGGGTGGATCCTTTCCCGGAGCGTTGCGAGTTCATCGAACGCCCTCTCGAGCTGGTTGCCGAGGGCATCTCCCATGGCACATCGGTACTCTCTGAGTGCGGTTAACAGCGCAGTGCGGTCTGGTACCGCCATCTCCGCAGCTGCCGACGGGGTCGGGGCGCGGGCGTCCGCTGCGTAATCTGCCAGCGTCGTGTCCACTTCATGCCCTACAGCGCTTACCACCGGGGTGATGCAGGCGGCAATCGCATGTACCACCTCGGGATGATTGAAGGGGAAGAGGTCTTCAAAGCTGCCCCCTCCGCGGGCGACAATTATCACGTCCACTTTTCCATCAATCTTCCGTATTGCCGCTGCTATCTCGAGGTGCGCCCCTTCTCCCTGCACCGCAGTGGGTGAAAGGATTATCTTGAGCGGGTAACGGCGGCCAATCACATTTTTAATATCCTGTAAAACCGCCCCTGTTCCCGAAGTGACCACACCGATTACCGATGGGTAGGGGGGTAGTGGTTGTTTTCGTTCGGGATCAAAACAGCCTTCATTTGAAAGTTCCTGCTTCCAACGCTCCACCATCAGGTATTTCTCACCTGCCCCTGCCAGACGCATACTTTTCACATAGAGCTGGCAGTTCCCTCCCGGTGGATAGAAATCGATCCTGCCTCTTGCTATCACACGCATGCCATCTTCCGGGACAAACGGGAGTTTTGCTGCATCTGAGCTCCACATCATGCATTTTATGACGGCACTTTCTCTGCCGTCCTCTTCTGAAAGCGAGAAATAACGGTTTCCCCGCGAATGGTGCTTATAATTCGTTACTTCCCCCTCGACGAAGACATCCTGCAGGCGTTCGTCCAGGAACAGCTCTTTAATGATCACCGCGAGCTCGGATACCCGTAATACAGGAGAATCTTCCTGGGCCTTCCACATATCGAGTGTACCCTGCCCGGAATTCATAGCAGAGATATTATTGCCTGTGTGGATATTAACTACGATCATGGTTCATTTCTCGGTTTCAAGCATGTTTTTCCATGAATACCCGATTGACAAGATCTTTGATTTCATCGGTGAAACCGGTCTTGATGCGGTTGAGTTCTGGCCTGAAACGCCGGACTTCTGGGTCCGTGATCAACCTATGCAGGAATTACATGCAGGTCTCCGCAATCACCCCGGACTATCACATAATACTGTCCATACCCCGATCCTCGACTTAAACCCCTGCTCCATCAACCCGGGTGTTGCCAGGCTGTCATTAGACCATGCAATTGATTCTTTCCGGCTGGCTGAAGCTATCAATGCAGCCGTATTTACCTTTCACCCCGGGCGAAGGACTGCAAAAAGGGTCCCGAGCGCTGCAGACTTTGAGCGGTTTGATCATTTGATTGACATGATGCGATGTGCGTCACGAGGCAGTGCTGTCAGGGTTGCAATAGAGAATATGGAACTGAAGGTAAACTCGCTCCTTTGCACCCCGGACGGAGTCCGTAAGCTCCTGGATAAAGAACCATGGCTGTTTTTCACCCTTGATGTGTCCCATGCAATGGGGGTATCTCCCGATGAAGTGATCCGGTATATTGACCTCTGTCATGACCGCCTTGTCAATATTCACCTCTCGCGTTCAGACGGGCAGTCGATGCATTTACCTGTTGAAGGCAGCCCGGAGATTGAGACCGTGCTTCATGCACTCAGGGACTATGGTTACCGGGGTAACCTGACTCTCGAGATTGAAGACCGGAATTTCGATCATGAGTACTCTTCAGAAGAGAAGTGCCACCTGCTGATGCGCGAGCTTGCCTACATGAAGGAATGCATACTCTGACAGGCATTGTCTTCGATAATCGCTGGGTTTATTTAACCGGACTGCGATTATGATGTGTTTCGTTACGTATGAAGGAACTTATCCACTATAGTCCAGCGGCGAGGGACCGATGATCGATTATTATCTTTATATCGCCCTTTTTGTAATCTGTCTCGGTTTTTCGGCTTTTTTTTCAGGGTCCGAAGTTGCGCTGATAGCAATAAACCGGGTTAAGGTACGGACGCTCATCAATGAAGGGCGTAAAGGAGCAGAAGCACTTGCGCAGCTCAAAGAGCATCCCGATCATATCCTGATCACGATCCTTATAGGAAATAGTATCGCCAATATCGGTGCTGTAGCCATTGCTACGGCGATGGCGATGGAATTTTTCGGGGGCCCCGGTATCTGGATTGCGATCGGGGGAGTCTTCCTTGTACTTCTGATATTCGGTGAAATTGGTCCCAGGCTCTATGCAACAAGGGCAAATGAGAATTTTGCACTCTCTGTTGCCCCCGTTATTCTCCTATTCTCAAAAGTGCTTACCCCGGTTATCTGGATTGTTGACAGGGTAAGCCAGTCTCACCGGTCAAAAGGCCTGTCAGTCCCGGTAGTGACCGAAGAGGAGATCAAGGAGTGGATCGATGTCGGCCAGGAAGGGGGGAGTATCGAGGAAGAGGAGAAAGAGATGCTCTATTCTGTCCTCGAGTTCGGGGATACCACCGCCCGTGAAATCATGACACCCCGGATTGATGTTGCGATGATGGAAGATACCAATACGGTTGATTCTGCATTGAAACTATTCAACGAGACCGGGTTCTCGCGGATCCCCGTGTACCATGATTCGGTTGAGAATATCATCGGTGTACTAAATGTAAAAGACGTGTTCTCGGTCCTCCTGTCCGGGAAAAAGAAGACCTCGATCAATGAGATCATGTATGACCCGTATTTTATTCCTGAAACAAAAAAGATCGATGATCTTCTGAAGGAACTGCAGGTCAGGAAAGTACAGATGGCGATAGTCCTTGACGAATACAGCAGTTTTGCAGGAATCGTCACCGTAGAGGATATCCTGGAGGAACTGGTAGGGGATATCCTTGACGAATTTGACCAGGAGGAGCCGGATATCCAGAAAGTGGGGGACGGCGTTTATATTGTCGATGCCCAGGTCTGGGTAGAGGACCTTGACGACGAACTGGATATTAATCTCCCTGTCCACGAGTCATATGAGACAATCGGTGGCCTTTTAATCGATCGTCTCGGTCATATCCCTCACCCCGGAGAGAGTGCCACTATTCAGGAGGCAAATGCTACGCTGGTGGTGGTACAGATGAGGGGGCGACGGGTTGTCAAAGTGAAAATTATCATGAAGCCTGAAACCGGAGGTGAAAACACCGTATGAAAAGGGCCTTGGTCCCGAGCCCCCTGAAGGATGAGGATTTCGGGGACGGGAAGAAACGGATCATCGTGCTTGCTTCAGGCAGGGGGTCTAATTTCCAGGCAATTCTTGATCCGCTTTCAGAAGGCCTTATTCAGGGTACCTGTGTCCGCCTGATCTCGGATGTCCCCGGTTGCTATGCAACTGAACGAGCGAAATTCTCCGGGGTGCCGGTAACGGTGGTCGATTACAGGTCATTTCCATCGAAAGAGACTTATGAAAAAGCCCTGCTCTTTGCGATGAAAGAATGCAGCCCTGACCTCGTGGTGCTTGCCGGTTACATGCGAATCCTTGGTAAAGACATTGTCCGGTCATTTCATGGAAGAATTATGAATATTCATCCGGCGCTCCTGCCCTCGTTTCCCGGGCTCCATGCACAACGTCAGGCAATCGGGTACGGTGTGAAAGTGGCAGGCTGCACGGTCCATTTCGTTGATGAGATGATGGACTCAGGACCGATCATCCTTCAGAAATGCGTGCCGGTCCTCCCGGATGATGATGAAAACAGCCTGTCCGAACGGATCCTGCATGAAGAACACCGGTGTTACCCTTACGCGGTAAAACTTTTCTGCGAAAACCGCCTGAAAATTGAAGGAAGGATTGTCAGGGTCCTTTAGGTCTTCGGTTTTTTGTTAATTTTTAAATTTATCCGAAAATCATTGATGTATTTTCGCGGTGTTGACATCCGGCGTTGTATCAAAAAAGGAGTTACATGAGATAGGGGGGGTTTTACCCCCTCCCTGAAAGATATTCTTTGGACAAGGGTTCACCAGAACTTCCGAGTCGGAAAGGGGTTGAGCCCCGGAAGGTTCGGTTCAGGACGCCTTTTAATGTGTCTTCATAGAATCTGGTTAATTCTGAACTATCGTAACCAATTCTCCGGATTGACAGGAATTGGATGTAATTTCACTACGTGGAACCAGTCACCATGTACGAGGTACTGTCAGCGGGTATATCATATACGAAGGGCGTACATTAAGCAGACACGTTAAGCCCCATGGAGGGCCGGATGGCAGGAAGATCGAAAAACGGTGAGATTAAACGCCTGGCGCGTGAACGTATCGCGGTACTGTTCCAGCGGGCCGAGGAGTTTTTTCCCGAGAACCCGGACTGGAGTGACCGGTGTGTTGTTCTTGCCAGAAAGATAGCGATGCGCCAGCGTGTGGGCCTTGAATGGCAGCACAAGCGAAAAATCTGTCCGCATTGCTACCGGTTCCATGTTCCCGGGGTCACGATGAGAGTAAGAATCCGGAAAGGGAACGTAGTGATTACCTGTTTCTACTGCCACAGGCAGTCACGCATCCCAACCGGGAGGTCACATGAGTCAGTATAGTGGAAATAAGAAGCGTGTGGATTCCCACGCAGTAAGGCCCCGGATAAGGTCATCCAGGAGCATGACAGGTACAAGGCGGAAAGACGGAGAGAAATCACCCGGAAGAGGTCGCAACCCCCCGGTGACAACGCGTTCGATGTCAAAGAGCAGTGGTAATCTCATGCAGGACCTGAAACCAACCGTATGGATAGGAAAGCAGGGGTGCACAGAACCAATTATTTCTGAAGTGATTGCCCAGCTCAAAACGAGAAAGACCATCAAGGTGAAATGGCTCCAGAATTCAGAAGTATCTCCTGAAGAACTGGCACGTTCTGCCGGTGCACGCCTTATCCAGGTACGGGGCAGGACACTCATCCTCGAAGAACGGCGTAGATTATGATTTTCTAAAAAATATTCTCCGTTAGAGCCTGATTTTTTCAGGGTTGCTCGAAATGTATAAAAATGTATTGAACAAATAAGTAAAGACTGTTATATCTATATGGTGACAGTGAGGTCTTACAATGACAACAGTATATGATATCCCGGCTGACCTGTTGATCAGGAGGGTGGCTGAGGAGATGAAAAAACGTCCGGAGTTCACCCCACCGGAATGGGCAGAATTTGCAAAGACCGGGGTGCACAAAGAGCAACCCCCGCAGGACCCCGACTGGTGGTTCGTCAGGACCGCGGCCGTTCTCCGGCGGGTTTACGTCGACGGCCCGGTTGGTGTCGAAAGAATGAGAAGCTTCTATGGCGGAAAAAGGAACCGGGGCTCAAAACCCAGCCAGTTCCGCAAGGGGAGCGGTTCAGTACTAAGGAAAGCATTCCAGCAGCTCGAAGCAGCAGGGTATGTACTCCATGAAAAGGCAGGGCGGCGTGTTTCACCAGCCGGGGCTTCGTTCCTCGACGGTGTGGCAATGAGCCTCAAGCAGGATGTAGTCGGGGTAACCCCCGAACTCGCGAAATATTAAGGGGCATAAACTCCATGGGTGACGACGAGCTGGCTGATATCCGCAGAAGGCGCATGGCACAGGTGCAACAGCAGCAGAGTGACCAGAATGAGGAGCTGGAACGTCAACGACAGGTTGAAACGCAGATCCACATGGTACTCATGCAGATCATGGAGCCTGATGCAAGGGAACGTTTGAATACCATTAAAATTACCAAACCTGACTTTGCAAAGGCAGTCGAGCAACAGCTTGTCCTCCTCGCCCAGAGTGGCCGCTTAAAATCGAAAATCACCGACCAGCAACTGAAGGAACTACTCCTCCAGCTTACTCCGAAGAAAAAGGAGTTCAGGATCTCACGGAAAGGATGAACGCAGCGGTGCTCTTTTCCGGTGGAAAAGATAGTGCACTTGCGGCAATCCTTCTCTCCCGGGATTATGAAGTTGAACTGATCAGGTTCCACTTTGGTTCCGGTAAGGAGGCAGGTGAGGTAACTGCCGCCGCTGAAGCGCTCGGGTTCCCTCTCCTGACCAGGGAATTCGGGCCGGGACTCCTCTCGCGCGCTGCGGATATGGTTATCGCCTGCGGTTTCCCAAACGATGCGATCAATATGGTGCACCTCAGTGCGGTTACCGCGCTCGCACAGGAGTACCAGGTTGTTGCTGATGGCACGAGATTCAATGACCGTGTCCCGAAGCTTCCCAGGTCAGAAGTGCAACGGCTCTGGAACCGGTATGGGTGCTCGTATCTGCGGCCCCTGCTCGGATACCCGAAAGCAGAGGTTGACCGGCTTGTCACGAGGTTCCTTGTGGTATCCCACGGAGAGACCGGGACCATCGGGAACGGGGACTATGAACGGGAGATCAGGGCGGAAGTAAGGGCAAAGGGCTATGACACGGGAATACTCTTCCCCGGGCATCATGAGCAATCCCTTGTTATAAAAAAAAAATCAGAAGGTGAATGAGTATGAGCAAATTATCAAAAGGTCGTAAGATCCGGCTGGCAAAAGCGTGCGATCAGAACCGCCGCGTACCCCAGTGGGTGATGATCAGGACAAAGCGTAACGTGGTGTCTCACCCGAAACGCCGGAACTGGAGAAGAAGTACTTTAAAGGTGTAGAACTATGGCAGACAAGATGCTGGAGCATATCTATATTATTCCACTGCGTGATGTGAAGCGCTCACCACGCTGGAAACGGGCAAATACCGCAATCAAGGACATCCGGACCTACCTCATAAAGCATATGAAAAGTGAGGATGTTAAACTGGATAAGACGATTAATGAACATGTCTGGTCACGGGGCAGTGAGAAACCCCCGGCAAAGATCCGTGTCCGCGCGATGAAGTTCGAGGACGGACAGGTCCAGGCAGAGTTCGCCGGTGAGTAAGATGGAACGAACGGTCTCATTTGCAGGCGACTCCAATATCGGGGTTTTCATGAGGGTATTTGATGATGTTGCAGTGATCCCTCCCGAGACCCCCGAAGAATTAAGGGCCCAGATTTCAAAGGCCTTATCCGTGGACCTGCTTGAGACCACGATCCAGGGAAGCCCGATCATCGGTTCGCTTCTTGCCGGGAACAGCCGCGCCTTTATTGTAAGTGGACTCGTTACCGAGGAAGAGTGTGATAAGCTTGCAAAGTACCGGGATGTTGTCACCCTCAAACACACCATGAATGCGGCAGGTAACGTGGTGCTTGCGAATGATTCGTTTGCAGCAGTTCACCCCGATATGCCATCCGATATGGTAAAAGAGATCGGGGCCGCCCTTGAAGTACCCGTGATAAAAATTACGTTTGGCGGGATCAAGACGGTAGGGATGGCAGCAGTGGCGACCAATAAGGGTATTATTGTCCACCCCCGAAGCACGAGGGCTGAAATTCAGCGCCTTGAGGACGCGGTGGATATCCCTGTCGGTACTGGTTCAGTGAACATGGGTACCGGGCTGGTAGGGACCGGTCTTATGGTAAACGCGCATGGATACCTTGCAGGGCACGCGACAAGCGGGTTCGAGCTTGGGAGAATTGAAGACGTATTTGGATTTCTGGAGTGAATTATGGAAAAAAATTCATTTGAGGTGAAAGGCACCTTCAAAATCGGCGACGATTGGAAGCCGTACACAAAAGTAATTAATGCACTGAACGAGGCACAGGCCCGGGAACAGACCTTTGCTGTTTTTGGCAGTAAACACCGCCTGAAAAGAAGAAATATCACCATCGAGTCCGTTAACACTGCACGTGGTGAATAACGTGGAGCCCGTCGACCCGCGCGAACTACAGGCACTTCAACGCTACCTCCAGGAGTATGGCCAGCAGGTGGAGATTTACTCACAGCAGCTCCAGCTGATTGATGAAGGGAGGATGGAAGCGATAGCCGCAATCGAGACCCTCAAATCAGTTGGTGCATCTGTTGAAGAGGAAGTAGTCCTGCTCCAGCTTGGCGGAGGCGCCAGTGTAAGGGCAAAGATTATTGAGCCACATAAAGTGCTCCTCAATATCGGGTCTGACGTAGTTGTAGAACGTAGTAATCCTGAAGCTGTCGAATACCTGCAGGACCGGATTACCGAGATGGAAGCGTCAGGTAAGAAAGTTGCAGAGACAATCGACCGTATCAGGACACAGATGAACGAGATCGCACGCCGTATTGAAGCAGGTTACCAGCAGGCCCAGGCAGCTGCACCTCAGTTTGGGCAGGGCTGAATACCGCCGGGAGCCCGGGAATATGTTCGAAAAACTGAAATCCCGGTTGAAAGATGTCAGGAACAAGCTGGACAGCGGGATTAACGAAGCTGAAATACGTGAGGCACAACCCGCAGATGCACCTGCCGCAGAAAAGAGCCTTTCAGGCGGTACAGGGATTGTCGACCGGGTAAAAGTCCTTATTGTCGACCGCGAACTGGTCATCAGCGAAGCTGACATCAGTGAAGCGCTGTCTGAACTTGAAATTGTTCTTCTTGAAAATGATGTTGCATTTCCCGTAACCGAGGAAATTATTGCAAATTTAAAGAAAGAGCTGGTCGGGAAACGCCGTAAGATCGGTGAACCTGTTGATGTGATTGTCCTGTCCGCCCTGAAAAAAGCCCTTGGTGTGGTCCTGGGGCAGGGATTCGACCTGATCAATTATATCAATACCCATGAACGCCCGGTCAGGATCCTTTTTACCGGTGTTAACGGGACCGGAAAGACAACCACGGTGGCAAAAATCGGGTATTTTCTTAAGAAGAACGGTTTCTCTGTTGTAATTGGGGCAGGAGATACCTTCCGGGCCGGTGCGATTGAGCAGATCGATGTGCATGCCCAGCGGATCGGGATAAAAATAATCCAACACCAGCAGGGGGCAGACCCTTCTGCGGTACTTTTTGATACGGTCCAGTATGCGGTGGCCCACAAACTCGATGTCGTCCTTGCGGATACTGCAGGCCGGTTTCACAACCGCGCAAACCTTATGAGCCAGCTGGAAAAGATACGAAGGGTAATGAAACCAGACCTTATCATCTATGTCGATGAGGCGGTCGCGGGAAATGATGCGGTCATCCGTGCCGATGAATTTGATAAGACGGTCGGGGCAGATGCCGTGGTCCTTACCAAGGCGGATATGGACCCGCGCGGTGGTGCGGCAATCTCGATAGCCCATACCATCGGGAAACCCCTGATGTTTCTCGGTACCGGCCAGGGTTATGATGATATCTCACCGTTCTCTCCCGAAACGGTGATCGAAGAGCTCTTCGGGGACGTGGCCTGATGCTTGACAAACTTGGATCTTCGTTAAAGGATGCCTTAAAAAAACTCGCCGGGAAAACGGTTGTAGACCGCGCGGCTGTCGAGGAGCTGGTCAAGGACCTCCAGCGGGCACTCCTCCAGTCAGATGTCAATGTCAAACTGGTCATGGGCCTCTCGAACGCGATCAAGAGGCGTTCACTTGATGAGGAACTCCCGAAGGGGGTAAATGTCAGGGAGCATGTCCTCCGGATCGTTTACCAGGAACTTGTGAACCTGATGGGGGATGGTGGCGAGGTTACACTCGGTGCCCAGACAATTCTCATGGCAGGCCTGCAGGGAAGCGGTAAAACCACGACGACCGCAAAACTTGCACGCTATTTCCAGCGGAAAGGACTCCGTGTCGGTGTAATCTGCGCAGATACGTTCCGCCCGGGTGCCTACGAACAGATCTCAACACTCTGTGCGAAAATCAACATCCCCTGCTTCGGTGGTCCGAAAGAAACGGATGCGCTAAAGATTGTCCGGGAGGGTCTCCCCTCCATGTCAGGTCTTGAGGTCATTATCATCGATACCCAAGGCCGTCATGCGCTCGAAAATGACCTGATACAGGAGATCATCGATATCAATACGATCTCAAAAGCGACCCACCGGTGGCTTGTGATCGATGCGGCACTCGGCCAGCAGGCAAGCGAGCAGGCGCGTCGGTTCCATGAAGCGATTGCAATCGATGGCGTGATAATTACCAAGATGGACGGGACTGCAAAAGGGGGCGGGGCACTTTCTGCCGTTTCAGAGACCAAGAGTGGGATCGTCTTCATCGGTAGTGGCGAGACGATTGATGACCTCGAACGGTTTGATCCTGACGGGTTCATCTCCCGGCTCCTCGGCATGGGTGACTTGAAAGCACTCGTGGAGAGGGCTGAAGAGACGATTGCTTCCAGTGATATTGATGTCAATGCAATGATGCGCGGGAAATTTACTCTCCGCGATATGTACCAGCAGTTGGAATCACTCAATAAAATGGGGCCCCTCAAGCAGATCATGAGCATGCTTCCGCTCGGGAATATGAAGGTCCCGGAAGGGGTCTATGATGTCACCAGCACCAAGATGAACCGCTACCGGATCATCATGGATTCGATGACCGGGGCCGAGCTTGATGACCCCACCTTGATCAGCTCTTCACGGATCCAGCGGGTGGCGCATGGTGCCGGTGCGTCACCTGAAGAAGTAAGGGAATTAATCAAGTATTACAAAATGATGAAACGTGCGCTTAAGGGTGTCCGCGGTGGTGGCGGAAAATTCGATATGCAGCGCATGATGAAGCGTTTTAGTGGGTAAGCCAATGACTATTTTTGCGATCATCGGCCACCTCGCGGCTACCACGGGAGGCTTTAACCTCAACGATATGCCGGGTGGCGCTGGCAGGATGGACGTCCTCTGTCGGTCGGTGAATACCTCCCTGTTTCTCTCTCATGACCTTCGGAGAGATGTCACGGTCTATCTTGTCCTTCTCGGCGGTAGTGACGCACCAAAGACCATTATGTTCTCCGGGGAAAAGGTCCGTTCCTTAAACCCTGACGAACGGAGTGCCGGTGCCCTGATAAAAAAGGCGCTCGAAATCCCGGTGGGTGCGGAGTTTCGTGAATCAACAAGGGGCATATTCGTGCGGCGCGGCGGCCTTTCACGGCTCCTGCAGGAGCATGCATTTGCGGTGCTTGATGAAGGTGGGGATGATATTGCAACCGCGAACCAAATACCGGAAGCATTTATCCTTTCTGACCACCTGAATTTCACGCCCGAAGAGCTGGAAATAACCTGCAGTTGCCCGAAATATAGCGTTGGTCCGAAGGTTCTCCACGCAGACCATACCATTACCGTGCTGCTTAATGTGCTTGACCGCCGGAGTGCGGGACAATAATATTTTTCGAATTTTCCCTGATAACGGCTAATTTTTCACATAGTGTTTTCGTTACCTCCGGGTGACGCAAAAATCGATTAGGAAATACCAGGGGCAGGTTGGGGATTTCTCCCCTCTCTGGATCACCTCCATTAAGAACCGGATAATTCCCAAACTGAGATGTCCAAAGCGTTTTCCCGCCCGTCACAGATGAGTCACGTTCGAATTTTAAAACCGGGTCAGGTTGTATCCCCATCTTTAACAGGTGATAGTATTTCAGGGTTGCCGGGCTCCATTCTCTTATTACAATATACGACAATTCAGTATAGCGAACCAATCTGGATTATCAATAATCCTGCCATCACACTGGTGCATCCAGTACCTGGAGATACATTGAAATGAATGAAGGAGAAAATGCGGACAAGTGTAGCACTGTTCCACCCGCAGGGCTGGCGCTATTAGAAAAAACGGGGGAAATCCTCGGATATGGGGGGATATGTGACCACTGTCTCGGTCGATTTTTCGGAAAACGTTCATTCGGGATTACCAACGAAGCACGTGGCCGTGGACTGCGGGTTGCCCTTGCCCTTCATACGAATGTCCCCTATGCCGAGGCGGAAGGAAACTGCTGGATCTGCAATAACGAGTTCCGCCGAATTGGTGAATGGGCAGCGCGGGCTGTTGAGACCGTTTCAGGTATTGAGTTTTCAACATTCCTTGTTGGTACAAGAGTCCCACCCCTCATTGCAGAGAGTGAAGAGATGGTCTGGAGTGATCTCTCCCTGGCTGATCCCGAACCCCTTAAATCAGAAATGAACCGGGAAGTCGGGAAACAAATCGGCAAGCTGACAGGAAAAAAAGCAGACCTCATCCACCCGGATATCGTTTTCATCCTCGACCTGTCAGGTGATGTGGTGGAACTTAAGGTCCACCCGGTATTCGTTGCCGGGCGCTACATGAAATACGAGCGGGGCATCCCTCAGACTCACTGGGACTGCAGGGAATGTCGTGGGGCCGGGTGTGAGCGCTGTGACTTCACCGGGAAACAGTACATGGACTCCGTGGAGGAACTGATTGGAAGACCGGCTGCAGAGGCCCTCGGTGGTACCGGGGCCGTCCTGCACGGTTCGGGGAGGGAGGACATTGATGCACGGATGATAGGTACAGGGCGACCCTTTATCCTCGAGATCGAATCCCCCAAAAAGAGGTCGATGGATCTTGCGGGGCTCGAAGCTCGTATCAATGAATCTGCACAGGGGAGAGTTTCTGTCACGTTGTCACGATGGTGCGGGCGGGACGACGTAGAAACCATTAAATCGAACAAAGCGCATAAAAAATACAGGATCCTGGTCGAGGTAGACGGTACTGTAACGGTTGAGAGTCTCTCATTAGCGCTCTCCACTATTTCAGGAGTCACAATATTTCAGCGCACCCCAGAACGGGTCGCTCACAGGCGAGCTGACAAGGTCCGGGAACGTCGCGTCCTTGATATCGAGTATGTAGGTACAGAGGAAGGTCGGTATGTCATCGAGGTGACCGGCGAAGCAGGCCTCTATATCAAAGAACTCATATCCGGCGATAATGGCAGGACGCACC
>JBAXJR010000030.1:0-28991 GCA_037137755.1 Methanomicrobiales archaeon | reverse complement strand
TCATCCGAGACTCTGGATCTCGGGACAGCAGTTCGAATCTGCTCCGGGCTACTCTGATTTTCGATTTTATCATCATTCTGGAACAATTTAGACGCTATAAGCGCTTTAAACTCATGAAATTCCTTTTCAAGTGATAATAACCGTTCATTTGGGTTTATAGGTTGCTCAAGTTTAAACTTCTCACAATCCACCTTGACTAAAAAACCACCCACTACTTCCTCGATCTCAACCTCGCGCCCTATGAGATCTTCATGGGTATTCCATGGTAATTGGATATAAGCGGCAGTATATCCCTTTTTAGGATTTAATTTTTTAACCTTTGTTGTCCACACCGATGACATAATTGCAGTTTAAACCAGTCAAAACTCATAAAGATTTGCCACGCACTGGTGTAAGTGCGATCACCGCGTTTTGTCTCACAGATTAAGAGAAAAGAGAGTGTATTACTTACACAATATCACGCACCCATAACAATCTATGATAAATCCTGACACACTAATACATCGTGCCTTAATACCCCGCTATCCTTGCCGCGCTACAGGATTCCCATCTCATGATATTATGTATACAAATAATATGAAAAACAAGACAACGACAATCATCGTCACATATAACCAATAAGAGTCTGATTGATTTTTTATTTTATTGGGTAATTGGTTAGAAACGCTCCCGTGACTGAATTGTTGGGTAGCATAAAATTTAGTCCCCTTTTTAACAACACCTATCCCAACCTGATTATTGGACATATGAAGAATATTCGCTCTATGATCAGGACTATTCATCCATTGGTTATGAAAATGTTTAGCTATTGCATAATCTGATAAACCTGGATGTATGATCCATGCAATATTCTCGAAACCCCAATTAGAATGAACAAAATTACCTGTTTTTGCCATCCACGAGGAATGTTTTCGGGCACTGGCACACATTGAATCAATACGCTTCATCTTTTTAACATGATGCTGACTTCTCGAAATGTTTAGGAGTTTATAAACGTGATTTTCAATTTTATAGCAATTATTAGTAGGCACTTTTCAACCAATCCTTTCATTGTTCTTCTTCTAGGTTATTGCCTCTTCCTTATTTACCACAATTCTCCATTCAGCGTAAGTAACGAAAAAGGTATGTTATTCTTTAATGGCTGTCACAATTGCTCCTATTGTGCAGACCATTTTATAAAAAATAGATGTAATTAAGAGACCATTACCCGGAATATCACTGGAATTGGATCCTGGAATGGGTCGTTATGGGTAATGGTGACGACCGTCCAGTAAGAATGCCCCTTCAATAATCCGTGGGTATCTACCTGGACTCCAACCGGTGAATTTCCATTAGGAGATACCGCCCCAGATCCACCACTCGAAATCGAGAGCCAGGAGGCCGACTCAGTAACTGTGTAGATAAGTGATGCCCCACCCCTGTTTGTCACTGCAAATGGAGAATAAACGGCAATAGAATCAACAGACTGTGTTACCCCTGTAGAACTTTGATCAATAACAATAACCGAGTTTGAAGGAGGCTGTGTGGGGGTCGGAGTTGGTGTGACTGTCGGCGTAGGAACCGGACCACTTGATACCGCGATGTAATTCGAGCGGGAAATGCCATTTGTCCCCGAAGGGTTCGATACTTTTAATTTGACCGAATACAAGCCAGTCTTGGAATAGGCATGGGTGGGGTTCTGTTCAATTGAGGTTGAACCATCCCCGAATGTCCAGGACCAACTTGTAGGACTACCCGTGGAAATATCCTGGAAAGCTACAACTAGAGGCGCTGTACCCATCTTCGGGTTAGCAATAAAGTTTGCTTTCAGAGGCCCACTGGGATCAGGTGTTGGTGTAGGAGAAGGAGTTTGAGTTGGCGAAGCTGTAGGTGTAGACGTTATCGTTGGTGACGGAGTCGGGGTAGGTGTAGTTGTCGGGGTCACCGTTGGTGAAGAGGTGGGAGTTGGCGAAGCGGTAGGTGTGGGGGTTGGAGTAGGTGTCGGAGTCGGAGTTGGTGGCGCAGTTACAGTAATATAACTGATCTTCTGGGTGGTGTATAGCTTGCTATCAATATTAACGGTATAGGTTATCGAATATAATCCGGGATTTTCAAAGATATGTATTGGGTTATGTTCGGCGGACCATTTGCTATCGCCAAAGTTCCAGTACCACGATGTTGACCCTGCGTCCCCTGTCGGGGTGAATGTAACAGTGAGTGGTGCAGTACCGGAACGGGGTTGAGCAGAAAAACCGATTGTTGGAGGAGCTGCACTCAGTGGATAATTGTCCTTATTTCCTGCTCCGATAATGTAGATAGCGTCACAGATGCCGTCATTGTTTGAGTCAGGAGTTATTTGCGAGAAACCCTTTCCATCAGGCTGGAGCCAGGCGTTCCCTCCGAGGTATGGGCCTCCAACGATATTTTTACCAAGCGTTTTTGTGGTATTCCAAGTATTAGCTCCACCTACTGATACGATATTTACGGGATTATTAAAGAGGTTATTAACGATCGTATTACCGGATGATGGGTTGTAGGTTTCTAACGATATTGATAATCCTTTATTATTATTCTGGATTTTGTTGTTTCGTATTAAGTTATTGGGTTGACTCCGGGAAATGAAGATTGCTGTATCGCTATAGGATATTTCATTGCTTTCAATTGTATGTCCACCTCTTATCACCCAAGAATTCTGTTGAAAGTTAATACCAAAATTTTTGTTATTTTTTAATATATTGTTTGAAATTACTATTGAACCGATATAAACATCGGCAACGGATTCTATTCCACTAATTGCATTATTTTCTATATCATTGTTACTAATTTCCAAACCAATCAAATTATCCATCAAAATTCCGCGTGTATTAGAATTCAATTGGCAATTATCAATTTTGAGGTTTTTGTTACCCCCATCTCCTTGAATGAAAATCCCATTCTCAAAGTTATTTATTTTAATATTTTTTATCTCATTATTTACTCCATTATCTATAATGATCCCAGAATTAGTCTCTGTTCCGGATAGTGTATGGCCATTCCCGTCAAGAACAATATTGGAACCCTTGATAACAATGCAATCCCCAGGATTATTTGTAACATCGTTTATCAATCGATAGTACCCGGCATCGTAGAGCGTGACGGGCGCTGTGATATCCATTGCTGATACAGGATTGTATAACAAAATTACTACAAATCCTACCAGAAGAATTAAAATCAGCCTTTTTTTCATTTTATCACCAAATTTGCAATTAATAGAATTTTCCTGTCGTTATAAAAGTCCACAAGCACATTAAACAAGCGAAACCGAAGAGCAGCTCCAATAATGTCGGAAACTCGTTTAAGTGCAAATTTATGCTACCGTCTGACTTCTTGATCTCGATCAGTTTAGGTAAGAATGACATGGTCAACCCCTATATTGCTGACTCGCCGTTTGACCCGTTATAGGTATCTATTCCGGCCTGCCAGGAGCAACCGCATCACATCTCTCCGATTTTTAAAATACCCCCTGTTAGTCGTCTGAACCAATTTTATCAAAAAAGCATTGTATATATGATTTAACTAGAATCTACCCTTAAAAAGGATTTTGCAGTTTCACTGAACCAAGTATAAACAAGTAACGTTGTTTTGCAATTATTTACTGAAAATCAGTATATATACAAAAATATCAGAAAAGAAAAAGTAAGCGAAATAAGAATTAGGTCTATCTTTGATAAATGGATAGGTCTGGCTCCCCGTCTTTACCATTGGTGGGTAAAACCATATCTCCATGCAATTTTTAGCGATCTGCAAATAAACGCAGTTAATCAGATATTCTAATCTTGTTTTACCATTTACCACAAATTTACATAATGAGAAACTTACTGAAGAGAAAAACCCCATTGGATAATAGGATATCTCACAATTTTATTATTGGTAATTAATTATATAAATAATAATAAATATTATTATATTTTAGTTATTTTGTAAATCTACTCGGGAATTTGTGAGATTCGTATTGTTACCCCTGTTTGGTAAAGATGTGGAGAAGCAATGGTAACACGGTAAAGTATCACTCCCTACCCACTGATAATCGGGATTTATGCTCATGGGTTCTCCCTGGCGATACCACAAACGTAAGGCATCGATATCTGCATAATACTCTGTTTGATTCTGGCTTCCGCGCTTTCTGACTTCAATACACCGGGAGTTCTCATCTTTATACGTGATATCTTCTTCAGTTTCATAGGTTGTAGAATTCCCAACCAATGTGATATAAGGGCATTTTCTTATAAGCCCCCCCAATGCCTCTGAATCCTTACTTGACTTTCTACCACCGATTGCGCGTCTGATACTCTGATCATTCATCGGATTGCCTAAAGATTTACAGGTCTGCTGAATTTCTTTAATCGTGAATCTTCCATCGGGTGGATTAAGTTTCAATATGGCTTCAATAACTGCACTTTCCTTAGTAACCAGATTGTAGGATTGCGCTCCGGTTTTAAATAACTCCGAATAATGTTCTTTTGCGGCTAAAAAATCAGCCTTCACGGCTTGTATAACAGGAATACCATCCTGACTCTTTCCTATTAAAGGACGTTGATGCATATTCAACGCGGAATTAGCCATAACAAATGCATAAAATCGTTCGATATTGCGGTAATTGTTATCCTGAAAATTAACCTCTTTGGCCCAGGGTATATCTATAGAAATGAACTGATCCTTTAGGAGTCGCCACATTTCCCGGCATACACGAACCTCATATCTCTCTTCAACCACTGTCTGATTCACTACATCGGAGTATTTCTGTTTAATTAGATCTATAGTCTTTTGCCGCTGTTCCTCCGTCTCATCTATATGCACCTGATTAAGCCGATTCATAACCTGATCATCCCCAGGATCATCCACTTTCATCAGTATCCACGAAATGCGTTTAGGAATAGAAAGCCGTTTTGCCCCCTGGTTCTTAACGGTACCATATCCAATTCCTTCTTTCCAGTGCGATATACTGGTCTTGAAGATTTCCTGAACTCCTTCGTTGAAAGTATGATCATCAACAACAACAACCATTCCCGGCTTGAGTAATTGTTCTCCGGCATTGGATGCTTCCCCAGCATAATACAGGTATTTATCACTGAATGTACCGACCATCTTCCATTCTTCAGGAATCTGTTTCATGAAGGTATCGGCACTGTGAGTTTTCCCAGCTCCTGACTCCGCAGAAAGAAAGGTATGTAAGCCCTCACTATTCGCAATTACAGATGAGATACATGTACACGCCATATCAGTAGCAGCAATCCGATCTCCAATGTGATCTGAAGCGAATGTACTCGTCATATATTCGAGAGGATTTCCACGTGTAAGAATCCCAATCGCTTCATTGTAAATTCCTTCTGAATTATCTCCATTTGGCAGATTAACCGTTGCAATCGCCTTATTGATACAACGATCAAGGTAATCAGATCTATTCCATTTATCGCGCCTAATTCCAGAATCAAGTATTATACGTTTAATCTGCTCTCCATCCTGTGTGATGCAGGATAATATACTAATTAAGGCCTGATCTGCCTCTGAATCGGTAGTGTATCCAGTGATATCCCCCTGCCATAACCGCTTAAATTTAATTCCGGATTGTCCTGTAGATGCTCTTGTAATAACATCTTCATCCAATAAAGTCTGAAAGTTGTTTCCCGTGTAAGATAATTCTGGCTTTAGTTCTCCAAATCGTTTGAGAAAGAGTTTATTTAATGGATCTTGTGCTTCGTTGATAATTAGCGGAAACCCCTCTACAACATTTCCGGTGACCGTGATGTAACGCTTTTCTTGATATATCTCAATATTACCTTTCTTCTTGCCTCTAACAGGAATATCCCCCTTAACTATAACATGAATTCCTCGCCCGGATGGGCTGATTTCAGTATAACTGTTGAGGTTTTGTATTTCCTTGATAATTTCCCGGTCGATTATGCCCGTATCTGGATCGTAAACGTGATCATAGTCAATACATACGTATGGTTTGGTGAGCTGGAATCCGATTCCATTATACTTTCCTGATTTAATTCCTGTGAGTGCATCGTAAAAGGAAACCCATGTTGAAGTATCGTTACTCTTGGCACGCTGATTTGTAACTGGATTATATGGGATTTTATCAGGATAATTATAGCAAACCCATTGCTTAAGACCCTTCAATTCCTCGGGAACCATTGTAATATTAGGAATAAAATTATCACGAGGAGCCGATGTTGATAATATCATCCTAACCCCCTTGTTGCTGTAGTGGTTGCTGAAAAGGTGACTGATAAGTTTTCCCAATTATAAGTTACACCACATTTGATGGTGAATCTATAGTTGCACTGATTACATTCCCCTTCACAGGTTGCATCGACATTATAACAGTCTTTCAAAAAAGGATCTTTTATTACAATATCCTCTTCTTCATAATTACGATCAAAGGTATACCCTGGATGCCATTCATTGGAATTACGCCTCATTCCTAATCACTACTCACGGGATAAAGTACGATGCGATCAACAATCTTTTCCGATCGGATCTTTCCTTTCAATGTAAGCAACCTAATATTGTACCTTAAGGAAGTTTCAGAATAGCGATCAAGAAATGGTGTGGCAATTACCATTAATCCGGCACCACTGGGATACTTTGCTATTTCATCCAATATGCTACTTTGTATATTACAATTAATATTTCTCATGATGTATAATAATAGTAGCACCTACAATTTAACTCTATGGATAATATATTATTAAAATGGCAATATTAAATTATAATTACAGATATTGCATTAATATGAACCCATTATAGCCGTAAAAGTTATGTGAGAATATTAGCGGTTGTTGGACACGCAAGTAAAAGTGAAGACTTATTATCCCCAATCAACAAGTCCACATCACCCCACTTCGATATGTAGTTCTGATATAATGTCTCGGGGAGAAACTGTTTGTATGACTGCCAATTTATAGAACCACACCCGTGAGACATGATAAAATTCTTATTTGCATCCGTGAAACCCACCTCATCTGATTTCTGCTCGAAGAACTTCCGTAAGTCTTTCAATTCGATAGAACCCCTGGTATGTTTCATTAGGACGGGATGATTTTTTAGAAACCTCTGCAAGGAGAGGTATTTGAACATTGTATCATCACCGGGTCTTTCTGCGATAAATTTTTCCAGAGCGGGTATGATTGTGGGGTGTATTGGTACTAAATGCTCCATGCGCAGTTTATCCTGGTCTGATTCAACCTTTAAAACGGGATATTGTTGAGTAAGTGCTTCTCTGAACTGGGTTACGGTCAATCTACCAGTTGTAACAGGTCTCTGTCCGCTATACGCGAGGAACAAAATCTGGTTGGTGTAATTGTCCTTAATTTCATCTGACAGCTCTCTATTTTCTTCTATTGCGGTCAAGATAGACCGTATATCTTCTGTGACGATTATCCTCGAAGTTAGCATCTTAACCCCCCTTCGGTTTTTGGGTTTCTCGAATAACGAATGATAGGACATAAGCCTGACATCCCTTCTCATCTTATAGAGATGCATCAAAAACATCCGGGTATAAACGAAGCATTTGTGGAGAGCTGATGGGTGAGGATATGTTGAAATAAAAAATTCCGATAGCTTAAGCAGTGATACCTGGTTGATTTGTCCATGAGTATTATTCCAGATATATCCCGCTGTCTGCCTGATAACCTGGATGGATCTTTCTGATAATCCGCTTGATTTAATATTTATGAATAATTCGAGTTCTGCTTTCGTGAATACAACCGTATCATGGAGGTTATCATTATCACTGATCCCAACGCGGTCAATCTTCTCAATTTGCGGCGCTAATTGAAAATGCAAAGCATGCGCGCAGACTCTGGATCTCGGGACAGCAGTTCGAATCTGCTCCGGGCTACTCTTTTCGCAGGACGACTTCATTATAGCCCATGTGCGTGGTAACCGCTCCGGCAGCTGACATGTCAGCCAGGCCAGGTTTAAAAAAAGACCTGGGACCAAAATTGATGAAACATCAATTGGCCGGTTAAACTCACACTAATCCCGGGCCGGGTGAGCATAACATCGCAGAATGGTCCCTGTGATACGGGTCGAGCCATTTTGTGTCCAGTACCGTGATCCCGGCCGATTGAAGTGCAGCCACCGAACGTTCAAGTACCACACCCGGTTCCTCAGCGGTATCAATGCTCCTTGTTTTCAGCATGATCAGCATCCTGCCGCCTTCCCTGAGGAACATGCTGTTGCGTATTGCAATAGTCACCTGCTCCGGCTGGGCGATATCCTGGTAGATAAGGTCTGCGACCTCGAGAAGCGGGGCATACCGTTCCGGCTGGGCTGCATCGGCCATCAAAGGCACCACATTGTTTCTCCGGCGGGCAACCGCCACCAGGTCCTGCATCGGCCGTGGCGCAAATTCAATGGCATACACGGTCCCTGCATAATCTGCAACATGGGATACGGTTGTACCGTTTGCAGCACCAAGGTACAATACGACAAGGTCCGGTGTAAGTTCGAATACCCCGCCAAGATAGTAATATGCCGCAAGTTTGCTCCGGTATGGGTCCCAGACACGGAATTCCTTAAGCATCCGTTCACCGTATACACCCCCTTCTCCCGGTGAAACCAGCACGTTTTCAACCCAGATCATGTTTGGGTCCTCCCGGCATTATCGATCGCAGCCTGTGCAGCTTCGATGAACTCGGGGGCTGCCTCCTGCCGGTACTGGTCAAGACGTGCCGCTATGGCGAGTTTTGCAGCAAGCACCCGTGCCACCTTCCCCCTGACCTCCTTCGGCGCATTGTGGACCCTCCGGTGCTGGAAAATAATCCCGTGTTTTGGTGGCGGCGTACCACCCCTCATGTGCGAGAAAAGGGCAGTACGTGCCCCAAGTACCTGTATTGAACTTCCGGGAAGCCTTGAAAGTGTTGAAAGGCTCCCTGCCTGTGAAACCAGCCGTGCAGCAACGAGTCCGCCAAGGAGGGCGCTGCAGTTCGGCACCACCTCATCCGCACGCCGTGATACTTCCTTCATGAGTGCCGTCCGTGCAGAAGCGAGGTTTTCAATCTCGTTGATAACCTGCCGGAAAGCGGGGCTCCCACCCCGTTTCATCATCGGGAGCAGTTTCTGCTTTGGAAGGCGCATGTATTTCCTGGAAAAGCCAGGGTTGGTTATCCGGTGCCACTCGAGTGCCCGCTCAGTCAGTACATTTGAGACGTCATCCATCTGGTCAAGAGTCCGCACCATCTGCAGCAGTTCTGCATCCCGGCTTTCATACTGCCGGGTAATAGCCGCTTCGGCGAGGTAAAAGCAGAGCTCCCGTAATTTCCTTATATATTCCCCACGGTCAGGGGTAAAACTGCAGTTCCCCGCATTTCTCCAGTCGAACGGGATGAACCTGCCAGGAGAGATTTTAATGGTTTCCAGCCGTTTTGCCAGGATCTCCGGCCCACCCCGGCAGGGAGTACACCCATTTTCATCTACCTCGCCAAACCAGTATGACTGCATGGCAATAACTGGGTTATTCCGAACTATTATACTATGTACATGATCGTCCCGGGGCCAGGGGGCTTTCAGGCCCTCCAAGATAGTACCCTTTCAGAAACCACCAATTCCAAATGAATAGAGGATTACCGGCACCATTATCGCCCCCATGCAGAACACTCTGGAAATATTGACCATCTGTGGGATAAAGCCCACAATGATCGCGAGTGCCAGTATGAAGAGGCCGAACGGCCCGGCAATAAGGAAACTGATCAGGATAATCAGCACGATTGCAGTATAATTCAGTACCTTCCCATCTATCCCGTTCAGGCGGTCGGCATACCCTGACAACCACACGGTAATAAGGTATGCCAGGCAGGCGGCAAGCGCACCTGATACCAGTAGGGAGGCCATAGAAGGTGCCCCGACCGATGAAATAGCTACCATAACGCCATTCCGCTCTCTGCCGATTGCGAACAGGGCGGCAAGCCCGATAATTGCATTTGCTGTGTTTGCCGCACTCGTGGAGAATATATACGCCCTCCTGTCCCTCCTGTAGTCTGTTTTCGAGCAAAGAACCGCATTTGCGGTTGCATTCGAAAGCCCGGGAAGCCACCCTACGATGGTACCGGCAATAGTTCCGATAACCGTCCCTTTCCCGATCTCGCCCGGTGTCATCCCAATCCCGCTGAAACGCTGTTCCGGTACAGGCCCCCGTGATGAGAACAGGAGTACAGATATCCCGAACATCCCGGTCAGCAGGGGCATCAGCACCCCGGATTCTCCCAGCGTATGCCACCCGAGATATGCGTACCGGATTGTGAATATCCCGAGAAGGCCGGATATGCCGAAAATCACCACAGCCCATACCGGGGACTCACACTCTAGTATAAGGTACCCGACAACAGCAACCAGTATGATACCCACCCACCAGTCAAGGAACGGTTGGAGCGGCGGGAGGAGGAAGAACAGGAGTATTGACAGGGGTATTGCCAGTATCACTGCACAGGCACTGCCAAGTGCCGCAATCCTCACTGCCTCCTGCCCTTTGCCTTCAAGGCAGAGCATATGGGAAGGGAGGACGGATAGCGCGGTATCAGGATCCGGGATGCCGAGAAAGGTGCTCGGGATGCTGTCAAGGAACGTGTGCGTGATTAACGCTGCAAACATTGTCGCAGCCAGCGCTTCAACACCTATGACAGGAAGGAGGAAGGCCTGCATACCGAGCAGGGAGGCCGCAAGCGTATTTGAGTGTACCCCGGGAAAAAGCCCGCTGATTATCCCGAGAAATACCCCTGCCAGTGTACCGGCGACGATCCCGATCACACGGTACGCTTGGGAAGACCGGGGATAAAGGAATCGAAATACATACTGTGATATATGAGAGGGGTGATGATATGGCAATGAAGATCGCGATCACACGGCTGAAGGGTAAGGAGGAGAAGGATAAGGAGTATTGTGCCCGTTATGGCCACGAATGCTTCATAGTCTCTCCACTGACCGCGAAGGTCCACGACGACAGGGTCGCATCTTTTGTAAAGGCTGTTGAACGGGATGATTTTGACTGCATATTCTTCACGAGCGCACTGCCAGCCCAGATAATTGCGCCACTCATCACCCGGCGGCCACGGGTGATTGCAATCGGCCCGCAAACAGCAAGGATCCTGAAATCCCACGGTGTTGACTGCGAAACGCTCCCGACATATTATTCCCGGGATTTCGTCCCCTACCTGGGGAACTGGATCAAGGGGAAGAGAATTGGTATACCCAGGGCTGATGTCCCTAACCCCGACCTTCTTGAGGCGATTTTAAAGGCAGGGGGAATCGCCACCGAGATCAGGTGTTACTCGCTTGTACCGACCGGGCAGGTGCTGGACCTTAAGGGTGCAGAAGCAATCCTTTTTACCAGCGCAATGTCATTTAAACAGGCTAAATGGAAACGGATCCCTGAACTACTGGTTATTGCGATTGGTGATGTCACAGCGTCCGTAATGGTGGCAGACCACATACGCCCCGATGTGGTCGGCGATGGATCACTTGAAGGGACACTCCAGAAGCTGAATGAATACCAGAAAAAGTCAGAATAATCGAAAGGCGGGAAATTGAAGGCAGAGTATCCCCTGGTGACCGAAATGAACAGGCCGGACCCACAAAAGGCGGTTCCGGATGCAGCACTACCATCAGGCATACTTGTTATCGACAAACCGAGGGGCCCCTCCAGTCACCAGGTGACAGCATGGGTGGGAAAAATGCTCGGCGGGGTTCACGTGGGGCACGCTGGGACCCTCGACCCCCAGGTATCCGGGGTCCTGCTGGTCATGCTCGGCAGGGCAGTACGACTCGCCCCCCTCCTCCTTCAGCACAAAAAAGAATATGTCTGCCTGATGAGGCTCCATGGGGATACGACACGACAGCGCCTGGATGAAGTAATGGAGGAGTTCACCGGGAGAATATACCAGAGGCCACCACGGAGAAGTGCCGTTGCACGGAACCTCCGGATCAGGACCATCCATTCCCTCACCATCCTTGATATCGAAGGACGGCTCGTCCTGTTCAGGGTTACGTGCGATGCGGGGACCTATATCCGTTCCCTCTGCCACCATGTCGGCCTGGCCCTTGGGACAGGAGCACATATGCAGGAACTCAGGAGGACGAAGTCAGGTGCATTTAATGAAGGAGATGCCTACACCCTCCATGACCTTGCTGACGCCATATCGTACTTATCGAAAGGGGACAATTCGTTGCTCAGGCAGATGGTTCAGCCAATTGAAGCCGGAGTACATGATCACCCGGGAATCACCATCCGGGACTCTGCAGTAGATGCGGTGGTCAGGGGGGCTGCGCTCGCCGGGGTGGGCGTGGTCCGGACTGGACAGTTTAAGAAAAAGGAATTAATCGCAATTAAAACCGAAGCCGGGGAATTTGTCGGTATCGGAGAGGCCCTGCTTGATTCATCAAGGATAATCCCGGGGAAAACGGGGCTCGTTGTCGCGCCGAGAATTGTATTTATGCTGCCGGGGACCTATGCAAAAGGGTGGAAAACCCATAAGCCCACCGTCAGTCCATAAAATTCACGGAAACGCAACCATTCTTCAAGAGCCAGGGACATTGCGGACATACCCCTGGTGGGCGCGAACATCCCTGTACCACGGTTAACCGTTGGTATCCCGGGTCTCCCGGTGAGGTCCGGGGAGATAGCATTAAAAAAATACCGATGTAATACTAGGGATACACTTTTGCTGAGGTTGTCTAGTCCGGTAAGGCGCAGGCCTGGAAAGCCTGTGGGGCGTCCAGCCCCTCGGGAGTTCAAATCTCCCCCTCAGCGTTCACTTTTTGCAGAGATCCCAAGGGCAGTTTACACCCGGTACCCGGGGGTGCCTGCATGTGCCTGACAAAGATCAGGTACCCGGATAGGAGCTCCAGCCGGTTTCGGAGAGGCGTTCATTCGCAAAGGAAAGGTACTCCCCGACAACCTCAAACCCGATAAAATGTCGTCCCATCTCTTTTGCGGTGACAGCAACAGTCCCCGAACCAAGAAACGGGTCGAGTACTACATCCTCCGGGTTGCTCGAGAAACGAAGGATTTTCCGGACGATCTCGGATGGCAGTTTTGTCGGTGTTTTTTTCCTTCCTTTCCAGTATTCACGCTTTATATCCCAGACATCCTCCGGGTAGTGCTCCACTTTGTTGAACGTGTACCGCTTCCGGTCTTTCACAACAAAAAGGACATGATAATGGCTTGTGACATACTTTTTCTTCGTAAAAACACCGAACTGGTATTTCCATATGAGGTGGTTCTGCGTGGTAAAACCCGCCCTGTCGAGACCGTCAAGGATATCTTTTAAGTGGTTCCAGCCGGAGAACACGTACATGCTTCCGGATGGGGAAAGGACACGATAGGCCTCTGACATCCATTCCCGGGTAAATGATTCGTATTCATCACCCGCTATCTCCTGGTACCCTTCGAGGACGTTGGACCCGGTACGGTTGTAGTTCAGGCGCTGGGCACGAAAGTCGATGGCGAAAGGGGGATCTGTAACAATGAGGTCAATACTCGAGCAGGGGAGGTGGCGTATCAGCAGGGTCGCATCCCCCTCGTATATCCGGTCCTCCTGGTATGGCCCGAGATCCCTGCTGTTCAAAATTATCCCCGGGCCCCGTTCAACAGGAACTACCTGCCTTTCTTCCCAGTTCGTATGCCTTCAGGTTGGCCTCCAGTGTTTTCGGCGGGACAAGACGGCGGACTGACTCGACAAGTGATTCCTGTTTCAGAGGCAGGAACTGTGATGCGGCACCCATCATAACAATATTCTGGGTTAACGGACTGCCCGCCTCCTTTGCCAGACCTTCGGCATCGATTATGCAGATTTCATAGTCCGAAAGGCGCCCGAGTATTTCCCGTTCGGTCGGGACCGGGAGGCCCTGCATGAATACAGAAGTCGGTACTACCAGGCGGCTGTTGGTGATAATTTTCCCACCTGGCCGGAGAAAATAAGAATACCGGAATGCCTCAAGCAGATCGAACGCGAGAATGAGATCGGCTGTGCCTGGTGCAATAAGCGGGCCAAAATGCCCGTCTACCCGGATGTGGCTCTCCACTGAGCCCCCCCGTTGTGCCATACCATGGGTCTCGGCACCTTTTACCGGCCGGTTTTCAATCATGCATGCTTCACCAAGGATATTTGATGCGAGGATCGTCCCCTGCCCGCCAATACCGACAACCAGGATATCATAACTCTCCTTCATTTCCTTCCCCCCGGCGTGATGGCCCCTGACGGACATATTTGTGCACAGAGGGAGCATCCGTTGCACCCTGTCGTGATAACTGCGGTTTCACCGGCCATCTCAATCGCCGGACATCCGAACCTGACACAGGTCCCGCAGCCATTACACTTCCCAGTATCGATTTCATAGGGCCGTCTCGATATACCTGCCCGCCTTGCAGAGATCACGCAGGGGTGGCGTGCGATCACAACTTTCACACCGGGCCGTTCTTTTGCTTCTTTTAAGGCATTTATCATGATCGTCAGGTTATAGGGATCGACCGTCTCAACAAATGATACGCCACAGGAGCGACAGATAGATTCAAGTGAAACCGGTGGGACCGGGACCCCGCAGGCCGTAATCCCTGTCGAGGGATTGGGCTGGTGACCAGTCATTGCCGTAATCCGGTTATCTAGGATCACCACGGTGATCGTTGCGTTATTGTACACAGCATTCATGAGGCCCTGGATCCCGGTGTGAAGAAACGTTGAGTCCCCGATCGTGCAGACAACATCCCGTTTCTCACCGGAATGGGCAATACCACTCGCCACGGTGATGGAGGCACCCATACAGATGGTGGTATCAACCCCGCCCAACTGAAGTCCAAGAGTATAGCACCCGATATCACTTGGAAATATACCGTCCCGGAATACCTTTTTTATCGCGTAAAATGCAGCCCTGTGCATGCAGCCGGCACAGAGGATCGGGGGGCGGGGGGGGACATCAGGAAGGGGATTCGCCTCAGGATAGACAATATTTGCCTCAAATCCCGCTGATTTCATAATCCTGCCCACAGCGGCCGGAGAAAGCTCACCTTCATAGGGCGCATTTCCGCTTTTCTTCCCGAATACCGGGATCATCCCGGCGACCTGCAATACTTCTTCCTCCACGAATGGTGACAATTCTTCTATAACAAGCACCCGTTCATGGCGCCTGACGAACTCCTTGAGCCACTCTTCGTCAATGGGGTACGCCCCAATTTTTGCAAAGGATGTCGTAGGGGGTATGATTTCAGAAACGTACGATGCAGCGATACCACTTGCGATTATGGCATCCCTGCCCCGCACTTCGGCCTTGTTATAACCAAGCTCAACAAGACGTTTTTTAATAGGGGCCTGTTTTTCATTCAGTTTTTTATGCAGGACACGTGTATGGGCAGGGATTACCACATACTGCCGTGGGTCTTTGTTGAACTGCCCTGTGCGCTCTGATACCCTCAGGTCCCCCAAGGTTACATCCCCCTTGGAGTGACAGATCCTGGTGGTCGGCCGGAATATTACAGGAAGGCCGGTTTCCTCAGAGAAACCAAAGGCATCCCTGACCATGTCATGGGCCTCCTGGATCGTACCCGGGTCAAAGCAGGGGACTTTTGCGAACTTCGCATACATCCGGCTGTCCTGTTCATTCTGGGAACTGTGCGCGAACGGGTCATCCGCGCTCATGATCACAAGCCCGCCGGTTACACCGGTATAACTGCTTGTCATTAACGGGTCTGCGGCCACATTCAGGCCGACGTGTTTCATCGTGCACAACGCACGGATACCGCACCAGGCTGCGCCGAGGGCGTTTTCAAGGGCCACTTTTTCGTTCACGGACCACTCTATATAATAAGGGCGTTCCGGTCGTCCCCGCAGGATGTCCACGACCTCCGAAGAAGGAGTTCCAGGATATCCGCAGATAAAATCCACGGGTGATTCAAGACAGGCATGAGCTATTGCCTCATTTCCTAGAAGATAACGTCGTTCCATGATCACATTTCCGCTTGTACTTTCAAGAGTACCACAATCATGGGGTTTTAATGTACCGTTTTCACCCTCGATTCACAACCTATAAAAACTCCCGTACACTAAATTAATAGTCAACTCTTGTGGGCCCGTAGCATAGCCCGGTGGTGCGCCCGGCTGATAACCGGGAGGTCATGTGTTCGAATCACATCGGGCCCATTCATTATATTTTTGGGTTTTTGATCTTTTATGAAGCGGAACCAGATCGCAATCATCGTGGCAGGACTGATTATAAGCGCCCTGCTGGCAGTAATCAGTATCTACCTGACCGGTATTGCAGTAATCCTTGTAATTACCCTTGCAATGTCCTTCCAGATCTTCCAGGACTCAGAACGGCTTACCGATCTGGCGGTCGTCCTTTCTGAAAGCGCAAAAGTCATTACCGTGGTAAACAGGGGGAACACACTGATACAGAACATTGAGGTTTCCCTTGTCCCGCTCGACATTGAATTCCTGGTCCCTGAACTTGCGGTGGACGGAAAGTTCACGTATGAACTACCGCAGATGGTAAACGAGGTAAGAGCTATCGTGGAATTTGAAGATAGAAACGGAAGGAAATATAATAAGTCGTTTCATCTCTCGGCGCTGTACAGCGATGATGACCTGCTGAAGCCGATGTTTCCTACATTTGACTGGAAAGAGAAAAAGTGAGCGGAAAATTACAATTTCTTTTTTCCTGACCAGAAAAAATTACCCTATCAGGTTTTGTTGGAAAACCTGCAGGGTCATAAAAAATGTCAACAGGACCGGTTATTCCTCTTTTGCGAAAATAAAGTTAATCGTCTTTTCAAGAGCTTCAAGAAGTGCATCCTGGTTTTTAAGATAGTCATGTAGTGCACGGTAGAGCATGAACATGATTTCGTACCCGTAGAGGTCGAGTACTTCACGCGTGGTAAGCGGGTTGAGGTAAGAGTCGACCAGAAACCCATCGGAACTGTACATGATCTCGTAAAATTTCCCGTCCTCTGAAAGGAGGCAGAATTGGTCATCTACTTTTTTATTGATATCATCCAGCCTGAATTTGACCGGATCGGTTTTCCCGAGGACAATCATCTTCTGCGGGTAAAAGACCGTGTCATATAATTCACCGCTGCCCTGCTGTTTCCCTTTTTCCAGCATGTTAAGGCCGATGGACTGGATGACTGGCAGAGCCATTCCAGCCATTTTTTCCATCAGGACCGCGTCGTTTTCCTTGATTTTCTTTGCTGCCTCATCCGTACTTTTCGTCATTTCATCGATTTTTTCAGTTAACTTTGTAAACCCAGCCTCTATTTCGTCCATGTCAGTATCCTCATTTTCCGGTTGATCGTTCCAATCTCATTTGGCGAAGGCAGATGATGAAAATATAGGTTCCAGGAATCCCCTGGATTATCATATTCCCAGGCAATAAACCATATGATGCGATATGATAAGGGGTGCATTCAGATGCATCAGCGGAGAGTTCTCTGCAACGCAAATTGTCAGGATAAATACGGAAAGCAGGAGGTATTGCATACCAACGGCCACCGAAACGAGGGATCTTACTAATGCCCAGGCAGTAATGGGCTCATATCCTTGAGCCTACAAAATAATACATTCTTTCTTCGGTAAGTATGGCATTCCCGGTAGAACCAAGGGGCAGGTCTTCCATAAGGACTACACCAAGGTACGACGGGGTCCGTGCAACCACAGAACCTTCCCGTATTTTCTCCGTGACAATGAAGGGGACGGTCCTGCCAATCCAGGGGGCATTTTGGGCATGGTACACCTCTTCAGAACAGGCATTCATCATTCTCGACCGCTTTTTCTTAATATAATCGGTATAATCAGGTTCCACATACATGTCAGTACCCTGGCGTTTTGAAAAACGGGTGATGTTCACCTTGTTCGGCCGGATTTTCTTAACGAGATCAAGCGATTGCAGGAAGTCTTCCTCAGATTCACCGGGAAACCCGACAATCATGTCAGTCATGATAGTTATATCCGGGAACCGTTGCCTGAAGGTATCAATAAGACCAATACAGTCTGCGGCGGTGTACCCCCTGCGCATCCGTGCCAGTACCGCATCAGAACCGGACTGGATAGGTATATGAATGAACTGAAATATCTTTTCGCCCTGGAACGCCTGTACAAGGTCTGGCATTATACGCCTGATCGTAACCGGGTTCATCATACCGATGCGGACACGGAATTCCCCTGGAAGTTGAGATATAGTTTCAAGAAGTCGGGGGAGTGATTCCCCGGTATCATATCCCCATGCACTGATGTCCTGAGCGGTGAGCTGGATTTCCACCGCACCTAAGGTAATGTGCTGCCTGACCTGGCTGATAATCTCCTCGCCGGGAAAACTTACCAGAGGTCCCCGGGCATTCCTCGTGATGCAATAGGAGCAGTTCCCAAGGCACCCCCGGGCAACCTGCACAATCCCGGTAGTCGATTTTTCTATAACAGGATGGAACCTGTAGGCTTCCTGGATGCACCCCGGGGGAATAAATGCAGGTGTGCAGACAGCAAGAATTCTGTCAGCTTCCACGGCAGGCATGCAACCCGTGATATAGAGCCGCGAATCACGGTATGCCCCTATCATACGGAGCACTTTTCGTGCAGTGCTTTCTACAACCGTGCAACTGTTAATGATGATAACATCTGCACCGTTGGGAGTCGCGGATATCGTGCATCCCTGGTGCCGGAGGACCTCAATAAGCTTCCTTGTGTCACCATGGTTGTAGGTACAGCCGAATGTACGGATATACACCCGGGCATTTCTAATGCCCCGGAGGACCTCCCACCCACCGGTAGTACCTTGTTGAATGGATACGCGGTTATCCAAAACCGGGCACCCCACTCTCGATCATTTCCTGTACATGATTCCCTTTTATGGAAGTTATGGGTTCTTACGCTGCCATTGAAGGAATGCTCCAGGTTGCCCACCCCCGCTTGCAGTCATCTAAAAAATTCCAGGGAATAACTGCGGCAACTTCACGGGTCATTCCCATTTATGAATAGATTTATAAAAAAATCCCCGCATTTTTTATCAAAATAATTAACCGATCAAAATCCACTATGTTTGTACAATGATCAGGATCGGGTTAATCGGCTGTGGAAACATCGGACATATCATTGCAAAATACCAGGATAAGTTTGAGATCCATGCAGTATTCGATATAGTTCCCGAGAAATCCCGTGAGCTGGCTGATATCTGCGGGGGGGTCGCATATACTGATTTTGAGGCATTTATCACGAGCGATTTTGATATTGTCGTTGAAGCAGCATCAGTAAAGGCAGTCCGGCTCTTTGGAGAGCGGGTCCTGAACCACAACAAAGACCTGGTAATCATGAGTGTAGGTGCACTGTCAGATAAATCATTTCTCGCATTGCTCACCGATACAGCGAATAAAAACCACAGGAAGATCTATATCCCGAGCGGTGCGATAATGGGCCTTGATAATATTAAGGCAGGGCAGATCTCAGGGATTAACCGGTTACTGCTCCGGACAACAAAGAGCCCGGAATCACTCGGTTTACAGGCCAGCGAAAGAAAACTCCTGTTCTCTGGTAAATCAAACGAATGCATCAAGGAATTTCCAAAGAATGTCAATGTCTCGGTGGCCCTCGGCCTCGCAGCGGGAACCGATGCAGATGTTGAACTCTGGGTAGACCCTGATGTGGACCGTAATATCCATGAGATCTTTGTAGAGGGTGAATTCGGGGACGCCTATATTAAAGTCAGGAATGTGCCGAGCCCGGACAATGCGGCGACCAGCTATCTTGCAGCGCTGTCCATACTGACACTGCTCCGGAACCTGGAAAATCCTCTTGTTATCGGGACCTGACCTTCCTGCGAAAATGAACGGAATAGTAACATGACCGAAGTACCCCTTGAATATCTCCTTTCTTTTGTTGAAGAAGACGCGCCATCCGGAGATATCACAACTGATGCAATAATCCCACCGGATACCTGTTGCAAGGCCATGATCATCGCAAAGGAAGAGGGGATTATTTGCGGTCTTTCTGAGGCGGAGCGCCTTTTTACACATTTCGGTGTGCAGGTCACACAGGTATGCCCTGATGGAGCCCCAGTAAAACGGGGCGAGTTCGTCCTCTCGCTTAAGGGGGACGCATCAGGCATCCTTCTGGTCGAAAGGACCGCGTTGAATATCATTGGCAGGATGAGCGGCATCGCAACAAAAACAAAATCCTGCATGGACCAGATCCGGTCCCTGGGCAGTAACTGCCGGGTGGCTGCAACCAGGAAAACCTCGCCTGGCATGCGGTTGCTCGATAAGAAAGCAGTTATGCTTGGTGGCGGGGACCCCCACCGGAATTCCCTGTCAGACGGGGTCCTTATCAAAGACAACCACCTTGTCCTCGTGTCACTTCCTGGTTCAATAGCCTCTGCAAAAGCAAGGTCGCACTACAGGAAAATCGAGGTGGAAGTAGAGGACCCAGATTCCGCAGTCACCGCAGCAGAGGCGGGGGCAGATATTATCATGCTGGATAACATGACGCCGGAGATAGTTGTACGTACTCTCGGGGAACTGAATTCCAGGAACCTGCGATCTGGCAGAGTTATTGAGGTTTCAGGAACTATTAGCGAGGATTCAATCAAAAATTACGCAATCCCGGGTGTTGACGTGATCAGTATCGGTGCCCTTACACATTCAGTCCGGAATTTTGATGTCAGCCTCGAGATCATAAGACCCTGATGCCAGTTTTCCGGATAATTATAATCTTTTTATGGCTATGATGACATCATCTGAAACCTATCTTGCAGATTGGATTATTCCAACATTTACCCACCCTCCCGGATTCTGCCCCGCCTTGGCGGAACCGGCTGGAATGGGGAGGTAATAGGTAAATGGCGTCACCTTAAGGCGTGACGGTACCCGGGATAACGGAATCAACATTCAATAACACGGCGTTGTCAAGCCCCCAGAGCGAAACCGCTGCGAGGGCACCAATTACGCCCTGGCCACCATAGATGAGGACATCGTTATCACGGGCAATATGGCCCGCAAATTCGAGGCTGACTATCCCGGAGCGCGCCAGCCTTCCATACTCCCTGAGTTCAGGGGGTATACGGAACCCGGTCCTGATAGCGACCCCCCATTCGTGAGAAAGGGCCTCATCATTGACAAATTTATACACCCGGTTTTTTACCTGGTCTATCACCCTAGGTTCAGCGGCAACATCGATGAAACTACACGAATTACCGGCCGTCTTCCCGGGAAGTGCCGGGTACAGCATCGCAACATGGTGCCCGATAGGAATCAGCCCCTCCATCCCCGCGATATGCTGGAGGAGAGCAAGGGCAAGGGCAAATGTTGCACCCCCTTCCGGGCTGTCGGTATCGTCGATTCCGATGATCACATGGGTAAGGGCTCGCGTATAGACTTCCCCTTCAACAACACCCCCTTTTCTTCCGACTTTAACACGCGTGACTCCTTTTGCACCTGACATCATATCAGTCAGGGAATAGGCGGGTCCGCCGATGCACCGGATCTCCTGTACTACCATGTCGCCCTCCCTGCGAACCCCGGTTACCCCTACAGCAGGAGACGGGTACGCCCCGATAGTTATCTCCTTCCGACCCAGTTTTGCGCATTCCCTGAGTAATGTACCATCCCTCCGGACGTGGTTGAGCGCACCCCCTGCCATCCGGTGATGATACCCGCAAAATGCAGCACATGCACCACTCATACATTCATGGTAGATCTCTACCCATTCACCGTCAACCGTGGTAAAAATCCTGCGGCATGCAGAGGAGGGAACCGCGCTGACCGCTGCATACCGGGCAGGGATACGGCCCTGCTTCCGTTCCTTCACCACCACACACCCTTCAGAAACAAGGCGGTTGACCCAGTCCTGTGCCGTGCTCCTCGGCACCTCCGCCGCCTTCTGTATGTTGGTTACGGTAAAATAGCCCTGTTCGAGGGTGACCTGCCGCATCAGGTGCAGGTACTGTCTTCGTCGCTCAATTACTCCGTACATGGGATGAAATAAACAGGATATCCCCGATTATTGCACTTGCAGTCTCTATCGACCCGGCACCTTTTCCGATCAGGGTAATCTCCCCGGCCATGTCCGTCTCAAGGGTAATCGCGTTTAAGGTACCTTCGAACACGAGTGGATGGTCCTTTCTGATAATCCGTGGTGAAACACGGAGTACTCCCCTTCCAGGAAATGCCTCTGCAATCAGCCGTATCGTGCAGTCTTTCTCTTCTGCAAGCCGTAGTGCATCAGTGGTAAGAAGATCGATCCCGGTGATATCCACCCGGTCAAGAGACGCACCATTATTCCATATGGTATTCGCGAGAATGACCAGCTTGATTGCAGCATCGATCCCTTTCACATCATACGTTGGATCGGCCTCGGCGTAGCCAAGTTCACGCGCCTCGGCAAGGGCCTGTTCATAGGTGAGCCCTTCTGCGGCCATCCGTGTGAGGATATAGTTGCAGGTACCGTTCAGTACACCGTACAACGCCTGGAATTCGTTTCCGGCAAGTCCGTTACCAAGGGTATGCATAATTGGGATGGCTCCCCCGACAGTTGCCTCGTAACGGACAAGCACACCCTTCTCTCCCGCAAGCTCCTTCAGTTCTTTCAGGTTCCTGGATATTGGCCCTTTATTGGATGTAACAATATGCTTCCCCCGCATAATTGCAATTTTCATGTAGGTGAGGGCTGGTTCCCCGCTGCCGGCATCAGTAGGGGTGACCTCAACAAGGACATCATACTCTGCACGCGAAACCACATCGTTTGCAGAGATGGATGGATTCCCACAAGGGCCCATCTTTTTTGCCGAAAGGACCACCCCGATATCCAGGCCTTTCGGATCAATCAACCCGCTTTTAGAGTCTGCCACGCCGGTTACGATAATATCCAGGTCCTTCCTGGCTATCATCTCAAGGACACCTTTTCCTACTGAGCCAAGACCGAGGACTGCGACCCTGATTGTCATACGAGTTCCCCCTCAAGCGGCTCAATAATAAGCAATTTTTTGGTCCTGGCGACCTCACGAAGGATATCGAGTGCAGAGTCCATATCCTTTTTTGAGACTGACTTGATAGTAAGGCGTGCAGAAGAGGGTTCATTGATCGCAGGCATTGCAAGGTCAAGGGCCGTCACTTCAGCAAACCCGGTACAGTCAATACGGTCAACAGTATCTGAAAGGTCGGTATGCATGAGATGGCCAATCATGATCACGGTCTGTTTGTACAGGAGGCGGTCTTTCCCGATTCGGAGGATACTCACACCCCGCTCTTTTATCATCGAGACCAGATCGGTAAGCCGGGATTCGGTGATCTCCAGTACGATCTGCACCCCAAGCGTATCTTCACGGGATGAGAGGTCACGCTGGTGAATGACCGCGATGATATTGCCTCCTACCTCAGAAATGGGCTGCAGGGCCGAGACGAGCTGTCCCGGCGAGTCCTTCATCTCAAGCTTCATCGATACCTGCACTAAAGCACCTGATGATACGTAGAACGGCACCAAAGATAAGTCTTTTACATCTGATTCGCGGAGCCAGAGAGAGGGCGGGGTTTCAATCAGCAGGAGTCACCATGAAAGCTCATCCGGCAACAATGAAAACAGGTTAATTTTTGGTTTTTCCCGGGATAGTGCAAGGACTGGAATGGATCGAAGATTACAGGCGGGGAAACCATTACTTATTCCTGTTACCACCTGGTGCCGGGGGTGTAGTACCATCGCCGGGGTCATCACCAGGAAATCCCACACCATTACCAGGTCCAGTTTCCGTCAAACTAACACCCGTTTCTTCAGGCAATCCCGCATCGACAGGATTCGCGATCACGTAGTGCTCAATAAAGAACCGGAACGACCTGTTCTTTTCGACAGCGACACTCAGTGAGAAATGTTTCAGGACTTCGATCATAAAAACGATTTTCGAGGGGTAATAACGTGGGATCCACCCGATAAAGTGCTCTTTTGTCACAAAGTCAGTACGCGCAGGGACGTGGATCCCGAGGGCTTTTGCCCCGTTATCATCGATTCCGGCAAGGTACCAGCTCTCAATCTCCTGGATTATCACCATGATATGCTGGTAATCGGCCTCGGAAAACCTTGAGAGAATAATACTTTTTTTTGCAGGAACACTCTTTTCAAAGTCGATGTCGGTGACAATGATGTAACTATGGTGCATCGCGTTGATGCCCCGGATGAACCGATCTACCTTGACAGATTTTGTACAGGCGAAGGTGATCAACTCAACGGACTCAAATATACGCTCAAACCGGGGTTTTATTATGGTCTCAAAGAACCTTACATCGTCGCTGCCCTCAACAAAAATAAACAAGCGCCTTGCTGCCATTATACCCTCATTCGAGGCCCAGGAGATCCTGGATAAAAAGTTCATCGATGCCGATCTCGTGTTCGAGGAACGTCCTGACCTCCTGTTTGTCGACCGGCTTAGACAGGTGGGAAAATCCATTGCGGTCTCTTGTGATTAAGGTAATATCTTCGATATCGACGTGTTTTACCATCTCCGGGTTGTGCGTGGTTACAATGATCTGTTTTCTTTGCGAGGCATCCTTAAGTATAGCGACGAGTTTTGAGATCAGGGCAGGGTGAATGTTTCTTTCCGGTTCCTCAATAATTGTCACGGGCCTCTCTTCAAAGAAAAGCGCAACAATCAGCGCTGCGATGTTAATTGTTCCATCCGAGATCATCGAGGCCGGAATATACTTCCCGCTGTAAATTTCCTTAACCTTCATAAAAAGTGACATGTCGAGAAATTTTTCAACCGCAATATCGTCCACAAACGGCAGCATATCCCGGATAAGATTGAGGAACGCCTTTTTCCGTCCAGGGTCTTCGGTAATGCCCTTGACAACGATGGCAAGGTTGCTCCCGTCCTTCTCGAGCTCTGTTTTACCAAGCATCGGGGCCGCTTTCTTGAGGAGCCGGGGATCGAAGTCGTATATTTTGATCCCGCGGAATATCCATTCAAGGGGTGGTATACCCGGTACATTCATGGGGATATTGGCAATCAGGCGGGTAACGGGATTTTCCTGTTTCTGGAAGAGGTGGGGAAACAGGTCTTCATCAAGGACGACAAATCCCGGAGGAGGGACGAGATCATACCGGATCTCTCCGTCGACAAGGGATAATTTCATACATCCTGCCCCGATTTTCTGTTCCGGGGTTGCTGGTCCGAAAAACTCCCCGGTAATCCGGAGCCGGTCCATTGGGACTTCGTATCCAGCCTGGGTATCCGTGAACCGTATGGAGAATTCATACATCAGGTTGGTGGGCTCAAAATATACCGGTGCGTGGTCCCTTACCCCGATTACCTCCCTTTTTCTCTCCTCCAGGGTGTATTCGATTTTAAAAGACAACTCCTCTGCAGGGCCGATAACCGTATTTCGCAGGTAATCGACACCCCCCTGGAGCGAAATGGCATTACCGATGCCATATTTTGCAATATCCCGGAGAAAAATAAATACCTGGATAAGGTTTGATTTTCCCGAGGCATTTGAACCTATGATAATGGTCAACGAATCCGGATGGAACGACATCTCGCGGAAACTCTTAAAATTGGTTACCGAGATGCAGGTGATCGGCATATGACAGAATCTTATACCCGTGGATAATAAGGACTTCGTTCGAAATATACACCAGGCCCTCCAGGTCACGGCCGGGGCCTGCCCATAATCCCCGATGTTCCGGCATAAATGATAATGAGGAGAAAAGCTACTGTTCTATTATGACGACATGGCCAGTCCCGGGAAGCGAGTCCGCGGGGGTCCCCGGGGAGGGTAAACCAGGCTCTTTCTGGGAGGACCGGGGAGACCGGTTCCACTGTGGCGTGGATATTTACGCACCGGCCATGAGCGAGGTTCTTGCCTGCGAAACCGGGGAGGTGATCGACGTTGGTATCGCGACGTCACCTGAACAGGTCAGTTACTGGGACACCACAAGGTATGTCCTTGTTAAAACACGTTCCAACCTCTATTGCAGGTATGCTGAGTTTGCAGACATTTTAGTCCATATTGGCGACCGGGTACTTGAGGGACAGGTAATCGGACATATCGGGACCGTGATCAGGGCGCATCTCGTGGACGGCTGTTCACCACACTATGTCCAGCGGCTTAAACAGGATGGCCATGTATCTATGCTGCATTTTGAAGTGTACCGGTTGAGACCGGGATATATGCGGGCTTATAGTGGTGGTAACTGGTTTGGGGATGGACGTCCGGAAGGACTCCTTGATCCGGGACCATACCTGCGGGATGCAATCCATGGTATAAAAAATTACGATGAGTGAAAACACTCACAAGAGGAGGCAGGCATCATATGGGATAGACTTCCGGCGATGTGTCCGGTGATACCCCGATCTGCTATAAGAAGAATTACCGAGACGATACCACTTTTTCCAGCGATCTGGAAAAAATAATCAGGTCTATAGAAGAATAGCCAGATATCCTGCGCTTTCTGTTAAGAGTGATCCTGCACCTCTGTGGAAATTGTATTTGCCTTTTTTATCAGGTAATATGCGATACCAAGGCCGACTATTATGACCCCCATCCCGGCCATCATTATCCCTTCTGAAACGGCTGAAGCCTCTGAAAAAGATGGGTCGAGAATGATCACTTTCCGGGCGATTGCGATGACCGCGACAAGGATGACTATCTCCACGTGAATGACATTTTCACGGAGATATGCTTTCAGGGTATCGAGAAGCTCTATACCAATCACGACAAGCAGGAAGAACCCAAAAATACCGAGTAATTCATCCTGGGCCAGACGAAACGGCGATACATCAGCCAAAGCCGCCCATAGGAGCCATAGGAGTTCAACAATTGAAAAGATGACTACCCCGCCGAGAAGGATAATCAGCGCCACATACATTATTTTCTCGAATTTCCTGATGTAATCGAGCATGGTAGACTCCCTGATTAATACTATTTCGTCAATCATAAGAGCGTATCGCTCCTCGTCACAAACCACCAGATGGCCCAGGGTAACAAGGTCATAGGATTTACCTTAATATCTGCCCTCAAATTCAATAATATTCCAATTATCAGGGTATTTGGAAGTATTTGGTACAGGGAAATCCAGGAAAATTTTCCATTAGCTGTTTTAAGCCTGGAAATTTAGGGGGGTTACCGACAGGATTAGATCACCCGGAAGATTGTTCGTCCTAGATCGCATCAAGGAAATTTGAAAGGATCATCGTTCCATTCGCGGTATATTCCTCCCGGATCGCATGGAAATCTGACAAAATTTTCATACTATCCATCGATGACAGCAGGGGGTCTTCCCTGATGAGGGTCTGCAGCAGCAGATCATCCATTTCGATATGGCACTGGAAGCCGTAGGCGAGTTTCCCCTCTTTCACTACCTGAACAGGGCATTCATAAGCGTATGCGAGCACTTCCCCCCCGGCAGAGGGTTCTGCCATCTCACCATGGAGCTGGAATACGGGGATATTTTCAGAAATCCCGGCAAAAAGCGGGTCATCCCTGCCTGGATCATTCAGATGGATACAATAAAATTCGTTGCCTGGATCTCTCCATCCCACTTCATTCTTCACACACCTGATGACCTGACCCCCGGCAGCTTTGACAAGTACCTGCATACCGAGGCATATTCCAAAATAAGGGACTTCTGACCGAATAATTGTCCGCACAAGAGTTATTGCGTCCTGCATTTTTTTCGTCTGGTCATTCGCACTTTCAGGCCCCCCCAGCATGAATACTGCTGAATAAGCGGAGAGGGAAGGCACAGATTCCCTGCTTTCAAAATCAATAAGGTCATATGAAATTTCACGGTTATCAAGGATACGGGTGAGAATTCCCGGCCCCTCATGCAGGTTATTCCTGAGCACCAGCACATTCACAACAGATACTCAACACTGCCAGTATGATGATACTTTCGGGAAGGATGGGTTAGGGAGCAACCGGCGCCCAGGTCCTGCTATCTCAAACAGGGGTACCGGGGAAAAATAATTTAGGATGATTAATAATGATAAATGTCGAACAAATTATTAGAGGGATTTTGGGTGGACCTGGTATTTTTCCTTATTCTATTCCCCTTTATCGCGGCGATCGTTCTCCTTCTTATCAAAGCAGATAACATGAGGAGTGCAGTGGTGGGGGTATCAGCACTGCTTATTGCAGCGGTATCGGTATGGCTGCTTGCAGCGTATGCAACGAGTGGAACGGTGTTTTTCCCCGTTTCACCTGAACCATTGGGAGAATTGATGTTCCTGATTGGAATGGGAATAGCGATTTTCATCCTGTATATGGGAGTCAGGTACAAGAACAACATCGCAATTGCCCTAACACTTATTCAGTCGGCAATGATGGTGTACTTTGAGTTCGGAATCAGTCACGGTGCCGTTCCGGAGAACAATTTCTTCGTGGACCAGTTCTCCATCATCATGGCCCTGATAATAGGGATCATCGGGAGCCTCATCTGCGTGTACGCAGTAAGTTACATGAAGGACTTCCATCACCATCACCCCGAACACAAAGACAGGAGACGGACGTTTTTCTTTATTATGTTCGTCTTCCTCGCCGCAATGTTCGGCCTGGTGTTCGCGAACAACCTTGCATGGCTCTTCTTCTTCTGGGAGGTTACGACATTATCGTCATTCCTCCTGATTGGCTATACCCGGACGGATGAAGCAATTAAAAACTCATTCCTCGCCCTGAACATGAATCTCCTCGGGGGACTGGCATTTGCAGGCGCACTGATCTGGCTCGCATCAACCGGCGGGGGCATGGAGCTTGACAAGCTGATCGCAACAGGAGGGATTATTGCCCTGGTTCCGGCGGTCCTTATCAGTTTCGCAGGTATTACCAAATCCGCACAGTTCCCGTTCTCGTCATGGCTGGTCGGCGCAATGGTTGCCCCGACCCCGGTATCGGCACTCCTGCATTCAAGTACAATGGTGAAAGCAGGTGTGTACGTGATGGTACGGTTCGCACCGGTCCTCCAGGGAACAACACCAGGCTATATGATTGCCCTTGTCGGGGGTTTCACATTCCTCCT
>JBAXJR010000029.1:0-29790 GCA_037137755.1 Methanomicrobiales archaeon | reverse complement strand
CCACCAATCCCGCTGCAGCACTAATCTGGTGCATTTTATAGGGATTATCCGTCAGAGTCCATACCCCTGAGTCTGTTTCCATGACGAGACCGTCCACATTTGCAACGGTGGTAGTAACAATACCCTGTGTTTCAGGCACTGCCGGAACAACCCGGTCTGCCGATGCAAAACCTATAAGTGCTATCAGCATGATACTGGCAATTATAATAACGCCAATTTTATTCAAATTTTCAACCTCCTAATGTCCCAGATTTAATTTTAAAAGTAAAGGACTTTCATAGGAAATAAGATATTAAAATTAACTCTGGGTACAAGGCTTGTCAACACGGGATATAATAAATATAGCGATGCATTCTACCCATAAAACAAGCGCCATCACCATAATTTTAACGAGATGTGGTTCGAGCTGATCATGCAGTGTGCATTCGTTCCTGAGGCGTGAGGCTGTATGGTCAGACTTAAAGCTCTATCAACAGGCACTACAGAACCGACCAATACGCATGTACACCTGGAAGCAGGGTATGTTGTATTACAAGGACAAAATAGAGACAGTTTTAATTAAGGCTTACAGGGTAACGAATGAGATATTCGACGCATTACAGACCGAATTAAAGCCCCTTCATCCAGTGACAAAAGCGGGACATACTGCTCAAGAAACTTTTAAAACTGCTTCCAAATCACAGGAGAAGTCTTTTAATTTGGGCGATTTCGGAATAAGGGAATTTAACCAAAATGATGACTGGTTATTCATGAAACCCGGGAAGCGGGAATAATTCTTTTTTCGGACTTGTCCGATTTTAAAAGAACGATTTTTACACGGATGATATGCTCTTTTCTCAATTATATTGTCCCTAATAACTAAACCACACTTAATAAATGGTTATTTCCTAACCAGAGATCTCTGGTTCATCTTTCATCGTGTGGCAGGTAGGACACCGCCAGCCGACAGGGATGTAGGTTTTATCCAGTCTTCGTACATACAATCTTTGCATACGGTTGTGGCATAATGGATGACTGCAATGTGGAGCTGCAATACGTACCATAAGTTATGAGTGCATAACAAGGATAAAAGGACTTCGTAAAATGGGTCTTTTAATGCAATCAGAACCACGGGAATGGAATATTACCTTATGGGTAGGGTTCTATCTCACGATATTACCATGATTTGTTGGCTGGTGACGAAACAGTGAGGATCGAGGATGCCAGGGAAGATTTCCCGATAATGAAAGATTTAATTTACATGGATAGTGCTGCAACGAGCCTGTCTCCCGTCCCTGTTATCAGTGCAATGAATGAGTACGAGCTACGATACCGTGCAAACGTGGGAAGGGGTGTTCACCGTCTTGCCATGGTTGCGACACAGAAATACGCAGATGCGCACAAGAAGATCGCCTCCTTTATCGGTGCAAAGGAGGGCCTGGTGGTAATTACGAAGAATACCACCGAAGCGATCAACATGGTCGCATGTGGCCTCGACTGGCAGAAAGGGGACAAGGTGGTCACCACCCTGCTCGAGCACCACTCCAATTATCTTCCCTGGCTCCGCCTCCGTGAAAAGCACGGGGTTGATCTGTCCGTCGTACTTCCGGGGCAGGATGGGGCGTTTGACGTTTCCCGGTTTGAAGAAACGATTGAGGATTCTACAAAACTCGTGGCAGTAAGCCACGCTTCGAATGTCCTTGGCTCGGTGACACCAGTGAAAGAGATATCGGCTCTTTGCAAGGATCATGACTGCCGACTCCTCATTGATGGTGCCCAGTCCGTCCCTCATATACCCGTGGATGTTGAGAAGATCGGGTGCGATTATCTCTGTTTTTCCGGCCACAAAATGCTCGGGCCCTCCGGGACAGGCGTACTATGGATGAGATCTCCCGATATCAGCCCGCTCCTTGTCGGGGGTGGCATGATCAGCGAGGTATCAGCTGACCATTATACGGAAACCGGAGGGTACCAGCGATACGAGGCGGGTACCCCCCCGGTAGGTAGTTGTATTGGCCTTGGAAAAGCTGTTGATTACCTGGATGGCATCGGTATGGACCTGGTCATGGACCACGAACGGGCACTTACAACCCAGATAATTGAGGGGCTCTCTTCGATTAAAGGTGTGACCATATACGGGCCTCCGCCGGGAAAAAACCGTATAGGGGTTGTCTCATTTACCGTGGAAAACCTTCACCCGCACGATGTCGCACATATCCTCGATGAGGCTGCGGGTATCATGGTCAGGTCAGGGGAACACTGCTGTATCCCGCTGATGCGCCATATCGGCACTCCCGAAGGTACCGTCAGGGCAAGTCTTCACCTGTATAACAATGCAGATGACGTTGAACAACTCATAATGACAGTGGAAGAGATCTCACGGATGGTATGAATGTACAAGGTCGTTCGTTGCACCAGGGAAAAAGCGGGCATATTTTCCGAATCGGAACATGAAGTGGTACTAGAGGTACCCCTCACCATTACCGTTAATGGCAGGCATGCCCTCACCGTGATGACAAGCCCGGTAATGGTCCGTGAACTGGTTACCGGGCTCCTCTATACCGAGCGCATCATCCATGAGCCGGATGAGATCGAATCGATGCAGATTGAACCTGACCGTGTCAGTGTACTGACAAAAAACCCTTTTAAAATTCTCATCTCCAAGAAAACCGTCCTCTCCGGGTGCGGTGGTTCCTCCTCTTTCCTCGACGTGGCAAAGCTCCCGAAAATAATATCAGACCTCGTAATCGATGTGGCAGATATAAGGAACGCAATGAAACAGACACTCCAGTCAGACCTCCATGCAAAGACCGGTGGCGTCCATATCGTCGGGATTTTCACCACGGACGGGGTAGTCTGCATAGCAGAGGATATCGGCCGGCATAACGCCCTTGACCGCGTTATCGGTTACGGTCTTTTGAACAATATTATTTTTTCACAAATGTTTGCTGTCAGTTCAGGACGGGTATCATCAGAAATGGTACGGAAATGCCTCATTGCGGGAATACCGGTCATCGTATCGCGGAGTGCAACGACAAGCCTTGCCGTGGAAATGGCTGAGAAGACTGGTCTTACCATTATCGGGTTTGCACGAAGCGACCAGATGAATATTTACACCCACCCGGAACGGGTTCGGGGGGCTGGGAACAGGGAGTAAGTGATTTGTTTTCCAGAGATTGGGTTAAATTATAATCGTTATGCGAACCTGCTTTTTATTTAACAAAATCCGCACTATTTAGCCTTATTTTTCCAATTCCGCCAGCAAACCGCATGCCTGGCAAATCCTTCGACTACAAGGGTCCCCGCATACAGAACATTGGTCGATGGTTCTGTCAGTCATAGACTTATGAGCCATTGTGACCAGGTTCTCCTGCCCTTGTATAATACGGTGTGATGCACCCGGGTAATGGTATTCGATCGCGGCCTGCAGAGTCCTTACTTCAGCCCGGAACGCGGTGGTCGCATAGGGACATTCGGGCAAATGTCCGGTGATGCCGTTGATCATGCTATAGAGCGTGATCTCTTTCTCATTTACATCAGCGAGTGGTTTGATCCGCCGGATAAACCCTCGGTCTTCCCGGGAGCTGCTGTCACGAAGGAGGCGTTCAAAATCACCCCTGAGGTAATTCATCAGGACTGACTGGGCAGCATCATCAAGGTTATGACCGGTAGCGATGCTGGTCGCGTCAATCTCCCTTGCCGCATCTGACAGGGCTTTTTTCCTGAGAATTCCACATGCGGTACATGCCCGCAGCGGATGGGCACCGAGGAGCGAGTCGAGTGTTGTTCCGAACAAGGAATGGAAAGAGACGATATGGTGGGGTATTCCTAATTGTTGCGTGAGTGACACCGCTGACTGTATCGTTTCTTCGCGGTATCCCGCAATCCCTTCGTCAACCGTGACAGCGACGATTTCAGCATCCCATCGTTCCGGAACGATATGAGACAGGATTGACAGGAGGACTGAGCTGTCTTTTCCACCCGAAAGACCAACGGCTATCCTGTCTCCATCATGGACCATACCGTGACTCGTAACACTATCGATAACACGCAGTTCCACACCCAGGCAGAGGTGTTTCGCGCACAGATGGCGTTGTAACCCGGGGTCGAAGAATATCGCGGGTTCAACACAGTTATCACAGGTGGGGATGGGGTCTCTTTTTGCTGTGGTTGTGTCCACTGGTTCTACCCCCCGTGCGCAACGCGAAATACCCGGATTTCATCATTTCCTGATACGGTTGCGTCCTCCGGGATCAGCCTGCCATTTTTTGTGACGATCACTTCCAGTGGGTTGATGTTACAATCGGCAAGTAGTGTGGCCACGGTTTTGGCATCTCCGGTTACATTACGTGTGGTACCGTCGGGTAATTGCAGTCGCATCAGACGTTCACCTCGCTTTTGTTCAGATGATCAGCTCGTTTTGTCTGGTACTAAGTCTATCCCATTCCCACCTCAAGATATCGCTTGTGGACAGGTGGTACCAGGATCCTTCCTGAAGCTATCTCTACAACCGGTAAGGCTTTTTTCCCATACATACAACGTAATAAAAAATGCCTGCCCGGCAATTTACATTTTCAAGCGCACTCCGGGTGGAAATATACAATAGACCCCCTCCCAATGAGGGGGTAAGGGGGCCCAGTTCATGGATGAAAACCGCATCAAGGAAAAAATCATTGCATTGAAGGAAGAGAAGGATGCGATAATCCTTGCTCACAATTACCAGGAAGGACCCGTGCAGGACGTGGCTGACCTCATCGGGGACTCGCTGGAACTTTCAAGGGCTGCAGCCTCCCTTGATGGGAGTGTCATTGTGTTTTGTGGGGTCGATTTCATGGCAGAAACCGCGGCAATACTGTCCCCGCAAAAAAACGTCATACTCCCCGCCCATGACGCCGGTTGCCCGATGGCAGAAATGGTCACGGCAGAAGAGATCCGGTCTGCAAGGACCCGCTTTCCTGATGCTGCCGTGGTTGCTTATGTGAATACCACTGCAGAGGTGAAAGCGGAAAGCGATATCTGTTGCACATCGGCAAATGCGGTGAAGATTGTCAATTCACTCGGGGAAGACCAGGTACTCTTTGTCCCGGACAGGAACCTCGCCCGTTACGTGGCCCGGTTTACAAAAAAACAGGTAATCCCGTGGGAAGGGTATTGTATCGTCCATGACCGGATCACGCTCGAGGATGTGACCCGGGCAAAAGAAGGTCATCCCGGGGCAGAGGTACTCGTGCACCCCGAATGCAGGCCGGAGGTAATCGATGCCGCGAATTTTGTGTACAGCACCTCCGGGATGATCCGCCATGTCTGCCAGGGCAATAAACCCGCATATATCATCGGAACAGAAATCGGGATCTTGTACCGGATGCAAAAAGAGTGTCCCGGGAAGTCCTGTTACCCACTTTCAGACCGGGCCGTCTGTTCCAATATGAAAAAGACTACTCTTTCACTTATCCTTCAGTCCCTTGAAAACCAGGCACCCCGGGTATCGGTACCAGAGCATACTGCATCGCGGGCCCGGAAGGCAATCGAACGCATGCTTGCTGTGACATAATGCAGGGAATATCCCGGATCTCAAATAATACCCAACTCTTCTGCCGTGTCCCGGGTAAAGTTCAACGCCCTGATAGCATCTTCACGCTTCAGGTCAGGCCCGTTCTCTGCATACTGTATAAATTTATCAAGAATTGGTGCAGGAATATTTTCGTACGCAAGTTCCCTTATCCGGTCCCAGGTCCGATCCGGGAAATATAATGATTGTGCGGTCCTGAACAGGATTTCCTTCTGTGCCCTGTCGATGATCCCCTTCCCTGCGGCAAGGTCCAGGATATGCCGTATATTTACCAGCGGAATTGAAAGGGCGATGCCTGACTCGGGGTCGAAGATCAATGCGACTTCATCATCCGATTCGACATCCCCGTTTTTATACCACTGGTAAATCTCGCCTATGCCTTCCATGCCAAGGGTATCGAGTTCAGACGCCCTGAGTGCCCCCATGCTCGAGGATCCGATAACCCTGACCTTTTTTTCGATCGCCGCCAATATCTCCCGGTGTCCTACCGAACAGTCCTGGAAGAAGACGCCATCGATGAGGCAGATAATCCTGGCTCCCTGGCTGACAGCGAGGGGGATATCTCCCCTTTTTGCGGGTGGAAGGTATTCTGCGGGAAGAATCTGCTCCGCGTCATGGATGGGAAGACTCGGCCCGAGGAACACGACGAGTTCGTGCCTCATTACAGCGCCTCCCGGAACGCTCCCCGTCCATCGCGAATACCTCGAGTCCCGGGACAATAACCCGGACGACCGGCACCCCGATATCGGGTCGGGTAAGATCGACTACGATCACCTTGTTGAGTCCTGCGTTTCCAAGTGCTTCGATTACGTTCCTGATATCAGTGAGGAAATCATCGGTGTCGCTGGAAGGAATTGTTGCAAGGTCCACCTCCCTGTCAGATTCGAACCAGTACCGGTTCAGTCTCCTGGTCCGCTCATACCCGATCTTCCTCCGAAAATCGGCGACCTCCGTATCTTCCCTGGCCCCGTGGATCTGTGTCAGCCTGCTCTGGGCCACCTCGGTCAGCGCCCGGAGCAGGGCTATTTTGGCACTGGTATGTGTGCCCATCCCGATGGTAAGGAGTGTCGGGTCTTTCAGCTGGACATCATCTGATACGGCTGCAATGGTCGGGATCCCGATATCACTCGTAATATCCTTGATAATTACTTCAACGCCGGCGTTAGTGAATTTGTCAAGTAATTCCTTTTCCAGCCCTGAACTGATATTCACAACCCGCGGGCCTGTCCGTCTCGTGATCTCTGCGAGCGACCAGGCATCCCGTTCGATCAGTTCCATCAACGCATGAAATATTGCCTCTTCACGGGTATTTCCTGATGCCAGGCCGTTCGTATTGGTACGGAAAAGCGGGAGGGTGTAACGCGGGAGCGGGTGGAATACTGCATGAACGGGGACCCATATCTCCCTGTTATTTGCAATATCATATCCCTCCACCCAGGGGACCATTACTGATGTATCCCCGCCTTCAGGCAGTACCAGGTCGTTCGGGTCAATCGCACGCATTCCGAGTGGAAGTGCCCCATAGGCAGCATTTACGGTCTCCCGTAACGAAGGCTCTGCGGAACAACGTTCGATACCTTCCATCATTGCCGAAACCTTCGCCTCGACCGGGGTGGCACCTTTCCCGTTATAGACCGATATCGCACCGTCCTTTGCCATAGGGCGGATACTTGAAAATACGGGGATTCCTATGCGGTCAAGACTGGTGATATCTGCGACTCTCGTGATACCTGCCACCGGAAGGAGTGATTCTACTTTTAGAAGTGTCTCTTCCGGGGGAATTGTCCGTTGTGTCTCTGAATTGTACGATTTTTTACATGATTTCAGTTCCATGAAAACATTCAGCTCTCCCTCTGGTCCCCGTTATGAACCTCTATGACATTAGATTGGCAATCAGGCAACATATACATTCTCTTATTCGATCGCCGAGTGCACAGACAGTTTCGGGGTGCCGGTACGAGAAGATTTTAATTCATTGAAACGAATTGAGAAGTATGAAATTTATACGTGTGAAACTGTTCTTGATAATCTCCCTCCTAGTCTTTACAATAGGTAGTGGTGTTCCTTTGGTCGCGGCTGCGGACGCCACAATAAACCCCGGGGCAACGTCAGACCCTGACTTCTTCTCTCCCGGGTGGGCACCGCTAAAGTACACCAGTCCCTTTGCCGATCCTTCCTTCTTTAATTCAAACTGGAGTGGGAAATCGGTGTACAAGTCACTTTCAGACCCGGATTTTCTCTCCACGTCCTGGAGGGTCCCTACCTATACGTCTACAAATTACCCGGGTTTCCAGTATTCAAATTGGTCGGTAAAGACACCAGTTCTTTTCAGGTACAGTCAGATAGAACCCTCCCGGACCAATAATTTCAAGCTTGACCCGTTTGCATCTGATGATGAACTCAGGGGACAGGGCTGGCAGGTTACAAATAATCTCTGGTAATCTTTTTCCAATGAAAATCAAGGGGATAGTCAGGTCCCCAGATCTCTTTTATTTAATGAGTTATCAGAATTTACAACATAGAAGCCCGCTTTTACGATTAACTCAATTGCTTCAGATAAGGTAAATGATGTTGATACTTTCGGACTCGGTAACCTGGAATGTTTATGGGCCAGAGGAGCATCATTTTCGTATAATTCATCATTTGAAAGAAGATGCCAAAACAGTTTGAGAATTTTTCTAGCAACAACTACAATGGCCTTCTTATAACCAAATCTGGCAAAAATCCGGTCAAAGAAAGTCCTAATTTTAGAATTTTTCGACCTGACGCAAGCATGAGCACTTTCAATTAAGACCCAGCGAAGATGTTTGGGTCCTTGTTTGGTAATTGAACCTGTGTGAAGTTTATCAACAGACTGGTAGACTCTGGGTGTTATTCCAGCCCATTTGGCTAATTTATTGGGGGAAGGAATATCCCTGATGTCTCCGACTTCGGCCAGCAAAGTTGTAGCTCCGATATATCCGATACCCGGAACAGACATCAGTATTTGCAATTCTCTTCTATTTTTGCGTAATTCATTGAGAATTGCCTATTCAAGTTACTTTATTTTCGTATTCAGGTATTCGATCATTACGAGGGAGGTCTGAAGCTGTATCATCTGCCGTTCTGACAATTCAGACTGAATTTCTCCTTTAATCTCATCAGACCTCGATTGATATCTTTTCGGTAGTTTTTTGATAATCTCATCGATTGGGACCCCTGACAGGATACCTTTCAAAATCGTCAGACCTGATTTACCGAATATGTCAGATAGGATTACTGATAACCTGATACACGCCGAATCGAGGATTTTATGCACCCAGTTTTTGTGATCTGTCCTTTCCTTGACTAACTTCTCACGAAGCCGGGAAAGTGCTCGGATTTCCCGTTGTTCTTCTGGCAGTATACAGGAAGGGGAGATCAAATCATTCAATACAAGTTCCGCTATCCATTCGGAATCGATGTTATCTGTTTTTTTCCCTGGAATCCATTTGATATGATAAGCATTTGCAACTATTATCTCTACATATCCATGGAGAATATCATGGAGTGAATACCAGTATTCTCCGGTCGATTCAAATGCTACGGTTTCACAGTGCTCCTCGAAAATCCATTCTCGCAATTGTAAAAGGGGTTCAATTTCGTTAGAGAATTTTTTGATCTTCCTGTAACCGGTCTTATCTGCTATTGTGGCTACCAGAAATCTTTTGTGAACATCTATTCCACAAACTTTACTTCTCTGCTTTCCCATATCCTCCCCCTTGTGGGCAGAATGATTCCTCGTTGGTCACTTTGTCATTCGCGCTCTCGGACGCACTTGGGTGCTCGTGAGTCATATTTGGCTAGTTTTCATGACGGGATCCCGGTCCCAAAATGCTCGCAGCCTTGCCGGCCCACATTATTAAAACATGCCCAGGAGATTCAATTTTCATCATGTATGCTTGTGGCCCTTCGGCATCATGTCTGTTTTCATATTACATTGTTAATTGAACCCTAATATAGGGAGATTCTGAACGGGAATTTTCAAGGGGTCCGGGTGTGAATTTCCCGTTAATGTCTGTTTCAACAAAACCCAGTGTATTGATTAATACCCGGGTAATCGAACCCAATAAAAAAGGAATAACAGGCCGGATTATTAGGCCTTGAAGATATCGAATATCTGGTCGCTTCCTGTTGCGGACAGCCGTTCACGTTCGGTCTTCTCTTCTGCGAACCCAAGTACTGGTAATTCCATGCTGATACCTGGTGTGTGTCCGAACATCTTCTCCATCTCAACCTGCTGTGCATGCATGAAGAGGGCGTTCGGGATATCCATCGGGCAGAGTTCCTGGCACTGGCCACAGTTGATGCAGCTGTCAGAGATGTGAGAGAACCTGATCAGGTGGAACATGAAGTTCGGGGGAACTTCTCCCGGAGTCACGAGGTAGGGCTTACGCGTGCTGCACTCGACGCAGTAGCAGATCGGACATGCTTCAATGCAGGAGTAGCACTTGATACACTTGGAGGTCTGTTTCACAATTGTTTCAAGGCGTTTTCTTCCCTCACCGAGACCGGCAAAGTCTTTGGCACGCCACTTGTCCCCAAGTTTCAGCATTGCGCTTTCAACCTTTCCACGGATCTCAATACCCTTCTCATTGGCCTTTTCGGTCTTGATGACGCCGGCCTTTTCGGCTTGTGAAAGCAGGTCAGCACCCTTCTGGCTGCAAACTTCCACAAAGGTTGCCTTTCCTGCCTTATCACCGATAACACCCCAGTTACCGCAGGCAAGATCTGCACCGCGGGGGACTTTCAGTTTACAGCGGCGGCAGTTTGTACGCCGGCCATAGCCCTCTTCTTCGAGCTCGTCCATGGAGATACCCTTGTGGCCACCCTCGAACTCGATGATAAACTGGCCCTTGTCGATCTCCTCTTTCTTGACCGTGTCCGGGTCAATCTGGAACTTCTCCTTGATCATTTTTCTTGCCATGACAGGGCTTACCGAACCACCGCAGTTGACACCGATCATGACAATATTGTCGAGGTTGATCTGCTGGCGCTTTGCCAGCTCGTATAACCCCATCATGTCGCAGCCTTTTACGGTGATCCCGATCTTCATGGTCTCGGCACCTTCAAGGTACTTCTTGACGAGTTTCGAGAGGAGCATTGTACCACAGTGGAGCGAACCCGCGGTGTTCTTGAGGTCTGCAGGGTTTGTCACCAAGGTAGGCACCGCATCATAGAGGTCCTGGCCTTTCTTAACAACGAGTACTGCATCCACAATTTTCTTTTCGAGGGCAAACTTGAGGAGCCCGGTTACGGCGCCACCGAGCTCTGCCTTATCTGCGATCTCCTTATCCGTGGTCCATGCATAGACCATGTCGCCTTTCGCTGCCATTCTACTTTCCCTCCTTAATTTTCTCAATCCGTATGGAACAGGCCTTGAACTCCGGGATCTTTGCGATCGGGTCAAGTGCATTGTTGGTAAGGACGTTTGCGGCACATTCCTTGAAGTGGAACGGCATGAACATGACACCTTTCATGATGTCTTTTGTCACACGTGCCGGTACATTTACCTGGCCACGGCGTGTCATTGCCCGTACCATCTCGTGGTCCTTGATATCGAGCGCCTTCGCGTCTTCGGGGTTGATTTCTATCCAGCCGGTCGGCTCCTCGCGTTCAAGGCTGTCCGAGCGGCGTGTCATGGTCCCGGTATGCCAGTGCCACAGACAACGCCCTGTCGTTAGGACATAGGGGTATTCTGCATCGGGTACTTCTGCCGGGGCTTTCCATTCAATCGGGGTGAATACTCCGATTCCATCAGGATGAGAGAACTTGCCTATATGAAGGATAGGTGAGCCGGGGTGTTCGGTTGTGGGGCATGGCCAGTGAAGTGCTTCAGGTCGGTTCAGCCGTGTATAGTTCATCCCACCATAGGACGGGGTGACTTTTGAAATCTCGGTGAAGATCTCTTCTGCAGACTTCCACGGGAACTGCTTCGCATAGCCCATTTTTGCGGCAAGTTCGCAGAAGATCTGCCAGTCGACTTTCGCCTCTCCCGGTGGTGCCTGTGCGGTCCTCCACATCTGGACACGGCGCTCGGTGCTGGTCTGTGTGCCGTCCCTTTCTGCATAGCATGCAGCTGGCAGGACGACATCGGCCAGTTCAGCGGTCTCGGTCATGAATATATCCTGAACGACGAGGAATTCAAGGTTCTTCAATCCCTTCTCGACGTGGTGGAGGTCAGGGTCAGAGATCATCGGGTTTTCACCCATGATGTACATGGCCTTGAGTTCTCCGGGTTTGTCAACGAGTACGTCCATCATGGTCGTGACTTCGTAACCGTTCTTGGACTCGCAGATCCCATCAGGGAATCCCCATGCATCGGTAAATTTCTTGTGTGCCGCTTCGTCAATGACTTTCTGGTACCCGGTGAAGACAACGGGGAGTGCTCCCATGTCGCAGGCACCCTGCACGTTATTCTGGCCTCGGAGTGCATTCACACCGGCACCCGGTTTCCCGAGGTTCCCGGTCAGCATCTGGATATTTGCGGTTGATTTAACGTTATCTACTCCAGTGGTGTGCTGGGTGATACCCATCGAATAACAGATACATGCTGATTCTGCTTTTGCAAACCATTCTGCGGCAGTCTTGAGCTGGGCAACGGGTATTTTTGAGATCTTAGAGACGTTTTCGAGGCTGTAGGTGTCCTTCATTACCACTTCCTTCAGTTTCTCGTAGTCCTTGGTACGGGTCTTGATGAACTCCTTGTCCTCCCAGCCGTTCCTGATGATCTCCTGCATCATACCGTTCAGGATCGCGACATCCGAACCTGAGACAAATGCCATATACAGGTCTGCCTGCTTTGCGGTCGGTGTAAACCGTGGATCGGCAACAATGAGTTTTGCACCATTTTCATGCGCCTGAACTATCCTGCGTCCGATGAGCGGGTGCTGTTCAAAGGTGTTGCTTCCAAGGACGAACACGCACTTTGACTGTGCAATATCACCGATGGAGTTGGTCATTGCACCTGAGCCGAACGATGCGGCAAGGCCGGCGACCGTCGAAGCATGGCAGAGCCTTGCACAATGGTCGATATGCCGGGTCTTTAAGACACCGCGGGCAAACTTCATCATTGCGTAGTTCTCCTCGTTGGAGACACGGGCTGATGCGAGACATGCCATCTCGTCCGGCTTGTAGGACTTGAACTTCTTTGCGATCAGGTCATATGCCTCATCCCAGGTGGCAGGTTCAAATTTGCCATCCTTCTTGATGAGGGGTGTTGTAAGTCGATCCGGGCTGTTAATGAACTCGTGGGCGTAGTTGCCTTTCGGGCAGAGCTTACCTTCGTTGACAGGTGATCGCTGGTAGGGTGCTACCCCGATTACCTTCTTGTCTTTCACCACGAGGTTGAATGAGCAACCGGTCCCGCAATAGGGGCAGGTTGTCTGTACATATTGAACGTCCATTCTTGAAACCTCGAACAAAAATATCTCTCGGTTAACAATATTTAATAATAGTCATTTACTCGCGATAATTTGATTAATAGTGGTGGGTAAATGATCCAATATGCACCTGTGGATTAGAATACCGGTATGGGAAAGCGCAATTATCCATCTGATCCGTGATCGGGTATATAATTTTTGGATTTGGGGTATGTGCGCCGTATGAAGCGGAAAATCCTGGTCCACCCGATGCTCCCTACTGTCATCCAGGCCGGCATTGCTAACCTTGATGGGCAATTATATACCTCGCTTGATGCGTGCCCATCGTGCGGTGGTGACCTCGCAGGGTACGATACGAAACAACGGTATTTTGTCACTCTCGCCGAACAAGGTGGGGACCGTGATATCTTTGTGAACGTGAGGCGGTTTTCGTGCAGGGTATGCAGAACAGTGAGCCCCGCAAAAGCACCGTTCTACCCCGATACGCGGATCGGCGCTCCCATCGTTGACCTGTGCATGACCCTCTCGCAGGAGATGAGCTGTTCGCGTGCAGCAAAAGTAATCAATGCCCTTGGTATTGTCATTGACAGGGGAACGGTCAGAAACTACGTCTCCCGTGGCTTTGCCGTACCCCCCGCAACTGAGTTCTTCGGGTTCCTGCTCCCGGTCTCAACTATCTCCCTCACGATGTTTACTCCCGGGTCCTTCCAGCCGGGACCCATCATAGGGGCAGAATCGTTCGTTCCCGATGGTCGTCCAGCCACAGGCAGGGCATTTCCATACCACACGCCGCTGGAGGAAGGGGACGAGAGGGATGAACAAAAAAAAGAAGAAAAACGGCCAGTGGAGTAAAAGGGCGGTAATCGTCAGGCTAAGCGAGACCAGAATGAGCAGGATGCTCAGGACCCAGAGTCTCGTCCTGCTACCTCCCGTACAGCAAATGCAGGCAGGGCATCGACAACCGGTCCCAGGGCACCCGAAAGATTTGTGCCCCCGAATTTTTTCGCAATAAGTCCCGACCCGATACCTGCAAAAATAACCTCGTTTGTACCGGCCTTCCGGCATATGTTTTCAATGCCGGAAATAATAAGGTCTTTCTGGGCGTTCCAGAACGTTTCTGCAATCACCCTGGCTCCGGCTTCTCCTATCTCATCTATGTCTGCACATACGACCCGCGCGAGTCTCCGGAGAGCCGCCCCAACGTCGCGTCTGCCACCGTCCGGGGGATCTGAGGTATACTGGCGTCCGGTGATATGCCCGAGGACAAGGTGCACATCCCCTGAACAGGCAAAATACTCGCTGCTTACCGGTGTGGGGACCCCGTCAAGAAGGACCGACCGGATAAGGCATGGAACGCTCGTTCGGAGCAGGCCGGTGTAGATCAGGTATCCCCGCTGAAGGCGGTCAAGGTCCGTAAGCCCTTTCAACTCTTCGAACCGGCCGATCGGAATGATATCTGTCGTGGTGCTGCCCATATCGACAAAAACTGCCCCAGGATAGAGCTCCCTTAAGTAATCGGCTGAAACAAGCCAGTTCGAGGCTCCAAGCTGTGGGGCAGCGTCCCGGTGAAACGCTTTATCTGTCCCGTAAAAGAGTGCGTCAGGGAACGCGGCCTTCACGCTGTCAACAATAAAGCCAATCCCCTCCGCCTTACTGGGAAAACAGTCTGCGAGTTCGCCGGACATCACCACGGCTGCCGATCCCGTCTCTTTGTTATAGTTCCCGAGAAGTTCTTTGAGTGGAGCACCTTTCCATAGCGGACAGTAATGGATATGGACGCCGTTATGGTCAACGACCTTCAGGTGTGCACCGCCTACATCAATACCTACCCGTTCCTTGGTATTCCCCGTATTTTCATTCATTCGTATCACCTTCAGATGGCTTATCGCCATATTATTGGCGGTTAACCGTCCCATTTGCCTCAAACCTGGCGTGGCCTGAAAAATGAAGCTCCCCTATGGCCATTCCTTTCGATGCCCTGATAAGGATAGCGGCAATCTCTTCACTCATACAGGCAGTGATCCCCACGATGCTTGTGGTTATGCGGGGATTAACGTCCACAATGTAGACCCGGTCAGCAACGACCACGTCGACCCCGGCATAACCCTGGCAACCGAGGGTCTTCACCGCATTGATGGCAGTTTCTTTGATCTCCTGTTCCTTCGGGTGGCTCACGGGAGTCTCTCCTCCCTGGTAATGGAACTTTCCTTCGGGGTCGATCTCGATATGCTGCCGGTTCAGGGCGAGGGCAACGGGGGGTTCCCCGGTGAAATAGAGACATGCCTCACCTACTACCCTGCTCCCGACAACGCTGACAGAATAATTCTCACCTTCAATGTATCTCTGGCCAAATTCTCCCTGCCCTGCTGGATCGCGGGTAAGCCTGACCCCCATAGCCCCGCAGCCGTACACAGGTTTTACTACGCGGAGGCCTTCATCCTGTTCGTCAGGAACAGCAATCCCGTGTGATGCCAGTATTTTGCCTGTCCGCTGCTTGTTAGCGCAGACTGCTACATTCATGCTTCCACATCCGAGGTTATGGGTACTGGTTTCCATCGCGAGGGTAAAGCGCGAGAGCAGGTGGTCGGGTGCAATAACAAGCCCTACATCACAACCGGGTGCAAGTTTTACAATTTCTTCATAAAAGTCACCCTGCCCCGGAGTTACGACCTCGTACCCGCATCTTGAAAAGCTGGCTGAAAGTGATGCGAACATTGCCCTTCCTTCGGGTGCGAGGGCAGGGTCATGGTACATGGAATATTCTGCGATTAGGGCCTTCATCCTGTACCTGTTGGATGCAGTGGGAGATTACCCTGACGATAGTGGATCTGGCTGGAATCCCTGGTGAAATTGTCCAAGGTCTGCATGGATCGCCATCCTTGTTGACCCAGGCCTCCCCCTGCCATAGCACATCTATTTCATCAGACGCCGCCAACTGGATCGGTGATGAAACCGCGGATCCTTCTGACAAACGATGACGGAATAACATCAGCCGGCCTCTGGGCTGCATACGAGGCGTTGTCCCCTGTAGCCGAGGTGACTATCGCTGCGCCTTCCACCCAGCAGAGTGCGGTCGGGCGTTCGATATCGATTTTTGAACCCATACGGGCGAACCCTGTCGTCATGAACGGGGTCATGGCATATTCCATCGGCGGAAAGCCAACCGATTCGGTTATCATTGGGCTTTATGCCCTAAACCTCAGGCCGGACCTCGTAGTCAGCGGGATAAACATAGGGGAGAACCTTTCATTTGAATCTATTATGACCTCCGGCACGGTCGGTGCAGCGCTTGAAGCCTCCAACCAGGGTACAAAAGGGATTGCCTTCTCTCTCCAGGTGGAGGACCAGGGTGACAAGTTCGACGATCCACGCCAGCACTCCCAGAGTTTCGCCGACGCGAAACGCATTGTCAGAGAAGTCTGCATGAAGGTCCTGGAAACCGGATTTCCCCGGCATGCTGACGTAATTAATGTAAATATCCCATCCGTTGTGAGAGGGGGGTACGAGGTCACCCGGCTTGCACGAAAGCTCTTTGAGACCGGTGTCGAAAAGCGGCTGGACCCGAGAGGGAGACCGTATTACTGGATAAACGGGCCGCTCCTTGAAGATGCCGAAGAAGGTACAGATGTCCACGCAATCAGGAAAGGTCATATCTCCATCACTCCCATCACGCTGGACTGCACTGCCTTCGATGCCGATAACGAATTAAAGTCTCTTTTCTGCCCATAGCGGAAGGATAGCCGGGACCCGTATGCTCCCTGGCGGATCAATTTATTTTTCGTTTCGCCAAAGCCCTGGTGGTATTTCAAAACGAAACGGAGCTCCCCGGGACAGGTGGAATGTTACCTCCTCCTGCGCCACCCCAATATAGAGATAACCTTTCAGGCATGGTTCAACGCCAGGGGTCTTAAAAAAATTCAGATATTTCAGTTCCCGGTCCAGCTTTTGTTACCAGAGTGGCGTGCCATGAGCCCCGGGAGCGTGAGCATATTTTTGGAATGCCCCCTGAATTTTAATAAGACAATTGCTGGCGGATGCCATCATGGCCTGATTTTGCCAATCAAATCTCAAAATCAGCCACGACCTTACCGACCTTTGACGGGGTAAGTTCAAATTGCTCAATCCATGGTTTTGGTCCCATCTGGACAATGACTTCATAAAACCCGATTTTCATGTGGTCAAAGGTGTGAGGTGTGCTCTCCCCTGGTGTCCAGCCGTTGAGGTAGATAGCTGCACCCCGTGGAAGACTGTCGACCACGATTGTCCCTTCCCCGTAATTCTCCATCGGGAAGTAGACTTTCTGGGGAGTTGCGTTGGCTCCCCTGATCTCGACCGGGACAATCTCTTCTACCGGGTATAATCCCGGTTTTGACACCATAATCCGGTGAAGTCCTTCCGATACCTGAGTGAACGTATGGGGTGTGGTATAACCGGTCCGAAAACCGTCGATAAAAATTTCTGCACCACTAGGACCTGAGCTGATCTGTAATGGTGCGTGAGGGTACGGACTTTTGGCGAGGTTCAGGGTTTCGGTATCCTGGTTCGTACACGGGATAAGGAATGAGGTGTATTCCTCACCTTTGCGGACACTGATAAATGAACCCGGGCAGCCGGCACTGATTGTTGCCGGGAGTCTTCCTTCCGGAAACCTTCCGTTTATGGTGAATTCAGCCCCTGAATATGGCCCGGGACTGATTGAGACCCTTTTCGACAGGAGGACAACCTCGGTATCGACATTGAATATTGTCAGTGCATCATGGTATACCCAGACACTCCGCGTATAGGTGACCGGGCCACTCGATTTATCTGACCTGGATACCTGTACGGTGTGAAGTCCCTCAGGGAACCCGTAGTAAAGGAACGGGGTACCCCGGGTGACCTGCACGCCGTCAATAGCAAGATCGAGGTTGTCCGGATAGGAAGTCACATAAATCCCCCCATACCTGTTCTGTGCTGTTGATTTTCCCGGTGTTACAAATAGTGCGTCCATATCAGAGGTGAGTGGAATGTCGAGAATTTTATCACGGTCAAGGGTCACGACCTCAGTATAGGCAAGATACCCGGTACGGGTAAGCGTCATAGTGTAGGTATTTTTTTCGAGGCCGGTCATAACATAGGGGGTTGTGCCGGTACGGTTCCCATTAAGCACGATGAGTGCTCCCTCGGGGTCTGAATCTACAGAGAGGTTGAATACGGGGGCCGGTACCGGGGTTGGTGTAGGCAGAACGGGTAGTGAAGCCACCGGAGTGGAATTTGTTGCCAGTAGTAACGAGGGTTCCGGGGTCAGGTTCTTTATCAGGCGGGTAACCGGGAGATCCAGCGTGAGCAGGAAACGTTCATCCGTATCCGGTGCATAGAGCGGGGAACCGATTAAGTCATCAGCCGGGCGGTTTGTCCAGATCGATGTACTCAGTGTAGAATAATTCCGGAGACTTCCTTTAATGGCCCGGGGGGTAATGTCAATAAACTGGAGGATGTTCCGGATGATGCCGGCATACGTGGCACGGAGAATATTTGGTGCAGGTGCTTCCTCTCCGTCTGACACTGGTTCTGGGGTAATTCCAAGTGCCGGGGTCGTAAGACTTGGATATTCATCTGTATGCAGGGTCTGGTTAATGCTGCTCTTTAACCCGAGTCCAGCAATTTCTGCCAGTTCTGTCATCCTGCCTTTAAACCCGGGATCTTCTTTCTTATCCAGGGTGGTGGAGTCCAGCCCGGTTCCGGTTTCATAATCAGCTGGAACTGCATATTCACCCGCTTTACGGGTCTGATTGATGCTCCCTTTTATTCCGGAACCTGCAATTTCAAGTAGTTCTCCGGCGCTCTCCTGTGCCGCCGGGACCAGGTTCTTTACCTGACCGAATGTATTGGTTACACCTGTGTAGTACCGGGAAGTTTCCGTATTGTTTCCCTGCACGGTGGTAACGGTTTGATCAACGGGCTGGAGACCGGGGCAGACGGGATTACCAAACTGGTCGACCTCGCTGCAGGCCGGAGTAACCGGGACTTCTGCTGCTACGCCGGAAACTGATAATGCTATAACAAGGACAAAGGCCACCCCGGCGTAGAGCAGGTGGTGTTTTTTTCCAGGGTGGCAGGGTCCCGTTCCGGGCATCTTCATGAACGTCGGCCCCTGAATTGATTAAAATTATGGTACCAGCAAGGGTGGAATTCTGGTCTTTTATAAGCAAAAGATTTCACGGTGCACCCGTGCGGCAATTACTGATGTCTTCATGCACACATGACACCAGTCCACTCCCATTCAAAACATATGGATATAATGAGAGATAACCGGATTATCATGGATACACTCGCACCGGACGTGGCAAAACAGGCGGCAGGGATATGTGCGGCGGAGATGGTGGAAGATGGCATGGTGATCGGACTTGGAACGGGCTCAACCGTGCTCTTCGCCATGAAACAGCTATCCGCAAAGGTCAGGGAGGGCCTTGATATGGCCGGTGTACCCACCTCGTTCCAGGCAGCAATGAGGGCCCGGGAGCTTGGTATCCCCCTTACTACCCTTGATGACCACCCCGTTCTCGACCTTGCGATAGACGGGGCAGACCAGGTGGACCCGGGTTTCCGGGTTATCAAGGGACGTGGTGCAGCCCAGCTCCGTGAAAAATGTGTCGCGGCGGCAGCAGGGCGGTTTATTATCGTTGCCGATCCCGGGAAAATTGTAACGGTACTCGATGCGGCGGTACCGCTGGAGGTGCTCCCGTTTGCAGTCACCCCGGTGCTGTCTGTACTGAGAAGTCTGGGTGGCGAGCCGGTCCTCCGGGAGGGACAGAAAAAAGATGGTCCCGTGATTACTGATAATGGTAACATGGTGGTCGACTGCAGGTTCGGATTGATTCGTCAACCCGAACAGCTGGAACTCACCCTCTCAACTATCCCTGGTGTCATTTCCTGTGGTATATTTTGTGGTTTTACCGAAAAAACCACGGTTATCGTGGGGGATGCGGCGGGTGCCCGCCTCCTGACCCGGTACTATTCCTTTTAAGAGGCTAATATAAACCGGATTTTCCCAACCTGTAGAAACTCTATGAGAATATCTTTATGATTCAGGATTGTCCCCATATTTACCCACGCTCCCGGGGCTCATGGCCCGCCGCTGTGGCGACCCCGATTGGGATAGGAAATAATCTTTTTAAACTCTGAAATTTTCCTGAATATCCCAATTGAACCCTGCCAAGGACTATCCCAGTGGGGGTGGTGCAGGGAGGGTGCGACATGTAAGCTGAAACCGGTGATTGTGAAACGCTATCTCATTCGTCCGAGATATCCCCACCGCCGCATGCGTCTCTGGTAACAGGCTCGTCTGAAGCCGGTGGTACAATTTGGAGACACTCATAAGTCTGATTCGGTTTATTTACAAGGGAAAGGATGTCATGGAGAAGCGAAAGCTGAATTATCATAGGGATCGTCACCCACAACAGGCGAAATCAGACTGAACAACGCCTGAACCAAAATAGAATGGAACCAGGATATGGCAACCAACCGGTCATATCGAACGAACAGATGGTTCCCGGTCTCAGTACTTCAAACTCAAAATATTCCACCGATGTGGTGGCGTTTAACTGCACTTGTGTCTTGTATATATTGTATTCAGGCTATCTTTGGATTATCGCTCTCGGGGAATTCGTCCTCGCCGCTTGGGCACCCCCTATCGCGATGAACTTAATGCGCAAAAGATCTGCCGCCTTTTGCGCTACAAATTACCTAAAAAATCGCATCAATGGAAAGAATATGGAACTGGCAATAGAGGGGTAGGAGTGTCAGATAATGCGATCCTTAGTTATATGACATAAAATCCTAAAAATGGGAGAAGAGCCAGAAAATTTAAAAAAATTAATACGCCCTGCCAAGGAGCGTTGTTTTACCAGGATTCCCGCAGATAACGCATTTCCCTTCCATTTCATCCAGGTAAGGAGACCGGGCCCCGGTACCGAGTACACTTGCCCCGAGGCGTTCCTCCATCGCATCCGCACACCCACGTTCCCCGCACCAGTTGACGACCGCCACACCCTGGGCGAGGGCATTTACTGCCTCATCGACCGATGCCGCACTAACCAGACGCGATCGCATCTGGGATTCTGCACGCTCACGGAGCCGCTCATGTTCCCCGGCAAGCACGTTGCGAATCCCTTTCACAAGGTCAGAAACCAGGATAGTCAACCTTTCCCCAGTCCTTGTTACCACGGTCACCTGGCCCGCATCAATGTCTCTCGGCCCCACTTCAAGCCTGACGGGGACTCCACGCATCTCCCAGTAGTAATACTTGGCTCCGGGTCTCAAGTCACGGTTATCTGTTTTCACACGGAAGCCTTCGGATTTAAGTGTGGATTCTACCGAAGCTGCTGCCGCTGCCACATCCTCTTTCCGTTTTCCGATGGTAATCGGGACAATGACAATCTGCACCGGGGCCATCCCAGGCGGCAGTACAAGGCCCTTATCATCACCATGGAGGCTTATCAGGGCTGCAATCGACCGTTCAGAGATCCCGTAACAGGTCTGGTACGCATGGCGCTGCACCCCTTCAGCGTCCTCAAAAGTAATCGAGAACGTCTGTGAGAAATGGTCACCCAGGTGATGCACCGTACCGATCTGGAGCGTCTTCCCGTCCGGCATAATCGTGTCTACCGCCATCGTGTAGTCAGCACCCGGGAACTTGTCCCATTCCGGCCTCTTCGAGACAACGACCGGGATACAGAGTTTTGCATAGAATTCCTGGTAGAGGGCAATGGCCTTTTCAACCTGCATCTCCGCCTGTTCCCAGGTGGCGTGGACCGTGTGGGCCTCCTTAAACGAGGTGATCTCCCGGAGCCGGATCAGCGGGCGTGTATGTTTTGTCTCGTACCGGAAGGTATTCACGACCTGGTACAGCAGGATCGGCAGGTCCGCGTGAGAACGGACCCAGAGGGCATACATGGGGTAGATGGCAGTTTCACTGGTGGGGCGGAGCGCTAGTGGTACGTCGAGAAGATCTTTACCCCCGTGGGTTACCCAGTAGACCTCGTCCTCGAACCCCTTGATGTGCTCTGCCTCCTTCATGAACTCCTGTTCCGGGATCAGAAGTGGAAACAGGGTCTCCTGGTGTTCCCGGTCCATCAGCTCGCGGAGCCAGGCGTACACATGTTTCCTGATCGCAAACCCGTGGGGGAACCAGACATAGAGTCCCTTGACCGGGTAGCGGACATCCATGATCTCCGACTGCCACAGAAGATCATTGTACCATGCAGAAAAGTCCTGTTTTGGCGGCAATGCGCCGCGTTCTTCTTCCATATCCCACTCCTTATGTCACCAGACGTATGATTTCAGGCGTAATAAATGCCTCGACCAACGCCGCGAGGAGGACAAGGGGGACAACATACATGACAAATGTAATCCCATGGTGCGCTGCCTCCACCGCCGCATCGCGGGTCCCGTTCCATTCGTCATAGAGCGATTTCGCGAGGAGGAAACCGAGTGCACCGGACAGGATAAACGACGGGATCTCAAAAATACCGTGCGGTAAGATCGCGGCGAGGACGAAGAACATGCCCCGTTCTTCCCGTACCAACTCCATGATCGAACCGATGATCAGGCCATTCGTGGAGAGAATGAACAGGGAGACCACCCCGAAGGTCGCTCCCCCGAGAAAGAGCAGGAGGCATGCCTGGAGGTTATTCAGGAATAACTTCACAAAAAGGAGGGGGGCAGGGTCACCCAGGATTTCCCCCACTACAGCGTCTTTAAACAGCGAGAGGAAATTCTGTCCTATCGAAGGATCCCTGGCCGTAATCACAACACCGATGGTAAGTGAACATACGAAAATGACCAGAGTATACAGGAGGCCCTGGCTGAGTTTCAATTCAGACATAGAACATCATCCGGACCATATCCCGGATCCCGGGGGCAAGTCCGACCACGATCATGGCGAGGACAATAAGGTGCCAGAGGTCGCTGCTCCCCTCGTGACGGTACCGCTCGAGGATCCAGATACCGGGGATAATTACTACGAGTTTGAGCGGGAACATCACAAAAGCGGTTCCCGTCCACTCTATCAGGCTTGACCCCACCACATGTTGTTCGATGTAGGCCAGGGGGTGGAGGTCAATACCATAACTGGTGGCACTCGCGTCAAGGAGCTGCCCGAAAATGAGCACTTTGTAAAGCGGGTCAGATACATACTCCCACCTGAAAAGGTACCGAAGCAACCCATACACAACCAGGCTTGTTATGGCTGCAAGCGCGAGGATGATAACCGCAACCTCCGGGTGGATTACCCCGCGTGAGAGCCCGAACACCACGAGAATCGAAAATGCCACGACTGCTGCAACGGCACCCGTTCCGGCATACCATGGAATATAATCCTTAATAACACCCTTTCGTGCGAGTGTGGTGGTAATGACGAGCACCCCGGCAGTGACAAAGAAGATAACAAAAAATATGAGCGGTGTCGTCAGTAAAAACTGCCAGTCCGAATTGATCAGGTGTGCGTCCTGCACGACCCTGATGACCCCACCAAATACCACGTAGGGAAGTGTAGCGAGGATAAACCGTCCGTCTACCGGGACCTTAGCGTAACGCAGCCAGCGATATACCGCGTACACCCCGATGATGAGAAATATTGCATAGGTCAGGGTTTCAACCGGGTTATAGGGCTGATCAAACCTGACCGGATCGATGTAGTATTTGTAGATGAATTCCCTAATCATTTCTGATAAGAATGAGCGCCGGAAGTATAAAAGTACTGAAAAATAAAATTTTCGGGAAATCCAAGTGGATGCAGCTGCCAAGGGACGTCGTGATCGGGCATGACGTGCTCATTCAGCTGCCAGATGTCTGTGAAGACCTCCGGATAGGCCATTCAGTCCTCATCGTTTCCGGCGGCCATACCCGCGATATTGCGGGAGAACGGGTCAGGACACTCATGGCTGACAATTATGAGACCGCCACGTTTACCGCCGAGACAATCAGCCCGGAAATAATCAAGCATGCAGAAATTGCTGCAAAGGACGTGGATTTTCTCATCGGGGTGGGTGGCGGCCGCGTCATCGATACGGCAAAGATCACCGCCTATAACCTTGACCGCCAGTTTATCAGCATCCCTACCGCGGCCTCCCATGATGGCATTGCATCAGCGCGGGCCAGTGTGCCGACTGCCGAGGGGAGCGGGTCACTTGAAGCGCAGCCCCCTATCGCGATTGTCGCCGATACCGGTATTATCGCGGCTGCACCACACCGCCTGCTTGCGGCCGGGTGCGCTGATATCATATCAAATTATACGGCCATCCTTGACTGGGAGCTCGCCCACCGGTTACGGGGAGAACCGGTATCGGAATATGCAGTCGCCTTGTCGAAAATGACCGCAGAACTGCTGATGAAAAATGCCCATGTCTTAAAACCCCATAACGAGGAGACGGCCTGGTTCGTGACCAGGGCACTCGTCTCTTCCGGCGTCGCGATGAGTATTGCCGGTTCATCGAGACCTGGCAGCGGGAGTGAGCACAAGTTCGGGCATGCCCTTGAACGCCTCGCACCCGGTAAAGCGCTCCACGGGGAGGCATGCGGTATCGGGACGATTATTGCAATGTACCTGCACGGTGGGGACTGGAAGACAATCAGGGAAGCATTGCGGAGTGTTGGTGCACCAGTCACTCCAGGTGACCTTGAGATTGAAGATTCGGTTGCGGTGGCCGCGCTCCTTATGGCAAAGACTATCCGCCCGGAACGCTTCACCATACTTGATATGGGGCTTACAGAGGAATCAGCATGGGAACTCGTAAGAATGCTCTACAGGGAGTGAATGGGGTGGCAGAGGTAAAGCCTAAAGTCACCCTGATTGGAACCGGGCTTGCAAAACCGGGGCTCGAATTTGTCTATGAAGGATCGCTCGAGGAGTGCAAACCCTGCTCGCTTAAAAAGGCCTGCAATAACTTAAAGGAGGGAAAAAGGTACCGTATTGTCAGTATCCGGCCGACAAAGCATGACTGCCTGATCCACAGGAACGGTACCTATGCGGTTGAAGTCGTGGAGTCCCCAATCGCAGCCCTGATAAGTGCAGAAATGGCGATAAAAAACAGCAGGATACGCTACGAATACACCTGCACCAGGGAAGACTGTAAAAGTTACGACCTGTGCCACCCTGACGGGATCATAGAGGGGGAAAAGTATGTTGTCGTGGACGTGATCGGCAACGCCCCGGACCCCTGTGAGAAAGGGCGGACACTCAAGCTCGTTAACCTGATATCCCCCTGAACAGTACATTTTTTCAAAAGAAAACAGGATTTCCCTTTCTTTCCCTTATGATTGAAATGTTATCCTTTTTCCAGCTGTTGTGATACCATCCAGAGCCTAGCCCCGAGCGACGTGATCATCCCGCAGTCCTGGAGTTTCACGAGCCACCTGATGGGGATGCTCCCTATACCGGACCTGGCACCGGCAAGGGCTCCGGCAACTGCACCAACCGTATCGGTATCACCACCGAGGCTGATGGCCCGGACAATCGTCTCTTCAAATGACCGGCTGTCCATGAAGACCGTGAGGCTTGCGTGCGTAGCAAGGAGCGCATCAAGACCGGGTTCCGGGTCGGACCGGTGGTATGCCCCGAGTACACGGATAACTTCATCATCATTGCAGCGGTGGAGGGCACGGGAGAAGGCCCCGGTCCGCGAAAAACCACGGCACATGTCTGATACCATCTGGTTCACCCATGCCGAACACTCTGCCGCGGTCGTGTCATGGTGGGTCAGCTGTGAGCACCGGACACTCACTTCGCGCAGGGTAGTCCCGCTAAAAAAAATCCCAACCGGTGCACCCCTCATTACACTCCCGTTGCTCCGGCTGCTCCCCCTTTGTCTGTGGACGATCTCTGCGGCACGGTCAGGAGAAACACCCGACTGCACCAGTTCAAAAACCGCACGGGAAGTCGGCCCATAAAATTCAGGATATCGCTTAAAACCGTTAATAAGACGTTCCATGAGATCATTCTGGCGGAAGCCCCGGCATTGGATAAGCGATTCTGCAACTGCGATCGCCTGGAGCGTGTCATCAGTATAATGACCTGCATTTCGCATACGCGACTCATTACCCTGCATTTCAGTCACAGGTCCCAAGGGAGGGGGGTACCCCTCAAAGGGCGCACCCATTGCATCCCCAATTGCGAGCCCCGCAAGGGCTCCCACCGCGCTCACACCACCCGATATAAAGGTCACCAATAAGGTATATCTGTTCCCGGAAATAGTAAATTTTGAGGAAAGGTGATAGTGTGCAAAAGGAAGAATTGCTGCATTTACACATGCTGATGGTGCATATTAAAAAATACTACGAGAACATCACCAACGATGAAATTCCAACGGGACGCTATAATGCGCTCGAAATCTCTCCTGTCCACATTCACAAAAACAAGAAGTGTCATAAAGATGCGATCCTCGCCCTCGGGGATGAGATCGTATCCCACGTGAAACTCCAGCAGCCAGTGATGGTGGACTATGCCTTGGACACTGCACAAGGCAGGATCGCGGCTGAACATTAATCCCGAGATGGACGAACATCAGATCTGCAGGGAAATAATTTCCCTCTTCTTCTCCCGTGACGACCTGGATATCAGCCAGGCACGGATTGAGGTCTGCAGGAAATACAAGCTCGGGACCGTCCCAAAAAATTCACTCCTGCTTTCATACGCACTTTTGGAGGAACGGGAGCAGCTCAGGCTGGTGCTCCAGGTGAAACCGACGCGGACACTTTCAGGTGTAGCACCGGTTGCGGTCATGACATCGCCTTCCCCCTGCCCGCATGGAAAATGTCTCCCCTGCCCGGGCGGCCCGGACCACCCGTTCAAGTCTCCCCAGAGTTATACCGGGGAGGAACCTGCGGCAATACGTGGCAGGGAACACCAGTATGACCCGTACCAGCAGGTGACCGCACGACTTTCGCAGTTTGAGACCCTCGGTCACCACGTAGGGAAGGCAGAGCTGATCGTAATGGGTGGCACCATCACGGCGCGCTTGGCGGAATACCAGGAGTGGTTTGTCATCGGGTGCATCAAGGCGATGAATGATTACGGCACCCCCCAGTCCACCTGCGCTGGAACCCCGTCTGCGAGGGAGCCGATTGAACAGCAGGGGGCGGAAAACAGGGAATCCGTATTCCTTGCCAACGAAAACGCCCGGGTGCGGTGTGTCGCCATCACGTTTGAGACCCGCCCTGACTGGTGCAGGAAAGAGCATATTGAGTCGATGATCGGTTTGGGCGTGACGAAAGTTGAAATCGGGGTCCAGCACGTCGACGATGAAATCCTCGCATTTAACCGCCGGGGGTGCACCGTAAACGATACTGCGGTGGCAAACCAGCTGCTCCGGGATGCCGGCCTCAAGGTCGGATTCCATATCATGCCAAATCTCCCGGGGAGCACCATCGGAAAGGACCGGGAACTGTTCAGGAAGTTGTTCGATGACCCACGGTTCAGGCCTGATTTCCTGAAAATATATCCGACGCTGGTGACACCGGGATCGGAGATCGAGGCACTATGGAAAGAGGGCAGGTATTCACCGTACAGCGAGGAAGAGCTTATCGACCTTATCGCCTATGGAAAATCGCTCCTGCCGGTCTACGTCAGGCTCCAGCGGATCCAGCGTGATATCCCTGCAAAACTGATCGTGGCCGGTTCGAAGCACAGTAATTTCCGGCAGCTGGCATCTGACAGGCTCATCGCCAATGGCGGCCGGTGCCGTTGTATCCGTTGCCGTGAGATCGGCAGGTATCCTTCCGGAGAAACTCCGGAACTCCTGACTGACACCTACGAGTGTGCCGGGGGCACTGAACATTTCATATCGTCTGTTGCAGGGGACTCGCTGGTAGGCTTTGCGCGTCTCCGGTTCCCGGGCACCGTGTCCAGGGAAGAGCTCAGGGAAAGTGCCCTGCTCCGTGAGCTCCATGTATACGGGAGCATTGTCCCAATAGGTCACGATCCATCCGCAGGAGAGCAGCAGCACCGCAGTACCGGGTCTTCACTGCTTTCCACCGCGGAAGATATCGCACGCGGGCATGGGTACCGAAGGATATCGATCATGAGCGGGATCGGGGTCAGGCCATATTATCGGAATCATGGTTATGAGAGGGCGGGCCCATATATGCAGAAGGAACTCTGATGAAATCGGCAACCCTCGAATTCCTGAGGCAGCGCTTCTCTGAATACTACCGGAAGGAGACGATAATCCCACCCTCATCCCTCTCCCAGCGTGAATGGGGGTTCGTCATGTTCGACGCTTCGGGAGAGACACGGATGCGGCGCCACATCGCATTCGGGAGCACCCAGGAGATCGGGGAGTATGTACGGTCGATCACCCCTGCGCATATCTACTATTCGAGCGCCTATTACGAGACTCCTGGCGCACCGACTATGGACGCTAAACATTGGGCAGGTGCTGACCTAATCTTCGACCTTGATGCCGACCACATCGTCAGGGGAGCCTATGATGTAATGCTCGCCCGTGTCAGGGAGGAGACCGTAAAACTGCTCGCTATGCTGACCGACGAACTGGGTTTTTCAGAGAAACTGATCGAGGTGGTCTTTTCAGGTGGCAGGGGGTACCACATCCATGTAAAAGACCTGGCTGTCCATGGGTGGGGAAGTGCGGAGCGCCGTGAACTGATCGATTATGTCTGCGGGATCGGGATTGACCCCGGGCATGTCCTCGCGGTCCGTTCACCTTCACCCCGCGGATGGCGTCGTCGTTATATAGCTGCGATGTCCGAGTATCTTTCATGGTTACAGGGCCTGTCCGTGGAGGAGGCGATGGCTGAAATCGAACGGCTGGACGGGGTAGGGGAGGCGTCAGCGGAGCGGTTCCTCGCAGCAGCCCCGGATATGCTCAGGAAGATCAATGAGGGCATCCCAATCAACCAGAATGACCGGGTGATCTGGCCGGTCATACGGGCGCTGACCTCAGTACCGGATGGTGCATTTAACACCCGCCTTAAAGAAAAGGCCGCGCTTGCCGACGAACCGGTAACAACCGATGTGAAACGCCTGATACGGCTGCCAACCTCGCTGCACGGGGGAAGCGGGTTCCGGGTGACACCGCTTTCACCCGGTGAACTCGCGGACTTCGATCCGCTCATCGATGCGGTCATCTTTGGGGAGAAGGGGATCATGGTTGACTGCTCGGTGAAGAGTTCAATGAAAATCCTCGGGAGCACCTACGCGCTTGAAAAGTCAACAGTCACCGTGCCCGAGGCACTGGCAGTGTTCCTCTGCTGCCGGGGCCTGGCAGAGATCTCGGGGAGAGGATAGGCCATGCACCTCGAGGAAATCCGGACAATTCTCCTGTCAGAGCGCGAGACCGGCAGGCTGACCAGTATCCCGGCCGACATTTTTGAAACCACAAAAACGGAACTGGAGGAACTGACCTCTGATGTGCACGCAAACGAGGACCCGTTCAGCGATCGCACCCGCGTGCTGATAGAACGGGCGTCAAGCATTCGCGAGACCCTCCAGGACCTCTTCCGGATCAGGGCAGAGAAGATACTCGCCCTCTCATCAGGCCATATTGAGGGGCATCCGCTTGAAAAAGACGAAATTAAGAAGATGCTCCCTGCAGAACGCGAGATGTTCGATACCGTCACCGGGGCGATTGTGAAAAATCGCGAGATTTGTATCATTACCCGGCATGACCGCATTTTCGTGGTGCCGGGGGAGAAAGAATTCCCCATGCAGGGCGATGAAATTACCGGGGAACCGATGCCCGGGACCGGGGAGACACCCCTTCCCGCCCAGGGGTATGTCCTCGCCCGGGTCATGGACAATATGGAGCCATTTATGGGCGTGGATGGGAGAATTTATCACCTTATGAA
>JBAXJR010000028.1:0-29851 GCA_037137755.1 Methanomicrobiales archaeon | reverse complement strand
GGTCCTGCCCGGTCAATGGAGATCGTAAACGGATGGGTCTCTCTTTTGTTATGTGTCTTGGAGACATAGGCGATACTATGATCATTAATTATAAATCAGTTCCCACTCGCCTTATTTTCCGGCACGGTTTTTGTATGCTCGTTCCTTCGCGGCATTCAGCATTAAGGTGAGGACGCTCCCGGATTAAGACCCTCTGATGTAAGTCTGCCGTTTTCAGGTTCACCTTCAAAGAAAAAAAAGGAGTAGGAGGTCTGAGTACTGGGATTGATTTCTTTTCAGGTGTTCGTGACGATTACGGTCATTGAGAACATGGTCTCATTGCCGGTCACTGGCTCCCAGGTACGCATGTAGACTGCCTTTATCCCCTGAGTACCGGTCTGGACTGCTTTCATATCCCATGAATGGACTCCACCTGAACCCGTGAGCTGCGGTGCCGAGGGCATGTACTTATCATCAGTGACGACGAGTCCCGGGCTTGTTGTAAGGTTCCACTGGAACCCCGTGGTGGGGTTTTCCTTTAGTTTCAGCGTTATGGTGCCGTTAAGCCCGATGTTCACCGTTGAGTTGTTCTGTTCTTCAGTCACCACGAGATGCCCCACCTGGACGGGTGTCCCGGAAGGTTCCGGCGGTAATGTCTGTACTGGTTGAGGGCTGCCAGGTGTTGTACCAATGCAGCCGGATGACGCGATGGTCATCAGGCAGATAATGCCAATGCCCACCAGGATTACTGATTTGTTCATAGTACCAACCTGTTTTTTGATTGGGTTAGTGTCAGCCGCGGAACATTTAATGATACGGTTAACTGCGAATAATTTAGGAGTTATTCGTTAACGGGAAGTGACGTGAGGCTGCCCGAATGGCATTGTACGGCATATAGCTGACAGGTTAAAATTCACCGGTGTCGGCCCCATTGAGTAAGGGTTATTTTGCGGAGCCTGTACCATACCTGTCAATGAAACGTATTGTTGTGAATGTCCGGGGCCGGGTGCAGGGAGTCGGATACCGGTACTATGTGGCAGATTATGCCCAACAGACTGGTATATCCGGATATGTCCGGAACATACCGGACGGTTCTGTGCAGGTAATTGCTGAGGGGAGCGAGGACTCGCTTCTTCAATTCGTCCGGTATTTACATGGTCCCGGTGATCCGGTCATCTGTGTTGAACACCTGAGGGTTGAATGGGATGTCGCAACAGGAGATTTTTTGGAGTTCAGTATACGACGCTGAACAACTACTAGATTGATGGTCTGATCTGACGGGAAAATCGGGCAACCGCTCTTATTTCTGCATTACCTTCAAACAGTTCCATGTCATATTTTCCGGTTGCCTGGTGCCAGTTAGTAACTACAGGGACTGCACAATCCTGCCAGGAATCCATCCCGTGGTATCCGCTGTTGCCAGTCCGGGCCTAATAGTATTGTCCGATGAACTATATTCTTGGGTAACCAGGATAACCTGATATGGAATAACCATGAATGAGGATGAAAAACCGGCCCCGGAAAAAAATGAAACCAGAGATCTCCTGACAGGTCCACCGTTTTATCTCCCTGAATTTGAAACGTCATACCGGTATATCATCGATGAATACGAGGTTTCACCCCGGGACATTGCAATTTTTATGCCCTGCGCCGTACGAAAACCTTATAGTGCAAGCCCCAGTCACCGGATTATCAGGAAAGTAATCGCTGGCGTCTTCGAACCGTCAGACTATCATATTGTTATTTTCGGTACATGTGGGATCCTCCCTGCTGAACTTGAGGAGATGTACCCGTATGCACATTACAAGTACATGCTTGGAAAATGCAAAGATGAAAAAGTCCAGGCGGACTTCCTCCGGATTGAGACCGGGCGTGTGAAAGGGTACCTTGAAAAGACCCGGAATATCTACAAATACCGGATCGCATATTGTATCGGGGTCTTTCGTGAAGCCTTCATCCAGGGTGCAAAGGAAGCGGGTGTCCCGATAGATATCATCCTTCCAACCCGCGACATGATCAACAGAATAATTGAAGAGGACTGCCCGTTCGAGGAAGGAAGCCTTTTAATGGATGAATACCTGGAGGAGTTCTATGAAGGGCTGGTCACCATTAAAAATTCCCTTTACGGGCCTGCCAGGCCATAATTTCTGGCTCCCAGGTGTTACATAACATTCCCCGGATATACAGACCCTTCCCAGGAATCGTCGTTCGCAAGATTTTTTCCGGATACATACCACTAATACTTGAGTGGGATATACCACCCCTGCAGTCTATCTCCAGGGTACCCGTGACCACGGGTTACGCCCTATGGTTTAAAAGCGGAAAGCGGAAAAAATGCTCCCTGATGCTGACATAATTCAGACACCCTTATAGTTTCTTATTGCTACAATGTATCTTTTAGATACTAAATGATATATAGTGGGAAGTTTCTGAAATGATACTATGCAGGAAGGGTGTACAGTCAACCAGACCGTGAAATACCTGACAAAAAAGTGGACGCTCCTGGTAATCCTGGAATTTTTCAAAGTAAAATCCCATACCCGCAGGTTTGGGGAATTTAAGGACTCACTACCCGAAATCACCTCGAAAATCCTATCAGCACGTCTTAAAGAACTCGAAGATGAGGGACTGGTGAAAAGGCACGTCGAAACAGGAAATTTCCCCATAAAGAGTGAATATACTATCACCGAGAGCGGCCTTGAGATCGTGGATATCATCGAGGGAATGAAAAGGTGGTCACTCAAATGGAAGATTGATAACATTGCCTGCGGCAAACAGGCCTGTGAGAAATGTGTCCTGTAAAAAAAAAAAATATTATTGTTCTAAACGTACTGTTATTGTCATATTTGAGATAATCGTCCCGTTTTTATCGAGAGTAATGTTAAGCGGGTAGTTGCCAGGGTCAAGTCCCGAACATTTCGAACAGGTGGGGAGATGATAATCATACAGGAAGACATTCGGTCCCGGTGTCAGATTTGCACGCATTATATGCGACAAACGTGTCTGCCCGTACGTATCCGTTATTCCTTCGATTTTCAGAGAGGTATCGGTGGTAATTCCGGTAGAATTAACGAGGATTTTCATCATCATAACATCGTTGGAATGGTAGAGATCTCTGTCCGTCGTAACAGAAGTAACCTCAGCACTGGCGGGCTTGAAAAGGGATGTACAAGCCATCGCAGATACTGCGAGTAGTATCACTACCAGGACGGCGATAAAGAGGTGGGTATTTTTTTGCATTCAGGAAGCTATTGTTCCGTGCTTGGTCATAAAAATAGTTATATTATCCGGAAGTGTCGGCAACAATGAAGCCCTTTCATATCTGGTCCTGATACATTCCAGGAATGTTCTGCAAACCCGGGATGCCCGGTTGCCCGGGGCCCATGTGACGGTCTTGCAATGATACCGCATTTAACCGGGGGATTTTAGCAGGTCCCCGTGAATCCGGATTTTTAATAGTACTCCTTGGTTAACGTGGCTTTTTCAGGAACCTGATAACCTGTTCTACCACCTCGGAATTCCTTGGCAACTTACTATGACTGTAATGATCAGGGAACTGGTTAAAATTTCCCATATCCTTTGGCAGGATAACGATTTCGGCCCCGGGAAGATGTGAATCAGAATGTGTTACAATCCCGTCCCCCTCCCAGGTCAGGTGCCAGGTCCCATCCGGAAGAATTTCAGGTGTCTTTCCTTTGAATTGAGGGAACAGGTCTGGTGTCTGTGTCAGGTTGGTTGAGAGGATTATCCGGTAAGCAATATCGTTTCTAAGCCCGGCCCGGGCAAGGGTCTTCATGGTCCTGCTCCCCGGGCGGAATTCCTGGACAATCATGTCATCCGCAGGAATGTATCCTTCAGGTACAAATACTCCTTTCAGCGTGTCGATAACCCTCGGTCCATGATCAGGATGATTGAACAGTTCAGCCATTGCTGACCCGTTATTAGGCGGCCCGATGCCGATAAGCTGCCTGACATTCTCATTCTTTTCCTGTCCGTCAACCACTTCAAGCAGGTACCGGGCAATGCAGGTACCCATGGAATGGCTGACCATATCGATGCTGCCTGAGTACCCGGTCTCTTCTCTTTTCAGGTTTACATAATGCTGCAGACCAATCGCTATCTCTTCGAGTGATATATCATCCATCGCCACGTGATCAAAGTTCCAGAAGGAAATATCTTCCTCTGACAGCCTTAGAATAAGTTTGTTCCAGATCCCGGGATGGCTCTTCCAGCCATGGACCAGTACCACGGGGACGTCCTGCATATCCTGATCATCCGTTCTGTTTCAGAATACGATAGAGGTTGTGCCAGTCATGATCCCGAAAATTGGTATGGTCTAATAAATTAACTGGAAGCGGGGTATTCGGAATGCACAGGAATATGGGATTGCCGGATATTCCCTGCAAAGGAGGCTGGATCATACATCGACCCGCAGTGTCGGGAAAATCGTCTAAAAAAGATCTGACCGAATAAACCATATCTTCCCATGCTCTATATTGCAGACGAATTGTGATGACCGATAATATTTCGCCCGTTCCCATTGCAAAAGGTGGGGAGATAGTCGATATGTTGCCAGGGATGGCGAACCGCCATGGCCTGGTCGCGGGGGCAACCGGTACGGGGAAAACCGTTACCCTTCGGGTGCTTGCCGAAAATTTCAGCAGCATGGGTGTCCCTGTTTTTATGGCAGATATAAAGGGGGACCTTTCCGGTATGGTGATGGCTGGCGGAGATAATCCAAAGATCGCTGAACGTGCCACAGAGGTCGGCCTTGGCGGGTTTTCCTATGGAGGCTATCCCGTCACGTTCTGGGATGTTTATGGGGAACTCGGCCACCCCGTCCGGACGACGGTCTCGGAGATGGGTCCGTTGCTACTGGCCAGGATATTGGATCTGAGCGACATCCAGTCCGACGTACTGACAATGCTTTTTAAAATTGCGGATGACCAGGGACTTTTATTGCTGGATTTAAAAGATCTCAGGGCGATATCCCAGTACTGTGGCGATCATGCAAAAGACCTCCGGACCGAGTATGGTAATATCTCAACGGCAAGCATCGGCGCAATCCAGAGGAGCCTGCTGACCCTTGAACAACAGGGTGGCGACCGCTTTTTCGGGGAGCCAGCATTAAACATTATGGACTTTGTCAGGACCGATCCCGCCGGAAGGGGGATGATCAATGTCCTCGCAGCTGACAAACTGATGCAGTCACCGAAAGTCTATGCGACGCTCCTGCTCTGGCTCCTGTCGGAACTATTCGAAAAATTCCCGGAAGTTGGGGACCCCCCGAAGCCAACACTGGTCTTTTTTTTCGACGAGGCCCATCTGCTCTTCCAGGACACACCGGATATGCTGAAAGAGCGGATCACTCAGGTCGTCAGGCTGATCCGGTCAAAGGGGATCGGGGTATATTTTGTCACTCAGAACCCCCTCGATCTTCCGGATGCCGTCCTCGGCCAGCTCGGGAACCGTGTTCACCATGCACTCCGTGCCTTCACCCCGAAAGACCAGAAAAATGTAAAGGGTGCCGCCCAGACATTACGGGCCAACCCGGCGTTTGACACCGCCACGGTAATAACTGAACTGCGGATCGGGGAAGCACTCGTCTCGATGCTGGACAGCCAGGGGAGGCCCATGGTCGTCGAGCGGGCACTTATCTATCCACCGCATAGTCGGATGGCCCCGCTTACCCCACAGGAACGTGACCATGTTATCAGGAGTTCCCCATTCCAGGCACAATATGCTACTATTGTTGACCGGGAATCTGCGTACGAACAATTAAAATCCAGGGCACAAAAAGCGGTTCCGCAAGGAATGGCTGAAAAACCTAGGGAAACCCCGCAAAAATCTCCTCCATCTGGCAGGCAATCAGGTACGGGTGACCTTATCGGTAAGGCTGCAAAGGGTGCAGCGGTTGTTATCGGGAGCCAGATCGGGCGTGAAATTATCCGGGGGATGTTTGGTTCATTATCCGGGACAAAAAAATGGTGACCCGTTGATAGCGTGACAGCTGCATCCTTTTTTGAAGTTCTTGAATAAACCCTGTAGTTTTGCAGTTATTTGTGTTTTTAACCGCTACTCTTTATTGTATCTCATCACCCAGTGCTTCCCTGCTCCGCATCTGGTAGAGGGCCATCGGGTCCATATCGCTGAATTCTTCTGCTCCTGTCCTCATGATAACATTTTTTATGCCACTATTGACGATCATTTTCGAACAGAGAAAACATGGCCAGATCCTGGTCAGGTCTTCCGTCTCCACATCATAACCGGCAAGGTACAGGGTGCAGCCGCGTGCGAGTTTTCCAGCCTGGAGAAGGGCATTCATTTCTGCATGGACACTCCTGCATCGTTCATAGTTCGAACCTGACGGGATGTTATGGTCCTTCCTCCAGCAGTTATTCAGTTCCGTGCAGTCCGGCTGCTTCCGGGGCGCCCCGGTGTAACCCGTGGAAACAATCGTGTTGTACTCATCCACGATAATGGCGCCAAAATTGCGCCGCAGGCAGGTACCCTGGTGTGCACACCGGTATGCCAGATCAAGAAAATATTGGTGCCTGTTGGTTCGCATTAGAGGAGAGTATGGGAAAACATTGTATTAAAGAAGCAGGGTTGGTGAATTCCACGTTGCCACGGGGTACTCTGGTGGTCATAAAGATCAGACGTGAAATTAAGGAACTATTTTTGCGAGAACGAAGGTGATCAGCATCAGTTGCATAGCAAGAAAAACCGGCACCAGCAGGAATTTTGTTTTCTGCGTTTTATGCCGGAACATCCGCATTGCGAGATATGCCCCGAAAGGGCCAATTAATCCCCACATCAACAGGGTACGTTCAGGTGTCCTCCAACTGTTATGTTGTGCGTTCCTCTTGTCAATATAGTAGGAAAAAAAAGCAATGCCATTTACTACCGCCAGCAGCAGCAAAAAATATTGTAAATACAGTATATGCCTCACTCCTGGTGGTTACAATCCCGCTTACTAAAGGGTAAGATCTTTCTCGAAGATTACCATGTTCGTCTCTTTTTCATCGGTAAGGATGAAGCGCCAGGTACCATGTGGTGTGAATGGTATGCTGCCTGAAATGCTGCTTTGATTATTTGTGACCTGGTAATAATCAGGATCTCCAAAATGCCGGAAAACGAAAAATCGTTCTCCAACCAGGATACCTGATCCTGTCATGGAGGAAAAAACTGTACTGGTAACTCCTTCGGGATCAATAAGCCTGACATTCGTTCCGTTTGCTCCAAAAAATGGGAGTCTATCTCCCGATACCTGGTAAAAGCTGATAACCGGTACAGTTGGTGCCCCCGGGCTGGTGCTGTTAGGACTCTGCATTATTTCCACCATAAACCCGGCAAGTGTTGGTTTCTGGGGGACGAAGGGCACACCAAATACCACTGCTGCGGTGATCCCTGCAATCATTACGACCATTGCCACCATGAGGATCGTCCCAATCACTTCCGAAACTGCCTGATCGGGAACCTGTCTCATGTGACATTAATGGTAAATGTGATCGTAAATGTTTTCCGGAGGGGTGAGAATAGGCATTGAATATCGCGAAAGGCAACAATTCCAGCTTATGCCTGCTGGCAAGTGCTACAGGTAACCCGATCTGGTCAGGGCTTCCGGGGTCCACCCGTAATTTTAAGTATATAAGAATATAATTATATTATAATGAGTGGATGCGACCGGCAGTTTGTTGAAGAGATGGCAGGGGTGTTCAAGGCCCTTGGAGATTACAACAGGCTCTGCATTATTTATTTCCTGGCCCATGACCAGGATGGCGCCCTCGGTGTCAACGATCTTGCAGGAATGCTCGGGATATCACAACCGGCTGTCTCGCAACATTTAAAAATCTTGAAGAATGTGCGTATCATTACGTCGAGGAAGGAAGGAAATCACATGTATTATTCATTTAACCGTGAGAACATGGTCCGCTACCAGGAAAATTTTGATGAAATGTCCCGGCGTGTGATGGAAAAGTGCAGGCAGGATAATGAAAGAAAAGCAATTAACCGGTGAATTATGAAGTTATGTATTATTTACCATTCATATTCGGGTGTTACCCGGGGCATCGCTGAAAAAATCAACGCTGCCTGCGGGGGAGACCTTATTGAAGTGAAACCGAAGGACAATTATTCGACGTTGTCCGCATACTCGGTTGGCTGTATTCGCGCAAGGAAGGAGGTGTGTGACCCGATAAGTCCGGATACCATCGATGTATCGTCATACGACCTGATCGTTATCGGGACTCCTGTCTGGGCATGGAAAGCGACACCCGTGATCAACGGGGCAATTGCAGCACTAAAAGGATGCGAAGGAAAAAAGGCCTTTATATTTGCGACCTGCGGAAGTTCAGCAAAAGACACCCTCCCTATCCTGAAATCAGCTCTTGAAACGAAAGGAGTCAGTGTCTCCTGGGAACTGGTCCTGAATAAATCGGAGATTTCCGGGAATGAGAAAATTAATGACCTGATTGCCATGGTCAGGGCCGCAGCAGGTAGTGTGTAAACCGCCCTGCGGCAACGAGTTATACGGGAAATGCCTGCCATTCCATATCTGCCGTTAGGGCAGAGGAGCATCCTTCCTGGTTGTGAAGACCAGCACATCGTGTAATGAACCGGCCCCGGGTAATCACCATATACCCCTTGAACCATATGTCAGGTACAAGCGCAACGAAAAAACAATTGCCCGAAATGAGGGCTGTCGTCCGGTGCTATAAAGACCCCACCGGTGAAAACCCCCTGGTATACTGGAATGGTTCATGATAATGATCATGAGGAGGAATGGGAATGGTTACGGTTATTGAAGTACAGGGTCTCACGAAGCAGTTCGGTGAGACCATGGCGGTGGACAATGTTACCCTGTCCGTGCCGCAGGGCTCACTTTTCGGTCTGCTTGGCCCGAACGGGTCTGGCAAGACGACGATGATCAAGATGCTTACCGGTCAGATCCGGCCAACGAAAGGCCATGCGACCGTGCTTGGCCTTAATGTCCTTGAAGATCCGATTGGTGTTAGAAAGTCTGTCGGGATCATCCCTGAACAGGAGACCCCGCCGAGTTTCCTTACTGCCATGGAATACCTCGCTTTCGTCGGGGCAGTCAGGAAGATCCCGGACATCGATGAAAAGGCAGCATGGTGGTTCCGGTTCCTTGATTTCGAAGATAAGCGGGATATACTGTGCAAAGACCTCTCCCGCGGGACGCGGCAGAAACTGATGTTCGCCCAGGCGTTCCTCCATAAACCCGTACTTGCCCTCATTGATGAACCTCTTATCAATTTCGACCCGATAATGCAGCGAAAAGTCAAGGGATACCTTTCAGAGTACGTAACATCAGGGGGGACAATTTTTATCTCCACGCATATTCTCGAGATTGCGGAAGAGATCTGTACAGGATTTGCCATTCTGCATAAAGGTAAACTGCTCTATAGCGGGGCGAATAGTGAACTTGCCGGTAAAAAGCAGCACCTTGCAGAGTTTTTCTTCTCGCAGGTCCGGGACGATTGAAAATGCCAAAAATTCTTCAGCTGACTCTGCCCGGGGGACCCTGATCATGGGGCTTGAGCTTTTTACCAGCATGATGAAAGAAGAGTGGCGACTCCATTCCACTCTGTTCGGGAGCCTCAGTTTTGCCCTGTTCCCCGTGTTGATCTTCGGGATCGTATGTATGAGTTCATTCCTCCTCCCACTCTTTCGTGCAGTGCTTCCGGCAGGCGACCTGGCCCTGATTATTACTGGCGTCTTCCTCCTCCTCGGGGTGATGGTCGGGGGTTTTGGTCTTCTCGGCAACGAAGTGATGAACCGGCGCTTCGGGCAGATGAGCCTGCTTGCCTATTCTGCGCGGAGCCTGCCCTTGTCGGAACGATATATATTCACCAATTTTGTTCTCAAAGATATCGTCTACTACCTCATCCTCTGGGTGCTCCCGTTCGTACTTGGGTTTGCAGTTGCTTCTCCGTTTATCGGTGTGCCGCCAACTTACCCGCTCCTCCTCTTTGCCAGCCTTACCCTGACATTTCTTTTCGGGTTGTCAGTGATTTTTTTCCTTTCTACCGTATATTCGCGCTCGAAAACCGCGCTCGCCATTATATTTGTAATAATTCTTGTCATTGCAGGGTGGGCATACCTTTCATACGGGACCGGTCTTGCCGACCTGTTCCCTCCTCTGCAGCTGCTTCATAACGGTACGTGGACTGCATTAATTGAGTCCTGCATCATCGTTGCCATCCCGTTCGGAGTCTCAATTGCACTCTTTTCCCCGGAATATACCGGGACTTCCAAACGGTTTTCAAATCTTCTCACCCCTCTTATCGGGAAATTATCGTTTTTCCCGACTCCACCCCTGGCGGCGAAGGACCTGGTTGACCTCTGGAGGAGCGGGGGTGGTGTCGGGCAGGTACTATTTTCGTTCCTTCTCCCGCTTGGACTGATCTGGTTCTTCCTGTCGGTGTTGAGGGCGTTGGTCCCGGAATATGCAGTCCTGCTCGTTTTCGCGGTAACCACCGGGATTATTTCGGCGACCATGTATACGTGGATCACGTCATTTGACACCTTCAGCTCCTATGCATGTCTGCCGGTCAGTGTTTCCACGCTCATCACGAGCAAGATCTGTAGTTTTACTGTGCTCCAGCTTATCCCCGCTGTGTTCATGATCGTCGTTACGTTCATTTCTGGTGGGTTCTTGTACCTCATTCCTGCAATGGTGCTCTGGGGTGCAGTTTCATTCTATGCACTCGCGGTTTCTGTATACCTGACCGGTCTGACTCCCAATGTCCTTGTTTACGATGTGAAAGTGCTCATTGCTTTTATGGTCCTTGTCGGAGTCCCAGTTATGGTACTGATTGCCCTCGCGTTTTTTAACCCCTATTTTGGGATCGCGGCTCTCTTACTTGGTATTCCTGCATTCGTGCTTGTCAGGAAAGGATATACGCGATGGGAAGGTAAAGACATGGCATCATTCTGAAGGCCGGATCCCCATCACCTTTGTCCTGCGTATAAGGGAAAAAATACCGAGGAGCTTCACCAGACAATTATTGAAAGGTCACGTGATTGGCAGATCAGCTGGCATTGGTGGCCGGGAACCCAAAAACTGATGATATCAGCAGACCCGCCAGCTAACCCGTGGATGAAGCATAACGAAGACCTTATAGTATGTGAAGGCAGAATACTCGTTTATATGGCACGGGTCCTGGTCATTGATGACGCTGAATATGCAAGGGATATTCTGAAAAAAATACTCCTTTCAGGTGGGTATGAGATTGCTGGTGAGGCTGGTGATGGAGAGGCAGGGGTCAGTGAATTCAGCAGGACGAATCCTGATATTGTTATCGTTGACATGGTCATGCCGAAACTGAATGGTCTTGAGACTATCAGGGCAATTAAAAAGATAAACCCCGATGCAAAAATTCTTGTGATATCTGCTGACGGGCAGGCTGCCCATATCGAGGAAGCTGTAAAGGCCGGCGCACTGAGTTACATCAATAAACCGTACCAATGGAGCGTGGTACTCAACGAACTCGCCCAGTTGACTCATGGGCCTTAATAACCAAACATAAGTGATAAAACGTTTTTGAAAACTATTAATCCTGATCTATCCCAATTCCGGCTGGAAGTTTGTAGTAAATAATGCTTTCCCCTCCATTGCTGCTTTTTTACAACGATGTATTCGGAATAATTGCAGACAGGGACCGTTGCGGGCTTTTACCCGGGAATCGTGTAGGATCAGCTGGATTTACGCCATCCTATACGAAATAGTAGTATACCGGTATGAATACAGATGCCCGCGTATCGCTCCTGATGGACCAGTATCCAGGCGAAGCTGCGTTCATTTGTGATACTGCCCGCCGGATTAGTTCCGCAACAACAAAAGATGAGCTTCTCGCTATCCTTGCAGAAGAAATCGGGCGTTATTCAAATTTTGATTTACAATTGATTGGAGGACGGTTACACAATGAGATCAGAAAACTCCCCTCTCCCTACCGTGAGGCGATCAGTCCCTATTTTCTCGAGCAGCTCTTCGGAATGCACCATGCCCTGCTCCTGTTATACCGATCGGGAGCAACCCGCCTACCCTCCGTGCCCCTGCGTGATCCCGTGTTATTCGGCGATTATTGCAGGATAATCCCTGATGGCTGTTTTTCCTGGGATGACCAGTTTGAAAGGAATCCTGGTCTCCGCAATCCCAGGATGCGCCTTTTTTATTACCTGATTTCTGCGTTTACGATGTTTGTCCTCGATAAACCCGGCCACCCGGTAGGTATGCCGTTTCCCGGGGGTTACACCGTGGAACAGAGGGGTAGTGATTATTACTGCCTGATTAGGGACAAGGAAAAAGAAGTGTTTTATTCAATCTGCAATTTTTGCCCAGCAAAGCAGATGGAAGATAACCCGCCGGTCTGATCGGGTAATCCTGTGTCGGTAAGCCGCTCCTTAATAAAGTATTTCCAATAAAAAGACCCATTTTTGCTGTTGAAATGGTGTTATCAAAATATTTTTTTTTTAAAAAAACAAAGTGGATTTTCTTATTCTCCTGATATTCGAGGTAATTTTTTTGGCCTCGTGTTATGGGCGATTGAGATAGGAGATACTGCCAGATTGTATGCCGTTATTGCGGTTATGGTAATTTCCCCCCTTGCTCGCTGCTGGTGGAAAAACTGTTAAAAATCACCCTGCCGTTCGGCGTAAAAAGCATTATTGCCCTTCCCCTGTTCCTCCATGTTGCAGGCGGTGTAATGCGGTGGTACTGGTCGCCCACGTTCCCCTTATTCGACAAGGTTGCACATTTTGTCTCCGGCCTGTCGGTTGGCCTGATTATCATAGTGTTTTCTCTCCTTCTTGATATGTGGGGAGCCAGGTACCGGAAAACAACAATACTTATCGGAATCTTTCTGCGGATGGCTATTTTTGGGGTATGTGGAAGGTCGTTGAAGTATCGAATGACGTGTTGAATCACATTCTATACAACGACGAATTATCGGACATTATCGGTGACCACATAGCTCATACAATCGGTTCGTTTGCCGCTGTTGCCTATCTCTATTTCATATCAGTTCCTCCGGGGGAGAACCTGCATTACCTTCTCCGGAGACAAGTCCGGCCGAAAAAGACACTACCCGGTACCTTGTAGAAATACCGGGCCATATCAGGGTGGAATGCGACCTTTTCTGACGAAAAATCCGTATTTCACGGTTTTCCGTAATTCAGGAGCAGGAAAAAAGGAATTGTATTACTGATTATTGCAATAATGGTAAGGAATACCAGCAGTTTTGTTTCACGGTTTAACAGGGCCATGCGGGTTCACTCAAAAGGGTTGTTTATGTTTCTATTATATCGTTAACATTTGCCCATGGGACCTCTATCATGGGCCCACTGCCTTATGTTCCTGCTCGACCGGGTAGAAATACAGGACAATGAGGGCGAGGAGTAATCCCGTGAGGAGGATCCAGAATGTCAGGCTGTCTGGGTGGATGAACCCAAGGCTTGCCTTGTATTTTACGGTGTGAAATGCATCGACAGACCAGGGATACGTGTTATAAAAATTTCGGTACAGCGTCTGCAGTCCGATAATCGTAATGGCTGTTAAGGCAATAATATATGCGATTACCTTCGTTTTTCCTGGCATAGCTGTTCACTCCGTTCTGTTCTGCTGATGAGGAATAGACTTTGTTGCGCATCACCTAAAAACATTGCACTGGCGGGGGGAGAGCTCCGCCAGGGTATGAGACTCTGATAGCGGGACTGAAATATACGTGATGCCAGGTCACTCAAACGCGATAGATATCCGGTATCATGGCAGTATGGTCGCCCTGTTCACGGAATGGTCGTTTCATTCTATTCAAAGGATTCTTCCAGTACCTTTTCCGGGATAGATGTGGATATCCTGAATTATGGTGATCCGTCGGGGGTCATTTCACAAGGCATACATTCAATTCAGCAGGATGATAATCTAGGGACATTGGACCTGAAGGGTTGGAAATGACGACCGCTATCCAAACACCATGCACTATTCCCGATCGGCCGGGACTGTTCAGGACCCCTGATCAGGTCATTTCCCCGGCCGGGAAACGTGTCGTCCTCCTGATTGCGATCCTTGCTGGCTTTATCACGCCGTTTGACGGGTCTGCGGTAAATATTGCCCTCCCTGTTATCGGCGCAGAATTTCACATGGACGCGATCGCACTTTCCTGGGTATCAACCGCGTACCTGCTCGCATCAGCAATTTTTCTCGTTCCTTTTGGAAAAATTGCAGATATTTACGGGAGGAAAAAAATCTTCCTTATCGGGATCGTAATCTTCGCGGCGGCATCGTTTGTAATGACACTTGTGGCATCTTCCGGAATGCTCATCGTGGTAAGAGTCCTCCAGGGGATCGGGAGCTCCATGATCTTTGGTACTGCCGTAGCCATCCTTACCTCGGTATTTCCACCGGGTGAACGTGGCAAAGTGCTTGGTATCTACATTACTGCCGTTTATATCGGGCTTTCAACCGGGCCGTTTCTGGGTGGCCTCCTGACCGAGCATTTTGGCTGGCGGAGCATTTTTTATATCAACGTCCCGATCAGCATAATAGCCGTCTTACTCGTGCTCTGGAAACTGAAAGGAGAATGGGCAGACTGCAGGGGAGAACCGTTTGATGTCGCGGGTTCAGTGATGTACGCCATCTCAATTGTTGCAGTAATGCTTGGTTTCACAACCCTCCCCGGGCTCACCGGTGTGATGCTTATCATATCCGGAGTGATATGTGCAGCCATATTTTTCCGCTACGAGCACCGGAGTGAGTTCCCGGTACTGGAAACGAGGCTCTTCACCGGTAGCAGGGTCTTTGCATATTCCAACCTTGCCGCCCTTATCAATTATAGTGCGACGTTTGCGGTCTCTTTTTTACTGAGCCTGTACCTCCAGTATTCCAGGGGTTTCTCTCCTGTATACGCAGGTTTTATCCTGGTGGCAGCTCCGGTTATGCAGGCGGTGATCTCCCCGTTTTCAGGAAAACTGTCAGACCGTATCGATCCCGGCTTGATTGCATCGTTTGGCATGGGTTTGTCAGCCATCGGGCTTTTTCTCCTTGCGTTCATCGGCGATGCAACCCCCCTCTTGTACATCCTGGGTGCCCTTGTACTCATAGGGGCAGGTTTCGGCTTTTTCACCTCCCCGAATACAAATGCCATAATGAGTGCTGTCGGGAAGAAATACTATGGCGTGGCCTCGGGTATTGTCGGCACCATGAGACTCCTTGGTCAGATGCTCTCGATGGGGATCGCCACGATGATCTTTGCAATCGTGATTGGCCATGTTGAGATCACACCTGAATATTACCCGGCTGTTACCCGGAGTGTTCAATATGCCTTTGTCCTTTTCACGGTCCTTTGTGTAATCGGGATCTACGCCTCTCTCCAGCGTTCAAACAAAAGGGTCATAGTTGAATGAGAGATCGGTTTTTGGGAGAGAAAAAAGCGGCATCCGGTTGAAGCATCCTGACAGATGCTACCGGTGTAACGAAAAATTATTCCAACTGCCTCTCGAGAAGTGCATGGATAGTTTTCAGTTCTTCCAACATCTGCTGGTGAACTGATGATGCCGGGGCCTGGAGGTTATGCTTCCCGGTCCCGGTGCCGTCCCCCCCTGCGGAACAGCTCCGCACAAGGTTACGGATTAATTCCCTGAGCTCGTCAGCAAATACTATCGCTTCGATCCGGATCTCCGGTGCAGCTGCACCGGAATATCCTGCGGTCTGGATAGAGACCGTAGATATGCCAAGTGCCCTCATTACCGGCCCCTGCTTGATGTCAATGTTGGTGATCCGATTATAGGGCACGATACCGGTACTGCGGAAAACAACCCCGCGTCTCCATCTCATCTCATCATCGTGGAGCTCGTACCACATGCTGTCGTAGTACATTTTTACCCAGATGAGATACAACACCACGATAACCAGAATGATTCCTGTCAGTATGGCATCTGCCAACAATGGGACATCCGGTATTAATGCGACCGGAGCAACAAAACAGACCATGATCAACAATAAAAGAAAGAAGAAATCAACAATAAACCAGGTGACCATCTTTTCAGAGGGTTTAAACGGTGTCATCCGGGGGAAGTGCTCACTCTGCATGGACTATCGAACAATTGTAGGGATGACAGGTGGATAAGGGTATCGGGGTAACAGGGATCCCGGGAAGGTGTTGGGGAATACTATCCAGGGCACCGGGTACTGCTCAGCCTTGACATTCCATCGTGCCTGTACTGCATTAGAGCCATTGGAAGGGTGCAGAAGATGCGGATCAGCCGGTGTTCCAGTATAAAATCCCGGGATTTGAAGGGATCAATCCGCTAATCACGGGGGTCTTCTTGCAAGGGAAAAGGTCCATCGGGCCCTGGAGATGGTGTGCGAAAGCAGGAATGTTACTTAGAAACGAAGGTATTTTTAAATAACATAATGTAAAATATACTTTACATATTGTTTCATTCCAGTCCAGGCGAAATTAACCTGGTGATCGATAATAACAAAAAAGGTGTGCTTTGATGGCAAATTTACGAAAATATCTCTTTATTCTTCTTATTCTGGCGTGCAGTGTCGTTGCATGTGCAACGGTGGCAACTGCGGCGGGTCAGGTATCCGCCAGTGATGGCATTTACCAGACCCATGTGACCTCAGTAAAGCTGGATCCTGACGTGTTTTTTCCCTATGAAACGGGAACAATTACGGTTACACTGATGAACTCCGGTAACCAGACGGTGACTCTTTCACAGCCTGATATTCTTGAAACACATATCGCAGTGTCAAACAGGGGCTCGTATAATACCAATGTCCGTCTCGGGCCAGGATCTGCTATGACCTATTCATTCCGGGTCACCGTTTCTGGTGAAGATGGAACATATTTCCCGGTCTTTACCGTTTCAACTGTGGAAGCAGGAAGCATCAGCTACCCCTTTGAGCTCGAGGTCGATTCAAAAGAACTGGATGCCACCATTGTAGACAGGCCCGATAATTTTGTAGTGGGGAAGAAAGACAGCATCAACCTTAGCCTTGTCAATTCCCGGAATGGTGCAATTACAGATATTATTATTACCCCTTCAGGAAATGGTGTCACTATTGCACCGCGTCAGAAATTTATTGCCACATTACCTGCAGGCAGTTCACAAATGGCCACGTTCCAGGTCACTCCTGACCAGGCATCTGACCTGACATTTCATATCACGTACCATAATGGTAACAATGATCATTCAATTGACGAAGTCCTCCCGTTGAATATCGGTGAAGATAAGATGGCTGCTGTCCCCATCGTCAATAACATCGTACTCACATCTGCGGGGTCTTCCTACAAGCTGACCGGAGATGTGAACAATGCCGGTATCACTGATGCAAAGTCCATGGTCCTGACCGTGCTAACGCCCGCTAAACCCGTGGAACCCTATGCAGATTATGCGATTGGATCTCTTGCTTCTGATGACTTTTCAAGTTTCACCCTTACCTTTATGATCACCGATCTTTCCGACGTGCCGTTGCAGATCAAGTGGAAAGACGCGGATGGGAACTCATTCTCTACGGTAAAAAATCTCGATCTCCGGTATAGCTCGGGTTCTTCAGTTAGCAGCACCGGGAGCTCGGGAAGTTCCAGTAGTAGTGGGACCACGGGAAGCGGTGCAACAAGGACAAACGCAGGTGGTCCACCGGGTGGCGGGGGAATCTTCGGATTTGGAGGCAGCAGCAGGGGTGGAGGCGTTAGTTCATTCTATCCTGTGATTGCACTGGGTATCGTTATCGTCGTCGGGATAGTCCTCTGGATGAAACGGAAATGGATAGTTTCAAAACTGAAGAGGAAATGAGAGGGGTGGAAATGGGCGAAAATCCACTCATCCGCCTTGTGGATGTCTCGAAAGTGTACCACCTCGAAAGTGGTGACTTTACGGCGCTCAACCATGTATCCCTTGACATCATGGAAAACGAATTTGTTGCGATCATGGGACCGTCGGGTTCCGGAAAGTCCACCATGCTGAACCAGCTCGGTATTCTTGATGTACCCACGACCGGTGAGCTCCATATCGATGGGAAAAACGTGGCCCAGATGACCCCCCTGGAACGCACCCACATGCGCCGGGATACGATCGGGTATGTATTCCAGAAGTTTTACCTTATCCCTTTACTGTCAGCCTACGAGAATGTGGAATACCCACTCATCCTGAGGTATAAACATCGGGATACTACCGGCAAGGCAGCTGCAGTTCTAAAATCAGTTGGGTTTGACGAGGAAATGAGTTCCCACCGTCCGAACCAGTTATCAGGTGGACAACAGCAAAGAGTAGCGATTGCACGGGCATTGGTCAATGAACCGAAAATTATTCTTTGCGATGAACCGACCGGCAACCTTGATCGGAAAACCGGCCTCCAGATCATGGAGCTCCTCGTTGACCTGCACCAGAAGGGAAAAACGGTCATCCTGGTAACCCATGACCCGAAAATTGCTGAGTACGCCCACAGGACCATCCTCCTGGATGACGGGAAGGTTGTTGCATCATGAGGGACATCTTCTTCGACCTGTCAGTCCGGAGTGTCCGGCTGAACTTCATGCGGTCGCTACTGGCATCAATCGGAATCGTTATCGGTGTGGTTGCAATTTCCTCGATGGGGATGCTCGGGGCCAATATGCAGCTTTCAGTGAAACAGCAGCTCTCCTCGGATGTCAACACGGTAATGATCTCATCCGATGTGGTACGGACGGCATCAACTGCCGGGACACCTACTACCTCGCAGGGTGTGACAAAAAGCCAGCTCAATGATATCAAGAATGCTGCGGGAACAAACGTGGTTATCCCGATACATCGGACTAATACCCAGTTTACTATCGGTTCAACTGACGGCAGGGGTTCGATCTATGGCCTGGAACCCAATGATATCGAAAAGTTCCTTACTCTTAATGTGGGGGATATACCCCGCGGGGCAAATGACGCAGTGGTCGGGTCGAATATCGCCACAAACTTTAACCTGGTTGTTGGGAGCAGGATTAAAATCGGTCCAGCCAATACAGAAAACCGGCCGACGATCCGTGTTTCCGGCATTCTCCCTGCACGGGGATTCGCCTCTGATGGGATAAATACAGACAATGCCATTATCGTGCCTGATACCTGGTACACGAACCAGTATGGTGACAAAGACGTGTATGACCAGGTGAACGTGATTGTCAAAAACGTTGATACGATCAGCGAAGTAGAGGCAGCAATCGACGATAAAGTCAACCGGAAAACTGATGTTATCAGGATCAGTGATGCCAGCAGCCGTCTTACCAGCATTACACAGACCCTTGGGACGATTACGACCTTTATCCTCGCTATCGGTGGCATTTCGCTTGTAGTCGCTGCCGTCAGCATCTTCAATGTTATGATGATGTCGGTCAACGAACGGGTGCATGAGATTGGTATTCTTCTCTCAATCGGCACTGAAAAAGGCGAGGTGCGCAGGATGTTCCTGTATGAGGCATTTATCCTAGGCATCATCGGGGCTGTGGTAGGTGGGATATGCAGCCTTGTTATCGGGTACTCAGTGGTGAGTGCCATGATTGGCAATACAGCTTACTTCTTCCTGCCGGATAGTATCCTTTATGTGCCGGAAGGGATGGTGATTGGAATAGTTGTTTGTATTGTATCAGGGCTGTACCCGGCATGGAAGGCATCGAACATGGACCCGATTGATGCGTTGAGGAGCGAATAGAATTATTATCAGGATAATTCATGCCCTCCAATCAGGTAACCGAAAATACCGGGATGATCGAATAACATCCGGGTATCAGGTTATATATCTGTAGCGTGTCAATTCCAAATGAGAATCTGTGCACATCATTGTAACGGCTGGGAAGTGATCATGAAACGAAATTCTTTTTACCTCTGTGTAGCCGCTGTAGCATTTTTTGAGGTGGCAATATTCTGGCTGTCAGTGGAAATAGCTGATCCGCTACCCTCTATTGTTGCAATTGTCCTTGGGATCCTTGGAATATATCTTGCAAAAATGTATATTGATGAGGTCATAGAGGATGAACGGACACAGAAGATTACAGAAATTACCGCGTTACGGACCCTTCAAATCACGTGGATCGGTCTCTTCCTGTTTGCTCTTTGGATCATTATTGATGCACTGGGCGAGGGGATCCGGCGTTTCAACCGGCCATTGGGTATCTTTGGGTTCCGTCTACTGATCCTTCTCTGCGGGATCATCGTCCTGTACGTCATACTGTCCCTTTATTATAACAAGAAATACGGGGCCTAGGGATGAAAAACAAGATTAAAGTGTACCGGGCAATGCACGACCTCTCTCAGGAGGCATTGGCGAATGAAGTCGGTGTCACGCGGCAGACTATCCTCGCTATCGAGAACGGGAAATATGACCCCTCCCTGATCCTTGCTGCCAGGATTGCCAAATTCTTCAACGTACGAATAGATGATGTGTTTCTTCTTGATTCAATCGAATAATGTCATGGCAATGCACGACCTCCCAGCCATGCCTGGATTATGATTGCTCTTTTTATGAGGCCTGAGTAAAAGATGACGCATTGATCAATCCCGCATACCATTTGAGACGGGATGGTTTGGGGTCCTGTATTTTTCTTTGGTAAACCCGGGTATGGTAATGAAAAAATAAGGGTCCTCTTTCCTTTCACAGTAAAGTATTTCTAACAAAATGTAAAATATACTTTACATCGGCTGTGTCCCTGCGTGGATACTCCGTTATGAGGTGAGAACATATCGAATCATATCATGAGAATTATAGGGGTAGCAGTGATCATCTGCTTTCTGGCGGTGATTGCAGCACCCGTACTAGCGTCGCCAACGGACCAGGGTTTAAAAAGTAAACCTCTGAATGGTGATGGAAATGGTATCCGTATGCCCGGGTTACCGGACAGGGCTTCAAACCTGACTGCGTACATTTCCGGAAAGGGGTACGACGTCGACTCCTTAAACGCAGCACTATCTGATGCAAAGGCCGCAGTTCTGGCATCTGATAAGGACCGGTTCCAGTCTGCCATGAAGGCATTCGCACGCGAACTCCGTGTGAAAGTGAAGGATGGTTCAATCGACAAAGAAGATTTGAAAAGTTATGCAAAGGACCACAAAAAAACATTACGTTTAATTCACGCCATAAAACTCAAAAGGCAGCATACAGCGGCAAATTTGTCTATAAACCGCCTGTAAAACCCCCGGATCAACGAACAAGTACCCTCCTCTCCGGTCCGGGGTTTTGCGAAAAGGGAACCATCACTTTTTTTATTATTCCTGATTAGTGAGATTTTCCTGTTGCCAAAGCCATCTGGCCTTTTTCCTTCTCCTTCATCATCTCGATAAGAAGGAAAAATACTGATGCTTCGAGGGGGTCATCAAACATCGCATATTCGGGGCCCTTGTGCGTTTCAAGTGCTTCCGCAAGACGGATGCCATATTTCTGGTCGTCGATTTTAAGTGCCCGTGATGCCTTTCTCCATCGTACGCTTACATTTTTCATCCCGGTAGTCATGCTCATGTTCCATTCACTCCTGAGGTTGAGGACTGAGCGTGCCAGCTATATCAGGTCTTGCAGGGTGTGGGGTGAAAGTGATGGAAAGACCGGGGTGGTTGGATGGTGAGGAGACCGTGAATGATCGAATGGCATACTTACCTGATTTTCCGTGGCCATCAGGTTTCTGCTTATTCAAGGGCCCTCTGGTCCAGGACCTCTTCAAAATAATTGTGTGACCCGCATTTGGGACAGGTTCGCAGGCGATCGAGTTCAGTCTTACTGCCATTTGCACCCCTGTTTCCCATTGTGATCACGGTCCCGCCACACATTCCACAGTACGAACATGACCGGGCTGATCCTTCAGCCTGCCCAAAATGCCCCTCTCCGTCAGACGCACTGGCTTTTATGGTATCTTCACGTGATTTGAGGGAATGCCAGACTGTTTCGCAGGTATAGCAGGTTCGTTTGTATTCCTGGACCATCAGGTTTTATAGCCTGCAATTAGTATTATGTGTAGTGATTCAACGGAACCCATGTGTCCTGATTTCGGTTATGCTAATCCGTAACCTCTGGCATGGGAAGCTTGGGAGGACCTATAACCGTAATCGCAGAATTTACTGCCGGTTTCATCCAACCTGCTCACAGTACGCGATACTTGCACTGGAAAAGCATGGTTTTACCAGGGGGTGGTTCCTAGCCGTGAGGAGGATCCGGCGTTGTGTACCTGGCACTACGGGATCGTGCATAGACTTTCCGTAAAACAACACTGTCCACCCCCCGGTCATCCTGGATTTCATGCACCAATGACCGGAGATCAGAATTGATTATATCATTCAACAGTTCATTTGTATTGCCTTGTGCCGGTACAGGATTCCCACGATTAAAGGGACAAGGAACGTTTCAAGGTAATATAGGAGCACGCTCAGGTGGTAATAGTTTTCGGGACTGAATATGAGGACGATAAACAGGTAATCAAAAACAATTGCAATTCCGGTCCAGGTCACTGATACAACCACATAGTACCTGACAGGAAGCAGCCTTTCCCTGAATCTTGCCAGGGTTATTACGACAAATACCGGTGTGAACAGAACAAAAAGGATCCACCCGATTACCTCGGAAGGGACTAAAAAATAAAGGATAACTGATGCGATATAACCAAGAAACCAGAGAAAAAACCCAAGCCCAAGGGTATCGATCAATCGCTCACGTCGTTTTTCTTCAGGGAAACGGTTCTGATTCCCGGGTAAAAGGCCCGTGTTTCCAGGCATTACAGTATCATTGATACAATTCCCTGATACCGGGAATATTCTCTCATTCGCATCTTGAATTCAGTTAGCGGTTCAAATTTCACGAAATTAACCTGGACTGCCATTTACCCTCAAAATTTGGAGATTTGAAAAAAAATCCCCTGCCAGTTCAGGTTCAGAAGAGGATATCCTCTTTCCGGAACCTCAGTTTTGGCGTCTGTTGATCAGCCGCATACCCGACCGGGCAGAGCATCACCGGGACGAGGGGCTTTGGGATCTTCAGGATCCTGGTGAATTCATCCGGGTTAAATCCTCCCATCGGACACGAGTCAAACCCGAGGGATTTCGCCCCGTTCAATGCGTTTCCCAGGGCGAGGTAGGTCTGTGCCTGCGACCAGGCAAGCCGCTGTTCAGGTGACATGCCCCCGGCGAACTGTGCTGCCATTCCGGTCACCATCGCCTGGACCTCTCCGGGTATGTGGTTCTGCTTTAAAAGTGTCCCGAGTCTTTTTATCAGGCTGTCGTAATCAGGGTCCGCACAGAAAACAAGCAGGTGTGAACAGGTAGTAATCTGCTCCTGGTTAAAAGCGGCAGGTCGAAGTTGTTCTTTTTGTTTCTGGTCAGTTACAACCCTGATTTTCCATGGCTGCAGGTTCAGGGCAGAGGGTGCAAACCTGACTAGTTCAATCAGCTCGTTAATCTTCTCTTCAGGGACCATCTCTCCGTTGAATTTCTTGACGGCGTAGCGCTGCATCACAATATCTTTAAACTGCATTTTTGGGATTCCACCAGTTACACAATCTGGCTGGATGTATTTATAATTACGCTATTATTAGCATGTTAAATGTGCGATTGCATGACGTTAATAATTGAAAAATAACCAATTTTTGCAGTTATTTTTACCATGAATTTGTATACAATAATTATCCTTTGCAAAAAACATCAGCGTGAATATGCAACCATACTTCCTGATATTTCACCATTAATAAGGATCTATATCGGAATGAGAAGACGAGGTATAACACCCCCGGACTGGTAACTGAAGGCTGGGGTGTGAAAGTGAGTTTCCAGCGGTAATTCACTAGTCTAAAAAGAATTGTATGTTTTCCATAAGCCCGGGACCAGTAAAATAATGCAGTTATTCAAGTGGATCCTTGTCCCTGTTCCTGTGGTAGATGATTATTGCTGCTATCTCCACGATAACGACAATGACCACAATTATCATGGCATCGAGAAATGAAGTCCCGGTCTGATCATGTTGTGCTGCAGGAGTTCCCACAACCGTGGGCTGCCGGGTAATCACGGGATATGTGGTCGATGCCGGTATCGCTGCTGTTACATCGTTACGAATCAATGAGTCAGGAATCTGCGTTGAAACCGGTGTCATAAAATCTGCCACTGTAATGTAATTAGTGAGTGATTTTACATTGGTACCTCCCGAGCCATTTGCAGTTAATAAGACTGAATAACTACCGGGGACCGTGTAGGTATGTGAAGGGTTCTTTATAGTACTCGAACCCCCATCCCCAAAATTCCATTTCCATGATGTTGGAGACCCTGTAGAAGATTCTGTAAACGTAACGTTAAGGGGTGCTGTGCCAGTTGTGGGAGATCCGCTAAACCCTGCTTTTATTGGCACTGTCGCGGTTTCGGTTGGTGTCGGCGTTGGAACCTCCACCGATATATACCCAATCTGAACATTGCTATCACTGAATCCCCCGCCTGTTACGGTTAACCTGACCGAATAAGCTCCCGGATTCGCATAGGTGTGCGAAGGGTTTTGTGTTTCATCTGTTGTCCTATCTCCAAAATCCCAGTACCATGATGCCGGAGCCCCGGATGATAAATCGGTGAACTGGACTGTGAGGGGGGCAGGGCCCGTAGTTGGTATGCCGCTAAACCCGGCAACATAGGCTGCACTTACCGGCATTACAACAACGGCCATAATGACACTTGATATCAATACTGTCAATATTATCGAAACCGATTTTTTCAGAACTGAAATATACTTCTACCCCCTTTGAACGGTATGATTCCTTCACCTGCGAACACTGCGGTAATAATGATCATGCGCGGGCTTCGTACCAGGATTGTACGTTCCGTTTTACACCAGGTTTTATTTATTATAACTCTCATTTCTTTTGCCTAGTATTTTATATATCAGATCTCGCAGGGCGGGGTGTGAGTGTAAAACTGGAAAATATCAAGGATGAACCTATACAGGGCAATAATCGATCCATTGTTAACAATGTACTAAACCTGTTGTATTCTCGCCCTTCGATATCTCCGTTTTTTTTCAAATGAGTATGTGATGAAGTCTCATTTTTTGTTGGTTGGATAGCTGTGGAGGAAACATTGTTGTGGTGACGGGCATCTTTTTTTTTTTTTAATTTATTTATCAGGAATTATCTTATTCACATTTTCAATCGTTTAAAAAAAATATCATTTTACTTTACAATATCTGCATTCTCCTGATGAATTGTGTTCAATCTTTTCATCAGCAGACTTCATTCTCTTGTGGATGTGTATGATATCTCCTTATGCCTACTCTTCAAGAAGTCACGTTACTCAATTACTTAAAGATTCACAGGTAATATTAGCAAAATATTCCGGAGATTTCCGGTGTCACGAGCTCTTATGAAACAACCCTACCCGCATGACGATGCATTTACCGGTATCGAGGCGGCAATTGTTCTTATCGCGTTTATCACCGTGGCCTCTGTTTTCACATATATTATGCTCGGGACAGGATTTTTTGCCACCCAGACCAGCCAGAAGGTAGCCAGCGCAGGGGTCCAGGGTGCTGCATCAAATATCCTTGTTGTCGGGGATATCTATGGCCTGGCCTCAGATCCCTCCCTCGGCATAGATACTGTCCGGTTTGGTGTAACCCTTTCAAAAGGCGGAACCCCTGTCGATTTCAGGGGCAGCCAGATGATCATAAGCACGGAAGGCCTGCTTGAGACCCTTGCATATACAGCCGGGGTCGCCGGGGATGGGCAATGGGATGTTTCCGGTTCTAACGAAAATGTCCTTTCTGATAACCAGATTTGGACGGTCGATGCGAAACCGTCTGTCAAGATCCCGCCGCGAACACAGTTCACCCTTGAGGTCAAACCCCCTGGGGGCGCATCATTCAGTATCAGGAGAACCGTCCCACAGGGTTTGGATCCTGTCAATATCCTGTACTAAATAAAAAAAGAGGGGTTATAATTTTGACTGGTCATATGCCTTATTCGCACCAGAGGGGATTATTTTTTCTTTTCCTTTGCTTTTCCACTGGTATTTTTTTGATTTATCCTTTCCAACCTGTTTTCCGGTTTCGTTGTCAGGCTGTTGCTCAGTACAGGGTTCAATCGCGAGAAAACATTCTACCGGGTCTTTGCCGCCTGTGCAGAGGTTACTTTTAAAATCATCACATTCCTCGCAGGTGGGTACTCTTGACTCGAGTAGTGAAGGGAAATGCATCTTCCAGAGCTGGGGGTCGATCTTCCCCTGCTCGAGGAATTTCCGTACGTGTCGTGCTGTATACTTCATGAATACTACTAGGTAATCGCCGCTCTTATTCTCTTCTTTCATTACAGAAATCTGCAAGGTGGCAAACCGGTGGATCATTCGAAGAACCAGGAAGATTTCAGTTCGTCTCGTCGCTTTAATGAGATATTACCGGATTTGCCCGGCTGAACGAAAAAAAACGATTACCCAAGGTTCATCACAGGTTTGATTTTCATCGGGACGGTACGGTTTACCGTGAGCGCGGTCTCCTCCAGCATGCTAATTGTTACGGTAAATGGTGTCGATGGGGGAAGTTGTGTGGAAGGGTAGACAAATAATATAAAAGCCTCGTTAGGTTCGAGGATATTGTCCTGGTCCGCACCCTGGTACGGGATAGTACTCCCTTTCTGGACAATTGCCCATCCCGGTTACTTCATGGGCAGCCCGTTATTCCTCGGTATCACTTCCCGGCCCGAAGATCTTACAAAAATCACCATGCTTTTGTCGAGGTCTACACCTGCTCCCGGTTTCCATCCATAACGTAGAGAGTCAAGCTGGACCTTCATCAGCACTGCGCCGAGCTTGTCCGGATTCGGAGCAGGGGTAATCACCTGTACCGGTCCGAGTGTACCAAAGATATCTGCATATCCTGTTATATTACTGGTAATGACTGGTAAATCCGCCATTTGGCTCAGTCCGGAATATGCCTCCTGCCCATCTGAGTACCCGGGGAAAATGAATAATGTGAACATCGCAAGGGATAGGAGTATTGCTATGGCCATCCCGCCGACCATTATTCCCATGCTCCCTTTATCGGGTGGAAACCGTGTAACCATTCAATTGTTACCGCATGTTTCGGAACGATAAAAAATGTATACCCTGATATACCCGAGGCTCATAACCGTTGCCTGCGAATGTAAAACCTCGCTCAGGACCCATGTGTAAAGAATTGATTTTTATAATTTTAAGAGCACGGGTGAAGCAGTGAAACCCAGACTTGCGGAGATATTAGCCATATAAGTGATCCCCAGCAAAGCCGCATGAATGTTTTGGAGATCCAGCTGTTAATCTGCCTATCCTGGTACATTTATCCGGCGAACTGGCTCATGTCTCTTTTATCAACCAGGCCAAAGGACTATATTTTCTGGTTTATCCCCCTATTTGGCGTTCTTTTTGTTTTGTTGTTGTTTCCCGAAATGGTTCGGGAATTACCTGCTCTTGATTCCGAGGTACCGTAAAATTCTTGTCACAAGGTTATATTAATCCTGGAAAACCGAAAATTACGTACCAGCAATGACCCGCAGATCTGTCCGTATCGCCACAACTCATGCTTTTCATGGCCACCACGCCGTAGCTCTTGACGACCTGAAGCAGCATCTTGATACGATAGATCACGTGATTATCCCCGTTTACTCTGTTCACGATCCCCGGCAACCCCCGATAGGAAGAGTAGTTTCAGGTAATATTATCGGATTGGAGGATGGGGAATATGCCCTTGACGTCAATGTTGAACTATTTGATCAGGATTTTATCCCTGCGTCGGGGGTCACCGTGGATAAGAGGGTTGCAATAGTGAACAGGCCCGATGGCAAGTTCGGGATCTGGTGTGATATGTCCACCTTAACACCGGAAAAAACCGGAATTCTCCGGGAAATAAGTAAAATTCTCGAGACCCGGATCTCTTCCCGCAGCGGTACCGGGATATTGCAGGAAGGTCTGGCTACCCTGATTATCGGGATCGGGATGCTCCCGTTTGGTTACATTGCCGATACCTTTTCCAGGCGTCTTGGGAGCGAAAACGTTCACCTGCTTGCCGGGAAATTAACCCTGATGTATACGATTCCAGGGGAGGACCCAACTGACTCACTGCTTATTTTTGACCTGGATGTAACTGACCGGCAGCAGCGCTCCCTGTTGATTGAAGTGATAATGACAAATCCTTCGGTGAAGGATATTGAGACCTTATTATCCGGGGGATTAAGCGAACTCGACCGGATATTACCACCATTCTACCTGAGCAGGTTACAACCGAAAAAAATTGTGATGAATTACTGCGACGGCAGGTTCAGGGTGTTATATGCCATCCAGGAGCAGGGGATACCGCTGATACCACGGTATTTTTCCTTAAGTAGCTGACTGGTGAGATGGTCTGCAAGGTAACATATTTAATCCCCTGCGTTCCAGGTGGCGAGACTAATTTGCAACCCCGTTTCAACGTGGAAATGATGGATGCATTTCGCGATTCACAGCATGAAGGGGACAACAGGGCACTGAAGCTGATAAATACATATACTATAACTTCATGCGAATATATTCTGAACAAGTCTCCATTGAAATATAAATCCCCCTCGTTGAGAAATTTCCCTGATCGGGTGGACTGAACACGATGAAGTTAATCCACATACTCGTAATTGCACTCGCAATCTCTGCAGGCATACTATTTCCGGCATCAGCTGCCGGCGATCCAACTGTACAGATCAGTGAATACCAGGTGAACCCTCCAATAATGATGCCTGACAGTCTTGGGACGATCACCGTTGTCGTGAAAAATACTGCATCATCCGCATCCATTAAGGAGAATGCGGGAGTTTTTGCTAATGATTTCACCACCACAAAAGTTACGGACATCAATGTGAATATTGAAAATGTCCAGCTCGAGGGGAAGGGGATCCTGGTCATCAGCAAAGATTTCGAGCGTGTGGGTGAACTCGGTCCGGGCCAGTCGCTCCCGTTGACATTTACCATCCGGGCGCCGCCAGTGACAGGGATGTACTATCCTGAAGTGTGGGTCGATACCACGGGTGGGAGGAGCACCCGGTTCCCAATCCCGGTTAACGTTAACACCCCGGTGGGGATCCAGAAAAGGGCTATCATGATCGTGGAAAGTTCGCTCCCTGATACGGTGAACCCTGGTGACGAGATCCCGGTAATGCTTGTTGTCCGGAACGGGGGTGAGACCAGCACGGATGATGTGACTGTCCGGATTAATAACGTAAGCAACATGATTGCACCGAAGACGACTGATTTATACCATATCGGTGCGATAAACGCCAATGATTCCAGGACGGTTAACCTCGTCCTGTTGTCTGACAGGAACACCCCCCCCGGTCTGGTCCGGGTGCCGGTCACGCTCCAGTACAACTGGATAGATGGATCAGCGCATGTAGAAACAACTTCCATTGATGTCATGATGAAAGGGAAGGCCGAGCTCGGTTTTGTCTCTGTTGAAACAAGCCCGCGGAGGGTAATTGCAAGCCAGCCGTTTGACCTGACCATCCGGATAGAGAATACCGGTACAGGTGAAGCAAAACAGGTGGTTGCGACTGTTGACCTCCCGATGACCGGTACAAAACAGGCATTTATTGGCAAGATCAAGCCTGGCAACGATGCACCTGCTGTATTTTCGCTTGACGGCGCAAAGGGTGGCACCTACGAGTATACAACAATCATCACGTACGTCGACGATCTCGGGACTCATACGATTTCAAGCCCGATGTCAGTCAGGGTAATACCTGAAGACAATACCGGGATGGTTCTCCTTGCCCTGCTGATCATTATCGTTGGTGGAATCCTTGCGTACATGTACTGGTACCAGCCGCGGAAAAACGGCAATGGAGCCCTTCCATGGGTAAAAAAGAGCTGAAAGTTG
>JBAXJR010000027.1:0-32582 GCA_037137755.1 Methanomicrobiales archaeon | reverse complement strand
TTCAAGGGAGTACCCGTTGAGGTTGAAGTCGCAATGGACCAGCCTATCCTTCTCGGAGTAGAACTTGTACAGAAAGCCTGCCGGGGTGAATCCTGATGACAAAGTCAGTTACCGATGTTGTGTGCCCGTTCTGCGGTACGCTCTGTGACGATCTCGAGGTCACCGTTACCGATGACGGTAAACAGATCCTTGACGTGTACAACGCCTGTGCAATTGGTGCGGAAAAATTCCTGCATTCACAGGCAAAAGACCGGATCACCAGGCCGAGACTCCAGCAGCCGGATGGCACCTGGAAAGAGATCACCTACAACGAAGCGGCAGATTACACGGCAAAAATGCTTGCCGGTGCAAAGAAACCGCTGATGTACGGGTGGAGCTCGGTCAATTGCGAAGCCCAGAGCGTTGGAAACGAGATCGCAGAGATGTGTCGTGCATGTGTTGATAATACAGCAGCAGTCTGCCACGGCACCACCCTGATTGCCGTGCAGGACATAGGCCTGCCTACCTGCACGCTTGGTGAAGTTAAGAACCGGGCTGACACAATTATCTTCTGGGGATGCAACCCCTGTCATGCCCACCCACGCCACATGTCCCGGTACTCGATATTCCCACGTGGATTCTTTACCGGAAAGGGACATAAAAGCCGTAAACTGGTGGTAGTTGACCCCCGTGTCACTGACACTGCCAAGATGGCAGATATTCACCTCCAGGTCACCCAGGGACAGGACTACGAACTCCTTAACGCATTCCGCGTCGCAATAAGGGGCGAATGGCTGCCGGATGTTGTAGCAGGGATACCAAAAGAGAAGATCATCGAGGCGACGAATGTTATGAAAGCAGGCCGGTTCGGGATCATCTTCTTCGGTATGGGTGTTACCCAGTCACTTGGAAAGAACCACAACATCGATGAGGCAATCGCGGTCACCAAAGACCTCAACGAATACACGAAATTCTCCATCATGCCAATGCGTGGTCACTACAATGTGACAGGGTCCGGAGAGGTCCTCGCATGGCAGTTCGGGTACCCGTATTCCGTTGATCTTACCCGCGGGTTCCCGCGTTATAACCCGGGCGACACGAGCTCTATCGACCTCCTTAACCGGGGGGAAATTGATGCAGCATTTGTTATTGGAAGCGATCCGGGAGCACATTTCCCAATCAGTGCAGTAAAGAAGATTTCACAGGTCAATTCAGTATGCGTCGATCCCCACATCACCCCGACCAGTGGTGTTTCAAAGCTTCATGTGCCTGTTGCATTCAATGGTGTTGAGACCGGTGGCAATGCATACCGCATGGATAACGTTCCGATCGACTGCCGTAAGGTCGTCGATGCTCCGGAGGGCATGCTCACCGATGAACAGTTCCTTGTAATGGTTCGCGATCGCGTGAAGAAACTCAAGGGGGTCGCATAATTATGTCAGAATATATTATTAAGAACGGATTTGTATTCGACCCCGTCCAGGGTATCAAGGGCGAGAAGTCCGATGTTGCCATCAAGGATGGTAAAATCGTCAAGGACGTCTCAAAATCTGCAAAGGTCATAGATGCCGCCGGAAAGACGGTAATGGCCGGTGCCGTGGAGATCCACGCCCACATCGCAGGCCCGAAGGTGAACCTGGGCCGGATCTATCGTCCGGAAGACAAGCTCTTCACCTGTACTCCAACAAAGGGGATCGAACGGACAGGCTCCGGAAATTCGATCCCAAGCACCTTCAAAACCGGCTACGAGTATGCCAAGATGGGTTACACGACATGCATGGAGGCAGCAATGCCCCCCATGTTCTCACGCCACGTGCATGAGGAGATCCGGGATACGCCGATCATTGACGAGGGTGCATTCCCGGTCTTCGGCAATAACTGGTTCGTGATGGAGTACCTGAAGAACAACGAGGTAGAGAACACCGCGGCATATATTGCCTGGCTGCTCCGTGCAACAAAGGGATATGCCGTCAAGGTCGTCAACCCCGGCGGCACCGAAGCATGGGGATGGGGACTGAACTGTCTCTCGATCAATGACCCGGTCCCGTACTTCGATATCACCCCGGCAGAAATCGTCAAGGGGCTTATCGAGGCGAACGAGTACCTCGGTCTCCCCCACTCGATGCACATTCACCCGAATAACCTCGGGAACCCCGGCTGTTACCAGACAACCCTGGACACCCTGAACCTTGCGGAAGGCTACAAGGCAAAGAACAAGTTCGGCCGTGAGCAGGTCATGCATATTACCCACATGCAGTTCCACTCCTACGGTGGAGAGAACTGGGGTAATTTCGAGTCCAAGGCCACGGAGATCATGAACTATGTGAACAGTCACAAGAACCTCACGATGGATACCGGCAATGTTACCCTCGATGAGACGACAACGATGACTGCCGACGGTCCGTTCGAGCACCACCTTACAGGGCTGAACCACCTGAAATGGGCAAACTGTGACGTGGAACTCGAGACTGCAGCCGGTGTCGTGCCGTATATCTACAGCCCCGACATCAAGGTCTGTGCCATCCAGTGGTCAATCGGTCTTGAACTCGCACTCCTGGCAAAAGACCCGATGCGTTGTTTCATCACGACAGATCACCCGAATGCAGGACCATTCACCCGGTACCCCCGTGTCTTCAAGTGGCTGATGAGCAAGAAGGCCCGTGACGAGCGGCTCAACACGTTCAAGAATGCTGACAAGGTCATAGCAGCATCGACCCTTGGTAGTATCGACCGCGAGATCACGCTCTACGAGCTCGCCCAGATGACCCGTGCAGGGCCGGCAAAGTCCCTCGGGCTTGCCAATATCTGTGGTGGCTTAAAGCCAGGCATGGATGCAGACGTTGCCGTGTATGATTTCAACCCGGATAAACCACTTGCAGACCCCGAAATGATTGAAACCGCCTTCTCAAGGGCGGCATATGTCTTCAAGAGCGGTGTGCAGGTAGTCACACACGGTGATATCGTAAACATCGGCAACAAGCGCACCCTCTGGGTTGATGTCAAGGTAAATGACAACCCGCAGGTCATGCGTGATATCAAGGAAAAATTCCTGAAATACTACAGCATGACCCAGGCAAACTACGAATCACTCGGACACCACTTTGTCCCGAACCCGTTTGCACTAGAGGTAGATGCAACCCAGGTGTAGGTGTGTACCATGGAAACCGTAACAATCACGATGAAAAATTCTCCGGCGCTGTATCTCGAAACGGAAAACATCTGCCCGGATGAATTTGCGGGAAAAACGGCCGCACAGATCGCAGAGCTCCATGTGTACGAAGGAAATACAAAGTCCACACTCGGCAAGTATTTCGAAATTTCCGGTGATGCAGGAGCAACCGCCGGAGAGACGAAAATCGTCGTCAAAGGCGATGTAACGAAAGTCAAGTACATCGGCATGAAGATGAGTGCCGGTGAGATTGTCATCGACGGCAGCACTGACCTGTATGCAGGCGCATGGATGACCGGCGGTAAAATGACTGTCAGGGGGAATATCCAGGCATTTGCTGCAACAGGTATGAAAGGCGGAGAACTCATTATCGAGGGGAATGCCGGAAATTACCTGGGTGCCGCATACCGTGGCGACTGGCGTGGCATGTCTGGCGGAAAGATCCTTGTAAAGGGGAATGCCGGCAGCGATGTCGGGATGTATATGGCCGGGGGTGAGATGGTCATCAACGGGGATGTTGATGTCCACCTTATGACCCACGCCGAAGGCGGAAAAATTATCGTCAAGGGAAATGCACCAAGCAAAGTTGCCGGACAGATGGTAGAGGGCGAGGTTATAATTTTCGGCACCATCGATGTGATGATGCCGGGTTTCAAGTATGTCGATGATGTCGACCTTGAAATCGAGGGTGTAACGGCAAAGTTTGCACACTATATTGGCGATACCGGCGAGCGCCACAAGAAAAGAAAAGGACAGATGGTATACGGTAACTTATACCAGAAAATCTGATCTTTTTCACCAAAAAAGCGCACTGCAAATTCATACAAATGGAGTATTAACGTAATACTTCGTGATACATTTTTTACTTTTCTTCATACCTGTTTTATGAATGATTCCGGATGTGGGGGTAATATTTGAATATTCCCCCCTTAATAGTAATTATTTTAATCATATTATATTAAAAAATAAAAATAAAAAACACAACACTTATATTAAGAGTATATGAATATACAACTGTCCCATGAGGGGACGTGCAATAGTGACCTTCAACCCGCATTCGTGAGCCATGGCGCTCATACACTTCCAGCGAACGTATTGTACAATTCGGTAAACGTAAATTAACGGAGGAAAATTATGGCAAAATACAAGGAAACAATTGACCTTTATGACGATGAGGGCAAGCTGCTCAAGAGTGGCGTCACCCTTGAAAAGATCAGCCCGCTGGTCAACCCAGGGATGAAGAAGATCATCGACCTCACCAAGAGGACGGTTGCAGTCAACTTCGCCGGTATCGACGAGGCACTGAAGACCGGAAAGGTCGGCGGCAAGAGCAACCAGATCCTCGGACGCACCATGAAAGTGGACTGTGTCAAGGACAGCGAGGCACTCTCAGCCAAGATCAAGGCAATGGTCGAAGTCACCGCTGGTGACAACACCAAGATCACCAAGGTCGGCGGCGGCAAGATGATCCTCGTCGAGTGCCCGACAGCCCGTCTTGACTCAGCAGCAACCTATGATGCAGCCTCAACAGCAGTCGCAGCAGCAACCACCTACGCACTGATGGAACAGTACAAGGTCGGTATGTTCGACATGTCGATGGTCAAGGCAGCAGTCTGGGGTACCTACCCGCAGACAATGGACATGCAGGGCGGCAATGTCGTTTCTATCCTGTCCATCCCGCAGAACAACGAAGGTCTCGGATACGCACTCCGTAACATCCCTGCGAACCACGCAGCAATGATGACCCACAGGAATGCAATCCAGGGTGCCGCACTTTCGTCCATTTTCGAGCAGGCCGGAGAATTCGAGATGGGTGCCGCAATCGGTCCCTTCGAGCGTGCACAGCTCCTGCTTCTCGCATACCAGGGACTTAACGCAAACAACCTCGTCTACGACCTCGTCAAGAAGAACGGCAAGACAGGTACTGTCGGTACCGTCGTCCAAAGCCTTGTTGAGAGAGCAATCGAGGACAAGGTTATCAAGGCAGGAAAGAAGGGCAAGAGCGGTTACACATTCATGGACACCAAGGACCCAATGATGTGGAACGCCTACGCCTCAGCAGGAACCCTCGCAGCAACCATGGTAAACTGTGGTGCAGGACGTTTCGCACAGGCAGTATCTGCAACCCTTCTGTACTTCAACGACCTGCTCGAGCATGAGACCGGCCTCCCAGGGTCAGACTTCGGTCGTACAATGGGTGTCGCAGTCGGGTTCTCATTCTTCAGCCACTCGATCTATGGTGGCGGTGGCCCAGGTGTCTTCAACGGAAACCACGTCGTGACCCGTCACGCCGCCGGTGTTGGTATGCCCTGTATCGTCGCTGCATGCTGTCTTGATGCAGGTACCCAGATGTTCGGCCCAGAAGCCACATCCAAGATCTACGCAGACACCTTCGGCCAGATTGAAGAGTTCAAGAAGCCGATTCAGTCAGTTGCGAAAGTTGTATAACTTCATTAAGGATTCGAATGACAGATGCCAATTATCCTCAGGTAAGAATCGTCACCGAGCGTTTACTCAACCCTGAAACAGTGGAACGTCTCCTCAACCGGATTGTTGCCGTGGAAGGAATCCGGAGGATCATCCTGAATGGTCCCCGGCTGCCATCCACGGTCCCTTACGGGCCTGCCCGTAATACCACCAATCCTCATTCCATGAGAGGAATGATCAAGGTTGGCGAAAAGGAGATGGAACTCGCCGTTCATGTTGGGACACTACTGCTCGAACTGGAAAGCCGTGATGTGATTCCATCACTCAAGGCAGCATGTGATCCGGTTTTTACCGAGTTCACGTACCGTATCCAGGAAGGACGGTATATGAAGACGGAACCATCATTGTCTGATTATGCAAAGTACGGACCGGATGCGGATAAGAGTATTATCGGAATGGCGGATCCAAAAAGCAAAACGGGCCCCGTTATACTACAGGGAATAAAATAACTATGCCGATGGGAAGAGTTACCCAGGTTGTCGATTGCCGTGAGGCAATGGGCATGGGAAAAGGTGGTGGAATTGCCCAGCGAGGGACCATATCAGAATGCCGTTACCCGGATGTTATCGTGGTCGGCATGTCCCCGGGACGGCGCCATGTCACCAAGCCCGTGTGCGATATAACCTCAGCACTGAGACAACAGGGGATCGAGTACAGCATCAGTACACTGGTGCTGAACGCCGGAAGCGGCGTGCCACCCGATGCACAGCATATCGGCGGTGGTGTACTCGGAGCATATTTCGGCATAACCGATAAAGAGATCCGGCAGATCGAGAAGCATAAACTTGCCATTCTGCACCATGGAAATGTACGCTCCCATGTAGTCCACAAGGTGAGATACATTCTCCAGGCTTGCGATATAAGGGCTGTCGTGGTCTCCCAGGCCCCGATTGACTTTGAAGATCTCGCAAAGGAAGGCGTAAAGACTGCGGTGGTAATGCCACCTGCAGACAAGGTGAAGACAAGGGGCACCGTGATGGCAATTGTCAGCGGTGTTACCAGGGGTCAGACACCAACACGTGAAAAAATGGCAGAAGTCATTCATGCAGTAATGAAAATAATGAAATCTGAAAAAAATCAGGAGAGATAAAAAATGGCTTACAAACCACAGTATGGACCTGGTACATCTATTGTCGCCGCAAACAGGCGCAAGTACATGGACCCGGAACAGAAGCTGGAAAAGATCCGTGATGTGACGGATGAAGACCTCGTACTGATCCTCGGGCACCGTGCACCAGGGTCTGCATACAAGACTGCCCACCCCCCGCTTGCAGAACAAACGGAACCAGCATGTCCAATCAGGAAACTCGTGACCCCGACAGACGGCGCAAAAGCCGGGGACCGCATCCGCTACATCCAGTTCGCTGACTCGATGTACAATGCACCCTGCCAGCCCTACCTCAGGTCATACCTCGAGGCATACAAATACCGTGGAATTGACCCCGGTACCCTCTCAGGACGTCAGATCCTTGAATGCCGTGAGAGAGACCTCGAAAAATACTCCAAAGACCTCGTCAACACCGTCCTCTTCGACCCGGCCCTCACCGCAGTCCGTGGATGTACCGTGCACGGGCACTCCCTTCGTCTCGCAGAAGACGGGATGATGTTCGACATGCTCCAGCGCTGCGTCCTCGACAAGAAGAGCGGCATTGTAAAGTACGTCAAGAACCAGATTGGTGAGCCCCTTGACAAGGAAGTCAAGGTCGGGAAGCCAATGGACGAAAAGTGGCTCAAGGCACACACCGGTATCTTCCACTCACTCGTCGGTGTACCCTTCCGTGATGATGCTGAATATATCGAATACGTACAGCGTGTTCACTCGCTGAGGACCAAATACGGCTTCATGCCAACGGAGTGATTGAAAATGGCAACAAAGAAAATCGAAAGAACCCAGAAGCTCTTCCTGAAGGCGCTCAAGACCAAATTCGCAGAGGACCCACAGGCAACCCAGACCGTGTTCGCACGTGAGGGGCTAAAGCAGTCCAAGAACAAGATGGATTTCGTCAAGGAAGGCCAGAAGGTAGCGATGGAACGTGGAATCAGCCAGTACGACCCAATCCGCTGCCACCTTGGTGGTATCCCACTCGGTCAGCGCCAGCTGATGACCTACGAAGTTTCCAACACCGGTGTCTTCGTTGAGGGTGATGACCTTCACTTCGTCAACAACGCTGCCATGCAGCAGATGTGGGACGACATCCGGAGGACCATCATCGTAGGACTCGACCTCGCTCACCAGACCCTCCAGAAGCGTCTCGGTAAGGAAGTCACCCCCGAAACCATCAACGAGTACCTCCACGTACTGAACCACGCAATGCCCGGTGCGGCAGTCGTTCAGGAACACATGGTCGAGACTCACCCAGCACTCGTAGACGACTGTTACGTCAAGGTATTTACCGGCGACGACGAGATGGCAGACGACATCGAGCCACAGTTCCTGATCAACATTGAGAAGCTCTTCCCAGGCAAGAGTGCCGAGGCACTCAAGGCCGCAGTCGGCAAGTCAATGTACCAGGCAGTTCACATCCCAACAATCGTATCAAGGACCTGCGATGGTGGGACCACCTCAAGATGGTCAGCCATGCAGATCGGTATGTCGTTCATCAGTGCGTACCACATGTGCGCCGGTGAAGCAGCAACCGCAGACCTTGCATACGCCGCAAAGCACGCCGGTGTCATCCAGATGGCCGACATCCTGCCAGCCCGCCGTGCACGTGGTCCAAATGAGCCCGGTGGTATCAAGTTCGGTCACTTCGCCGATATGATCCAGGGCGACCGCAAGTACCCGAACGACCCGGTCCGTGCATCCCTCGAGGTTGTCGGCGCTGGTGCGATGCTCTTCGACCAGATCTGGCTCGGATCTTACATGTCCGGTGGTGTCGGATTCACACAGTATGCAACCGCAGCATACACCGACAACATCCTCGACGACTACTGCTACTACGGTATGGACTATATCAAGTCCAAGTTCGGTGGCCTCGGCAAGGTACCCTGCAAGCAGGAAGCAGTCAACGATGTTGCAACTGAAGTCACGCTCTACGGTATGGAACAGTACGAACAGTTCCCGACTGCACTCGAGACCCACTTCGGTGGCTCACAGCGTGCATCCGTCCTCGCAGCCGCATCAGGTCTGTCCGCCGCAATCGGTACCGGAAACTCCAATGCCGGTCTGAACGCCTGGTACATGTCCATGCTCCTGCACAAGGAAGGATGGTCACGTCTCGGCTTCTTCGGCTACGACCTGCAGGACCAGTGCGGTTCCGCAAACTCGATGGCCATCCGTGGTGACGAAGGTTGTATCGGAGAACTCCGTGGACCAAACTTCCCGAACTACGCAATGAACGTCGGTCACCAGGGAGAGTACGCTGCAATCGCAGGCGCTGCTCACTTTGGACGCGGCGATGCATGGACCCTCAGTCCCTTAATCAAGATCTGTTTCGCCGACCCCTCGCTCAAGTTCGACTTCTCCGAACCACGCAGAGAGTTCGCAAAGGGTGCAATCCGCGAGTTCATGCCCGCCGGAGAACGCTCACTGATCATACCAGCAAGGTAAGATCAATTCATCCATTTTTTTTCCTTTTTTTTGAGTAATTACTTCCCCGCAAACACGCCCCCTTTCCTGTTCGTGCTATCCAGGACCGCCTGTACCGGGCATAAAGGGACCCGTGGAATACACCGCCCCGGTTGAATTATTTGGAACCCGGCCTAAAATTCATAGAATTGACATACAACTAGAAAGGGTCCTCCCCCGGCTCATAATAATCGAAAAAAACTGGCTCATCGCTGTACTGAGCGGGTTGCCTGATACCAGGATGCCAGGGGAGGGGAACCACATTCCCTTTCCCTGAACCCTCCCCATTTACAGGATATGCCTGGTGGGATGGGCGAGCATCCACCTTCGCACGGAAATATTGTTAAGTATATCTGAAAATAATTGGATGTGTGGTTTCCGGGTCAATACATCCACATATAATGAAGCTTTTTTATCCTTTCTGTTCACTATCGCTTCTATGCTGGAATTATCAAGGACGTGATATATCACTATTTCCGAATCTGCACCCGTAAGGAATGCTTCATTGGGTAAACGGAATACCCCAGACACTTCCATATCAGGCAGGACTCCTGCTATCCGGTTGTGTCGCACAGCAGTAAAGAACTTCCCTGTCTGGTTGGAAAAGGAGACCCACTCATCAGACACAGGCCCTACATTTGTTATTTTCCCATTCTCGATCACGTTCCGATTATCAATCTTCCAGTCTCCTGCCATGACCGGATACGAAAGGTCAGATTGTGGTATTGCTGTCTCATTTTTTGTTACCACGCGATCAACCACATAGGTCCCGTCGGTATCTCCGGGTATGATGAAAGCACTCTGAATGCTATCCTCTCCCACCAGGGAGCCGAACATATATGCCCCGTCTGCTGAAGTTGCATATATTCTCCCGGTCTCTCCGACAGTTCCTGCAAGCGTCAGGTCGATAGAAGTCCCGTCTTCATCCTGGACCTTTTCAGTCCCGCTCCAGATTCTGCCCTGCTGCTGATCAATGGTGAGGAGGCCGGTAGTACTTGCTGAATTTTTCCGGTAGTGCGTGAGGTTCCATGTCCCGATCAGTTCCGGCACTTTACCTGGTGGAGAGGCATTTGTCCCTGATTTCACCAAATGCAGGGATATAATCATCGGGCCCCTTTCAGAAAAGAGCATAGTAATGTAGAACTCATGGTCTGAAACAATCTCCCCGAATGAGATCCCACTTCCCTCGTTGTCCAGTTCATACATGCGACCATCAGGCGATAATGCACCGGAGAATATTTCAGTTATATTTTTGCCTGTTGGCCGATCGTAAAACGTCTCTTCTCCAACAAATCCCCGACCATCCTGCCCGGTAATCCGGAATGATCGAAGATCAGCGGTCAGGTTTTCAAACCCGCCTGCCGGGGAGTACTGTTCCACGGAAATTCCGGTCCAGGAACCCTTCAGGTCAGGAACCGCTCCGGCTGATACTGGGATCATCACACCCACCAGGAGGATAACCAGGATCCCCGTGATTCGCAGATACATTCGTATGTTTATCATGACCTAACATGGTCAATTAGAAGGAGAAGATTATGAAGATTTCGAAATAGTCAGCGATGTGCCTGCAACTTGCAGATGGTAATGAAATACGCGGAAAAGAAGCCCATTTATGAGGTTATTTTGAGCACGTCATAAATAACGCCTCTTCGCTGTTTCGTGTGGGTAGATAACCTGAACTTAAGATATCAACAAATGAAATCAAAAGACATTTCAAACATTAAAATTGGAAAATATCTTTAAATATTGGAAATACTATGGACAATTGCCTAAACACGCACTGAATCGCCGCCGGGGCGTCCTTCTGGGGCGGCGGAACTCTCTTAACCGGGGTTTGGGGCGGCGCCCCATCAATTAATTTTTTTTGGCGTCTCATAGTTACCCACTCATAATAGCGAAGAGCCCAAAGATTCTGTGATTTCCATACTCCACATCCCCCACCCCGACCGATGCCATTGAAGCCGGAAGGACTGATACCCAAAGGACACTTTCACACCGCCCCCGGTATCTTACCATATACCCGAAAATCTATTTTTTATTCAATGGTTACCGCTACCGATATGAAACGACTAACAGAAAGATGGGGAAGAATTGTAAATCGTTTACCAAATAATGACCTGAAATACGGTATTGAACTGGTGCAACTACTGGAAAAAAGGAGAGGTCCGGAACTTGCATACTTCGATGATCCTCTTGAAGCTGCAATCATGTTTACGACAATCGACCTGTTGAAGACTCTTAAAAGAGAACGTGGAACATTTGACCCATGATGCTCATTCTTTTTTCATACAATATCTTTTGAAACGAGGACAATAATCTAATCCTTCACAATTCGGATCGCATCTACATTTATAGTTAGTAAAAATCACTGGTTTAGATTTTCTGGCCCTCTCCTTCTTTTTTTCTTCCAATCTACAGGAATAGTGGGACCTAGAAAAGGCTAAAGGGTAATTCAAGAGGAGGAAAGCCCCGTGCTCTTCCTGATTACCATTAAAACTATATTCAAACATAAACCGATATCAAAAAATTTGGTTTCCACGTGGTTTACAATTACGTTCACTTTTTCATTTATTTTCATAAACCGAGGTGACATTCACGCGTTCGATCGCAAGTGCCACCTGGTTGGCAAATGCAGTCAGGAGCCTGGACTGCTCGGGGCTGATCACACCATCGGGTTCGTTTGGTTTTACCCCGAGAATCCCGAGCTTTCCCCGGTTAGTACGGAGCGGTATATATCTCAACCGGGACGAGTGAAGGGTATCGGTATCGTACCCGGAGATGGTATCATGTGAAAATGCCCAGGTCCCAACGGCGATTTCATTGGCATCCAGCACAAGGCCCGGACTCCCAGGATGTTGTACGAGGGAACCGTTGTCGGATATGAGGAAAACACATTCCCAGCCAAATATTTCTCCGATATGCCTGGTGACTGCATTAGTCACCTCATTGATATCTGTTGCTACCGTGAGGTCCTGTGACAACGCAAAGAGGGTACTGGTCTCTTTTTCTCGTTCCTGTGCTGCAAATGCATGTTCCCGAACACGGGCAACCAACAGGCTAATCACACCGGCGACCACAATCAAACCAAAAAAGGTGATGACATACTCCGAGTCGGATACCCGAAAACTCAGGTACGGCGATACGAAAAAGAAGTCAAAGGCCAGTACCCCGAGAATTGCACTTGCAATCGCCGGGCGAAGGCCCCATAGATATGCCGTTAGCACCACGGCAAGCAGGTAAAACATCAGGACGTTGGTCTGGGAAATATATGGTTTGAGCAGCCACCCGATGAGCGTGGTAAGGATAATCAGTCCAAAGCAACCTGCATAACCTTTTGGCGGGGACGCTGGCAGCAGGGGTTCCATTTCAACTTGTTTTACAGGTCCCTTCTCCTGGCTGCTGATGACATAGACATCGATGGTCCCGCTGTTATGGATAAGAGTATCCACGACCGAGCCGAATACGAACTCCTGCCATCGGGGACGGAGTGTCTTTCCGATGATAATCCTGGTGATGTTATGTTTCCTGGCATATTCGATCGCGGTATCAGCAACATTCAGCCCGAATACCGTGGCCGTTGTTGCACCGAGTTTCTCGGCGAGCTGGAGTGTCCGCCAGACCTGTTCCTTTGCAGTTTTTGAGAGCCGGTGATGGGACGGGGTTTCGACATAGATGGCATCCCAGTTCGCATTAATCCTGTCTGCCTGCCGCCTAGTGGTCCTGACCAGCCGTTCTGAAAGGGGGCTTGGGCCGACACAGACAAGTATCCTCTCCCCGGCATGCCAAGGGCCTGGGATAGAACGGGTCTGCATGTACGAGAGCATCTGGTCATCAACCCGTTCTGCCGCACGGCGAAGTGCGATCTCACGGAGAGCATAGAGGTTTCCCTCGTTGAAGAACTGCTCCATGGCCCGGGCAGCCATTTCCGGGATATAGACTTTCCCTTCACGCAGGCGTTGCAGGAGTTCGGGTGGTGCAAGATCAACAAGCTCGATTTCGGTCGCTTCGTCGATGACACCGTCAGGTATTGTTTCCCTGACGACAATGTTGGTGATCTGGGCGATAACATCATTCAGGCTTTCAAGGTGCTGGACATTGAGGGTTGTATACACGTCTATCCCGGCATCGAGAAGCTCTTCAACATCCTGGTAACGCTTGAGGTGACGCGAACCGGGTGCATTGGTGTGTGCCAGTTCGTCGACGAGGACCAGGTCAGGTCGTGCAGCGACAACCGCATCGAGGTCCATCTCTTCCAGTTTAACTTCCCGGTACTCGACTATTTTTCTCGGAACGACGGTCAGGCCTTCGAGGAGTGCTTCCGTTTCAGCCCGGCCATGCGTCTCGACATACCCAATCAGGACATTTACTCCTTCTTTTTTCCTAAGGTGTGCCGCATTCAGCATCTCGTAGGTCTTTCCGACTCCTGCCACGTAGCCCAGAAAAATCTTGAGACGGCCCCGGTGCTTTTGCCGCTCTTCATCGAGTACGTGGGCGAGGAGGATGTCCGGGTCCGGCCTTTTCTCGCCATTCAGCACCATGGCACTCACACCCCCATGAGGACGAGGAGGATATCAATTATTTTGATCCCGATAAACGGAGCAACAATACCCCCGACACCGTACAGGAGGATATTGTTTCTCAGCGCTTCCTCAGCGGTCATCGGTTTGTACTGCACCCCGCGAAGGGCGAGCGGGATGAGCATGACAATGATCAGTGCATTAAAGATCACCGCGGAGAGGATGGCATTATGGAGGCCGAGGATGTTTAAGGCTGCCAACGCCGGATAGGTGGTGATAAATGCCGCCGGAATAATGGCAAAATACTTGGCCAGGTCATTTGCAATCGAAAAGGTGGTGAGCGCTCCCCTCGTCATGAGCAATTGTTTCCCGATCTCCACGATCTCGATGAGCTTGGTCGGGTTGCTGTCCAGGTCGATCATGTTCGCCGCTTCGCGGGCCGGCTGGGTCCCGGTGTTCATCGCGACGGCGACATCGGCCTGGGCAAGGGCCGGTGCATCATTCGTTCCGTCACCGGTCATTGCGACCATACGTCCTCCTGCCTGGTAATCCCTGATCATCCGGAGCTTGCTTTCGGGGGTCGCCTCTGCAAGGAAGTCGTCAACCCCTGCCTCTGCCGCGATGGTTGCTGCAGTGAGCCTGTTATCCCCTGTGATCATCACCGTTTTAATCCCCATTCGTCTCAGTTGGGAAAACCGTTCCTTGATTCCACCTTTTACCACGTCTTTTAGGTGGATTACGCCGAGTGCCTTCCCATTCATTGCTACGACAAGCGGTGTCCCTCCTGAACCGGATATTGTTTCCACCTTTGCCTTCAGGTCCGGGGAGACATTGTTGCCGTTATCTTCTATGTAATGGGCAATTGCATCGGCTGCTCCTTTCCTTATGGATGTGGACCCGCTGTCGACTCCGCTCATCCGGGTATGGCTTGAAAACGGGATAAACTGCATTCCGGAGGTCTCTTCATGGGCACCGACACTGCGGCCGCGGAGGCCGTACTGTTCCTTGACAAGCACGACAATACTCCTCCCCTCGGGCGTTTCATCGGCAAGGGAGGCGAGCTGGGCTGTTTCGGCAAGCTCGGTAATATCGGTCCCGTCCACCGGGATCAGCTCTACCGCCTGCCGGTTGCCTAACGTGATCGTCCCTGTCTTGTCGAGGAGGAGCACATCGACATCGCCTGCGGCCTCGATTGCCCTGCCCGAGGTTGTAATAACATTACGACGTATTAACCGGTCCATTCCCGCGATGCCGATGGCGCTAAGCAGGCCTCCGATAGTGGTCGGGGCAAGGCATACGAGGAGTGCTATGAGCGTGGTAACCGTGATGACCTGCCCGTACCCGGCAGTCTCCACTGAATAATGAGAAAAAGCCCAGAGTGTCGCACAAACGACAATAAAAATCGCTGTAAGGCCTATAAGGAGAATATTAAGGGCAATTTCGTTCGGGGTTTTCTGTCGCTTTGCCCCTTCGATGAGGGAAATCATGTGATCAAGGAACCCTTCCCCGGGATTCGCCGTCACCCGGATGATAAGCCAGTCGGAAAGGATCACCGTACCACCGGTAACAGCACTCCGGTCCCCACCTGACTCACGGATTACCGGGGCACTTTCCCCGGTTATGGCACTCTCGTTCACCGACGCGACTCCTTCAACAATCTCGCCATCGAGCGGGATGGTATCCCCCGAACGGACATAGTAGTGATCTGACCTGCGGAGCGTCGATGATGGGATAATTTCATAATCCGAATCCCCGGGCTCACAGTTCTTATTGACCTTGTAGTCGCCCTTCAGTTTCTTGGCCTCGGTATCGCGCCGCATTTTCCTGAGCGATTCGGCCTGTGCCTTCCCCCTGCCTTCAGCGAGTGCTTCCGCAAAATTGGCAAAGATAACCGTGAACCAGAGCCAGATACTGATTGCACCGATAAATGACGCCGGGGCTTCACCATGACCCGTCAGGGCCTGGAGCCAGAGGAGGGTAGTAATAATCGACCCGATTTCAACGACGAACATCACGATGTTCTTTGCCATCAGCCGCGGGTCAAGTTTCAGAAACGCTTCAATAACAGCCCGTTTATAGAGTTCCGCCTGGCCCTTTTTTGTTTCCTGGTCAGACATGGAAACCTCCGGAGATCATGTGGAGATATTCTGCCAGCGGCCCGAGTGCGAGCACCGGGAGGAAACTGAGTGCCCCGACAATGACGATGACGAATACCAGCCAGATGATAAAAAGCGGCCGGTGGTCGTACAACGTCCCTTCGCCGACCGGGACGATCTTTTTCATGGCAAAAGCCCCGGCGAGGGCGAGGGTGAGGACGGCAGGCAGGTAGCGGCCGATGCCCATCATGATCGCGGTAATGAGATTGTAGAACAGGCTGTTTACGGAGAGCCCGGCAAACGCACTGCCGTTGTTCTGGGCAACCGAGGTGAACGCATAGAGAATTTCCGAAAACCCGTGAGCCCCGGGGTTCAGTATGGCAGATTTTCCCACATCGGACAGAACAGCAATGGCGGTTCCGGCGAGGACCAGGACAATCGGGATAATGATGATGATCGTTGCGATCTTCATTTCCCGGGGTTCGATCTTCTTCCCGAGGTATTCAGGGGTCCTTCCCACCATGAGCCCTGCAATAAACATGGCAATAATGACAAAGACGAGCATCCCGTATAGTCCCGAACCTACCCCACCGTACACCACCTCGCCGAACTGCATCATCAGCATCTGGGCAAAGCCACCCAGCGGCATGAAGGAATCGTGCATGGAATTTACGGCACCGCATGATGTCGCGGTCGTGACGATCGAGAACATCGAAGCGAACGGGACGCCGAACCGCACCTCTTTTCCTTCCATGTTGCCTCCAGGCTGGAGTGCTCCCGCAGCCTGATCGACTCCGAGAGGGGCGAATGCGGGATTTCCCCCTGCTTCCGACCAGATGGCAAGACCGAGCAGGGGAACGAAAATGAGGGTCATTGCAATGAGGATGGCAATGCCTTTTCTTGCCGAACCGACCAGTTTCCCGTACGTGAAACACAGGCAGACCGGGATTAACAGGATACTGAGGATCTCGACGAAATTGGAGAATGGTGTGGGATTTTCGAATGGATGTGCGGAGTTTGTGTTAAAGAACCCTCCGCCGTTGGTCCCGAGCAACTTGATCGCTACCTGTGAGGCTGCAGGTCCCATCGGGATGGTCTGTGTCGTTACCAGTACCCCGTTACTGTCTGTTACCGGGTCGAGAAGCGGGACAGTAACCGGCCCGTTGAATGTCTGGACGGAACCCTGCGATACGAGTATTACGGAAATGACGATGCAGACCGGGAGGAGAATAATGATGCCCCGTGTCAGGAGCACCCAGAAATTACCGATTTTCTCTGTGGATTTTCGCGAAAGTCCATAAATGAGCGCGACCAGGACCGCCATGCCGGTTGCTGCCGAGACAAAATTCTGCACGGTCAGTGCCATCATCTGGGTAAGGTAGCTCAGGGTTGCCTCCCCTGCGTACGCCTGCCAGTTTGTATTGGAGGCAAAACTTACTGCAGTATTGAGGGAGAGGTCCCATGGTACCGGTCCGAGTCCGGCAGGGTTAAGGGGGAGGATGGACTGGACCTGCTGTACGAGGAAAACTATGATAATTCCCAGAATATTAAAGACCAGCAGTGCAATTGCAAACGATTTCCAGTCCATCTCTTCATCGGGGCTCGTCCCAAGGACCCGGTAGACCCAGGTCTCGATGGGTGCTGTAACCGGGGTCAGAATGGTATGCTCCCCGGTATACACCCGTGCCATAAACCGGCCAAACGGGACCAGGAACAGCATCAGGATAACCGCAAACAGGACCAGCTGGATCAGGTCTTTACCGCCGATGCCGGAAACCGGAGAACCATTTCCCTGTTCGACAAGGCCTGAATTCCCGGCAGGGACGGAAATGCGATCAGATGCAAGGTCATCGAGTGCGAGGTTTAGAGATAACACATTAACCCGGGTTTCACCAAAGACCCCGAACTGAGGTTGTTTTGTATTCTTGCCGACGAGCCACGCAACATCGGTTTTACTCAGGTTCCTGGCCTTTGCAACCCGGCTGACCTGGTACTCTGCTGCAGCCACACTGATATCGGGATCGAGACCACTTGCCGAGGTAGTTACCAGATCGACCGGTACCGGGAGATTGTTACCCGGATCTGCCGCCTGCAATGCGCTGACCCTGGCTGAAACTGCGTTGATTAATTCCGGGTTTGTGGGACCGAGGTTTGATCCTGTAGAAAGCTCCGGGTTGTCGGGGAAGGGGATCGTAGCCGATGGCCGTCCCCAGAAGTAACCCGGGGAAGAAAAAGGCTGGCCGATTAAAACGGAGCCGGCAACGCTCCCGTTGTGAATGATCAGGTTCCCGTTTGATTCATCCGAAAAAGCAACCTGGGCAATCCCCGTAATTACCAGGGGATAGAGCAGGCCGGTCAACACCGTAAGAAGGAGAAAAATAATTAATGCCGGCTTGATATGTGTCCAGACTGCTGACAGGACCGATTCAGGTTGCATATTCCCAGACCCCGGGTACGACCCGACTCTGTATCAGGCAATGTATCCAATACAGCGTGTCCGGTTTATTGTATATATGCTAGTTGGTGGATTGCATTCTTTTTCTGCCCACAGAGTTGAGATATCCGAATATTACAATTGATTCGGCTTCAATTTTTATTTTTTACACCAAAAATACCGCTATACAATGGATGGAGGGAGTATCCGCGGTCTTTGCTTTGTCAATTTAGATATATCTATATATGGAAGAACTGTCCTTCCATCACTCAAACCGAAAGTATATCTGGCTATTTTTAATCTGATTATGAAAAAAATGTGTGTTATGACGTAATAAAAATCTGTCATAACCCTGAAATGACAGCATAATAGCCTGCCAGTGTAGTTTTTATTCGTTGTATCCGCGTCATTATCCCTACCGTTTCACTCCCTTCGCCAGTCGCTCGCACATCCTGCGAAGCTGGGGTGTGATGTCGTCCGGGTCGAGGACGACCTCAATGATGGACAGGTCGTTCGATTCCTTTGCCGCCGTGAGCGCTCCGGCGAGTTCATCTTCAGTCGTAATCAGGTAACCCCTGCCCGCCCCGATGATATCCGGGATGCGGTGATACTGCCAGGGTGCTACATCATTGAACGGGCCATCGATCATGGGCCGCTCGGTCCCGAAACCACCATTATTCAGGACTATCACGATGGGGTCCATCCGGTACCGGGCTGCCGTCGACACCTCCATCCCCGTCATCTGGAATGCACCATCCCCCACGAGGACCAGGGGCCGGAGGCCGGGGCGTGCGGCCTTGACACCAATGGCGGCGGGGACCGAGAATCCCAGGGAGGAATAGTAGATTGGGCAGAGGAACTGGTTCGGCCGGGGGATCGTAATTGCCATGGACCCCATCGCTGCGTCTCCGACATCAGCGATAACAACGTTCGATTCATCTACAAAGGAATCGATAGCAAGGAAAAGCCGCTCTGCCGTGATTTTTGCATGTGTCGGGGAATAGGGGATTTTTCTCTTTTTCTGGGAAGGGGGCACCCCGTGGAGATCGTGGGGAAGGAATTGCATTCCAGACAATTCCGGTAGTGCCTCAAGTCCGGCTCCGCAAAACGACCGGGTCCCGATCCTGCACGAGTCGCCCGACAGGATAATCATCCGGTCCGGGTCCAGCGCTGCGGTATTTGCCCCCAGGTTTACATCGTTTAACATAACCCCGAGGAGAAGGAGACAGTCACTGGCTTCAACATATCCCCTTACCTGCTCATCTCCGATGACCCCTGCATACACCCCGAGGTACAGGGAGCTGGTCTCATCGATCGCCGATTTGCCAAGCATCGTGGAGACAAGGGGGATACAGGCCTTCTCCGCAAGTGCCTGCACATATGGTCCAAGCTGGTTCCGGGCGATCTCCTCGCCGGCCCAGATCACCGGGCGGGATGACCCATTCACCCGGGACACAACCTGGTCCAGGATCCCTGATGAAATAGTTTCTCTGCTGCTCCCTGCTAATGGAACTGCACGGGTACCTGGTATGGTTCCGGGGACCACGGTTACAATATCCCGGGGTAGTTCGATGTAGCCAGGCCCCTTCTCATGGAGGACCTCTGCCAAAACACGGTCAATTTCCTCGTATGCATGTTCAGGATCGCGGAGATCAGTGGAGGCCACGGTAATTCGTTCGAATATCCTGTACTGGTCACTGTATTCCCTGACCTTGTGGTGGAGATGTGAAAATTTCTGTCGTTCCTGCAAGCCGGGGGCACCGGCAATGACCAGTACCGGGGATTTCTCTGCATAGGCCTCGGCCGTTGTATTCACGACCTTAAACCCCCCGACATTGTACGTGACACACACTACCCCAAGGCCATTGATCCGTGCATAGGCGTCTGCTGCAAACCCTGCACCCTGCTCATCGCAGGTATTGATCACCTGGAGCTGGCACCTGGTCAGCATGGCATAGAAATTCAGGATATAATCCCCCGGTACCCCGAAGACATGCCTGGCCCCGGCTTCGTAGAGTCTCTGGATCAGGTATTCGCCGATGCCCGGTCGGGAACCCATGGCCGTTTTCTCATCCATATGAAAAAGAGGTGATTGCGACATATAGGCTTTTAGATGGCATCTCCCGCTCCCCCACCTCAACCGATGCCATTCGAGATCGTGAGGCTTTCCGGAAGGGGTGATCGTGTGAGGCCTTAATGGGGGTGTGTATTTTTAAGGGATTGGAAGGATCTTCTCATTCAATCCGTTGGATATTCTTCGAGAACCTTGTTCAGCGCCACCTTTAATGGAGGGATATTTACCTGGACGACTGCCCAAATCTCATCAGTATTTATATCAAAATAGTGCTGGACAAGAATGTTACGAAAACCAATTATCTTCCCCCAGGGGACCTGATTGAATTTCTGTTGTGATTCCCCAGAAACACCGCGTGCAGCTTCGCCAAGGATTTGAAGATAATGGACAACCCATACCTGGACCAGTTCCTCCCGCTCAAAAGTCTGTTTTCCGGATGAGGTATATTTCTCTATCTTTTTGATGGATTCTGCCATATCCATGAAACGCAAATGGTCATTTCTCATAGTGGTACCGCTTCCGAAACAACCCGGCTGCGGATCGGTTCCCGCAGCAGCGGAATGGTACAGACATCCACCCGCCGGCCCAGGAGTTTTTCAAGATCGTATGCAAACCCACCAAGATCAAAGAGAGTTTTTCCGGGTTCCATCTCGACAAGAAAATCGATATCGCTTTTTTCATCGGCAGTGTGATGGGCAACCGAGCCAAAGATCCGGATATGGGAAGCACCGTATGTTTCGGCAAGACGGAGAATTTCACTTTTTTTTGTTTTGATCTGCTGATAAATATCCTGTTGTATCATATACCTGAAGAGATAGTTGGGATTCAGCTTAAAAAAAGGATTGCCCCAGGGGGGCCCTGGATAGGAATTGGTCCCTGAATTGCAATTGCAGATTCACTAAAAACAAGGGTGAGGATAGCCGGGCCAGGTCAAAGGCGTCAGGTTCGAGGGCCAAATTCAAGGGATTTCAGGTTCGGAAATCCGTACCGGCAATTAACGATTGGGTCCGGTACTAAACCGGTTCCGGGTCAGCCCCACTTGCATGCCCAGGAATCCTTATCGTTGCGACAGCGATCCCATCAGGGCATAGAAATACTCAGGCTGCCGCGTAGTGAAAAGCCCGTGCCAGGCTTCGAGCGCTGCAGGTGCCATAACATCCAGTCTCCGGAATACATGGTAGGCGAACTCTACCGGTGCAAGTCCGCTTGCGGTGATGAGATTGGCGTCTGTTACTGCTGGTTCGTTTACATAATGATTCTCGCCCCGATAGTTAGGGCAGAACATTTTCAGAGCGGCAGGATCGTTGCTGGTGTGCGGGCGTTTGTCCAGCAGGCCGGCGTTCGCGAGGCCAAGCGTCGCACCGCAGATAGCGGCGACAATCATTCCTTCATCAAGCAACCGGCCTGCCACCCGGAGGGCGGGCTCCTGTGCCGGATCAAGCCAGGTATCTGCCCCCGGCAGCACGAGCACATCGCCCGGGACGGGGTGGATATCACTTAGGAGAACTTCCGGAGTCAAATGCAGTCCGCCCATGGTGGTGGCGGGAGCCAGGGTACTGCCACAGAGTACAACGGAATACCGGAGTGCCGGATCTTTCAGGTACCTTCCGGAGCGGAGCTCGGCTGTAACATGACCAGGTTCCCAGTCGGCCAGGGTATCGAGGACATAGAGATAGAGTGTGCGCATAATTCGCCGTTATAGATAATCGGGCGGGATTGAGATAACCCTACTCTTTTTATTTCATTCTCCATACGCTTCTTTCGTGCCCCGGTCCCGGAAATTGACGACGGTCCCGGGCCTGCACCATATGCGGAAATCGGAGTGGGCAAAAGTATTCTTCCCGACACAGGGTATTTCTCCGGTTCGTTAATATCGCGAATATCATGTTATTTCCATATTCAATGCCCCCCACCCACGATCGCGATGCTTTCCGGAAGGAGGATCGCATGAGGCCTATATACTAGTGCGTATTATTCGGGATCATGAAGGGTGGTTAAAGGTCATCCGGGGCCATTGTTACGTTCCCCGTTTTCACCTATGACCGGAGGGAGACTCCCCTCATCACCCTTGTGAAGATAATCCGGATGGATCTCCTGGCGAGCCACGATGACAATCGCGAGGAGGACGATGCTGATAATGCACCCGAACAAAAATGCCTGCCAGAACCCGGCAATGAGTATATTCGTGTTGATATTCACCAGCGCTTCGCTTGCAACCCCGCTGCCGGGACTGGCCGCGTTCATACCCCCGACAAACACGATGGTGAAGAGGGCTACCCCGATAGTGATCGGTACGAACCGTGCAAGGCAGATGAACCCGGAGACCATACCCTGATTCTTCTTCGGCACTGCCATCATCGCCATGGTTGACGCTGAGGTCAGGAGCATACCAAACCCGAGGCCAATCAGGACCATGGAGAGGACCATGAACCAGACGGGAGAATCCGGTCGGATCGCGGTAAGGAGGATATACCCTGCAAGGACCAGCACACCGGAAGCAATGTTGACCCGTCGTCCCCCGGCCCGGTTGAAGAGCGTCCCACCCAGGATCCCGCCAATCATGACCGCTACCGACAGAGAGGTGAATATCAGCCCTGCAACCGAAGGGGAGTACCCCTGCACGAGCTGGAGATAGATGGGGAAGAGGTAGATGACCCCGACATAGGTAACCACCAGGAGGACAATTGCCAGGCTTGTCAGGAAGAAATTTTTCTGCTGCAGGAGGTGCAGGTCGAGAAGCGGGTCCGATGCTGCAAATTCACACCGGATGAAGGCGAGAAGCGACACAAAAGCCACGACAAGGCATCCCAGGATGACGGGATCGGTCCAGCCTGCCGATTGCCCTTCCGACAGGGCATAGAGCAAGGTAGTAAGTCCGAGAGCGAGGAGTACGGCACCGGCAAGGTCAAAGCCGTGCTCCAGTTTCCTGCTCACCCCGGCGGGGATGACTTTTAACCCGAGGAGTACGGCAGCGATCCCGATGGGGATGTTGATGTAAAAGATCCAGTTCCAGGAGAGGTACTGCGTGAGCACCCCGCCAACAACCGGTGCGATGGTCATTCCCAGGGCAGCAAATGCAAACGTCGTGCCCATTGCTTTTCCTTTCAGCTCCTGGGGTACATAGGCGGAGATCATGGCCGGCCCGACCGACACGAACATCACGGCACCGATAGCCTGGACAGCACGCGAGGCGATGAAGACGGGAAACGAGCTTGAAAATTCAGGGAGGAAACCGCAGGCGAATGATGCAACCGTGAAAATGACGAACCCGTACAGGAACACGTTCTTGTAACCAATCCTGTCCGAAAGTTTCCCAAAGACCAGGACTAATGCAGCCATGACCAGAACGTATACCGTGATCACCCAGCTCGTCATCGAGACAGGGAGGCTGAAGACCTTCGCTATCGTCGGGAGTGCAATCGTGACAATGGTTGAATCGAATGCCCCCATAAAATTGGCGAGCGCGATAGAAACGATCAGGAGCGTATAGCCGTTTCCGGTAGTATTTGCCGGTGCCGGTTTCATGCCTTGGACGTTTGCATCTGCAGCAATAAATGGATTATTAAATGTGCCTGACTGAAAAAAAGTCCGGATCTTTCGATTCGGATATTACTATTATGAAATGAGACCAGAAAAATAATCAAATCGATGAAGTAAACGATCTCCACCTCGCCTCCCAGTTTATCGTAAAATTACCGAAAGCCCCAACGTGCTACGACGTCGTATGAACATACCCGAGTGCTGTAGTATTACCAATACCGATCATCGATCTCGAACCCGCAGCCAACATAACTGTTCCCCTTCCCGCCGATGAAATATCCATCTCCATCGAATCCGGCCAATCAATATTACTCTGGCTAATCAAACCAGTTGACAGATACGAAAGTAATTCGGTCATAAACATCGTCTAAACCCCCCCTCACTTCCCCATAAACACCGCCCCTTTCCTGTTCCAGCCATCCAACACTGCTAAAATCGATTGGAATGAATACTGTTTAATAAAGCCGCGACAATCCGGATAACCATTTTATTAGCATCAATATCACAATAGAATATATCAGTCCGGGTTTGGAGCGCCGAAGTGAAACAGTTATTGTGGTGGTTAATAGCAGGATCAAAAGGAGGCATTAATAGGGCCCGGATTATCCAGGCACTCCATAAAAGGCCGTATAATGCCAACCAGTTAACATCAGCATTCAGCCTTGATTACAAGACGGTCCGCCACCACCTCAATGTTTTAAATAAGCACCAGATTGTCCGATCAATGGGGGAGGGATACGGGACCATGTATTTTCTTACTGACCAGATGAACACGAGATATGAAGACTTCATGGAGATCTGGAAACAGGTCGATGTACCAGATGAAATAAGGGAGGAAAAATAGAATGGAGAAAAAAAATCTTGTTGTATTAATTCTTATTTCGGTGATTGCAGTAGTACTTACCAGTTTCATAATCCCGGTTCTTTTAAAAACACCACAACCCGGCCCCGTGCAAAACCCTATTCAAAACCCCATACCAAATCAAAATCCAATTCCCATGCAGCAGGCACGACCCGCCCAGCAGCCCCCGACACCGATGGAGAACCTCAAAACGGTGATATCATTCATCAATATCGGCCTGATCATCCCCCTGTTCATTATTTATGCAGGAATTTACCGGAAGATGCGGAGCTCCTTTACTCTCGGTCTCATGGCAGTGATCTTTGCCCTTGGAATATATGCAATCACATCCAACCCGCTGCTCGTGAGTCTCCTCGGGGGTCGTCCGGAATTCATCGGGTTGTTCCAGATTGTGCCGGACCTCTGTGCAACGGCTGCCCTGGTAATCCTCATCTGGATCAGCCTTGAATAATTCAAATTTTGGTATGATTTGGGTGTAATCCGGGGCAAATTCTGGGATTTCCGTATTTCTTTTCCAGGTAATCTACATAACAACCCGATATCTCTGCCCCGGGCATATACCCTATTTCCTTCTATCCCTCTGATCGTAAGCGTTCATGACGGTTGTACGGGAGATATCGGGCTTTTTTATTGTGCTGTGTATCCGTGACGGATGAGGCCTTATTAATTCCCATCCGGATCGGTCCGGACCGGTAAAGATTTGGGCGTAATTTGGGCGTAATTTGGGTGTAATTTGGGTGTAATTTGGGCGTAATTTGGGTGTAATTTGGGTGTAATTTGGGTGTAATTTGGGTGTGATCCGGGACGAATTCTGGAATTACCTTATTTATGAATACCCATAATGAGAGATATTGTTACATCACGATAATGCATTACAATATTACATGGTGTAATCGGATTTCAACAATCGTTCAGCATAAAATCGTCCTGAAGGTGAAAAAACTATGAAACTACCAATTAAAACCGGACTTGTAGTTACGATATTCTGCGTTATGGCACTGGTGGTAACAGCGGCGAGTGGGGCTGTGACCCCGGGCAGCCAGGCATATACGATGGAACAAACCCTGTCCGACCAGGCACAGGAAACGACCCTCGCATTTGACGGGCTCGCGTTCCTTACAGGCCAGGCCTGCAGCGATACATTCCTGCCACCCGGGAAAGTCGCTGATTATGCGGGTTTCCAGTACCTCCGTGATAACGATGCCACACAGATGGGACATAATACTGATTTTGTCACACGGGCCTCGGATAATGTACTAATTATCCTGAATGACGCCCAGCTTGCACAATTTGTTGCACTTTCAAAAACAGAGGCCCCGCTGACAACGAAGTATGGGTATATGCGGTTTCCCCTGATGAAAGCGTTCCGTGCCCAGCTTGAAGGAAATATCCCCTCAGGGAGCAGCGGCCTTAACAAAGCAGCCGTGATGGCATACTCGGCAAAATTGTATGATGTTGATGCAAGCATCAGCCTGGAACGGGCAAAGACCTATGCCAGCGTGATCCGGTCATTAAACCAGACCCAGCGGGCATACCTCGATAACATGGGATCCGGCGGAATGCTCTCATGGCCGGTTGTTGATGCATCAGCCGTGCTGAAAAACAGCGGCCAGAACAACTCGGTTGCAATGAGGACCTACGCCAGCGAAATGTTCGCATGGTATGCAGGGGATGTTGAATCAGACGTGTATTTCTGCCCTGAACGTCAGGCAACCTACTTCGGCTCGTTCTATATGAAAGACCGTCCTGCAATGGGGAACCCGAATTATTCCATCAGTACCAGCCTGACCGGCGATTCCGGGGAGGCCTTCCTGGACCTGCTTACCACCACGCAACGGGAAAAGATCACAAGCCTTGTTGACCTCCAGCGTGCTGATCTCAACGAGATTGTTGCAAAGCGGACGGCTATTGCAACCGAACTGCGCACTGCGTTAGCCGGCGATACCATTGATGAGTCACTCGTGCGATCACTTTCAGCACGGTACGGGGAACTGGACGGGGAGATCTCGTACTATTACGCCACGCACTTTGCAGATGTGGGAAATAACATCACGAGCGATCAGAAGCAGAAGATGGTAGCACTGCGAAACCTTGATGGCTTCACCTGCGAAGGGGCGTACCTGTACTCACAGACTATCAACATGCCTCAGAATATACCCACGAATTTCCTCTTCGGGTTGGGGACCTACAACAGCGCGGAAATGACCGCATGGTTAGATGGCCTGCAGGGAACTGATCCTTCACCAACCGATACAACGCCCCCCCAGAGCGTTGCGAATCTTAGGAATACGTCATATCAGCCTGATTTCATAACCTGGACATGGGCTGACCCAAGAGATGCGGACCTTGACCGAATCATCGTTTATTTCAATGGCCGGTTCATGATGAATGTGACCAGGGGGATTGGCTTCTACAATGCTACAGGTCTGGTACCAAATGTCTCCTACACCATAAGTACGCGAACCGTCGATACGAGTGGAAATGTAAACAGCACGTGGGTAAACAATACAGCACGGACGGCGCCTGCAGTCCCAACGGTAATTGATAAAAAACTAACACCTAAATTAATGCCACCGGCCTCACCCACGGTGACGAACATCACCCCCGCATCAGGAAATATTGCTGTCGGAAGTAGTACAACCCTTGTGGGAACTAACTTCAGGCCGGGAGCAACAGTGAAACTCCAGAAATCAGGCCAGAATGCCATTATTGCGGGTAATGTCGTTGCTTCAGGCCCGACGAAGATCACGTGCGATCTTGCAGTCCCACCCAACGCTTCCATCGGAAACTGGGACGTAGTGGTCACGAATAGTGACGGGACATCGGGTAAGAAGGCTGCCGCATTCAGCATTACAGCACCTCCCTCCCCTACGGTTACGGGTATCACACCCGCTTCAGGGACTGCAGGGACTACTGTAGGTATTACCAACCTTGCAGGGGCCAACTTCATGCCCGGGGGTACGGTAAAGCTGTTGAAGGCTGGCCAGCCAGATATTATCGCAAGCAACGTGGCGATCACCAGCCTCACTAAGATTACATGTACCGTCACTATCCCGGTAACAGCGGCAACAGGGAGCTGGGATGTAGTCGTCACGAACAGTGACGGGACATCGGGTAAGAAGGCTGCCGCATTCAGCATTACAGCACCTCCTCCCCCTACGGTTACGGGTATCACACCCGCTTTGGGGAAGACAGGGGCGACCATAAGCATAACAAACCTCGCAGGGACTAACTTCAGGTCAGGAGCTATGGTAAAGTTACAGAAAAGTGGCCAGCCGGATATTGTTGCAAACAGCGTTGTGGTCGTAAGTCCAATGGCGATCACGTGCAGATTTGCAATCCCGGCGACAGCGGCAACAGGGAGCTGGAACGTAATCGTCACGAACAGTGACGGGACTACCGGGTCCAAAGCTACCGGGTTCAGCATCGCAAGGTAAAGTATCCATCAATTAATAAATGAAATCCCTTTTTTCCACCTGTAACCGGTTAACGGGTTATGGATCAGTATCCCCGGTCTCCGGGTGGATGGAGGTGAGTAGTCTCAGTCGGTTTGAGGGTCCACGTGTGAGCATCCCGGGGATCCGGATTTGGGTATGATTTGGGTGTAATCCGGGACTAATTCTGGCATTTACTTATCTCTTTTCCTGATTAACCTGCATAATAACCCAATATGGGATAAACCATAAAAGGAGAATGTCAACGATGAAAATTTCAAAGAAGATAGGCCTTGTTGTCGCCGTGTTCTGTATTATAGCACTGATGGTTGCAGCAGTCAGTGCGGCAGGTAACGCCGGCGCACCAGGTCAGCAACCCCCAGGACCCGGTAAGCAACCGGGAACCGGACAGGGGCAGCAACAGCAGGGAACAAATAACAATGTAAACAATCCTGTTCAGACCCAGGTTGGAACCGGAAACGGCGGTACAAACCAGGGAAAAGGACAAGGTCAAGGGCCTGTACAGGGGACAGCCGGTAACCAGGCGTATACCATGGAACAGACCCTTTCCGACCAGGGCCAGCAGGCAACGATTGCGTTTGACGCACTGGCTTTCCTAACAGGAGAGGCATGCAGCGACACGTTCCTGCCTCCCGGGAAAGTAGCTGATTATGCGGGTTTCCAGTACCTCCGTGATAATGATGCCACACAGATGGGACATAATACTGACTTTGTTACCCGGATATCAGACAATGTATTGTCTGTCCTGAATGACGACCAGCTTGCACAGTTTATTGCACTTTCAAAAACAGAAGCCCCCCTTTCAAGCCAGTACGGGTATATGCGGTTTCCGCTGACGAAGGCATTCCGTGCCCAGCTTGAAGGAACGATCCCCACCGGGAGCAGCGGCCTTGATAAGGCAGCCGTGATGGCGTACTCGGCAAAATTATATGATGTTGATGCAAGCATCAGCCTGGATCGGGCAAAGGCCTATACAAGCGTGATCCGGTCCCTTAACCAGACCCAGCGGGCATACCTCGATAAGATGGCGTCCGGAGGGATGCTCTCGATGCCTGAAGTGGATGCTTCGGCAGTACTGAAAAACAGCGGCCAGGACAATTCAGTTGCAATGAGGACTTATGCCAGCGAGATGTTTGCATGGTATGCAGGCGATGTCACTTCCGATGTGTACTTCTGCCCTGAACGGCAGGCGACCTACTTCGGTTCATTCTACATGAAAGACCGCCCGGCAATGGGTAACCCTGACTATTCCATCAGTACTACCATGACGGGTGATTCCGGGGAAGACTTCTTAAATGGATTAACCGACAGCCAGCGCGGGAAAATCACAAGCCTTGTGGACCTCCAGCGTGCTGATCTCAACGAGATCGTTGCAAAACGGACGGCAATTGCGACCGAACTGCGTACTGCGTTAACCGGCGATACCATTGACGAGAGCCTTGTCCGTTCATTATCGGCACGGTACGGTGAACTTGATGGTGAGATATCGTACTACTACGCAACACACTTCGCAGATGTGGGACAGACGACCACAAGCGAACAGAAAAAGAAGATGATTGCACTGCGGAACCTTGCCAATTTCACCTGTGACGGGGCATACCTGTACTCACAGCCAATTAGCATGCCACAAAACGTACCGTCTGATTTCCTCTTCGGTGTAGGGCAATACGACAGCGCACAGATGGCCACATGGCTGCAGGGACTGCAGCAGACAACGGTAACCCAGGGACCGGGGACTGGTACAAACCAGGGACCGGGCAATGGTCCCGGGGCTGGAAACGTCACCCGGAACGGACAGGGACCCCTGAAACCAGGACAGGGGCAGGCAACCGGAACGAACCAGGGACAGGGAAGCAGTCCAAGGGCAGGGAACGTTACCCAGAACGGACAGGGGAACGCCCAGGGACAGCAGAACCGTATACCCGTTGAAGAGGTCATGGCCCAGCTTGGACAGAAGGGATATGATATAAGCAGCGTACAGACATTACTGAAAAGCGGAGACCGGGAAGCGTTGAAAACGTGGCTGGACACGTTTAAAAAGAGTAATCCGGGTGTTGTCGAGGCAATAGAAGGCACCGGGACAAATAACCAGCAGCCCCAGAAAACAGGGCAGGCGGGTCAGACTTCAGGTACCCAGGCCCGTGGACAGGCCCAGGCCGCTGATAACAACATCTTTAACATGGTTAAAAACTGGTTTTCACACCTCTGAAAACCAATTGTTTCCGGATGGACCGGTATACCGAACCGCTCTCTGAATAAGAATGTGATCAGAAATGAAATTTCAAAACGAACGGGCCATTCACCGGGCTAACCAGAACAAAGGACCAGAAGAATGACGGGTAAAAAAAAATTCATCTTTTTCTGTTGTATCCTGGTAGCGGGTGGGGTTTTTCTCGCTGGTTGTACCCATAATGAAGACCGGGTCCTGCCGGTGGCCACACCCATCATAACACCCGTTACCGGCGGACAGCTGGCCGGGGTTTCTGTTAACCTTTCCTGCACCACCCTGGTGACCGCTGAGCCAATAGAAAGCCCGGACTATGCTTCGAATTTTATTGCAACTGAACTTCTGACCCGGCCCACTGACAACTCTGTCACTGTCAGCCTGGTCCCGAAAAAAGACCTTTTTATTTCCTTTGAATACGGGACCTCCCCGGGTTCATATCTGTGCCAGACTCCTGAGTTACGTGCAAAGGCCGGGGCACCCCTGAATGTTACCGTCCAGGGCCTGGTACCTGACGAGCAGTATTACTACCGGACTTGCTACCAGGAGACCGCCACAGCCGGTCTCAATAGTGGCCCGGAGCATTCGTTCCACACAGACCGGTCGCCGGGCAGCACCTTTACCTTTGGTGTGCAGGCGGACTCGCACCCGGAACGCACCAACACGATGTTTAATTCTGCCTTGTATGAACAGACCCTGCGTAATGCAGGACAGGAAAGGCCTGATTTCTATATCTCGCTTGGTGATGATTTCAGCATCGACCCACTCATTGAAAAAGGACAGCTCAGCCAGGGGGCGGTGGACGCGGTTTATCTCAGCCAGAGGAATTATCTTGACATAATCGGGGACTCATCCCCTGTCTTCCTCGTGGACGGCAACCATGAAGAGGCCGCCCGGTACCTGCTGACCGGCACACCCGACAATGCGGCAGTATACGCAGGTATGTCCCGGATGAAGTTTTTCCCACAGCCCCTACCCGGTGAATTTTACAGCGGTGACACCGGGGCGGTACAATATGTCGGGCTTCCCGGGGATTACTACGCCTGGACCTGGGGTGATGCATTATTCGTTGTGATTGATCCGTACTGGCATTCTCCGGTCGCTGTGGATAATGTCGCAGGGAAGGGTAGCGCTAAAATACGGGACCCGTGGGGGATTACCCTTGGTGAAACCCAGTACCAGTGGTTCAAAAAAACACTCAGTGAGAGCAATGCAACGTACAAATTCGTCTTTGCCCACCATGTCCAGGGTACTGGACGGGGTGGTATCGAAAATGCCGGGCTGTATGAATGGGGCGGCTACAACCAGAAGGGTACATGGGAATTCAACACACAACGACCCGGCTGGGAACTCCCTGTACAGCAGGTGATGGCAGAGAACGGCGTTACGATCTTCTTCCAGGGGCATGACCACCTGTTTGCCCGCCAGGAACTGGACGGTGTCACCTACCAGGAAGTGCCCTGCCCGGCAGATCCGACTTACAGCACTTTCAATGAAGATGCGTACATTTCCGGTGTAAAACAGCCGAATTCCGGTTATCTCCGGGTGACCGTCTCTCCACAGAATACAACGGTCGATTATGTGAAATCCTATCTCCCGGGGAAGGAAAAGTTGTCCGGAAAGAACGGCATGGTGGCGTATTCATACACGCTTTCCGGGGACAATTCATGAGGTAATGGAAATGATTCAAAAGAACACCGTGGCAATCGCAATCTGGATTATAGTGATTGTACTCGTTATTACCGCGGCATGTGTCAGTCCGGGGGAAAAACCCGTGGCACACGGCCCGGGGAATTCATCCCGTGCTGGTGTTGTCCAGGACCGGGCAATCCGCAACCCGGTATCCCCGGTTTCTGCCAGTACCGGTTATACAACGCATGTACCCGTTACGATCCAGCTTGGACGCCCCACGGATCATTCTGTCAATCTAAATGTAGTCCCGGCAGAAAACCTGGAACTATTCGCTGAATACCATAACGCCAGCGAAACCACAGTTCTCAGGACCCCAGTCGCCACGGCAGGGAAGGGGGTGCCGGCAAACATCGTCATATCAGGTTTAACACCTGATACCGGTTACCTCTACCACCTTTGTTACCAGAGGCCCGGGAACACGACAATTCAATGCAGCCCGGATTATTCGTTCCATACCTGGAGGGCCCCGGGCTCTTCGTTTGTAT
>JBAXJR010000026.1:0-33320 GCA_037137755.1 Methanomicrobiales archaeon | reverse complement strand
ATTCATCTTTTAAATTTTAGGTGCAATCATGTTTATGTATCATTATTAGTATAGCAATGTTAAAACAGACTTTCCGCGTCATGTCAAACCGGATATTCCTATTTGATCAGCATGCGGGGTTTTTTAATGTTATCAAAAATATTCCGATTAATCATCAATTCGGAGTTATTCGGGTGCTTAGCATTGATAACCAGAAGACGTATGGGCACATTTCATAGGCAATTTCTAATCCCTAGAATATATGATAAACGTGTTGTCCAACGATTTGTTCATACCTTCTCCTTACAAATTGCAAACCAATCCTTTAAAAGGCCTTCAGGATTTAGCTGATATAAATATTGGCGTTCTTCAGAAGTGATCATCGAATTTTCCTTTCTATCTTTGAAATATTTCAGATTCGTTCTAAATAGTTGAAACTCTGCTTTTTCATTCTTAGAAAAATTATTTAGTTTTATTAGACCAAAAAGATATGATTTAATTTGCGACTCTCGTTGGGAAAATTGCTCGTAGATTTTTCTTCTAAGTTCAAAATTAACCAAATACTCATTTCCAAAAATATTAAGCCCATCAATTTTCATGTGATAAATAGTTCCTATTGGTGGAAATGTCATTACAAAATAGGAATTACATTGATTGCATTTGTGATACCCAGGAAGGGCTGGAAAATTATCCCCCGGGCTATATAGATGTCTCACTTCAGTTTCACGACCGCAAACACATTTGTGCGTATAATGTATCACAATTGGTTTTGTCAATTTTTGTCGCATATAATTCGGCTTATCTGATTTTCAGGGCAATAAACATTTAGATACGTATTACTTTTCTTTCGGATCCAACAACGTTATAGGCGTAAAAAATATGGCATTCATATTTTCATCGCTTCGTGCGAAGCCATCTTGCTTCAGGAGGGTTTTTTTATTAAGTCTCGGATATAATTCCAAATGATTTATCCTATACCCATATTCAGGTCAAAACAACATTCGTAGAATAACATCCATATTAGCCCCGTTTAATCATAAAACCTTATTATTCGTCGAACATCCTATCATACCTGGACCATAATCTCCCTTATTGTTCCTTTAAATCGCCCGCATTGGCCCCCTTTCTCATCCAATACCGAATACGGCTATTTACAGCGATTTTATCCCGATTCCGCCAATAATAGGCCCTCCTTTGCTCCTTATCCTTTTCCGGGTTCCGTAAACGCCACTGTTTCCACCTCGGAATTGCCTTTTCCCGGTCTTTTGCGATCAATAAGGCGGTCCGGAGCGAAACGGTAACCGAGGTCATGAGCCCACCTCGATATACCCGGTCCCTTTCCGGGTCGGGAATGCTTTAGCCTGGCAACAGTTCTCGCAGATCTGGAAAGCAATTGTATCCATTCTTGCCTTCTCTTCCCCGGTCAACTTCCCGATATTGTCCACCTCGTATTCAACGAAGAGAGTGAGTAGAGAATTTAAAAAAGATTTATGGAAATGTAGCCCTAGAATTCATTGAACGGTTACTTCAAGTAGTATCCAATCTTTTTTGGTCCGTGGAAAAATGTCTTGAAGATTCTGAATTATTAAAATACAACCGAGATAGACGCCTGCGAAATTATCACTTTTTTTGATATTCCGTAAGTTCTGTATTAATTCGTTCTCCTTCGGGAATCTTATTAAGATCTCGCAATAGCGACTGGGTTGTAGCATCGGAAGGGCCGAAGTCTTCAAAAGATCCGTATTTTTTATAAAAATTAATAGTTTTTTCGTCCTTTTTTGCATCTACAATAACAACCCTGCATCCAATAAATTCACACAGTGCAAACCCTATCGCAAAAACATATGCTAACATATTTTTACCGACGTCATGCCTTTGATATTCTTTTAAGGTCGCCATTTGTGCCAATCTCAAGGCCGGAAATTTTCTAGGGCTGTATCCTTTCTTACCGTCTTGTGGTTCGACTGCCCGCGCATCGATACATCCCATGGCAACCGAGAAGAAACCAACTAAATTGTCATGATAATAACAAAGGTAAGTGACGGCAATTTTATCCTTTTGGTACCTTTTTGCGTCGTCTTTAATGAACGAATCAATTTCCAAATTCCCACAATTGAAAGAAGAGATATCGAAGGAATCATCTAATTTAAAAAAATTTAAGTCGTTGAGGGGGATTTTCATAAAAATTTGAATCTTTTTGAAAGCTCCCTGGCCTCTCTCATAACCTGTCGACTTTCTGGGGTCTCGTGGCTGACGTTACTTTCCATATATTCATGAAACGCCCTTGCATGTTCCCCTACAAGGACTGTTTCTAATTCAATTGGCTTCGCCACCTCTACCTCCTCCTACTACTCGTTAATCCTAATTGGATATAATTGGTTATAAGATGATATACATTTTGAGAGGCCAAATGGTTCTATAACCGATTTGTAGTATCCAGTTGAATTTCATCTCTCCTACTTTCAATTGGCTCTACTTAGGTGAGAGAGGAAAGATCCGGCGATCCTCAATCGATGGCCGAGTCCATCATTGGAGCATCCAAACAACTTCTTTTTTCTTAATTATCCTGAACGCACTGAACATTTGTTGAACACGCATTGAACAAATGTCAATTGTTCAGGACAAAGAGCCCCCATTTTCGAAAACGAATGCCGTATTTGATAGATATATAATAAAATATTATACTAATATAGTAAGTGAACACTAAAAGAAGATAGAAGGGGTAAAATTTTCTTACACTTTTTCAAGCATGAATCCCAAAAGATGCGATCCCCCGGACTCAAATCTAAAAATGAGCCCGAAAATGCACTGTTGGCAAAGTGTTAAGATTGCGTATTTCCCATGATTTATATGTCCAGCCAGACGAGAGGAAAATACCGGAAATGAAAGCAAGGGTTAAAATCGACGAATTGATTGGCGACGATATCAGGGCACACGGGGTCGAACTCGATATCGGGCGGATCATCAGGACGTGGGAGGAACGGCCCGGCCCTACGCGTATGCCGGGTATCGGGGATCTCCGGGAATGGGACCATAAACTCCTGAAGAAATATCCCCCCCATTATCTCCCGTTTTGTGACCTTTGCTGCTTATGCACCATGGGGAAGTGCGACCTTTCACGTGGGAAACGCGGGGCCTGTGGGATAGATATGGCGGCCCAGCAGTCCCGTATCGTGCTTCTCTCGGCATCAATCGGGACGGCAACTCATACAGGTCACGCACGCCATCTTCTCGAACGCCTGGTTGAAACCTCGGGCCGTGACCACCTCCTTGACATTGGTACCTCTGTAAACCTGGAAGCACCGAATATCCGGCTGGTAACCGGGATCAAACCGATCACACTTGGAGATCTTGAAGATGTGCTGGATTATTGCGAGAAGGAGATCACCCAGCTCCTTGCCTGCTGTCATACCGGTCAGGAAGGTAACAATATTGATTTCGAGTCCAAGGTTTTCCATGCAGGGATGATCGACCATGTTGCGATGGAGGCTGCTGACATCGCACAGATCTCCTCACTTAATTTTCCTAAAGGGGACCCGGAGGCTGCACTCGTTGATATCGGCATCGGATGTGTGAACCCCGCTAAACCGTCAATTCTGGTCATTGGCCATAATGTTGCCCCTTCAGTTGAGATCACGGATTATATGCGTGACCATGGCCTTGAAGATGCTATCGACCTTGCCGGGATATGCTGTACCGCCCTCGATCTGACACGATACAATAACCAGGCGAAGATCGTCGGCCCACTCTCTCACCAGATACGGTTTATCCGTTATGGGGGGGCAGATGTCATCGTAATCGACGAGCAATGTGTCCGGACAGATGTTGTAATTGAGGCTGAAAAGGTACATGCACCGGTTATAGCGACAAGTTGCAAAAATTTCCAGGGGCTCCCGGACAGAACAAATGACCCGATCGACAGCATCGTTGGGGATATTATCAATGGTAAAAGTACTGGTGCGGCAATTCTTGACCCTGTTAAGGCGGGAGAGGTGGCGGTCCGCCTTGCAACGGTCATGTTCCCGAAAAGGAAAAAATTCCGTGCAATTCCTGACGAGGCAACCATTGCCGCTGCCGCAAAAACCTGCGGCGGGTGTGACAACTGCAGGAGGGTATGTCCCAATGATCTCCCCCTCGCAGAGGCCATCGCCGCTGCCGGAAAGGGAAACCTGAGCCTTCTTGGTGAATTGTACGAGTCATGCATCGGTTGTACGAGGTGTGAAGGCGAAGGTGTCTGTGCGAAGGGCCTGATGCCCCACACGATGATCCTCGGTGCGTCAAGGATCCGAATGGGGAAGGAAAAGTTCCGGGTCCGCTGCGGCAGGGGGCCGATCCGGGACACCGAGATCCGTGCAGTCGGAGGTCCGATTGTGATGGGTGAAGTCCCAGGGGTACTCGGGATGGTCGGGTGCTCAAACAACCCGGGCTCATGGAAAGATGTGGGCTTTATCGCCGAAGAATTCTTAAAAAGACGATATATCGTGACCACCTCCGGATGTGCCGCTATGCAAATCGGGATGTATAAGACGGAAGACGGGCAGGGCCTCTACGAAGCGTATCCCGGGACCTTCGATGCGGGGGGCCTCGTCAACTGCGGTTCGTGCGTTTCAAACGCCCACATATCCGGGGCTGCGATTAAGATCGCGAACATTTTTGCAAGAAGGCAGCTGAATTCGAATTATGAAGAGATCGCAGACTATGTCCATAACCGTGTCGGGGCTGTCGGGATAGCATGGGGTGCGATGTCCCAGAAGGCATCTTCCATTGCAGCTGGGTTCTGGCGTCTCGGGATACCCGTCATCGTCGGGCCCCATGGCGCAAAATACCGGAGGATGCTCCTCGGCCGTAAGGACCATGACGAGGACTGGGAGGTCATTGATGCGAGGACAGGGGAGCGGGTCTACGCAGCTCCAACTCCCGAGCACCTTTTCGCCGTCGCTGAGACACGCGAGGAGGCAATGGTGCTCATCCCGAAACTCTGCATGAGGCCAAGCGATACGACAAAGGGCAGGTCTATCAAGCTGAACCATTACATCGATCTCCACAGGAAGTTTTTCGGGGTTATGCCGGACGATATGCACCTGTTCGTGCGAACAACCGCGGATATTCCGGTGGCGATGAAAGAGGACATCCAGAAAGCCCTGCGCCAGACAGACTGGAAAGAAGGTGACGGCCGTATCCCGGACCCTACACTGCTACCACGACTGGTACGAAAAGGGGGTGGGGTAGAGTGACCTACGATACACCATGGCAGCGCTACGAGGTCCCCGGCAGCACCCAGTCAACGGTGGTTACCAAACCAGCGGTTATTGCAGCCCTGTTGAAGAAAGCAACTCACCCGCTTATTGTGGCAGCCCACCTTGCAGAGGTCCCGGCCAGTACCGCAGGAAATCCGGTGGAGATCATTATCCGGATTGCAGATGCCGGAAAAATTCCAGTTATCACGACACCGTCCACTGCCCCAGCGTTCAGAAAAAGGGGCTTTAATCCAACGGCTACACTTTCAACAATGGAGATCGGGTCACGGCTGAACGATCCGGACTGGAGCATCAGCAATGACCACCAGCACCCCGACCTTGTCCTGTTTATCGGTTTCCCTTACATTATGGGGTGGCTGCTCCAGTCAGGACTGAAATCGTTCGCTCCGAAAGGTATCCGGTTTATTTCAATTGATCAGCGGTACCAGCCACATTGCACGCTTTCATTTCCAAACCTTACCAGAGATGAGTGGGTAACACACCTGAATACAATCGCCGATGAGGTAGGGTGCACATGACAACCGATGGAATGTTCTCCGATATCCCTGTCGAAATCGGGGTTGTATATGAAGGGGAACGCATCCGGAAACAGACGATGCATGTCGAGCTGGGGGGCCCTCAGGTACAGGAAAAATTTGAGATACTCAGGGTGAAAAAACCGGAGGAGGTCAATGACGGAGAGGTAAAAGTGCTTGGTCCCGATCTCTCCGAGATGGCTGTAGGCGGAGCTATCCCTTTTGGCATATGCGTGGAGGTTGCCGGGGCCCAGCTGGAGGGGGACATGGAAGCGGTCATGGAACGTCGGATCCACGACTTCTGTAACTGGATCGAGGGGTTCATGCACCTCAACCAGAGGGACGGGATCTGGCTTCGGGTTGATAAAAAGGCGGTCGCCCGGGGCCTTACGCTCAGTCATGTCGGGACGGTGCTGATCAGGCTTTTCCGGAGTGCTCTCCCGATTATCGACCGTATAAGTGTGACGTTGATCACCGATCCGGCGCTTGTGCACCGATGGCATGCCGTAGCGGTCCAGACTTACGAGGAACGCGACGCAAGGACCCGGGGAATGACCGATGAGGACGTGGATGTTTTCTATGGATGTTCACTCTGCCAGTCCTTTGCACCTTCCCACGTCTGTGTGATCACGCCGGAACGGTACGCCAACTGCGGGGCGATCAGCTGGCTTGACGGGCGGGCTGCTTCAAGGGTTGACCCGAGAGGCCCGATCTATGAGATCCAGAAGGGTATCTGCATCGATCCCGAAACCGGGGAATATGAAGGAGTAAACCGTGTTGTTAAGGAAAAATCCCTGTCTGATGTTGCAAGAGTCCAGCTGTATACGGCATTTGGCTATCCCCATACATCCTGCGGTTGCTTTGAATGTACGACATTTTATGTCCCTGAATGCGATGGGCTTGGGATTGTAAACCGGGACTTCCGGGGTGTGACTCCCACGGGACTGAGCTTCGGCTCCATTGCGGACTCAACAGGTGGCGGGAGGCAGGTGGATGGTTTTCACGGGCTCTCTTTCGAGTATATGAGGTCTCCCCGGTTCCTGCGGGCGAGCGGCGGATGGGGGCGGATCGTATGGATCCCTGCGGATGTGCGGGAGAAACTGAAGGCATTTATCCCGGCCGACCTGTACGATCAGATAGCGACCGAAAAGGACGTAACGTCCGTGGATGAGATGATGGGGTTCCTACAGGCACACCATCATCCAATCCTTGCCCGGACAGGAACTGCTGAATTAACCATCTCCGACTCTGTCGGGACCGTTGCGGACAGTTCACGGGACAGCCGACCTTTACCATCAGGGTCGGGGGCCGGGGTCTCGATAACATTTCATAATATCCGGCTCCATGCGGACCGGATCTTTGTACGAAAAGGGAGGGAATAAATGGAAAACGGGCAGGACGCACTGATCCGGAGCCTGATTAAACTCCTTGCGGGGGATGGCGAATTAGAACTGGAAGGAGTCACCCTGACCGCAAAGGAACTTACGATTTCTTTATCAGATCTCTCAGGGTTCCCGGCGTTGGGCGGGCAGATGCCGTTGCTGGCACCATTGCCCGGGCTTGTTGATATCGGGTATACACCACCGGTCCGGTCATACCCGGGGAAAATAAGGGAAGTAATCCTGGGCTCAACCAGGGGAGACGGTGGGAGCCGGGTAAAATCGGTGACCATCGGTGGGGCCTCGACACCACCATTCCACCTGTTCGAGGGGACAGACCTCCATTCCCCCGTGGTCGCCGGGAGTGTTTTCGATATTGTCCCGCCACTCCCGGGGCCGGTCAAAGAGTCGTTCGGAGACGCACTTGAGGATCCCTGTGCCTGGGCAAAGGCCTGGGTTGACCGTTATGGTGCTGACTTAATCGACCTTGACCTGATCAGCACGGACCCGTACCTCAAGGATACACCCGTAAAGCGTGCCGTCAGCCTCGTGGAGGACCTCCTCCAGGCAGTGGATGTACCACTCATCATCGGAGGGTCGGGAAATCCTGAAAAAGATGCAAAACTCCTCCCGAAAATAGCTGAAGTATGTGCCGGGGAACGGATCCTTCTCTCATCAGCCACCATGAGCATGTGGGAACCAGTGGCAAAGGCTGCCCAGGAATTTAACCATATTGTCCTCGCGTGGAGCCCGATCGATATCAACCAGGCCAAGGAGCTGAACCGGAAGCTGATGGGCTACCTGCCCCCCGACCAGATCATCATGGACCCGACATCTGCGGCGCTGGGATACGGACTTGAGTACTCGTTCTCGGTAATGGAACGCATACGTTATGCAGGCCTGATGGGCGATAAGGAGCTCCAGTGCCCGATGGCTTCAGGGACTGCAAATTCGTGGGGCGCACGTGAGGCCTGGAAACGGGATCCCGAACTGGGACCACGTGAGTACCGGGGCCCGTTGTGGGAGACTACCGGGGCCCTTGCATTCCTTCTTGCAGGTATTGACCTGTTTATCATGGTCCACCCGGGGGGGGCAAGGACCATTGAGGACATCGTCGGGTGGCTTGCAGATGGAATAAACCCCCCGACATTTCCTGATTTCATCGGGGTGGGGCATTAGGAGGAACCAGGATGACGAAGAAAAAGCTAGGCCCGATGAATCTTTACCCGCTCCTTCCCCGTACCAACTGTGGGGAGTGCATCCCGAAGACCTGCATGGGATTCGCCGTTCAGCTCTGCGAGCGTGGCCTGGCACTGGCCCAGTGTCCTCCGCTTACAGACCCGAAATTCCAGGTCAATCTCGAAAAACTTGAGGCACTCCTCGCCCCACCGGTAAAAGAGGTCATGATCGGCCGGGGTGAACAGGAGATCAGGGTTGGCGGCCAGCTGGTCATGCACCGGCACGAGCTCCGTTATTTTAACAAGACCGCGATCTTTACCACGGTATATGACACGATGACCGCAGACGATATTGCCAGCCGTGTTAGGGATACCAGTTCGTTTTCTTATCCATATATCGGCCATACCCTGAAACTCGACGGTATCACTATCCGTTCGCTTTCCGGTGATGCCGGAACCTTCCGAAAAACTGTGGAGATGGTAATGGGGCAGACTGAGATGCCTCTGGTCCTCTGGTCATCTGACCCGGTGATTATGGCAGCAGGACTTGAGGTGGCAGGAGAGAGAAGACCACTCATTTATGCCGCCGATGAGTCAAACTGGGAGCAGATGGCCGAACTGGCGAACAGTTCCGGATGCCCCCTTTCGGTTCATGCCGACGGAAACGTCGGTACAATACGGTCGCTTATCTCCGCGATTTCAGACAGGGGTGTGAAAAATCTCCTCATCGACCCGGGCTGTGGATTTGGGGAAACACTCCGCGGTTCCCTCGACAATATGACCATGATCAGGACTTCCGCGATTTCCGGCGATGATTCATTACTGGGACACCCGTTGATCGGGTCGCCGGTAACCCTTTGGGACCAGCAGAATTCCATGCAGGACGAAGTAATCCGTTGGATGGAGTCCTGCCTTGCGTCAATGATGACGATCCGGTATGCGGATCTTATGATCATCAGGGACCCGTCGATGTGGTCGACATTACCCCTGGTGGTCCTTGTCAATAACCTGTATAATGACCCGAGAAAACCGGTGAGTGTCGAACCCGGGCTCCGGATCTTTGGTACCCCTGACCCCGTAACAAGCCCCGTACTGATTACCTCGAACTTTGCCCTTACGTATTACACGGTCCTCTCTGATATTGAAAAGCTCAACTGTTACCTGCTGGTGGCTGATACCGAAGGCCTTTCCGTTGACTCAGCCGTTGCGGGGAGAAAATTCAATGCCCAGAAAGTAGCCGATGTCATCAGTTCATCGGGAATTTCAGAAAAAGTCACTCACCGGACCCTGATAATCCCGGGTCTGGCTGCACGCCTGAAAGGCGATATAGAGGATGCAATAAAATGGGATGTCATGGTGGGACCGCGTGATTCCGCAGGAATTCCCGGATACCTCAGAGAGAAATGGGAAGGGATCGATCACAAACCGGGGTGGAGTTACCGGTAGGAGTTGCCAATCGTTTTCCCGCAAACAGGTGGCAGAAGTGTCGCATAAAACCATTGGCGACCATGCCAGTTCAGCCCGGAGGATATTCGGGCCGCGGGATATGCCCATTTGACATTATGTTCCGATCGCCCGGAGTACCCGGATGCAGGAGCAATGAAAGGATACACCATGTCGACGAACAACCGAACCGAATTTCTTACACTTATCTGGTATTTCCAGCCTGGATGGATATCATATGGCAGATGATCCTCTCAGGGAAACCGCACTTTCACACCTGGTTAGCGTTCTGCTCGATTTTAAGGGCACAAAAATCAGGGAGTACTGTCAGTTGCAACTCGATAGCGGGATAGATCCCTTCGCGGTTTTTGGCGAACTACAGCTTGGCCTTGAAGAGATCGGAAAGGGGTACGAAGACCCCGGGTTCCGGAGGTATTTCAATTCTGACCTGATTGTTTCGGGCCGGAACATGAAACGGGCTATCGAACTGATACAACCGCTTCTCCCTCCCGGAAAAGAAGGAAAAGGGGTGGTTGTAATCGGCACGGTGGCAGGCGATGTCCATGATATCGGAAAGACTATCTTTGCCGTTACCCTTGAATCTGACGGGTTTTTTGTCATCGACACCGGTGTCAATGTCCCCTGTGCAAAGTTTGTTGAGGCAGTGCGGGATAACACACCGGATATCCTCGCCATGTCATCCCTGCTGACCACAACGCTACCGGCAATGAGTGAGGTACTACATGGACTTGAGGTCGCAGGACTCAGGGACCGTGTTCGTGTCATCATAGGAGGACACGCAGTAACCGAGGGGTTTGCAAGGACAATTGGTGCAGACGCGTACGGCAGGGATTGTATTGACGGTCTGAGAAAATGCCGGGGCTTCATGCAGGAAAAGTCATGAGGATCTTTTTTCTCTATTCGGGCCCCTTTGGGGAGCAGATAATCAATACGATCAGCCTCGGCGGGCTGGGAGACCAGGTCAGCGGGGCATACGAAATGAGGCCGGAACAGGTCCTGGTCCATGGCGGAGATACACTGGGGCCGGACAGCTTTTTCGAAAATCCGGAACGTTATATACCGGCTGATTTTCCGGAGACCGGTGCGGACCTGCTGATAGTCCTCGGGGTCCACGGACGCCTGAGCGATCTGATCCCCTGTATTGCCAGGAGGCTCAACGTCCGTTCAGTTCTGTACCCCATTGAGGACCGGGACACAATCCCGGAAGCCAGGAAGACCATCACTGATGAACTGACTGAAATGGGGGTTCACGTCGAATTTCCTGAGCCATTTTGCAGTCTTTCCCGGAGCAATGATCCATTGATAGGCGAATTCCTGAAATTTTTTGGAAGGCCGCTTCTTCGAGTATCCACTGACCGAGGGTCGGGGAGAATCAACCAGGTAGAAGTTCAGAGAGATACCCCCTGCGGCTCTGCCTCCTGCATCGCGGGAAAACTTACCGGTGTTGATACGCACGACCTGGATTTCCTATCCAGGTTCTGTTATGATGAACAGCATAACGATGAAGCTGAAAACTACTGCCTGGCTGAAATGGACCCCCGTTACCCGTTGATGCAGGAGGCCGGGGACTTGTTCAGGGATGCATTGTTCGAGAGTTGCGGGCTCCCTTCGACGAAAGACGCCATCCTGTCAGTTCTCAATCGATCGGGGGACATCGGGGTTGAGGACCTTGCCATGCAGGTTGTGGGTCTGTCTTCCGGCAAGGGAACCTCAGGATGTGTAACGAGGAGGGCATTTGACCTGTATCTCAGGGAATTGGAGGAAGAGCACCGGATTGTAATAACTAATCAAAACACCGTGAAACTTGCGTAGCATGGCAAATTCCCTTGTATTATCGTGATTTGTAATTACGGGTTTTCGATCGGACCAAACCCGAGCCCGTCAATATACATATCTTCGAACCCGGGTTCATTTTCAAGACTGACATGTTCGGTGATCGCCACTATCTTCTCTGCTTCGTATCGTTTCAAACGGGAGAGGAGTATCATGGAGGCACCCTCGATAGCCGCATTTCCTGCCTGTACCACACGATCGCGGGGCAATGATGGAATCATACCGATCCGTTCTGCTTTTATGGGATCAATTGATGTCCCGAATGCCCCTGCAAGGTATATCCTTGAGAGATGATCAGGAGTTGCCCCCCATCTTCCAAGAAGTGTCCGGACCCCGGTAAAAATTGCTGCTTTTGCAAGTTTAATGGCATCAATATCCTCTTCATCAAGAAAAATTGGGGACCCAGGTTGCTCATCACGGTACGCCAGGACAAAGCGTTGCCTTCCACCGGTGAACTTTCCTGCCACATTCATGAACCCGTGTTCCAGCAATTCCGCCAGGGTGTCCACCAGTCCTGAACCACAGATACCGGTAGGCAATGCATTCCCGATTGTCGAGCAGGACACAGATTCATCGGGCAGGATACGGACCTGCTGGATCGCACCATTCACTGCCCCGGTCCCGCACTTCACACCCGAACCTTCAAATGCCGGCCCGGATGCACAGGACGTAACAAGGATTTTTTCACGGTTCCCAATCGCAATCTCGGTATTCGTGCCAATATCGATGGCCATTATGACCTCATCCCGCTGGTGCATCCCCACCGCGAGGAGGACTGCAAGCATGTCGGCACCGACGAACTGGCCAAGGACTGGTGGTGCATACAGGTGCCCTGCAGGATGGATCATGATTTTCCTATCGACTGCCGGGAGCTCGATCGGTCCGGGATGGCATGATTCATAGGGGGATCGTCCAAGGGAGTGGACAGGGAGACCGCAGATCAGGTCCCGCATTACGGTATTCCCGACAACGACGATATCGTATATTTCGGCAGGTTTTACAGGCCCTGATGACAGTACGCGTTGAATGGCCTCAGCCAGTACCTGCTCCATCCGGGACTGCCCGTCAGGGGAAGCTGTCGCATAACCTACCCTGTCTATCACATTATCCCCGTACATTCCCTGTGGATTTAATATCGAGGCTGTTGCAAGCGGGGTACAGCTGTCGCCTTCAAGATCATACCACCGGATGACGAGGGTAGTCGTGCCGGCATCAAAAGATATCCCTGCGCACCGCCCTGTCAGGAAATCTACTATGTGGTCATCCCGGACAATCACCCGTCGCCCATTCACATCCTTCACCGCGATCAACGGGCCTTTCTCAAATTCTGCCCGGATACCCCCGCTAACAATTGAAAATGCCCCCGTCTCCCTCGTTTCGACAATAATAGCTGCTGTTTCATCAAGCACTATCGCCTGGCAGGCAAGACGCCCCCCGGGTGTATCCAGCCATTTCTTCTCTGATGGGGTCGGTAGGGAGAGGGCCCCTGAACCAGACAGTACCCGTACCAGGCAGGTACCACACTCACCGGTACCCCCGCATCCGACAGTAATATGGATACCAAGCCGTTGAAAATGGGATAGCAGTGTCTCCCCTTCCCGAAGGGGCCCGCTTTTTCCTTCAGGCATGATGGTAATACGGCCCATTGTATGTCCTGTACTTCATTCCCGGTATACCATTAACATATGGCTGCTCAGGCGGGCATAGAGCTACAAATCACCCGATGCCAGAGAGTCGTTATATTCCCGCAACGCTAAACAGCATGGTAATGATCACCCTCGCAGTCACCGGAAAAGGGGGCGTTGGAAAGACTTCGATCGCCGCCGGGCTCGCCAGGACTTTTGCAAGAAAGGGAATGCGGGTAATCGCACTCGACATGGACCCCTCCCCAAACCTCTGGTACTCGCTCGGTTGTGGTGCAGCTGGGCAACCGGACACAATAACGCCACTAATTTCACGAGAGGATTTTATCGAAGAGCGGACCGGGGCACCGCCCGGGGCTTCGGGGGTCGTGTTCCGGATAAACCCCAAAGTAAATGACGTACTCGATATGTTCGGGGTCACCTGCAAAGACGGGGTACGGCTTCTCGTCCTCGGGGCGATCAAAACCGGTGGAGGCGGTTGTTACTGCCCGGCGAATACCCTTGCAAAAAGAGTCGTATCACACCTTTCAGGAGAGGCAGACCTGTTGGTGATGGATATGGAGGCAGGAGTTGAGCACCTTGGAAGAGGTACGACCAGGTCTGCCCAGGCCCTCCTGGTTATCGTCGAGCCCGGTGTTAAATCCGTTGAAACCGCCTTCCAGATCGCGAAAATGGCAAAGGACCTTGGGATTCCACGACTCTTCGGGGTTATAAACAAGTTGCGACCAGGTGATGACCCGGTGCCGATCGCGAAACGGCTGGCTGAAACCGGGGTCACCACACTATTTGCTTTTCCTTATGACCCGACGATGGAGATCGCTGATCGGACAGGAGTCCCGGTCATTGACCTACCGGAAGGGGAGAACATGAAAGCACACCTGATTGAACTTGTCCGGGTTATCGAAAAACACATGCTCAATCCGGACCAGGGTCCGCAGGACAACCGCAATGGTGCTGAGGGCTATTGAAAGGGGAGCATCCGGTCTGTTTTCGTTATATAAATCTGTAAACAATCGATATCATTATCGGCTGGGTGATTGAGGATACTGTACATGCCAACGTCCGTTCCATTCTATCGTTTGTTTTTTGCAATGCTGATCCTGTTTCTCCTCGTTAGTATCATCCCGGTAACCGCAAGTGAACCCTCGGTTATCGTTTCCGATTATAAGGTAACTCCATCAGTATTATTGCCAGGTGAGCAGGGGATTGTGTCGGTAACTGTCAAAAATACTGCAGGGCAGGCAACAATTTCGCAGTCATATTCCAGCGGCACGGCCGGTAACAGCGCAACAACCACGACGAATGTGGATATCAATGCCCCGATTGATAGTGTCACAATGGTAGGAAATGGTGTGGACGTAATTAGCGGGGGATATAACCGGGTAGGTGAACTTGGGCCAGGGCAGTCAATACCGATAACGTTCCTCATCCAGGCACCTGATCAACCCGGAGTATATTTCCCGGAAGTCTGGATCCGCGTCTCAGATGCAACGAGTCTCAAATTCCCAATCCCGGTAAATGTAAACAGCGAAGTCCAGATCCAGAAAAAGCCACAGGTCACGGTCGACAAACAATTACCTGCAAGTGTAATGCCGGGTAACGATTTTAATGCCACGGTGAGCCTCGCAAATAACGGGCAGTTATCAGCAAGTAATCTCCAGGTCACGGTAACTACTTCCAACCCGTCAATCACACCGAAGACCCCGGGTACCTATCATATCGAAAAATTAGGCCCGGGCGAGCAAAAAAACCTCTACATGGAGTTTTCAACAGATAAGAAGTCCCCACTCGGGATAAGTCCGGTCAACCTGGTTATCGACTACCAGAACCCAGACGGCACGTTTACGAGACAGGTTGAAACCTTAGGTGTAAATATAAGGGGCCAGGCCCAGCTGGACATCTCCCAAATCACCACGGACCCGGCCAGGATCAGTAAAGGTGACCAGTTTACCCTGTATATCAGGGTCGAAAACACCGGCACTGATGATGCCAAATCGGTCAACGCGAAAATAGACCTCCCGCTACCAGGAACGAAGGAAGCATTTGTGGGCAAAATTGAACCTAATAATGATGCCCCTGCACCATTCAATCTCCAGGCGGACCGTTCCGGGGATATCCCCTATATCCTGGTCCTCGAGTATACAGATGATTACGGCCCCCACCAGGCCCAACAGGAACTCCACCTGAATGTGTACAACAAGGACAGCACCCCGGTTATAATCGGGGCAGTTATCCTGCTCATCCTTGCAGGAGGCTTTGCATACTGGTTCCTGGTATTCCGGAAAAAGGAAACTGCCAATGTTTGAAGAATCAAAGGTCGCCTTTTTCCTCGCAAAGCGATCGATTGTCAGGGGGAACAAAGGTACCCTGTACCTGACCATTCTCATTTTAGGGATGGTCTTCGTCAACCTGATCTTTCTGCCCTCCATCATCACCGGTGTCGCCGTCCTTTTTAACCAGCAGTCAATTGACTACAGCTATGGAAACCTGGTGATCGAGCCATCAAAGAATCAAATATACATCAATAATGTAAGTGAGTTACAGAAAAAGGTCGAACATATTCCCGGCGTAACCGGGGTTTCACCGCGGTATTCAACCGGGGCTACCTTCACTCATAAAGGGAATGTAGTCACTGCCACATTAGATGCCATCAATCCTGATGACGAGAAAACAGTTCTGAAAACTCCTTCGAAAGTGATCAGCGGGAGCTTTCTGAGCTCGGGAGATACGGACCAGGTAGTCCTCGGGTACCAGCTCGCCGGGAACCAGGATGAAAAACTTGATGTTATTCCATCCCTCGGCGGAGTGAGCGTTGGGCAGACGGTTGACATTACCTTCAGCAATGGTGTAACGCGGCCATACCGCATCAAGGGCATTGTTAATTCCGGTTCATACAGTGCGGACGGTAGCGCGTTTATTACGAAGAAAGAATATGAATCCGTCATAGGCATCACTGATAAAGCGAACGAGATCCTTGTAAAGACTGAGGTGACCGGCGATGAAAACAGCATGCGTAACACGCTGATATCGTTTGGAGTACAGGAAAAGATATGGACCTGGGAGGAAAAATCGGCCAATTTTTTAAACCAGATCATTGGCAGCTTTAATATTATCAACCTGATTGGCACAATAGTAAGCCTGGTTATTGCAATTGTAGTGATTTTCATCGTGATATTTATCAATACGGTCTACCGGAGGAAACAGATAGGGATCCTTAAGGCAATCGGGATCGACCGCTCGATTATTATCAAATCCTATATCTTCCAGGCCCTTTTTATTTTTGCTATCGGTACGGTCGTCGGGGGTATTTTTTTGTTGTTGATACTCCAGTTACTTGCAGTTTCTCCGATTGTATTTCCGGGGGGGCCGGTTGCCCCGGTTGTTGACCCGATGCTCATCGTCCGTTCGATAATAAGCCTCCTGATAGTATCGATAATCGCCGGCTACGTTCCTGCATGGATAACAACAAAAGAGGATATCCTCTCTGCTATTCGGGGTTGACATGATTATCGGGCGTGATCTAAAAAGAATCTATGGCAAGGGCCCTGTTCAGGTTCTGGCACTGAACGGTGTCTCGCTGGAGATCAAAAAGGGTGAATTCGTCGGAATTATGGGCGCGAGCGGTAGTGGGAAATCGACACTGCTCCACATGCTTGGTCTTCTTGACCGTCCTACCAGTGGTTCTATCTCGATTGACGGCATTGATGTCGGTACCCTGAACGAACGGGAACGGACCTTGTTCCGTTTACGAAGACTTGGGTATGTGTTCCAGGACTATGCCCTCGTCCCCGAACTGACTGCCAGGGAAAATGTGTACCTCCCCTCCATGGTACGAGGGATGACGCCGAATGAATGCTCCCTGGTCTGTACTGAAATTCTCGATCTCGTCGGACTTAAAGACCGTAGCCACCATCTTCCTGGGGAAATGTCAGGAGGTGAACAGCAACGCGTCGCGATTGCACGGGCACTGGTGAACAAACCAACGATCCTGCTTGCGGACGAGCCCTGTGCAAATCTCGATTCCCAGAACTCCCGGATTATTCTTGACCTGTTCAAAAAACTGAACGGGGACCTCAGTCAGACCATAATTATGGTGTCTCACGAAGAGTGGCATAAAACGTATTTCGATCGGATTATTTACATGAAAGACGGGTTGATCGATCCGGATAATGTTGTAGGTCAGGATTGAAAGTTTACAAAAAAAAGATAACCCGATATCCAGACAGGACGAGAGGGTTCTTGTCCAGGAGAATCCAATTCTATCGCTTTTTATTGACAGCAAAAAAACGATATCTATGTTGAAGAATAATAAAGTGATTAAACGCCCAGCCGTTGAATGAACTGGAGATGAATCCTAGGGTCGGCACTGAGTTCCGGGTGAAATGCAAGGGCATAATAACGATCTTTCCGAACGGCTACAATCCCTTTTCCTATTTTTGAAAGGACCTCGACACCATCCCCGCAGCTTGTGACAACCGGTGCCCTGATAAAAATCGCGTGGTACGGGGTATCAAATCCTTTCATCTCAAGATCTGTCTCAAACGACTCTCTCTGGCGACCAAACGCATTTCTTTCAACATTCATTTCAATAAGCCCAAGGGTACATATCCGTGAATCGCCCACCTCTGTCGCCATGAGGACCATTCCTGCGCAGGTAGCAAAAATACCCCCTTCAAATTCTTCAATCGGTCTCCTCATCTGGTTTTTATCAATGAGGCGTGAAATTGTGGTGGATTCACCACCAGGAATCGCGAGACCATCGAGAGTTGAAATTTCATCGGCATGACGTACGGATATCACAGATGAATGCCCCGAAGGATCAATGGTATCCAGTGCCAGCCTGAATGCATCAATATGTTCACTGACTGCTCCCTGGAGAGCAAGCACCCCGATCCTGGTTCCCATACCACTCACCTTCTAACCGGTTGTCGAAACCCACGTGTATTCCGGATTACCAACAAACGGGGAAAAGATTCCATAAATAAAAAAAATGTACTGTTACCGGCCACGATACTGGAGCACCTGGTCTTCCGGCAAGGTATGGATATCCAGGCCCGGCATTGCATCTCCAAGTCCCCGGCTTGCCTTTGCAATTTTTTCCGGGTTATCAAAGTTGTTTACCGCTTCAACGATGGCCTTAGCCATGACCTTTGGTTGCGAAGACTTGAAGATCCCTGAACCGACAAATACACCGTCTGCACCCAGCTGCATCATGAGTGCCGCATCAGATGGTGTGGCAATACCACCCGCGGAGAAATTCACAACAGGCAGTCTCCCCATCCGTGCACATTCAATTACCAGTTCCGCCGGTGCTTCAATATCACGGGCAAAGTCAATCTGTTCCTGGATGTCCATGCCTTTCAGCATGCGGATCTCACCCATTATCGCCCGCATATGCCGGACTGCCTCAACGATATTCCCGGTTCCAGCTTCCCCTTTAGTCCTTATCATGGCAGCCCCCTCGTTAATTCTTCGCAGGGCTTCCCCGAGGTTTCTTGCCCCGCAGACAAACGGGACTTTGAATTTTGACTTATCAATATGGTATTGCTCATCTGCCGGGGTCAGGACCTCACTTTCGTCTATCATGTCAACACCAAGGTACTCCAGGACCTGTGCCTCAACAAAATGACCAATCCTGACCTTTCCCATCACCGGGATGGAAACTGCGTCAATTATTGACATCACGATCTCGGGGTCTGCCATCCGGGCGACTCCTCCCGCCTTCCTGATATCGGCAGGCACCCGCTCCAGTGCCATCACTGCGACTGCACCGGTCTCCTCTGCAATCATCGCCTGCTCGGCGTTTACAACATCCATGATTACTCCCCCCTTCTGCATGGATGCGAAACCCCGTTTCAGCAGTTCGGTGCCGAATCTCAGTTCCTCGAGTTTCATATTCTTATATATTGAGCAGTATCTGCAATAAAAGTAGTGTGCCGATGAGAAGCGCTGAGAATACGAGGGTAATCACCCTCACGGCTTTCAGAATATCCGGGCCGCCCTCTTCCAGTGAGCGAACGCCTGGCCCGATGGTATAAACCCCGGGTTTCTCGAACCTTACACCAGTGCCACCTGCCATGATTGCCATCGGGATACCGCCGTTAAATCCCGGCCTTTTTTTCCCATCCAGCTTTAATGCTTCATAGGCCGGCTGGAACTGCCCCTTGCATGCGAAGTACAGGAGGAGCAACAGCCCGGTGATCCGGGCAGGAATATAGTTGAAAATATCATCCATTCGCGCGGACCACCAGCCGAGGTCTATCCGCTCATCTTTGTACCCGAGCATGGCATCCATCGTGTTTGCTGCCCGGTACACCGCCGCCCCAGTGAGCCCGGCTAACCCGAAAAAAAACAACGGAGAGATGATGCTGTCTACCAGGTTCTCAGACATTGACTCATACCCGGCAGAAAGGACCTGCTCCTTTGTAAGACTGCCACTATCCCGGGATACCATCCTCCCCACCTGTGACCTTGCAAGATCCAGGTCCTCCCGGGCGGCGTTGACCACACAGCTGGTATGTTCCTCCAATGATCGCCATGCAAAACAGATTTTTAAGAGAAATGGCGCACAGATCAGGTACAGGTACCAGGGGAGGACGACGCTTACCAGGAAAAACGGAACGGCAAAAATGAAAGCTGTCAGTACCCACATCGCGGTACCGGCAAATTTCCTTGCCCTTACAGGCCATTTTTCCGGTTTTCCCCACCAGCTTATCAACCTGCCAAGGAGCGCGACCGGATGAAACCTGGAGTCAGGGTCACCTGCCAGCCGGTCAACAAGAAGTGCTAACGGAAGGACTATCGTGGAATACATTCCCGCCTCCCCGCACGAACGGTACAAAAAGAAGTGATAATCATGGTAGGATAATCCGGGCGCAATAGCAGGGATTCCAGTCCATTATTCCTTTATTTGTTACTCTCAGGAGGTGCCTCAAATCTCGGAAGCAGGTCCGGGATACCGTCACTGATGGGATATGCCACGCTGCAACTGGCACATGTCAGTGTCCCTTCAATAATCCCGGTCTCATCCTCTGTCTCAACTCCCAGGGCCAGGTCTCCCTTGCAGACGGGACAGCAGAGAATGTCAAGCAGACTTCTCTTCATGGCTCGTCACGGAGATCTATGATCTGCGAGACATCAGGCCCTGTGGAGATCAGGGTTATAGGGGCACCGATATCAGCTTCCGCCTTTTTGAGGAATGTGATCGCTTTTTCCGTGAGCTGATCATAACGGGTCGCTCCAAAACATGCCTCATCGATCCTGTCGATACCGGTGATTGCTGCCTGGGTACAGCCGTTGATCATCGCCGAATACCGTGCCATCTTCCCGTCCCACTCACCGATGCGTCGCTGCCGGTGCGTTACCGTCCCGAACTCCTGGATGCCCATCTCATCCGACTCTTCGCGGGTCATCTCCGTGGAGAACGGCCCTTCGCCAACCCTTGTCGGGTACGCCTTGAAGACAACGATTACATCGTCAATCCGGGTCGGACCCACCCCGTTATCCGCGGCGATCTGCGAGGCAGAGGTGTCCTTGCTGGTTACAAACGGATATGTCCCATAATAGAGTGAGATACCAAAGCCCTGGGTCCCTTCAAGGAGGACTCGTTCCCCACGGTCTAATGCGCTATTCAGTTCCATCGGGACATCAATCAGGTATTCTTTCAATTCCGGAACGTCTCGTGCAAGTCTCGCCGATCTCATCACACGGTCTGAATTTGCCGGTCCGCACCCGCTTCCCGTGCTCCCGATGGTCTTTGCAAGGTGGTCACTCCCCTTGTCTCTCCGTATGTGGTCTTCTTCAATTATCCCACACCGCGAATCAACAAAAATCCGCCCCTTAACACCGAGCATGTCAACTTCTGTCTTTAAAACCCTGGGATCCACCAGAACGCCAGTACCAATAAAAAGGCGGGCATCCGGGTAAATAAAGCCTGACGGGACCATCCTGACCCCATATTCCTTCTCACCCATCTTTACGGTGTGACCGGCATTCGGCCCGACGCCACCCCTTGAAATAATGGTTGGTTTATCGTGATAGGCAATATGCGCAACTATCTTGCCCTTACCCTCATCACCAAAAAACCCACCGACAATAATCGTGCAGCTCATAAGTTCTATCATGTAGTATGGGATGATAAGCGCAATAAATCTATATCCTGCAACCCCCGGTTGTTACGTAAGGGTCATTTTTTCGGGAGGGTGATCAACCGGGAGTTGCCGGGATACCGGGATCAACCATCAGAAACACCATACAAAAAATATAAAAGAAGGTTCGGGTGCTGATGTCCCTGCTTGTGGAGTTCCTGCCCGGTTATTTAGGAAGGTTTGACAGAAAACGCTCTATCCTGATTACAGCCTCTTTCAAATCCTTTCTTGAGACGGCATAGGCACAACGTAGATGATCTTTAGCTGCATCCCCAAACACGGTTCCCGGCACGACGGCGACCCGTTCTTCTTTCAGGAGTCGTTCGGCAAATTCGAAATCGGACAGGCCTGTCGACCTCACCGACGGGAACGCATAAAACGCACCTTCAGGTACATGGCAGGGGAGCCCGATCCGGTTCAGATCATGGACAAACAGGTTCCTCCGTACGCGGTATTCTGTCACCATCTGGTCCTTTTCATCCTCACCGTTCCTTAAAGCCGAGTTGGCAGCAATCTGTCCCATCACGGGGGCACAGAGCATTACGTACTGGTGTATCTTCAGTGCCGCATCACATATCGGCTCGGGTGCACAGAGATACCCGATCCGCCATCCGGTCATTGCATAAGCCTTCGAAAATCCATTCAGGGTGATTGTCCTCTCCCATAGACCGTCTATGGTTGCAGGTGCAACATGGGACCCCTCGTAGGTGAGTTCCGCGTATACCTCGTCGCTTATTACCAGGAGATCATGGTCAACAACAATATCTGCAATTGCCTTCAGATCGTCCCGCTTCATTACTGCGCCGGTAGGATTGTTCGGGAAGTTCAGGATCAGGACTTTGCTCTTTTTGGAAATCTTTTCCATCAGCGAATCCGGCATGAGTCTGAACTGGTCTTTCTCAAGACAGGGCACCGGAACGGGCACACCACCCGCCAGAGTCACACACGGTGCATAGGAGACGTAAATGGGTTCCGTAACGAGGGCTTCGTCACCAGGGTCAATCACGGCCCTTATTGCAATATCCAGCGCTTCTGAAACCCCGCTAGTGATAACCATCTCCCGATCTGCATTGTAATGGAGACCATAATGGCTTTTTAAATATTCTGATAGCGAGTCCCGAAGCTCCTGGAGTCCCCGGTTTGAGGTATAGGAAGTCGTACCCTGTTCTATCGAATAGATACCAGCTTCGCATACGTTCCATGGTGTTGTGAAGTCGGGTTCCCCAACACCTAGGGATATCACATCGTCCATCGTAAGGGCGAGATCAAAGAATTTCCGGATGCCCGACGGTGGAATCGCTTCCGCCGATTTTGAGATGAAGTTTCGCATTCGCCCACCTTCAGAATGAATATGGAATGCGTTCGGTCACTTCATGACCACATAGGGTATTTCCATTCTCTTTATAATTTTTCATAATAATATGGGTTGCAGTTTCCCGGATCCGATCCATCGGTGCGATATGTTCAGAGACGAAACGCGCAACCTCCTGCATATTTTTCCCGGTTACGAGAAGCTGGAAATCGTACGTCCCGGTGATTAACCGCAGCGATCGCACCTGTTTGAATTTCGAGATCCGTTCGGCAATCCGGTCGTACCCAAAGTCCCGCTCGGGGTTTACTTTCAGTTCAATAATGGCCCAGACCTCTCCGTTCCCTGCCCGCTCCCAGTCAATGACTGCTGAATATTTTCTGATTACCTGGGCCTCTTCCAGGGCTGCGATCCTGCACTCAACATCCCCGGCAGGTATTTCTGTCATGACCGAGAGTTCATCAGCCGATACACGACTATTATCCTCAAGTAGCTGGAGGAGGAGAAGATCTTTTTCGTCCATTTTTTTCACCTGAACAGGCTCTTTACCCAGTGAGTATCAATCTGGGCAAGACCCTGCTGACTTAACCTGGGGTCGTTCAGAATTACGTCCCGTATTTTATAGGTATTTACGTCAAACCACATCTCTTTTGTCCTTCCATAACGCCCACGGCTTACAACCCTGGTATTGATAACCCCCAGCATATTGAGTTCGCTTATCAGGTCAGTTATTCTGCGGTGGGTCAGGACATCGATATCAATTTTGGGGGCAATGTCCTGGTAGATCCGGGACACCTCGCCGCTCGTAAAAATATTCTGGCCTGTCTGGTCCAGAAGAAGCATACAATAGAGGATTACTTTACTCTGGGTGGGCAGCGTTGAGACGCACTCAATCATACTGTCACTTTCTATCTTGGCCTGGGCCATTTTTACATGCTCCTCTGTAACCCGGTCAGTATCTGCCCTGTCTGCCAGCTCCCCTGAAACCCTCAGGAGATCGAGGGCCCTGCGGGCATCCCCGTGTTCCTGGGCTGCAAGGGCGGAACAGAGAGGGATTACACCTTCATCCAGTGCATTCTCGACAAAGGAGGATTCCGCACGCTGCTGAAGGATATCAACAAGTTGGGGGGCATTGTAAGGGGGGAAAACCAGTTCTTCCTCGCTGAGCGAAGATAGTACACGGGGATCAAGGAAATCCTTGAAACTCAGATCGTTCGAAATACCAATCATGCTGACCTTGGACTTTTTCAGGTCGGTATTGATCCTGGTGAGATTGTAGAGGGTCTCATCTCCACTCTTTTTTACCAGCTTATCAATTTCATCCAGGATAATGATGAGGACCCCGCCACTCGATTCGAGCTGGTTTTTTAACTCCTGGTACACCTGGTCTGTCGGCCAGCCGGTCATCGGAATATGCGCACGCAGTTTATCACTTGCCGTCTCATCCGGTCCCAGGATATACTTTGAGATCTGGGCGAGAATCCGGTACTGTGTATCGATAACTTCACAATTAAGGTGTACAACCCGGCATACCATCCCCATCTGGGAACCGGCATTTTCAAGCTCTGTCCCAACATAACGGACACAGGCGGTTTTTCCAGTCCCGGTCTTGCCATAAATAAGAATATTTGAGGGGGTTTCGTTTTTCAGGGCAGGTGCGAGTATTGAGGCGATCTGATCTATCTGTGGTCGCCTGTGAGGTAATATATTTGGTCTATAGGAATGCCTGAGGACCTCACGGTTTTTGAATATTTTATTGTTTGCGAGGAACTTTTTAAAAAGTCCGACTGATGTATCGGGGTCTTCGGGCATGGTTTCCAGTGGAGCTAAACCTTAGATATCCGTGCTTAAAATCTGATCGTTTTTTTCGTCGGAATGCACCCCACGGTTTCCACTGGAAAGGTGAATATTTGGAGACTTATTACAGTTTTACACTCCAAATAGTCGATTCTATTGAACAGTGGAAGAACCAGTCCCTCGTATCCAGAAATTGTTTATGATAATAAATATGGATGATATCTGATACCTTTTCTGGATGGAAGGAGCGCAACTGAATAGTCCATTCCATTTTATTGGGTATTTCCCGGTTACCGGTTAAAAATGCAAACAGAAGCAATTGATTGATTCTAGGATCTTGATACCTCTGGATAGTGTTTCTAACCCGTGTTTTTGGAAATATTTTCCCTTTCTTTTTGTGCTTGTATACATTGTTCTCTTTCGATTCTGTTTTATAAGCTGGAGAAATAAGGCATAGGAAAAATCAGGGCCTTTTTTTCTCTGTATTCAAATCTGGCCTTCTTTTTCCCATTTTCCCGGATTAATGGAAACATATCAGGATCTCGTTTGTTGATTGTTTTTGCTCTCCTGTGATCGGTTCATTTTCTTTATCGTTGATCGCCGGTGACTAACGATCCATAAATGGAGAGTTTTTTTAATCCTCTGTTATGAGGGAGTCCCATTACCATGAATCTTCCTTATTTGTGGTGTTTTTCTCCTTTCATTGATGTTTTCTTTTATTTTGTGTGGTTGCTGAATCTTTTTTTCATTTTGCCTGGGTGTTTTTCTGGAAGTTTTCCGATTTCTCCACACGAACTGATTTTCCTATGGATTTTCATTCTTTTTTATTCTGGGAGGAAATGTTTCCAGGTACCACCCCAAATTACCCTTATTCTGTATCATATCCCAGACCCTCTGGTTTCCATTGGAAACTAGAATAGTTACTAGAAGGGAAATAAAAAAGACAAAATAGTTTAGCTTGTTGTACACTGTTGAAATTATAATATATATACATATCGAAATATCTTTCTATAAGAATAAGAGGCTATAATTGAAACTTTTTTTACAGAATAAAAAATAAAAGAAAAAAAGAAGGACAAACAAGCAAAAATCCGAAAATCAAAAGAACAAAATAACCAATTGTCACTACAGAATCAACAGGGTCAAAGAACAAAAAACAACGAATGGAATATTCACAAATCCTACGTTTCATAAGATCAGTATATGTAAAGAAGGGGATTTTGAGAAGACTTTTTTTGCTGCTTTTTTGTGTCATAAGTAAAAAAAGCAGGTAATTGGAAATCTGGGAACAGCAACATCAGAGAAAGAACCAGAAATCAGGAAAACTCTCCAGAGGAAACAAAGGGGTCCCCACAAACCCCATACACAAAAAGAGAAGGGAAACGTTATGCCATTGCCAATCTATCATAATAGTGATGCGATGAACCCCGAACATATACAGCCCATCCCAATAACAACAGGCGTAATTACCGTTTCAAGCTCGCGGAACGTAGAAACGGATTCCAGTGGAAAGATCATCATAACCTGTCTTCGGAGAGCCGGTTATCCTATGGATTACTATGTAATTGTTCCTGACCGTATTGAAGCAATACGGGAAGCAACGGTCCACGGGCTTAAACAAAGTGATTGCCTGGTCCTGAATGGCGGAACAGGACTGACATCTGATGATTGCACCATCGAAGCGGTTGAACCACTCTACGAGAAGAAAATAGAGGGTTTTGGAGAACTATTCAGGATGAAAAGTTATGAGGAAATCGGACCAGCTGCAATGCTTTCGCGGGCAAGTGCAGGAGTTATCCGGAAGAAGGTCGTTTTCTGCATTCCCGGTTCCAATACTGCAGTAAAACTGGCGATGAGCTCCCTCATCATCCCCGAAATCCGACATATTCTAACCCATGCAAGAAAATAAAAAGAGACGTTAGAAATCCAGGACTGCTCTTTTTTTCAGAAAAACCGCAAGGATAAAAATCAGAACAGGATAATCCTGTTGGGGCTGGGTAACCAATTGATGAAATCCACCTGTACTGGCTAATCTGCCGGGGGAATTATTTATTTACTTCAAGTAGCGCAACCCTTTCAAGAACGAGATCTTTTATGCGGTCCTTTCCGGTGACCACAATTTCATCATTTGTGATACCAAATACAGAAGTCAGAACCGTCATTTTTTCATCTGTCATTCGTTCCCAGTCATCGGTTGAGATGGTCATCACGGGTGAGAGATCTGACCAGACCTGGGGATTTATCGGGTATATGCAGAGATAGCAGTTATTCAATCCCTGGTGTACACCGAATTTTGCTGCGTCCTGGCACTGGCGGGATCCTGCGGCATAAAGAAGAGCCTCAATTTCAAATGAACTGGAAATGCAGGTGCCCTTCTTCATTGCCCTTTTAGCATGGAACATTGCAGATATGACGTGTTCATGTCCTGCCATAAGCTCTGCATTAAAACAGACAATAGAAACACCATTCCTGTTAGAAAGGTCCCGTAACCACGAGAGGAAACTTCCAGTATCCCGGACCTGAAATGAAACCTGTCGGATTTCGAGATCCAGTTCCCGGATTTCATTCTCATTAATTATATCCAGATGAATAATATCCAAATGACTCCATTTATCAGATGTATTCATTCTCTACCCCCTTGTGTGACTTCATATCTGTATTGCTCGGTAAAACCCGCCTACTCCTCAAAGTGGGATAATGTATATTGCGTTTTGCGGGTCACGGGTCCTTCCACGGCCTCCCCCGACTCTTCTATGATCATAGAACTCTGCCTTTTAACAGAGTTAAACAATTGGTCTGCAATACCCCTTCCAAGGATTTGGGCGACCCGGTCTTTCCCCGCCGACCGAAGGTCTTCGTTGGTGGTAATCCCGCTGTTAAACAGGCGCCGCGCCCGCACACGACCGATGTTTCTGATTTTTACCAGCGGCAACAATTCCCGTTTAACACCGTATTTCATGCAGTATTCAAACTCCCGGACCTGGTTACGGAAACGGGGTGAAAACATCGGCGTAAGTCTTGAGGTTGCATGGAGGAGCCAGTTCACGCTGTCAACCATCGAATATATATCTCCCGGGCCTACCGAATACCGTTCGCAGATCATCGTGTCGGAGAGCTCGTTAGCCCAGTCCTGGAGCAGCATCGTTGTTTTCAAACCCCTGTAATAAACCTCCTCTTCGTCAGCGGGTAACGGGAGCCAGAGCTCGTCCCCCCGATCCCCGAGGAACCGGTCAAGGTACGGGATATCCTTGTTGCTTACGTAGAGGGTGTACATATCGGGTGTGCTGCAAATCAGCTGGAGGAGCCCGATATCTGAATATTCCTCTGCAGAACACATCCCACTTACAATTGCATCTGCACCCCGCGGGTCGATATATAACTGGGAGATCAGCGATCCGAATTCTGTGGCTGATAGGATTCCACCATTTTCAGTGATCATTTCTGTTGTAAGAAGAAATTCGATCACCTGTGCGATAACACGTGGAATTACCCGGCTCTGTTTATGCTGGTAGAGAAAAAAAGTCCGGTCCATGAACGTAGAAAGTTCTTCCCGGGACCTGACAAATCCGGATGCGATAAGTGAAAGGATATGTGTACAGAGCGTGGTCTCGGTCCCGCACTGGGAATAGACATCTTCCGCCGGGGCATCAATATACCACTCGAATAGTGCATCGACATCCTGATCGTCTTTCGCAATCAGGACTGCCTCGCCGTATGGGTCGAGATGGGGCCGTCCTGCACGACCAGCCATCTGGTGGTATTCCCTGACAGGGATCGGTACCATACCCTCTCCGGAAGTGAAACGGCGATAGTCCCTGATAATTACCCTTCTCGCCGGCAGGTTAAGCCCGGCTGCAAGGGTTGGGGTGGAGGAGATACATCTGATATGTCCTTTCCGGAACCCCTCCTCTATAGTCGCCCTTGCCTCACGTTTCAGACCTGCATGGTGGAAAGCGGCGCCGGATTCGACACATGCTGCAAGCAATTTATCGTTATCCGTTTCCGCCAGTTTTTTGATCCTCTCTGATAACTCTTTCAATTCGGAATTTTCTAATTTAAAGGCTGAAGCAGCCCGTTTTGCAAAAGCCTCAGCATTTTTCCTTGACGAGACAAACACAAGGCACTGGCCACCCTCGGTAATCGTGTCCATGCAGAGGTTGAGGTCATCATACTTTGATACTGTCTCTACCTGACGGCACACCTCGTGAAACCTGATTTTCCCATTATAAAATACACCCTGCCGGAGGTCAACAGGTCTCCATTCGCTTGTTACGAGCTCCGCGTCCATCCAGCGGGCGAGCACACCAGGGTTCCCGATGGTTGCACTTAGTGCAATAACCTGCATATCGGGGTTACGATACCTCATTTTTGTAATGACCATTTCAAGCGTAGCACCGCGATCAGGAGAATCGATAAGGTGTACTTCATCCACAACCAGAAGTGAAATATCCTTCAGCCAGGGAGCACTGTTCCTGATGAGGGAGTCTACTTTCTCGCTCGTTGCAACGATGATATCATTCTTTCCAAGAGACTCGTCCCGCCGGTCTAAATCTCCAGTGGAAATGCCAACGCGGACATCTTTCCTGGAAAACTCATCAAATTTTTCACTTGCCAATGCTTTGAGGGGAACGATATAGAGGCATTTACCTGATTTCCCGATGTGATGGTGCATCGCCATCTCGGCTACAAGGGTTTTTCCGCTTGCGGTCGGGATTGCGACAAGGAGGTTTTTCCGGTCAAACATCCCCTTCCGGATACACTCCTCCTGGGGCGGGTACAGGTCCGAGATCCCGGCCTTTTTATAATACGCCTTAAGGTGTCCTGATATTGGTAATTCCTCGATTTTCATCGGTCCCCTCCCGTGGGTACTTGAAGCAAAATATTATACAGCGTTCCAGATCCAGACCCCTTTGATTCCACTCTAATAACATTCCAGCATAGTTAAATTGATCAACCGAGCTTAGGGAACCTGTATTGCTTTCCAGTGGAAATGCCCCTCTCGAATATCGGTCCATAATGGCTCTTTTCAATTACCTCAACTTTCGGACCAGAAAAAAATTAGTAATAATAGCTGATAATATCCTGCTTCAGCTCCCTCTTTTTCTTTTCCAGGAAAGAGAAGACCGCTTCATGAGGTACGCCCTGGATGAGCATATCAATCGCCGTCCGGGCAACCTTAATATGCTCCGGTAATCCGATAAGGGCAATCGTTTTCCCGAACACCGAAATGGAAACCTGAGTCATATCTTCGATCTGTTCCCTTGACTTCCCGTCTTTTCCGATAATGCGGCCACGGATCCGGTCAAGCTGATTCGGTGTATCTGCTATTTCTGACAGGTCAATTACATCAAACAGTAAATCCTCGTCATCAAGGAGACAAAAGGCACGTTCCGGTGAAAAACCCCGGTTAATGGCATTTACCGTCTCAATTGCCCTGAGGGCACCGAGGGCCTCCTCACCCTCGACTCTCACCATTCCCTCCTTACTGTCAATAGTGATTTGAGCCCCGGATTTTTCCTCAAGTTTCTTTTTGGTCGATCCTTCCTTTCCAATTAATGCTCCAATCCGGCTTCCTGAAACTTTTATCTCCTGTATCATGACTAAATCACACCTTTTTTCCCTGTTGTTCTGTATTGAGATCCGGGAAGACAAGACCCGTAATCCTTGTAAAAAGTTCTCGTTCATCCTTCACTTCGCAGCGGGAAGAGAAGAAATGATTGATGTTTGCAATATCCCTTTTCAGGAATGAAAACGCCCTCGGATGATCTGTTGTAACTGATTGTCCCATATCGATGAAAAATGGGCGGTCCCCGAAGAGGATATTAAACTCGCTCAGATCCGCATGGATAAGCCCGGCTTTTTTGTACAAATCAGCCATAAATGAAATGATCTCCTCATATGTACCCGCTGCCTCCTCAAGGTTCACATTCCGCATCTGAGGGTATGGGCGCCCGCCAGATCCCATGAACTCCATGATGAGGATATTCCTGTCCCAGACATATGGTTCGGGTACAGAAAGACCCGCCTCGTGCGCCCGCTTCAGGTTTGAAAATTCTTTTTTCGCCCAGGCGAAAATCAGGTCCTTCCGTGATTTTCGCATCCCGGTAAAACGACGGTCTCCCAGTATGTATTCGTTCATCGTGTTGAAATTAGCAGTGCGGATCCGGTAAATCTTGATAGCGACATCAGTTCCTTCCCGGTCAGCGAGAAATACATTGGCCTCCTTACCGGTGCTGATCGATCCCCCGATTGCCGAGAGCCACTTTTTATGGACCAGTTTATAGAGCGCGAGAAGCGTTATTTCGTCGAATACATCATCCCTGACTTTGAGCTGGTTGGCATCCTTGATCCTTATACCGAGCCGGTCAACCTCGCGATCGAAATCAAACTCCTTTTCAGGCTGATCTCTATTCATGGAACCCTCCGTTAATGGACGTAATCCCGGACCGGGGCAAGGATCTCAGCCAGGTATGTCCCGAGTGTCTTTTTCAGGTCGAGCGGGTGGACCTCTCCCTTCTGGTAGGCTTCATGAAGTGCAGCATAGTTGTCGAATTCCCTGTCGCCTCCAAATTTTTCCTGCCGCCTGACACTCACAACATGAACGCGGGGGAACACGTGGTACTGGAACATCTGGAGGACTGCATTGTCCTCGCATTCAGGAGGACAGAATGCCTTCTGGCATTTTTTATTTATTGTTTCCTCTGTATCGGCTACCGAAATGTAATTGCCACTTGAGGAGGACATTTTCTTACCATCAAGGCCGTTAAGAATTGGTGTATGGATACAAACCGGCGACGAATACCCGGCATTGACAAGGTGCTCCCGTGCGAGCATATGGATCTTTCTCTGGTCAATTCCACCGACAGCAGCGTCCACGTCAAGCATCGCAATATCGACCATCTGCATGATCGGGTAAATCATCTGGGAGACGGTAGGTGCCTCCATCTGCCGTCCGACTTCGTCCATGCTCCTAGTCGCACGGTTCAGGGTAATCTGCTGGGAGAGCCGGAGCATAAGGAGCTCATATTCGGAGTTCAATTGGAGCTCTGAGCCGAGGACAAATGTTACGTCCTTCAACCCAAGCCCCTCAAAACACCGCCGGTTGTAGTTGGCAAGCTCCCCGACCTCTTCCATTGTCCCCTTCCGGTTCAGGAATGCATGTAGGTCAGCGAGCAGGACAACAACTTCGAACCCTGCATCTTTGAGATCCCGGAGTTTATTGACCGTTACCAGGTGACCGAGGTGGATCTCTCCACTCGGCTCGTACCCGGCGTATACGCGTTTTTTCGGCTTTTTAAGGAGAATTTTAAGTTCTTCGTCGGTGACGACCTCTACAGTATTCCGTGTCGCCAGTGCATACGAGTCCATCAGAAATCATGGGTTATGAAGGGAGTTAATAGTTATTCTAAATCGCAGTAAACCCAAGCGCTTCGTTTGTCATACGGATTGATGTCTCCGGGTCCTTTACAGACCCTATCAGGGCTCGTATTGCATCGATATTCTCAACGACTACATCCGCTTCCTGGTGAATTGCCTGGAACAGGTAGAGCTCTTTACCGACCATCGCAACGGAATCTTCAAAAATCCCGTTCTCCCACAGGTCTGAACGGCTCCGGCCGAGGTCCATGACATATTCCTTGAGCTCAGCGGTACTCGTGATACCGGTTGACTTTCGTACAAGTCCCATCCGGGGGTGTTTTTCAATAATACTGAGGACATCCTCACGAGTTGCTGCCTTTTTCAGGTCCATGCTGATGGCATGCATGTGCATCATGGTCGTTGGGACAATCATTGCCATGGTCACGATAGGGATGTGGGGGAGTACCGTCTGGACGTCCGGACCGTGGTGGCTCGGGATGGTCACCGGGTTCAGGACGACCGCATCAATCGGGCCTTTCTTTATTTCGCCAGGGTCTGAACCGCGTCGCACCATCACTGCCCGGACTTTTTCGACCCCGTATGCCTTGTCCATTGCATGGATGATTCGGCACAACCCTGTTGTGTTACAGGAGACCACTCTTGCAAACTGGCGCCCAAATGCATCCTTGTAGTTACAGTCAGAATTGAAGGAGAAACCCGCGACTTCATGCTCCTCCCCACCCTGGTAAATAACTTTTACCCCGACCTTCTCATAGAGGGGCTTGTTTTTTGCCCCGACATCGCCCGGAGTCGCATCAATTACGATATCAGCTTTCGTGAGCATCTCACCAACGCTGCCTGCGACAATAATACCCACGTTTTCGAATGCACTTTTCTTCGAAATATCGGCAATATAGAGTGGATATCCTCTTGCCTTCGCAATAAATGCGTCAGCATTTGGGCGGGTTTTAGAGACGCCAACGATCTCCATATCCGGTTGCGCGGCAACAGCATCGGCAACTCTCTTTCCAATAGTCCCATATCCATTAATTGCAACTTTTATCATAACATGAGGAAGTACAAAATAAAATTATTTAAACCTAATCTTTTGATAACCGGGAAATATTTGCTACATATTCATAGAAGAGGTCCTGAAAGTTTGCTTACCTGCTTTGTTCCAGATTACCAAGGGAACTCGTTCCTTATTGAAGTTATAATCGATAGTAAAATTTCAACGACCTGGCATTTTTCGTCATGTTTTAGCCTCAGTACTTCTCTAAATCACCTTTTTTAAACATGGGGATTCAACCTTCGATTCATAACCATCCGTTAAATAAGGCGATTTAGGGTAAAAATATGATTCCGGAAACCGCATCGTTTTTGGATTGCAGTCCAAATCATAAAAGGATAGCGAAAAACCCAAGCTTACATTTTTATCTTAGAGTATCGAATTAAAAAT
>JBAXJR010000025.1:0-36512 GCA_037137755.1 Methanomicrobiales archaeon | reverse complement strand
CCCAGTCCCATGTCCCTGACTTTGCAGAACGGAGTGCCAACCTCAACCTTGCTTCTGTTTCATGTAAGGCATCTTCAGTCAGTTTCCGATCGGTTACGTCAGCACCGAAAATTGCAAGCCGGCGGACAATACCATCCGGGTCTTTTACAGGATAAATCGTCTGGGAAATAACCCTGCCCTGCCGGACATCCTCAAAATGTGCCGGTTTACCGGACTGAATTACTTCCTTTATCTTAATCTGCCGGCTCATTTGGACGTCTTCCGGAAGAAGCTTTAATGCATTCTGACCAACCAGGTCATCCACCTTCTTCATTCCGAGGCGTTTTGCAACGGTTTCATTTGCAGCAAGGACGGTCCCTTCCGGGGTCATAAGGAACGCTGATTCACCAATCCCGTTCAGCATGGCAGAGAGCGCTTCTTCGCTTGCCCGAAGGTCCTCTTCCACCTGTTTCCGCTCGGTGACGTCTATGCCGATCCCCATTACATAGAGCTCCCCGTTTGCCTCAAATCTGACCCCTGTGAGGAAAAAGGGCACCTTGTGACCGTCTTTTGTCAACAGGAGCGCATCCATCGAACCCTGCCCTGTTTTCATCACAGTTTCCATGGCGTTCATTACCGATTCTTTGGATTCCGGCGCATGCCAATCCGTAACGTGATGTCCTTTCATCTCTCCGGTCTCATAACCCAGGAGTACCTCATGTTGTTTGTTCCAGAGTACTAACCGGCAGTCCGGGTAGGTGTAAAGATAAAAGATGCCGGGCAGGCTGTCTAACACCGATTTCGAGAACAATTGTTCCTGCTGGAGTCCTTCTTCTGCAGATTTCCGTTTCGCCTGTTCGTCTATTGCCCCGAGGTAAAAAGAGATATCAACGGCTAACTCTTCAAGAAGATCGATGATCGGGGCATCAAAAAATCCGGTAACCGGGGCATAAAGGGACAACACCCCGGCATTTTTAGTTCCAAGGGCAAAAGAGAATGCTGCATTTGCGAGGTAACCACGTTTCAGGGCGTTTTTCCTCCATGGTTCCATGCGTGGATCCAGTGTAATATCGTTGGACCAGAAGTACTTGCCTTCCCGGAATGCTGTGCCGGTCGGCCCCCGCCCCTCGGGGATATCTTCGGTAGAGATATTGATAGTATCAAGATATCCATCGACGTGCCCGGCAGATGCAACCGGTCGGATGATTTTTTGATCCGGTTCGGCAAGCCCTATCCAGGCCATTCGGAACCCCCCGGTTTCGACGAGAATCCTGCAAATTTCCAAAAAAAACTCATCCTTGGTCTGAATGCGAAGGATGGCCTTATTGGTTGCAGAAAGTACTGAATATAACCTGTTCAGTGCCTGTATTTTTTCTGCGGCACGGTGATGTTCGACCGAGATCTGGATCTTGTGGACCAGTTCGGCAAACTGGGCTTCTGGCTCGCCACCTTTCTGGAGATAAAAATTCGCTCCTTCGTTTAGGGCCTGGATAACAATCTCCTCACGCCCCCGTCCCGTGAACAGGATAAAAGGGATGGCATTGCCCGAAGCCCTCACGCTCTTTAAAAATCCGATGCCGTCCATGCCGGGCATCTGGTAATCAGAGATGATGGCATCGTATTTCGTAGCATTCAGGAGAGTAAGCGCAGCGGATGCAGAAGTAATGATGTCAACGCTGAAACGACCTGATTCCTCTAAGAACAGCTTGCCGATCTCCAGGAGATCGGGTTCATCATCAACATAGAGGACCCGGAGTGTATCGGGCATTACACACCCTTGTCTGTCTATGAACACATACCTTTCGACATTGAGATCCAGGAGATGCCAATCTTAACTCATCTCCCTGATAAAAAAAATTAAAATATGCCAGTATTATCAAAAATCTCTCTCAATTAGGGGTATTATTACCCCTCCCTACCCGACTTTCCCCGCCTCCGTTCATCTAAATCGCCCGCATTAGCCCCCTTTCTCCTATGGTACCGAATACTGCTATTTACAGCGATTTTACCCCTATTCCGCCAATAATAAGCCTTTCTTTGGGCCTTATCCTTTTCCGGGTTCCGTATACGCCACTGTTTCCACCTTGGAATTGTTCGTTTTTCTTAACAGGGCATCTCCATCTCCGGGAACTTCCGAGATCTGAATAGTATCGTTCAGTTTTCGCCCGAATACCCGTTCGAAATGTTTTGACTCAAATTTCACACCCCACGATTCGAACTGGCAGTCACCCCGTGCAACTACCATGAGAGCTGCAGATTCTTTTGTTATTGCAGTAAAACGGACCCCTTCGATCAATGCGGTATGCCTCCTGTCCAGGCTCTCGGCAAGGCGGAGAAATGCCGCAAGTTTCCTCATAATAGTCCTGTCCTCCCTGCTCAGTTCGGGAATTGTTGAATCTCTCTGCCTTGGAAGTTTCTTACGGTGAAAACGGGCAATATTCGCCATAATATTAATTTCACGGGAATTAAAGCCAAGGAGATTACTGTTCCGGATAATATAGTACGAATGTTCGTGATGGTTTTGAAATGAGATGAGAGAACCGATATCGTGGAGAAATGCAGCAAATTCAAGAAGCTCCCTTTCTAAATCCCCGAGGTTGTGGAGTTGTTCTTTCTTGGCCGAATCAAAGAGATCGAGGGCCAGTTTTGATACCGTCCTCGCATGGAATTCGTTGATCCCGAAACTTCTCCCCGTCTGGAGGACACTCCGTTCCCTTACTGAAAGGTTCCCAAGCAGGGGGTAACCGTCCATCCGGGAGAGATAATCCGCCAGAAGTCCGTCCTGGAGTCCGCGTTGGGTCACTTCAAGGCTTTTTATCCCGATTTCCTGCATCAGGGTATCGATAATAGCTGCCCCTGCAACAATAATATCCGCCCTTTCAGAGTTAATTCCCTGGACTTTACGCCGTTCCGGGAGAGATAAGGAACAGAGATACGAAACTGTTTTTTTCAGGTCTGTTGCATACAGAGTTGTCCTTTTTCCCTCCTCCGGGTGAAACAACCCGGCGGCGATATCACACAGGTTGATGATAGTGCCTGAACTTCCAATGAACATGTCTGCAGGATGGCGTTTTATCTGCCCGAGCACGGGTTTAAGCTGTTCCCTGACATAATTCCTGATAGTTTCATATTGTTCTTTCGTCACCGGCTTTTCATATCGTTCAGGGAAGAATTGGTTCGTGAGACGAATAGATCCAAGTTTAAGGCTCGATAGGAAGGAATAGACTTTCTGTCCCCCAATCGCAATCTCTGTGCTGCCGCCGCCGATATCGATGATCATCACATGACGATCTTCCATGTGAAGGGCTGACGTTACACCGAGATAGATAAGGCGGGCTTCCTCCCTTCCCGATATTACCTGGACATCAAGGTGCGATTCGAGGCGGAGACGGGACAGGAATGTATGCTTGTTTTTCGCTTCACGAGTTGCAGAGGTTGCTACTGCTACAAATTCCTCGGCACCAAAAGAGCGGGCAAGTTCCACAAATCTTCCCGCGACCATGATGGCCCGGTTCATTGCATCATGGCTGATAAGATTTTTTTCAAATTCCCCTTCACCGAGCCGTACAACTTCCTTCTGGCTCGACATCACGGAATACGAACAATCCGGTTTAATCCGGACTACAAAAAGCCTGATCGAATTTGTCCCGATGTCGATAAATGCAACAACCCTTGATGCCTGCAATGCGGGGGGTTTGCTGATCTGCATTCTTCCTCGGGGAACTATTTGGAGAATTGTTAGAGAGCTGTTTTTGGGGTCGGATTTTCATATCATGTACCATAAAGAGTTTGAACCCTCTTCTGTACCATGGTGTAAAGATCTGGTTTTCAGAACATTCCCGGTTATCGATCTGAACTAAACGGGTAAAAAAAGAGTTCAGGGTAAAGGCACAAAGCCTTCTTTTGTAACCAGTTTCTGGCCTTCAGGGCTCAGGATGTAGTTTATATAGTCTTTTACAAGGCCTGATGGCTGACCGTTGGTAATCATCAGTAGTGACCTCGAGATTGGGTAGCTCTTGTCGAGGACCGTCTTTACTGATGGCTCAACGAGTGTACCATTGACATTGATCTTTAATGCTTTCACGGTCGGGTCGATGAACCCGAGTCCTACATAGCCGATGGCGCCGGGAGTCTGCGCAATGCTCTGCTGGATTGCACCGTTTGAATTCTTCTCGAGCTGGGTCTTCACGTAATTCTGCTTGTTCATTACAGTGTCGGTGAAGAATGTACGGGTACCTGATGCACTGTCACGCCCGATTACGACAATTGCCATGTCCTTGCCGCCAACATCTTTCCAGTTGGTAACAGTCCCATTGTAGATATCGCGGATCTGGGCAAGCGTCAGGGAATTGACCGGGTTATTGTTGGGGTTTACGATGACTGCAATTCCGTCAAGAGCAACCGGGGTGATGACGAAGGACGGGTATTTCGCTAATTCATCCTTGGTAACGTCTCTTGAAGACATCCCGATATCGACAAGTTTGTCTCCGATCTGCTGGACACCAACACCTGATCCACCGCCGGATACCTGGATATTGGTACCCGCGTTGGCTGTCATGAATGCATCTGCTGCATTCTGGGCGATTGGGAGGACCGTAGTAGAACCTGATACCTTCATGGTCTTGCTTCCGGCAGCGGCCTGTGTGGCCTGAGGTGTGCTCGCTACGGTTGTGGTTGCCTGTGTTGCAATCGGTGTTGAGACCTGGGTCGTAGTGGCGGTCGGTACAGCAGTAGCCGGAGCCTTTGCACCAGAGTTGTTGACACAACCGGTTGAAAAGACCATAAGCATGAGCAGTCCTACAATGACGAGTCCTGCAATTCCAAATTTCTTAAGATTGTTTACCATATTGGTCTCATAACAATTGACCCCTTGATATATACTAATTCTCGACAGAAAATATATTCACCTATAGTAACTCTATAGTTAATTTTCATCTGATTGACACTCCGCCGGAATATAGAAACCCTGAAAATCTGATATAAACTGGATATATGCTTAAATTATGACATTTAGAAACAGGATACGCATGAATGGTTGTAAAGAAGGGGATCAGCAATCTAAAATACCTGCAGAATCAGGAATCCGTGTGATTTACAAGACAGATGCACGAAAAGGAGTACCTGGATTTTTAATTCCCTTCAAGGACTATAAGCTGGATGTTCTGTCCCATGGATGGAGAGTCCATGTGTCCTACCGGGGTACTATGACCATTATGAGCCAGGTACTCCACAGATAATCTCTTGGTTCAATAGGATATAGGCTTATTCACTAAAGAATATAGGTGTCTCTATTGTCTCTATAGTAAAAACCTTAAAAATTACCGTGGCTGGTAACTCCTGGACCAGGGATAACCATATCCTTACGGGGTTCTATCGTGAATGGAAAAGACAAGGAAACCACGTTGGGATCCGTTTTTTCAATCCTTTCTCAAAAAAATTCTTTAAGAACCGAAAAAAAGAGTAGAGTATCCTGGCTATCCGAACTTGTGTATCAGCCATGTTTTAATCTGGTCCCGCAGGTCCCTGAATTGTTTCACGATCTCCTCTTCCGGGACACCTACCTCTTCCGGAGCGGGAAAATTATGATGAAGGACCAGGTCTCCTTTTGGAAGGTAGGAGATGCAGGCCTCTTTTCCATGGTCGCACAGGGTAACTACCACGTCGAAGGTCCGTCCCTTGAATTCATTGATGGATTTTGAACGCTGGCTGGATATGTCAATCCCGATCTCCTTCATAACCGCGACGGCATGAGGACTTACCCCGCCACTTGCAACACCAGCACTGTAGATGTCGTACCGGGTACCAAATTCATGTCGCATGAGACCCTCGGCGATTTGCGATCGTACGGAGTTATAACTACAAAGAAACAAAATGCTTTTTTTACCGGGTCCTGTGGCCTTCATAGTTTTTCCATTTTTTCTTTTCAGGGGCTATTTTATCTCGATCCGTTCACCGGTGACCATGTAATTGATTTTTTCCGCCATCTTACATGCATGGTCCCCGCTCCGTTCAAGGAAGCGGGAGATCATGACGTAGTGCGTGCACCGGGTGATGGTACGCGGGTCTTCCATCATGTATGTCAAACATTCACGAAATATCGAGGTCCTGAGTGAATCGACCACATCGTCCCGTTTTGACATATCTTCTATTTTTGTGAGATCTTCCTGTTCATAAGCAAGAATGGCATCATCGATCATCTCTATGACCAGCTCTCCCATATGGGGGATGCTGATGAAATTACCCGTAGATTCTGTGTCTGAAAGGTGTCTTGTTGCATTTGCAATATCTTTCCCGTAACGCCCGATCCGTTCGCTTGCCTGGACGATCATGAGCGAACATACCAGCGTCCGGAGGTCCCTTGCAACCGGCTGGTAGAGTGCAATCATCGTGAAGACCCGATCTTCAAGGGAATCATGCTGCTCTGAAAGGGATGTTTTCCTGGATTTTACCTCGTTCGCCATCTCCACGTCCTGTAGTTGCAGGGCGGTCATCGAATCGTTAAGCATATCCCTTCCGAAGCGGGCCATTATGACAACGTCCTGGCGAAGGGCTGAAATTTCATCGTGGAATTTATCTGACACCAGAATCACTATCCAAATCTTCCGGTAATGTAATTTTCTGTGAGCGTTTCATGCGGGTTCTCGAATATCTGTCTGGTTGTCCCGAATTCAGCCAGTTCACCCATGTACATAAATCCTGTGTAATCGCTTACACGCGACGCCTGCTGCATGTTGTGGGTGACGATTACGACACAATACTCGGTCTTTAACTCTTCAATAAGGCTTTCAATCTTTGCCGTTGCAATCGGGTCGAGTGCGGAACAGGGTTCGTCCATCAGGATGACTTCCGGTTCTACCGCAAGGGTGCGGGCAATGCAGAGCCGCTGCTGCTGTCCACCTGAAAGGCCCATTGCCGAATCGTGGAGCCGGTCTTTTACTTCGTCCCACAACGCGGCACTTCGAAGACTTTTCTCAACAACCTCATCAAGCTCCTTCCTGTCCTTAACGCCATGGACACGTGGACCATAGGAGACATTTTCATAAATCGACTTCGGGAAAGGGTTTGGCCGCTGGAACACCATGCCGATCTTCCGCCTGATCTCGACCGGGTCGACATCGCTGGCATAGATGTTCTTGGAATGGAAATTCACCGCACCCTGGATCCGGCAGATTTCCACGAGGTCGTTCATTCGGTTTAAACACCTGATCAGGGTGGATTTTCCACAGCCTGAAGGTCCGATCAGGGCTGTTACCTGGCGGTCCGGCATGCCCATTGTGATATCCCGGAGGGCAATCGAATCCCCGTACCAGAGATTTAAGTGGTCTACCCGGATTATTTCTTTAAATTCTGTCATGTGAATCACCATCGGATTTTCATATGGTAGTGTCGTCTCACGATAATTGCGGCAAGGTAGAACCCGATTACAAGAATCAGGAGCACCAGTGCAGTCCCGTACTGGTTCGTCGTGGCTCCGGGGACATTCGTTGAAAGGATGTACAGGTGGTAAGGGAGAGCCATTACCGGTTCAAATTCAGAGGTTGGAAGCGTTCTTGATGAAAACACCACCGCCGTGAACAGGATCGGGGCCGTCTCGCCTGCTGCCCGCCCGATTGAAAGAATCGTTCCGGTGATAATTCCCGGGACCGCAGGTGGCAGCACGACACTCCTCACAGTCTGCCATTTTGTGGCACCAAGTGCAAGACTCCCTTCCCGCACTGACATCGGGACATTTTTCAGCGATTCCTCGGCAGTCCTGATCATGGTGGGGAGTACCATCAGGGCAAGTGTCACCTGCCCTGCGAGGAGGGAAACACCGAATTTGAGATAGAGGACAAGGAATGCGAACCCGAACAACCCAAAGACAATTGAGGGGGTGCCGTTTAACAGGTCAACACCTGTCCGGATCGTCCGGGTAATCCGGCCTTCGCGGGTATACTCGTTGAGGTAGATTGCAGCACCAATGCCGAGAGGTAATGCAATGAGAATTGCACCGAGGACCAGGTAGAAAGTACCGACTATTGCAGGTGCAATTCCGCCGTCCCTTCCCAGGTTCTTAGGCGCCGTGGTAAGGAACTCCCAGCTGATAGCAGGAAGGCCATTGATTACGATATCGGCAATAATACACCCAAGAATAACTAATACAGCACCGATTGCAATCCATAAAATGCTGAACGCAGCTTTCTGCACCTGGCGCTGGTTCAGTTTCTCCCTCAGTACATACCACAGGATTACAGCAAGAATACATACAAGCCCTGCAATCAGTCCGGCCGCAATAAAGACAAACAGGAGTGTAAGAGCAACAATCACATACAGTCCATATTTTTTCAGGGAGTCTGCTGTTTTATGGGACAGGTACTTTCTGCCACCCGCCCCGACACCGGTCTGTCCTGCCCTGATCCGCCCGAGGATCTTGTAGGCGGTCAGGTTTATGACGAGGGTAATAATAAGCAATACGACCGCAATACCAAAAAGGGCACTATAATGGAGGCTTCCCACTGCTACCTCCCCCATTTCAATACCGAGGGTTGCGGTCAGGGTCCTGACCGGGGAAAGGACGTTCCAGATCGGGGATGGAATCACTGCGGCATTACCGGTTACCATCAGGACAGCCATCGTCTCTCCTATGGCCCGCCCGATCCCGAGGATAACTGCTGCAGTAATTCCGGAAAGTGCAGCAGGAACGACTACCCTGCTGATTGTCTGCCATTTTGTTGCACCAGTTGCGAGAGAGCCTTCTCGGAATTCCTTTGGAACGGAACTGATGGCGTCTTCTGATACACTGATGATTGTGGGAAGTGCCATTATCCCGAGGAGGATTGAACCAGCCAGCCAGCATTCACCACTCGGGACATCAAACGATACGCGGAGCAGCTCGGTCAGTACAACAAGCCCAAAGAACCCGAACACAACAGATGGGATACCGGCGAGAAGTTCAACAGCGGGTTTCACAACAGCCTTGACTTTTTTATGCGCCAGTTCGCTGATGTAGATTGCGCTCGCAATACCAAGGGGTATTGCAATCAGCATGGCAAGGGCCATGACAAGCAGGGTATCAATGATGAGTGGATAAATACCATAAAGAGGTGGGTTTCCGGTTGGACTCCATGTGTCTCCAAAAAGGAAATCGGGAAGCCCGATGGTAGAAAACGCCGGGTAGCCATTGTAGAGCAGGAATACGAGGATAAAACAAACTACCACGACGGCAAATACGGCGCATATGAACCATAATGAGGTCATCATGCCTTCTTTGATATTCCTTGCGGCAGGTTTGAAAACCTGCAGAGAGGGTGAGGATTTGTCTTCAGCCACAGCACATCACCCCGCCATCTGCCCGCAGGTGTGTGGTAATAATTTTAACATGTAACATACCCGGCGCCATATTCTGTTACTCACTAGGCAGGGCTGGTTTATACCCTTTTTCGCATTAGAATATAGGATACAATATACTCTCTATAGAAGAATAGATACCAGAAAAAGAGAGATTTAATGTTCTAAATCAGAAATTGCTAGGTAAATTGCGATCTGATACATATGATTAACAATTGATGGTTAAAACTTGGATACCTGCATGGTAATGTCTTGTTTTAATGCCCTTTACAGCTGGAATTAAAAACGATTATCGGTACATCCCTTTTGGAATGGTCATTTCGAACCGAGCCCCTTTTCCCGGCTCTCCCGTTTCCTTAATGGTAATGCCGGTGATGGACAGGATCTCCCGGGATAGAAATAGCCCGAGGCCGGTGTTTTTGCCAAATCCCCGTTCGAAAATTCTCTCCTTCTCTTCTGCGGGTATTCCTTTACCGTCGTCTTCGTACATGAGAATCTGATCGCCATCACGTTCCGTTACAGAAAAACGCATCATCGTAATCGTCCCCCCGTATCGTCCGGCATTGTCTATCAGGTTGTAAAATATCTTTGTTATGAGTGGATCGGCGAATACATCTGCCTATACCGGGATATCATTCATAACAAACATCTTCCCCAGTGGAGCTGCCGCAGTGGCATTCTCCACTAATCCGTGGCAATTCTGCCATACAGGGGCCTGAACACCAATCTTTTCGTATTCCTCAGTGAAACGGATCATGTCTGAGATTTGCCCGGCTGCGTTGATGGATCTCGCTAAATATTCATTGAGGTGGGATCATGGCCCCCCTTATCGAAAAGGTGAAGGTATCCGATGAGCACGGTGAGCTGGTTGTTAATATCGTGCCGGGTGATAGTAGAAAGCAGATTGAGTTTTCTGTTGGCCTGGCGGAGTGCATTCTCAACCCTTTTACGCTCTGTTATATCATTTGAAATCACGGTTATTGCTACAACTTCATCCGTCAAAGGGTCGACAACCGGATTTAACTGACGTATGTACGATTTTTCCGCACGTTCATATTCATCCTGAACTGGAAGCCGGTTAGTAATGACTTTTTCAAGAAGGGTCGAAAATCTATCGGAATCTTCATGTGAATGAAGATCGGCATAGGATTTTCCCTCAAATTCCTCTGGTAAAATACCCAGTCGGTTGAGGTAGCGGGTATTCATCAATAGGTATTTCCCCGTGCTGTCAACTGTATAGATCGATTCATCTGCCGACTCAATAAATGTGCGGAGCCGAGCTTCCGATTTGACAAGGAGGTCCTCAGTGGCAATCCTCTTTTCAAGTTCTTCCGATGCCTTCCGGTGGGCTTCATGAATGGACTCGAACGTGAAATAAGCGATGATAAGCGCGAGGACACTCGTGACAGGATAGTTACAATATGCGATTGCCAAACGGTGATATCCGGATTCAGGGTTTGTTTAACTAACTCGAAAATAGTCATTACTGCAAGGGTGCAGATAAACACGGCAAGAAGGGATATTTTGAGACGGGAAAAGAGCTTTTGCCGGAACATTCTAACACAACTATTTCCTGCAGAACGGATGAATTTTTTCCAGAGGGTCCTATATCCAGTTTAAAAATCCGGCCCCAAAAAAGTGGGACCAGGTCATTTCGCTGAAGTACTGAATTCAGTGATGGAGAAATATCCTATATCATCGAAATATTTCGCGGCCACTGTTGACCTGGCGAAGGTAATGAAATCATTTTCAAGCGTTGATGGTGACCCTTTCGTGATATATAGAAGCGGGCGGGTAAGGCGGGATATATAGTACGTATTATTCTGATCGCCACGGTTCAGTTCTTCCCTGATTCGTTCCCTTGCATTGGCAATTTCCTGAGGTAATGCCGGATCTGATGAAGTTTCCTGTAATTTCAGGATTTTTACTCCGGTATCCCGTTCCGCAAAACCGAAATCCGCAAAACCGATGGCATCTGGATTCTTTGCGACGGCCTGGACAACACCTTCATTTCCCTCAACGGAAAGAGGTTTGACCTGCCCCATACCAGAATAATCCGTTGCATTCATTGCAGCATTCAGGTTTGTTAACTTGGGGTCAAGCCACTGGGCAAATGTCTCCTCGGTCCCGGAATTATCAGACCGCTGGACAGTCAATCTGATATTGCCCAGGCTGGGGAGGTTCGAAATATCCTCAGATTTATCGTTATACAATACCTGCAGTTCGCTCTTATCTGCCTCATTTACCGGGTTATTACGGTTTACGATGACAACCACCGCACTGCCGCCGATTTTGAAAGTCTGGAGGTCGGGATATTTTGCAATTTCATCGGGGTTTAAATTTCTCGACGATGACCCGATATCTATCTGACCCGTGCCGGCTTTCGTGATCCCTGCACCCGATCCACCGCCTTCAACGTTGACCCTGATGTCAGGATGGTTCTGCATGTATGCATTGGCAAGGAATTCCGAAACCGGCTGGATGGTTGTTGAACCTGAAATGTTCAGGCTGACCGGTTTCGTCCCATGTACGTTTGGGCCTGATGGAGAAACAAAAACCATGGCAATAACAACTGCCATGACAAAAACTGCTGCGATAATTACAATTATCAAAATTTTAAGATTCCCCGGGAGAGGTCCCTTCTGTTTTGTTTCGTCCGTCATATTCAAAGTTCCTTCAATTCGTTGCGGTCCAGAATTACCTGAGAATCATTTGATCGTTGGAACACAATAAATTTTGCACCATAGTCTATTGATTCAATATATCACTATAGATTCTCTATTGGAATTCTCTAATTACTATAAAGTTCAAGGTTATGAGCAACTGATCTTCGGATTCCGGACGCTGCTGATTCTATGAAAAAGGATAAGGGAAACGCAAACAAGAAAAAAAACTCGCTGCAGTTTTTAACGTTTATTATCATTTCTGCTACATTTGTCGGGCTCCTTATTGCGGTTCTTCTCGTTTCACAGGTCCAGGTGATGGGGGGGTTTACGGCTGTTGAACAACAGTCAATGGTTGATGAAGTCAACAGGTCATTAATTGTAATCCAGGACCAGACGGGTCGCCTCGATACGGTTGCACAGGCATGGGCCGGGTCGGAAGATACTCGTAGTATCCTTGCTTCACCAGGCAGCTCCACAATTCTGTCCCGGTACCCTGATGAAAAATTTTCGAGCACGAAAGTGAATGTGCTGGTTATTCTCGATGCCAGCGGGCATGTCATTGCCCACAAATATTTCAGTCTTGAATCATCGCAGCAGCTACCGACCCCGCGAAGTCTTCTTAACCGGATCGAGGCATTACCAGTATCTACGCTGGGCCAGAGATCCGGTATCCTGAATCTTGAGTCGGGTCCGATGTTGATCGCGGTCCGTCCCGTAACAAGTCCTGACGGGAATACGACAACCGGGTATATTTTCATTGGCCGGAACCTCGATACGACAACACTGGGAGAAATATCGAATGTCCTGGGATTCCAGGTCACCATTCACAGGCTAGGGACCGATCCGATGCCGCAGGGGAGCAGTACCGCCTCTATGGAGAATGGTGATACAACGATTACCCCCATATCTGACACAACGATTGCCGGATACCACATTCTTACGGATATAAGCGGGTCCCCCCGATATTTCCTCGAAGTAACCTCTCCAAGACCGATCCACCAGTACGGGCAGGCCTCCCTGAATTACATCCTGCTGTCCCTGTTGATCGTCGGAATTATTTTTGAGGCTGTAGTTCTCATCCTGCTTGAGTATAGCGTGATTTCAAGGATTACCGGCCTGAACCGGGAAGTCCAGCAAATTGGTGCACACGGTAATCCAAAAGAGCGTGTAATTCCACGGGGAAATGACGAGATCACATCGCTGGCTGAATCCGTAAACATGATGCTGTCCTCCCTCGACCAGTCCCGGGAGAAGCTTTCAGAAAGTGAGAGCCGGTATGCAAACCTCTTGAATAATGCAAATGACTGCATCTTCTCTATCAATGAGGTAGGGATACTTCTTTCCTACAACAGGCGCCTCAGACACTTTGCCGATACCTTACAGGCAAGGTTGTTTGTTGGTCAACCATTGTCTTTCATTACCACGTGCGGAACCCGGGAGGATTTTAAAGAAGTTCTTTTAAACGGTGTCACGGTAAATCCGGATGAGGAAGGTACACACATCTTTGAACTGGAAATAAATGGTCCGGATGACAGGAAATACACATTCGAAGTGAGCGCCCAGCAGTCAGATATCGGTGAAGGGAAAGTTCCGGGTTTCTTTTGTATTGCAAGGGATATCACCGATCATAAGAACTACGAAGCCAGTCTCATGGCGGTAACGAAGAAACTCCAGCTGCTGAGTGCCATCACCCGGAACGACATTAAGAACCAGCTGTCCGTTCTATTCGGTTATATCGAGCTATCGAAGCACAAGAAAGATGAAACGGATATAAAACTGATGACGGATAAAATTGAAAAATCAGCAAAAACGATTTTATCGCAAATTGAATTTACCGGCGACTACCAGGAACTGGGAATCAAGAACGCCCGGTGGCAGGACCTCCTTATCAGCTTTAAGTATGCTATCTCCCATCTTGATATGCTACCCTTGAAACAAGTGATCGATATCCAACCGGTCGAGATTTTTGTAGATCCACTCTTCGAAAAGGCATTGTGTAACCTCGTCAGTAATTCCATTGTCCATGGGCAGCATGTTACTGAAATAAGGCTCTCGACCCATGAAACTGGCACGGGACTCAAGGTTATCTATGAAGATAATGGGGTTGGAGTCCCGGAGAAAGAGAAGGAAAGTATATTTAAACATGATTTCGGCAAAATAAACGGATTCAGCCTGTTTTTAACGCAGGAAATCCTGTCTATCACGAATATTTCCATACGAGAAACCGGCGAACCTGGTGCCGGGGCCCGTTTTGAGATATTCGTCCCTGCAGGCAAATTCCGGAAGATATCAAAGGATTCCTAAATATAGTCTTATCGGAGTTAAATAGGCCTGATAATGCTTTTTACCGGGCTTTAAACCAGTTTATTGGAAAATATTGATTCTTTAAAATATTACACCATTCTTGGTGTGTATTTTTATTACAAATCATGTTCCGAAATATTGATGGGCATGGGGTACAACCCGGAAATTAGAATTACAAATTTCAACAACCCTGGAAGAAAGACACGACACGAATAGAAAGCGAATTCTCACTCTCGGGAAGAGAATATTTGCGAAGAAGACAACAATGATGAGATCATGAACAACGGCAGGAAGTCATCACAGGGAGAGGATGGTGCCATCCATACTGCAGAGAAGGAACGGGCATCTGCCCTTCTCCTCAACCTTCTTGTAGCGAGTGCTCCTGCCCTCCCTAAGATCATAGCAGCTGGTCTCTCTGGTTCTGTCACACTTTATGCTTCCGCCATGAAAACGGTTAACGAAGCCATTGGCGTGTGTATCTCATGGCTGATTGCACGTAGGATTGCACGTGGCGATCGTGGCATCTATGATTACGGCATGGGAAAATTCGAGAACATTGCACGTATCATCACCGGCAGCGTGATGATACTCTCCTTTCTCATACTCATCTTTGCTGCATCCTACCGGATCTTCTTTCCGGCATCCCTTGCAAGCGGCGGGGTCCAGGTCGGGATATACATTACCATCGTCATGAGTGTGGTCGACAGTTTTCTCTCCCTGAAAAATTACCGGCTTGCCCAGCGTGAACCGTCTCCCCTCATGGATTCCCAGTGGCGCCTCTTCCGCCTGAAAGCTGTTGCAAATATCGTGGTCGTCCTCACCCTGGTACTCGCAATTCTCTGTGCAGGCCTCCCGTGGGCTGTGTATATCGACCCGGTTGCCTCATTTGCGATCATGGGAATTCTTCTCTATTCCGGGCTGCGGATGATCCTTTCATCACTCCCGGACCTTCTGGACCAGACCCTTGAAGAGGAACTGCAACTCGTCGTGATTAGCGAACTGGCAGAACATTTTCATAATTATGAACAGATCCACGGGATCAAATCGAGGCGGAGCGGGGGGAGCATATACATTGATATTTTCTTAGAGTTCAGGGGAGACCTGCTTATGTGGGAGGTCCAGGATACGATGGACCGGATGAAGTTATCCCTTGAGGTGAAACTGCAAAAAAGTCATGTAAATATCATCTCCACGGGAGATCGAAGCAATAAGGGCAGGTTTGCGGATTAAACATTCCCCTCTGGGCGGTCGTCTTCGCATGAATCTATCCTTTAATTTTCATAAAAATAATTCCAGCCATTGCAGGAGAGGATAGTTATCCTCTAAATTACATCCCTGCACGGGAAAGAATTGTGTCAGCGACGCTATCCGCACTCTTGAAGGGGAAGTCGCTGGCGGTCAATAGCTTTCCTGCTTCTCCGGCGGTCATCTTCACAGCCCCTACCTGGCAGGTTGTGTCTGCACCCATTGGAAATGCTGCAATGAGGTCTGCTGGGGTCTTGATAGGAAATTTTGCGCCTTTGAGTGCTCCTGTGATTTGCGCATGGAGCTGGTCTTTTACAGATTGTGTCATGGTTCTTACCAACACATACTGGATCGGTTTGTGATATATACGTGAGCGTCATAAAAATATACTAAGTAAATCTACTACAGTTGCATGACCTTTACAGTAATATTGTTGAACCACGAACCATGAGAGTAACGAGGCATGAATGGCAGGTACATCATCGGCATCTCAATTAAATGAAATAAAAACCGAAATCAACGGTCTTCGGAATGAATTAAAACGCTTTATCGAAAATGCGAACACACAGAACATCCAGGCTGTAGTAAGCGATCTGAAAAACAATTATGCAAACCTTTTCGTGAACCACCATGTCGATACAGCAAATACAGAATTATCGAAAAATATGGTTCCTGATTGTAAAATGCAGGAAAGTTGTTTTGCAGTATTTATGGAATTTTTACAGGCCTCTGCGAAACATATCAAAGATGAACGGGTAAGCGAAGATCTCGTTGTATCGTTTCGGGAACAATTGAAGGGCATGAGAAAAAAAGGCCCATTTGAACGCTGTGATACCTGTTTCCAGGAAGTTAGCAGGCTCTTTGAAAAACAGGTTGATCTCGTCAAGTCGCTTGGGATCTATGAACGTTCAAATAAGGAAAATCCAATATGTGCCGTTATATCTGATGACGACCTGGTCAGAAATATCCTTGAGCCTGTAGCTAATGTCCAGCGGTTCCAGATATTGAAATCCCTTACCGGGCAGACCCGAACCTTTTCAGAACTTTCACAGTTGACCGGACTCCGTGGCGGAAACCTGTTATTCCACATTAAAAAACTCACCGATACAGGAATGATCCTTCAGCGACATGAAAGAGGGGATTATATTATTACTGATAAAGGCTGGAAAACACTTAATCGGATAATTGATCTCTATTCCGCCATTAACTCCTGATTTTGTAGACCGATTTATTCTAAAAAGACAATAATCCAGTTGGCTATGACCGTCAAATGTGTGCTGATTTTTTAAAAATCTTGAAAATATGGTCAGCAATAAATTTAAAAAAAAAGATGTGTAAAAAGAGTATATCAAACTGTTTTCGTTATCAGGCAGTTCCTTGAAATATTCCATTACACGGGGGCGATGTATCCTGTTTCATATCTCTATTCAATCCTGTTTTGTCGATTGCTTCGATTGGGTCCTTATCAGGTACAGTCCGACTCCGATAGGGATCAGGAATGTAAGGATGTAGTATACGAACACATCGGTACCGTAATACGTGGCACTGAGCAGCTTAACGATGAACAGGTAGTCGAACACAACTGCAATTACAGTCCATAATCCTCCCACCAGCAGGTAATCGGTAAGGGTAAGGGTCCTCGTCCGGAACCACCACCAGCTAACCACGATAGTAACCGGGGTGAATATGGCGGTAATAATCCAGCCCATTATACTGGAAAACGGCGAAAAGAACAGCACCATCGATGTAAGATACCCGAAAAGCCAGAGGATTAAGCCGAGTCCCAGGGTTCCTTTGATCCACTCTTTCATATGATTATCACGTACCATTGTTTTCCATAATAATTACCACGCTTCAGGTTCTCTGCAACTCTATCGTATATTATTTTTTGATATTGTATTGGTCAGCTTGTATTATAAAACAAAATTGCAGATCCCACTGAAAAGGAACGGGGCAGACCAATGCCCCGGACATTTTTTTGATCGTACACTACTACTGAATCTGTTCTTCTGAGGAATGTTCCGGTCTTATCCGGTAGTTTCTGGCGAGCACGGCACCTGCGGCGAAGAGAAATACCCCTGCGAAAATGGGTATTGTGACCAACCAGGAATCGGGCAGGCCATACCATGTTGCGGTCTTAAGAGTTATGATTGTAAGAAATGCCATTGCGGACAATCCGGCTATAAGCCTGATCGTGTCCGGTGTTCTCATGGCATCACCTGAAGGAGTCCGAAAATAAAAGAAGAGCAGGCCGGAAGATGAAGGGGATGTCCTGCGTTTCTGATTACAAGATATTCCGGCCTGGCTTGTTGTACCCGCATTCTGTGGAACTCCATACCTATCTGGATCGATGAGAAATATGTATTTATTGATTTTATAATATATTGATCTCTATTCACCCTATAGTTTTTAAAAAGTTGCTCGGATTCAAACCAGCATATTGTATAATTACCGAGATCTCCCTCCGTGTAAAAACTGATAACAGATTCCTGGCAAAACAGATACTGGCAAGATCAGGAGTACCGATAATTTTTCTTTAGATGGCAATGGAGGATTCAGTTCTCCGGAACATGAAGGAAATCAGGTCGGATGGCTATATCCTGAAACCATTTACAGATGTAGCCCGGAAAGTCTCCATTAAACTGGCAATTAATAAAAATGAACCCAAATCCTCCCGGATCAGAACATACCTGGATAAAAAAACTAATGTCTCCTGGTTCAGGATTGCCGGGTGGTAAAAAGGAGTTAAATTTTTCTCCGGTACGGGTGGTTCCCAGGGACCCGCTTTTGCGTGCGCCATTCTTTATGGGGCATGATAATTTCAATAACCTCTGCATGGGGCGATGTATCCCTCAAGTCCTTTGGTATTTCCTCAACAAGTGGCATCTCTTATCAACTGGTACTCAGTTCATCAGGTAGTAAATATTGTGATTGTACTCTTCCATACCTTGCCCGATCTCGAAAAACCGTGGAAATAATATTTTGGATCACAGCCACGGTCAATCAATATTTTGAGGAAATTATAGAGATCTGGCAGCAAAACTATATGGTTTTCACTTGCATGCAACTCCGTGACCGGCGCGGCTATTCTGCACTTCTGGTTCGAAATAGGGAATTATTCCTGAACCCCCTTCTTCTCACGGAGCAGGGGTTTTATTTATTAATTAAAATCAAGTGGATGGTTCAGGACGCAGGCGTCACATCGGTGACTAAAAACCAGTAACTAAGATACCCCATTGCACACCTGGCCAATACCTACCTGGTGTAGGCACCCTTCGGGACTTTATAAATCAGGAGCTCTTTTTTCTGGTCACCGTTGTATGCTCCCGTACTTCACTATCAGATAATATATAGTTACTATAAATTATTGGTATTAATATAGTTTAATGTAGGAATTCTATATATACGTGAGCCCAAGAATAATGTATGCCACAATGTGTGACAAAAGATATCATCAGGCCATGTCTAATCAGGATGAGAGGGACAGGGAACCAGAAGAAAACGAAATCACGACCACAAGAGTCCACGCTGTACCATTTTGGAAAAGTGGAACATGGCAGGGCGGACCAAGTTGCAGAAGCGAATCTGTCTGGGGTGCCCGACAGAAATCAAAACCAGGAGATAATAAAAACCACGTTTGAAAATGGCGAATGGTGGTTACAATTAAAAATGGATCACCCGCACAATGCAATTGATCTTATAGAAACATACATACGGATCACGGGGACCTCGTTCTCTGATGTATGCTATAATCTTGACATTATTGATCCTTCATTACAAAAAATGTGCCCCTTACTGGTGTAGACGATACAAGGGCGATCGAACAGGAACACGAACATTGCAGGCAGTGACCATGGGTTCAATGGTGGCAGGACCCAAAAAATTACTGTCGTGTATCGCGAACTCGTTAAAAAAATCCATATGATTATATATATCTCAATAGTCTATTGCGAATAAAAATATATTTCGAAAGTGATTAAGAGACACTGTGAATGTCCTCTCTATCTTCCTGGTAAATTTGTTGAGGTATACCGGAGGGGCGATAGTAATCTTAGGTTTATTTGTATTACCGTTTCTGCTGGTACCCGCGATGGGTCCCATTCCCATGACTCCCTTATTTCCATTGATTCTGGAGCTGGTCATTGTGAACGGTATAATCCTTGGTGGTGTTGCCCTGGTACTACATGCAGAAAAATTTCTGCCAGACCCGGATGGTTGACAGGACGAGACTGGGTGGATGGTCAACGATGCAACCTATAATCATGAATGGCGAAAATAATAGCAGGAAAGAGAACAATGCAAATTCCGTAGGTTCTCCGGATTCCTGCATAGTGAATCGTGGGGATATTGATGGAAGGCAATGATGAGAGAGGCATGGGTTTTGAGGAGAAGTGCAATGATGATTAGTCTGAGCCGGTGACCGCGTATTGTATATATCAATATATATTCTATAATGAAAAGATATATTTACAATTGTTTTCAATCTTCAATTGAATGAGCCCATTTGAAACATTGCCCAACAACCCGGTTGTTAATGTTAAATCAGCCATGTTTCCTGTGAATATCCAGAAGGAAAAACCCCTCAAATGGTCAGAAGCACGCCGTGCTGCGATTCGCCGGGACGGTTTCTGTCGCATGTGTTCTTCAACAGACCTCCTCACGGTTCACCATTTCTGGCCCAGGGGGACGGGCGGGGGAAATGAACTGGATAACCTGGTCACACTGTGTGAAAAATGTCACCAGAATATCTGTTCAACATGTACGCGGGCGAAACCTGCAAGAGTTCCCGGATGGGCACATTCGGAACACCGCTTAAAACCAGTGAAAATTCATATCTCCCTTGGAGAGATTTTCCACACTTCTGCGGATCAGCCCGAAGGGGCGGGAGTACAGGCCATTCCATGGGCGGAATTCAGTCCTTCGAGAAAGATGGCCTTACCCTGGGACTTCGGGAAAGATGCTATCCTGGCAGAGGAACAAGAAAACTGAGGAATTTACATGAAAATTGTAATCGCATGTTATTCGTGGAAAGGGCATACCTGGACTGTTGCACACGACCTGGCAAAAAAACTGGATGCCTCCTTTTTTGAGATTGTACCGCTGAGTGGCACGAGACCGTTAGTAGGGGGAATAACGGCGTTATTTGGGTTGAAAAGTACAATAAAGCCTGCCAATGTTGATATGAAAACCATCGATCACCTTGTAATTGCAACCCCGGTCTGGTCGCATAATCTCCCTCCATATACCAGGCAATACCTGTCAGAACTTAAAAACTGTGAAGGAAAAAAGTTCTCGGTACTCGTGGAAATGGGCGGATCCGGGGCGGACGGTGTCATAGAGAAGGTGAAAAAGATACTGGAAGATAAAGAAATGGAATTTGTTGCTTCTGCAGTCACAGTCGAAAAAGATGTGGATGCAAAGCAATGCGATCCAATTCTTGCGGTGTTTGCTGAAAAAATACAATCTTCACAGGAAGACCGGTGAGGTTGCGACTACGAATGATCCCCATTGACAGAGTAAATTGTAGCAGTATCTCGTGTTGCAGCCATGATGATATTGTAATGTACCGGAGGAACTTTTAGTGGATAACGGCCTTCTGAAATGTGACATGCACGTGCATTCCAACCATTCCAGTGACTCCACAAACGATATCATGGATATTGTCAGGTTGTGGGAAAACAGGGGAATCCTATCCATCGTGTGCGATCACGATACTATCGACGGCTCTGTGGAGGTGTTCAGGAAGATCAGGAAAACTGACCGGGATATCCCCCTGATCCTTGCTGAAGAGATCCTGACCTCCGAAGGAGAGATCATCGGCCTGTTCCTTACTGAGGAAATTTCCCCGTCCCTTACAGCGGCCGAGACTCTTGACAGGATCCGCGGTCAGGGAGCCCTCTCGATAGTTCCCCATCCCTTCTCCTCGATGCGTTGTACGGCGATGGGTCTGGCCGTCCTCGATTCGATCATTGAACGTGTCGATATCATCGAAGGGTATAACGGGAAGAGGATGAAAGCCGGGGAGAACCAGATGGCCAGTGAATATGCAATAATTCATAAAAAACCCATCTCTGTAGGTTCCGACGCACATTCACCTCCTGAACTCGGAGGGTGTTTTATGAATATGGACCGGTTTGACGGTCCCCGGGAATTCCTCACAAACATGCAAAGGCCCTCGTTTGATACAACGGGATGTATGAAAATTACTTCTGCGCCTCTACATTACTAACGATGAACTGTTGTCTTCTTCACCGGGTGTTGTTAACAGACCGTACAACGCGATGATTATGCCAAGCATGATGACCGCAAGGCCATAGAGATGAATTTGCCCTATATCATGTGGAGTACCCATTAATTCCCATAACAATGATCCGGAAGGGGTGGAAAAATGTGGATTGATGATATCGGAAGGATCTATCGATAGAAGGGTCCATCCCGGGACGACCAGAACTAACCCAAAAAATGTGATGAATGGTCTCATGGTTCACATTGCAGCCATCAGGCGTCCCCTTGTTTTTCCCGATTCATGGGTGATGAAACCGGTATTTGCCTTTGGATCGGTGATGATCGCCATAAATACTTCGTTTGAGATAGGGATCAGGATAATCGTGCCTTTGTTGAGGTCGAGCACCACCTGCCTGACCCCTCCTTTTTTGAGCTCGTAGCCAAGGATTTCGTAATATCGTATCCCGGTGGAGGTCATTGCCCCAAGTGCATCGATATCGACCTTGCCAAGGGCCGTGCTTTCGATAACAAAACCATCCCTGCTGACAACTGCAGCGATATTGACTCCCTGGATTTCAAGGAGCTCTGAAAGAATCGATTTGATCAATTTACACCTTCCCTTTAAGGGACTGGCGGATCCGCTGCGCATCCCTGCATTGGGGATCTATACGCAGCACGGTGTCAAACACATCCAGCGCATCATGGTATCTCTGGATTTTTGAGAGGAGAAATCCTTTGTACGTCATGGCCTCAATGTAATTATAATCAAGGGAAATTGCAATTTCGCAGGCCTCGATTGCCTCCTGGTAACGTTTCAGCATGGCAAGGGTTTTCCCACGGTGATACCAAACCCGGGAAACGTCAGGCTTAAGTTCAAGCGATCTGATATAGGACTGCTCTGCCTCCGGATATTGCCCGAGTTTTCTGAACAGATCTCCGCGTTCAGCGAGAATACCTGCATCTTCGGAATTGATGCCAAGAGACATGCTGTACGCAGCATCGGCGGATTCAAACCTGCCAGTCTTCATGAGCATTTTCCCTCTTTTCCCCCATAATACAGCATTTTGCGGATCAATCTGTAATGCCCGGTCACAGGCAGATAATGCATCGGAATACATCCCGGCAGTTTCGTACGCTGTTGCAAGGGCGATAACGGGTTCCCGGTCATCCGGGCGGGAAATAACAATTTGTTTCAGCATTTCGATGGCGGCCAGGAATTCCCCGTCCCCTGAAAGTTCCAATGCAGATTCAATAGAGAATTCAGAAGATAGTTGGATATCCTCACCTGGTAAACTAGCCTGGATCTGGCATTGTGTTTCACCAGCATCGTTTTCGACCGCAGGACTGGCAGCCGCACATGGTTCCTTATGAGTTATACCTGCAGTGTTCCATGATACTTCATTATGTGGGACATCTGACCTGGCTTCAACGGGACGATCCTCACCTGCGGCAAGTGTTGTATCAGGTGTATATTTTTCCTCCCTGTTATTTTCTATAAGCAGACCCGCCCATCGTTGGGAATTTTTTTCTGTACTATCATAACCACGAATAGCATCCCTGTTTCCAGGATCGATTTCCCTAGCCCTGGAATAGATCGCAAGTGATTCCTCGAACCTGCCTACCGTGGCAAGTATTTTCCCCATCCGGTTTAAGATCTTGACATTCCGCGGGTCTTGTTCCAGGTCGCGGTATATTTCATCCAACGTCTCTCTCTGCCGCAGATAATTTTTCTCGGCCTGTTTTTTCCCGTATAATGCGTCAGAATATCCGGGCGCTAAAAGAATTGCACGGTTGTAACATTGGATTGAGGCTTCGTAGAGTCCCAGCCTGCTCAAAGCAAGGCCGCGGATATACCACCCCTCTGAATTTTCAGGGTTCCCGATAAGTGCCCGGTCGCACGACCCGACTGCTTCTTCATACCGGTGTAACGCGATATATGCAAGCCCTCGTAACAACAGCGCCTTCGTGAACCCTGGATCAAGTTTCAGGACGTGGTCGAACAACTGGACTGCCTCATCAAAACGGCCGAGGTGGTAGGTAACATATCCTTTGAGCAGCCATGGTTCGGGCTTTTTGGGAGATGCAGCAATTGCCTTGTCAATTTTCTGAACTGAACCAGTATAATCCCCGGTCTGGACAGATTTCTTGCTTTCAGAAAACCAGAACTCCTGCCGGGTACCAAATTCCAATATCCCGGCCGGCCCTTCGTCCGTATGTTTCATAGTCTGTCACTCGGTGATCCCGCACTGCTATAATGAGATCACCCGGATAAGTTATGTATTTACCTACATTACTATATATTAACTATATATTTTATAGATTGATACAAATTTCCGGTATATGTTTTTTCCCGAATTATTTTTAATCAGATGACTTGGTAATGAAGGATTTTCCGCAGTTATCCACGAAAAAAGCGATTATGAGGTTATGAAGGGCTCACGCGCACGATGTTAGCACTACGCAAAAAAAGGAAATGGGGATTATATACCCTGTTCTTCCACAAGGTAATTGATAACCGTCTCCGATATGTCACCGGCGTACTCCCCGGACCTCCGAATGCTCTCTGCTATGTAGTGAAGTGATATTGCGAGCGGGGTGCCCATCTCCATAGAAAGGGCGTTGATTTGTTCACACGCTGCCTCAAGTTCCGTGATTGACTCGATATTCTGGTGCGAAGCTACAATATCGGACTGGAAAAACGAGACGATACTTTTATCGAAAATTGCAAGAGCAATGGTATTTGCAGTACGTATTGCCTTCTTTGTATTCTTTCCGATATCCTCATCGGTGATCCTTTTCATATTTTCGGCCATCCTGACCGCGTGGTCCCCGATCCGTTCGACAATCCTGCTGATCAGGTAGGTATTCACCACGAGTGATGTGGAGAGGTTCATCTTCCTCGACAAATTGACGTTTTTCAGGATCACGTTCATCTGGCGGGCAATCAGCCAGTGGAGCCTGTCGACATCGTTGTCCCGTGCAATGACGTCATCGGCAAGAGTGGGGTTGTTTGTCTCGATAGCCACAACGGCATCGAGCTGCATGTTTTTTACAACCACAAACATCCGCTTGAGCGTATTGTCAAACGGCATCTCCATCGGGTTTAAGAGGTCCTTTAACACCATCGTGGAATCCGTCTCTTCAATGACTTCGGGACCGATGGTCATCTGGGCGAAATCACGGACGACCTGCCGGACGAACGGTGAGAACCGGTGCTTTGCTTTAATCCTTATCGTGGTGAACCCGGCAATATATGCCCCGATCAGGAGCCTGAAAAGATAAGCCGGATCATTGATCGAGGTGACGTCAAATTCCTTGACTGATTGCACCTGTGCATCGCTGATATTTTTAGTGACAAGTAGTGTCCCGTCCGGCTGTGAAATCAGACCAAGAGGATCATTCTTCTGAACGTGTAATTTCTCGATCCATTCCTTTGGGAGCGTGATAATGTATGAAGAACCCCCGGTTACCTGCACCTTTCTGATATCCATATCTGATTCAGCCCATCCATTCTGATTGTTCTAAAACTTTATTCCCCTATAGGCTATATATAGGCACCTATATTTTCCTAGGTGCTGATTTTAAATTTTTCAGGTATATTTTCTCCCCTCCGGTGGATAAAAGGGGTAAGATAATGGAAATATGGTAGTTAGACAGTATTCGTATAAAAACGCCCATTTTAGCCCCTTTTTATCTTAAACCCTGATATTCATTGAACCAACCTTACCCACCTACATCATAAACCTTCTTATTATTCGTCTAAATCGCCCGGATTAGCCTCCTTTCTCCTCTGGTAACGAATCCTGCTATTTACAGCGATTTTATCCCGATTCCGCCAATAATAGGCCTTCCTTTGCTCTTTATCCTTTTCGGGATTCTGTAAACGCCACCGTTTCCACCTCGGAATTGCCCGTTTTCTCCACCTGGCCACCTGGAGGGCCGCCCAGAGCGGGACCGTGATACTCTCCATCATTACGTTCGTATTTACCGATGAAATTAAAGAGCGTGACGGTATCGGGGGCCATGGGGGAAAAATAAATATTTTACAACGATTGCACGGCAAAAGCACTGAGTAACAAGCTTCTTATATCGAATTCACTTTCAAACCACGTCCGCTCCAACTCTAAATAGCGACCGGTGATATGATCGTGTCCTATGAAACACTACCTCAACCTGGAAGAGACCCTTTTCCGTAACCGGGACGCCTTCGAAATCGATTTCGTCCCCGAGATATTCAATTTCCGTGAGGCACAGATCAAAGATATCGCCTACGCTATCCAGCCGGGACTTATTGGCAACCGCCCCTTGAACCAGGTACTCCGGGGCCTCCCGGGGACAGGGAAGACAACAGCGGTCATGAGGATCTTTTCCGAGATTACCGAGACTACCCAGCGGCTCATCCCGGTGTATGTCAATTGCCAGACAGACCGGTCGAAGTATGCAGTTTTTTCTAAAATTTACTGTGCACTCCACAAACACCAGCCGCCGGCGAAAGGTGCATCAGTACAGCGGGTTGTCGAGGATATCGGTAAGACTCTGAACGAGAAAGAGGCCGTCCTTCTCGTCTGTTTTGACGATGCCAACTATCTCCTGCCGGGAAATCACCTCAACGATATTCTCTTTATTCTGCTCCGACTTTACGTGGCACATCCGAAGGCGAGGGTCGGGGTCCTTCTGCCGATGTCAACGATGGATGTGGACCTGGAGCGGGCCCTTGACGCCGCGGTTCTCTCAGTCCTCCAGCCAGATCAAGTGTATTTTCCACCTTATACAGAGATGGAGATCAGGGAGATCCTCAACGACCGGATCAAGGCCGGGCTCTTCCCGGGTGTCCTCACTGACGAGATGTTCACGTTTCTGATCGACCACACCATGCGGAGCGGAGATATGCGGGTAGGGCTTGACCTTGTAAAGAGAAGCGTGATGGCTGCCGAACGGGATGGACGGAGTTCGGTCACCGAGGAAGATATTAAAGCATCGTTTAAGGTCTCCCGGTACGTGCATATGATGGCCGCCATCAGGGCCCTGAGCACTGAAGAGCGTGAGTTGCTCGGCCATATCGCAGCCCTTTCCCTTGAGATAGGGAAAATCGACACGATGATGGTGGTTTTTAATTACGTGAACCTCTCGATGAAGATCAGTATCTCCGGGCTGTTTGAGAAGCTCCGGAAATTCGATGATATGCGGCTTATCGAGTTCTGCCAGATGGCCGGCAACGGCAGGACGAAAGGGATTGCATTGCGGTACGCAGCGGTAAAGGTGGCGGAGGCGTGTGCGGTTGGGTAACCTGGGGATATTACCTTTTCCTTATTATTCTTAATTAAATACGAAAACAAAATCACGGTGGCCTGGGGAAATTACCGGTACATCTCTTTCGGAACCGTTATCTCAAACCGTGCCCCTTTGCCTGGCTCACCTGTTTCACGGATGGTGATGCCGGTGATGGAGAGGATCTCGCGGGCAAGGAACAACCCCATACCGGTATTCTTCCCAAATCCCCGTTCGAAAATCTTCTCCTTCTCCTTCAGGCTGACACCTGCACCATCATCTGAACAGATGAGTATATGACCGCTGTGGCATGCCTCAACGGAGAACCTGATCGTTGTGATTTCTCCCCCATGTCTCAATGCATTGTCTATCAGGTTGTAACAGACCTTTACGATAAGCGGATCGGCGAATATTTCTGTTCCGGCAGGAATATTATTTTCAACCCTTACATTTCCAAGCGGGACTTCTTTAGCTGCATTATCTATGAGTACATGACAGTTATGCCAGGCAGGGGCGTTGATACCTATTTCTTCATACTGTTTGGTAAAACTGATCATCGTCGAAATCTGTTCAGCAGCTGTTTCAGCCTTTTCGAAGTAATCTTTGTTGCCGGGATCAGTCTGCTTTGTCTCAAGGATTGAAAGGAAACCCATCAGCACGGTAAGCTGGTTGTTGATATCGTGACGGGTAATGCTTGAGAGGAGGTTTAATTTCTTGTTTGCCTGACGGATTGCAGCTTCTGAAGCTTTGCGTTCGGTGATATCACTGATACTTGCGAGGATGCAAGCTTCCTCATGAATCATAATCGTCTCGGCAGAAAGGAGCCCGGTCTTAAGCTCTCCTGACTTCTGACGAAACTGAATTTCAACTCCCTCCGCCGTTTCCCCCGATACCCTGTTGATTATTGCGTTCCGGTCCTCATCGCGTGCCCAGAAGGAAAGATCACGTGTTGATTTCCCGATAACTTCTCCGAGGGTATACCCGGTAATTTTCGTGAAGCCCTCGTTCGCTTCAAAGATGATCCCATCAGACATCTTCGTAAGAATCAGGGCATAGGGTGCTGAATGGAACGCCTTGGTAAATTTCTCTTCCTGGGCCATAACTTCGCCAAGCAGGCGGCGGGTGACCATCATCACCAGGGCAATAATAATCCAGATATTCAGCAGCAGGTACGTGGTGACGATGATCTCTCCGACAAATCCCACGCTGAAAAAATTGTTGGTATCAAACGGAAATATGATTTCCAGCGCTAATATGATGAAACTGAAGACAAGATGGCATCCCATGACCAGCCCGAGGATACGGGTTGCCGGACGGAGGACAGGGGTAGTCCTCTGGAAGAGAAGCCAGCAGATCTGAAGGTCAAGAAGGACGATCATCCCCGCGAGAATCAGCTCGCGGTACCAGAGGTTATTCTGGATGACGGTAAAGTACGTTACTGATACGAAATAGAACAGCAACAGAAAATAATTCTGGATTTGGGGACCTTTCTGATTGACAAACTCCTCAAGACCGACAAAAAGAAGAAACAACCCAACAAGCATCAGGCCGTTCCCGAGAATAATGGCAATAGCCTCTGGTACATTCTGACGAATTACCAGGAGACCTACACCGATAGCACTCATGATTAAATCCGCCAGAATGAATGACAACCCGGAAAAACGGTTGCGGTACTGGTACCAGATGACCGCCATGGTCCCGGCACTCAGGACATTTACAATGAAATTGATGAGAAGCAGGGTCCGGACATCAAAAACCATACAAATTATCTCCCATTAACACGTCTTCTTGGGATATCCAGACAGATTTCCCGACAATACTATCAGAATTCGTTATTGGGGATATAACTTTTTTTATTTGTTATGTCGGGTTAAATATCGGATGATCGGTGATTTTTCATCTGCCGTAATCGAACCCTGGGACGGATTGTGCTTTTACTTTTCTTCAGTTGACTTACGGGGTAATAAACAACGTGCAAAATAATTATTTATCAAATTCCAGCCGTAAAAGGACTACATCACCAGATTTACGCGTTGTTACGAGAAGGTGTGTATTTTTCCCCCTATCCCCTACCTTCTGAGTTACCTCGGCAGGACGGCCCGTAATCGGTTTCCCTGTTTTGAAGGTCTCGTTCACCGAGGACCGTATCGTACAATCCGGGCAGAACGGAGTCTTTCCGCATCCTTCCGGAAGAAACGTATTAACACATTCAATGACATCCCCACAGATGTTACCATGAACCTGCGCAGCGGGTTTGCCGACTGCCGCTATTGCAAGAGAATTTGCAGCAAGGACATTCACATCAGAGTCGACGAGAAATACCGGTGCGTCGAGCATATTAAGGTATTTCTCAACATTGAACCCGAACTGCCTCATAATTCCCGAGTAACAGGATTTACATACCCCATGGCTGACCGGGGCTGTCGGAGAGGAACCGGGATTGATAATAACGCCACAGAATGCACAGACTTTCTTCATGCTGAACGGGACTTTAATGAACTTGTTTATCGTGTTCGAAGCAGTTTCCCAGGATTGGAGGATTTCCCTGAATATTTGATATAAGTTGGTTTTAGGGTATCCTGATCGATAAATGTATCTTTTTTTATTGAGTTATTCCTTTGATAGAAATCGGACTGAATTTGATGTCGGCAATGGCCGGATAAAAGGGATTACGTTGTGGTATGCAGCGGTGAAGGTGGCTGAAGTGTGTGCGGCGGGGTGAAAATAATCCGAAAAAAGCTTCTTTTCTTTGATAAAGGGGGCCTTTGGGGTGACTGGCCCCCCCAACTGAACTCTTGTGTTTGTTTAGGATGGTATCTGACAGACTAAGATCAGTTACCAACAGGTTGTATATTTTCCCGATATAAAGTGATGATCTTGCTACTAAAAAGGACAATTCAGGTTAAAAAAAATTACAATTTTCCTGCAGGGTGATCTCGTTTATCTGCAGGAATAACGCAATCTCCTATTATTTGCAGCCGTATTTGAAGCGGTCCTGATGATTTTTGTTCATTTTTTTGATATTGACGAGAGCCAGGCACGGGGCCCTTCGGTCCGGGTCCGGCTTTCGAAGACTGCCGGTCTGATGTAATTGACGGACCAGCCATTCCCAAAACTATCCCGGATCTCCTCCTTTGTTACTCTTCTCGGACCATATCCGGCGGGCTCCAGATCGCTGAAACAGAGCATGAAGTATTTCCCGCCCGTGGAAAGGACTGCTGCGAGGTTTTCCACGAAGACCGGACGGTCTTTATCGGACAATGTATGGAAGAGTCCTGAATCGGTTGCGGTATCAAATGTCCTGCCGAGTTTAGGAAGATCCAGTGCATTAAGGACTCGAAATTGCACCTGGAGCCCCCGTTCGGCAGATTTCTCCTTAGCCTTTTCAATCGCCCGGGGGGCAGAGTCGATCCCCCATACTTCATGACCCTCGGCAGCAAAGAAGAGGGCATGCTCCCCGGTTCCGCATCCTATGTCCAGGACAGAGCCTGTTATTTCTCCTCTCCTGACCAGATCTATGACTTCTTTCTGGGGCCGGCCAATATCCCAGGGGGGTGTGCCTTTGTATGCCGAATTAAAGAAATCCATGGGTGTTCATCAGTTCTGATATGGCTTATCCTTATTTCTTCTTGATTCGGTCCAATCATGTTTGTTTTTTCTTTTCCCCGATTTTTTTAATTCCGTCTCATTTGGTACCAACTCCAATGAAGCAATATTTATACGATTGGTTACCTGAATACGCAATAAATTATCGGATTTGTTTCCAGTAGATATCTCCTGGAAAAGTGGACACTTCGTAAATAAATTATAATTTCTGGGCAAGCATTGCGAACTTTTTTGCATTGCTCGGCTTGATCCTGCCCAATACACAAAAAATCCAAAATCTCCCCAAATTATTAAAAACCCAGCTAATAGGGTAATATTACCCCTCCCCACCCTACTGTTTTTGCCTCCGTTCGTTATTTGAGGCCAGATTGGCCCTTTTTTTCCTTCGGTAACTTCCCCTCGCTTTTACAACGATTTTATCCATATATCTTGTTCCATCTAAACCTTCTATTGATTACTTTAATCCGCAGTAGGACACTGATTCATTGTGTCAATAATCATTTGCTATTATCTCCAACCCCTCTTTCCTCTATAAAAGGAAATTTTTAAAAAGGAAGTCCTTGTTTTGCATCCGCAATAAACACGTATTTGAAGGTGAAGTAGGAAGGGGATTACTCCTACTTCCTATGGGATTTAATAGTCCCACAGTGTTTCTCTAAACATCGATCCTCTTGATCGGTATCTCCCTCGCCAGATTCTGGATAATCGATCGGTGCGTCCTTGGATTCAAGATCATCATCGAGAATGGCAAGATTCTCCAGATCCATGTCGGAATCGATGTCTTTGGGCGGTTCATGGGCAGAGACTCTCACTTCATCCTTATTGAAGGGGTGAACTGATACATCAGCCGGGATCTTAAAGATCCTTTGGCATGTGTACCTGCCTTCTCCTGACCTTTTACAGGTCAGGAGGATTTCATATGAGTCCGTCATATCGACGGGCTCCTGTATGGTCTTAGACATACAGCAAACTCCAAAGTGTTAGTATACATAAAGCTTGCTGATGGGGAGATTTCTGGAAAATAATCTTGATTAAGACCGCAATTAATTACATAATCGGTCTTCTACTTCCCGTATCGATCTTGAAAAGAACGCATCTTTTAGGAGATTGATCCTCATGATTCAAAATTCTATCACACTCCATTATTTGCTAGAAATTCTTACGGACACAATAGCAAAATACTGCTATTTCTATCGTTAATTATAAATCCGCGGGGGGATAAAATCTAGATAATCCTCAAAGGAGATAGGCCATTATGACAAAAGAAAAACAAATTGGAAGAGATTTCAACTCTTCACAGGTAGACCCGGCCGGGGCGCTAATAAAAAATTATTGCCGTCTGTTTTATAATTTTTAGCCTTTTCGGGATAAATCCACTGTTTCAAAATTCAGGGCCATTATAAATAACAAATGAAATTTCAGGGACAATTACAGGAATACTGACCTGTGAAAATTACCTGCACTGGGAAGGCCCGGAGACCTATTTTTCGCAGGATTCAAGGTTATTTACTATTCACCATAAACGTATGAAATATAATCAAGGTGGAAGTTAATGAAAATAAATGCATTGAAATTACTGAGTTGTAGAGCAGGTGCGATACCTGTTGCAATTCTCATTGTACTGGTATTCATGGCTTTACCGGTTTCGGCCTCCACATGCCATCCGGGTTTCGTTGTTATTCTCCCATCAAGTTCCTTCCAGTATTCCCTGCCCTCCTTTTCAGGTAGTATTACCACAAGTCCGGTGTTATATCGCGGGAATGCAATACCGTTTTCCCGGCCTACGTTTTCCAGCAGTGCACCGGGTTTTCTCATCAACGGAAAGGCATATACTCCCTCAAACCCATTCCAATGGTAAACCCTCTCTGTTTTTGTTCAAAAACAATCCCGTGGTTACCTGTTCTCTGGCAAGTGTTCCACCATTACAACACTCTTTAAAAGTCCGGGTATTGATGAACAGAAATTGTATAATTTCTGGGCGTTTTCGTCGGGTTTGTATACCTGAACCAGCCAAAATATCCATTAAGACCAGGTTCACAAACCGTTTTAATTATCATCCACGAGATTTTCATCCCTAATGGATGGAGTGAAACGATTTGCTGTATCAGCACACGATACAAAAAAAGATGCAACTGGGTGTTAATCTCTCCGCAGGAAAGCCATCCCAATTCCTACAAGCCCTATTCCAAGAACGGACGAAATTATTGAAAGTGGAGCTTTGGTAGCAGAAGGTATTGCAGAGGTTGTTGCGACCCCCGTAGTCACAGGATTAGTAGGATTTGTGTTAGCAACTACGGTGGTAGCCGGTCTTGTCATCGTGGCATTTATGCTGGCAACACCGGGAAGGAGTTCGACCCCGGTTTTTGAAAATATATCATCCACACCAATTGCATTAAATGCATTTGAGAGGGCTATTGCCGCGGCATTGTCATTTACACTCCCGGTACCCGTGAAATTGAAGATTACTGTTCCGGTGTTTGTGTTCATAACTTCTCCTGAATATCCCTTAACATTAATATTGAACTTGTTATCCGAACCAGGGTGCTGGACAAAAATATAGTAATAGGCAGGTGGTAATCCAGCCGTATTCACACTCGTGGTGTAGAATCCGCTGGCATTGACCGGTACATTAGAAATATTAACATAATTACCTGCGAAAATCCACAAACTGACCCCGGGTGTTAGGTTTCCACCAGTTGCCGTTCCACTGATAACGACCGTATCTCCAACTTTTGGTGCCGATGGAGAAACAGACGCCGTGAGTGTTGGCTTGCTCATATCAGTGGTCAGACCTGCTGCAGACACCGGAATAATAAGCAGTAATCCTGCAAGCACCAGGATACATAAAAAAACTAACGGGTTCGAAATTTTCATAATCACTATTGTAGGGGGTCAGATGAAAAAGCATTATTCTTTTGAATCACACCGGGGTAATCTGGCAGAAAAATATGTCGAAAGGACCATCCAGCTTACAATGGTTTTTTTAATCGACCGGTTCAAAACCATGCGTGAACCCACGTTTATATTCCTCTTCGTGATTTTGTAACCATGCCGCAGCTTTCAGGTAACCCCTTCCTTCTGCCATTTTTATGATTTTCTGGAAATCCAACGTATAATGAACTTCCCTGTTGAGGGGGGCGAGCTCATCATAGACCTTCCGGGGGACCTTAACCTTCTCAATCATAATGATTTCAGATATTATACCATAATAGTTTAAGATCTTATGGTTTTAGTGAGTAAAAGTTCTTCTCCCGGGCACACCAGACCTTCTGTTTGGTGCAGTGCTAACAAATGACAGCCGTTTTTTTCAAGGGGAAACCTATAAGTAACACTGGTTAGTAACACAGTCACTTATGGAAGTGATGGATAGTAGGGGGTGGGTCTTCTATTCCCTGATATCACTTGTAGCGTTGCTTTGGGCGGGATTTATTTACCAGCAGGGAATTATGCTTTGGATAAGTTTTTTTATTACCTTAACGGTGCTAGGGGTTTCAGCTATTCTTCTGGTCTTTTTAATCATGGAAACCCGGGGAAAAGCTACTGATATTTCATAGTACTGTCCGGGAAAGGGTCGGATATGTATTGCACTATATAGAATGACCTGGGTATTACTTTTAATTCCGGGTATGAATATAGCATAAATGGGAATGAAATTACCGGATAAATTGAAACCTGTTTCATATTTTCATACATCTGGCAGGAACAGAATCAGAGTATTTAAGTTTTCATAGTGTGGTAAAATAATCTGATGCGGGTAAGGTCCGGAGAGGTATTCTATATAGCAATCCTGATGATCATCCTCTTACTTGCGATGTTTGTCCTCGTTGCACTCGCCATGATGATTTCGGCAGACCAGAGTATGATAACTGAACGTAAAGGGGCTGTTTTCCAGCTGGTTGATCAGATGATACAGGGCATGGGACCCCTGATAGTTGCACTTGCCGATACGACAGGTTTCTTTATTGACCAGTTCTGGAAAATCATTCCCATTTAGTTTTTTCATATCCCAACATTACCGGTGTCCATTTAACCGGGATTGAGAGTTTGTTTTTCTGATTTACGATAAGATAATCAGGTCACATCCGGCCAGGTTAAAAAAGTTATTTTTTTTTAAAAAAATGGATTTTTCCGGAGGTTACTCATTTTGAGAAAAGAATAATGTTTTCGAAGTGAATGAAATGGATAAAGCGCCACCTTATAGAACCTTTGCCTGATCCTAACACCCTATTCCTTTTACATGGAGTGCTGGAATCAAATGATCCGGGAGAATACCGGTCCTGTAACTATAGATGCAATCAAACCAGCATTACATTCGGATTTGTTTGGAGTGCCTGATAAGTGATTTTAATTCCTGCGAGGCTTTCGTGATATCCTCCGAACTTATAATGGCAGATACCACTGCAATACCGTCAGCACCTGACAATAATACCTCCCTGACATTTTCTTTCGTAATGCCACCTATGCCTATTACCGGGATTGAAACGTTTTTCCTGATTGCCCTGACCACGGCCATCCCATGTCCCGGTCCTGCATCCGGCTTTGTACCGGTTCCAAAAACCGGGCTGACGGCGACATAATCAGCCCCACCTGCTTCAGCATTCACCGCCTCGGTAACCGATCCAACTGATATACCAATTATAAAATCCCCGGGAGCGAGTTGTCTTGCCACGAATAATGGCAGGTCATCCTGTCCCAGGTGAACTCCGTCTGCACCTGATGCGATGGCAATATCAATCCGATCATTTACTATAAATAAAGCGCCGGCAATCCGGGTAATATCCCTGATTTCACATGCGGTAATGAATAATCCGCGTCCTGACATTCCCTTATCGCGGAGCTGGATAACGTCTGCACCTCCGTTAACTGCTTCCTGTGCAATCTGCTGGTGTGTCAGGCCTTTTCGGAGTTTTTCATCAGTAATTACATACAGGTCGTAGGGCATATCATTGCTTCCTGAATTTTGCATTGCGCGCAAGTTCATCTGGGGTGAGTAACGACAGTTGATCAAATAATGCTGTTTTAAAAGATCCCGGGCCGGAAGTATTGGATGCCGCCCGTTCACCTGCAATTCCGAATGCCGCAAGTGATGCTGCAGAAGTTTCTGCCATGTCCCGTTCAATTGCCGCGAATGAAGCGATAATTGAGGTTAGCATGCAACCCGTTCCTGATATCCTGCCCATCATGGGATGCCCGTTTTCAACGGTGATGACCTGACTGCCGTCACTCACGATGTCTGTGGGGCCACTGATTACCGTGGTAATTCCTGTTTTTAAGGCAAAAATTTGTGCAATATTACAGAGGTCACCTTTCACGTCCCCAGAATCAACGCCCTTAACGTGTGCATCGGCACCAGCAAGCATGCCAATCTCTCCTGCGTTCCCTTTAATAATCGATATCTGTAATTCATCAATCAGGTGTGACATGAAATGCGTCCGGTAACGGGTGGCCCCTGTTCCTACAGGGTCAACTATGACCGGTATATCAAGCTTATTTGCAGCATGGCCTGCAAGGAGCATTGACTTTGCCTGGTCTGGATCCAGTGTCCCGATATTCAGCACAAGGGCCCCTGCGTGGCTTACCATCTCTTCTACTTCTTCCAGGGCATGAGACATAACCGGTGATGCACCAATGCAGAGGGTAATGTTTGCGCAGTCATTCACGGTTACGTAATTGGTAATGTGATGGACCAGAGGCTGATTTTGCCGTAATAATTCTAGCATAGCTGAATACTTCATGGGATCTTCTCCGGAAATACCACGTTCATTTACTATCTGTTATTCACATATTCCGGTTGAATGATGAACATTCTGTATGATCACGGCAATATAAAAAAATCAGTATGCTGCTATGGGGATTCGAACCCCAGTCGTCGGCGTGAAAGGCCGACATGAT
>JBAXJR010000024.1:0-36554 GCA_037137755.1 Methanomicrobiales archaeon | reverse complement strand
GTACAAGGGTACATAAACCAGTTTGGTGTGCGTGACCATGGTATCTGAGAGGGACGTTGAACATATTGCCGGGCTCGCCGATATCGGCATAATAAAAGAAGAGCTGGACGAGTTTACAGTCCAGTTTAACAGGATTCTCGATTATTTTGATATCCTCGATACGGTTGAGGGGGACTGCGTGTACGAACAGGACCGCTATAACGTGCTGAGGGAGGACGTGGTCTGCCCGTCGCTTTCACAGGAAGACGCCCTGAAAAATGCGGGTGAGACTGAAGACGGGTTTTTCAAGGCTCCGAGGGTGATGTAGGTTGGCACGTTCGCGGCTTTCATTCTCACCCGATGACCGGGTCAACGCCTTTCTCACTACCTGCCCGGAGCCTGAATATGGTACCGGAAGTCTAGAAGGGCATGCCATTGCCATAAAAGATAATATCTCGACAAAAGGCATACGGACCACTGCCGGCTCACGCATCCTCGAGGGATATGTACCCCCCTATGATGCCCATGTGGTATCGCTCCTCCTTGCAGAAGGTGCGGCAATTGTGGGCAAAACAAACATGGACGAATTCGGCATGGGTACCACCACCGAGAATTCCGGGTTTGGGCCTACCTTAAATCCGCTCGATAAGGGCAGGGTGCCCGGGGGTTCGTCAGGAGGCAGTGCCGCTGCGGTAGCTGCCGGCATGGTCAGGATGGCACTCGGAAGCGACACCGGTGGTTCGATCCGCTGCCCGGCTGCATTTTGTGGGATTGTCGGCCTGAAACCGACCTATGGCCGGGTATCAAGGTACGGCCTGATTGCCTATGCAAACTCCCTCGAGCAGATCGGCCCTATGGCGAGAACGGTAGGTGAGACTTCACGACTCATGCAGGTAATTGCCGGGTACGACCCAAAGGACTCCACCAGCATAGATCAGCCGTACTGCCATACGCCTGATAAAAACATCCAGGGGCGGAGAATTGGTGTCCCCGAGGAATTTTTCGGTGCCGGTGTTGACCCTGCAGTTGCAGCAAAAGCATGGGAGGCGATCGAGGTGCTTGAAAAGAAAGGGGCTGAAATTGTCACCTGCCGGATGCCAGGCATGACATATGCCCTCGCTGCCTACTACGTGACCTGTACGAGCGAGGCTAGCTCAAACCTTGCCCGTTTTGATGGTGTCAGGTATGGTCCGCCGGTCGATACAAAGAAATCATGGCACGAGGCATTCCAGGAAAGAAGGGGAAAGAGTTTCGGGAAAGAAGTCCGGCGGAGGATTATGCTCGGAACATTTGCCCTGTCTTCCGGATATTACGGGAAATACTATGCAAAAGCCCAGGCTGCACGCCAGCAGGTAAAAAACGATTTCCTGCGTCTCTATAAGGAAGTAGATGTGCTTGCGGGACCGACAATGCCAACCATCGCGTTCCGGCTGGGCGAGAAGGCAGACCCGCTCTCCATGTACCTCTCGGATATCCTCACGGTGCCTGCAAACCTCGCCGGAGTCCCTGCAATATCAGTCCCGTGTGGGACTGTTGAGGGGATGCCGGTCGGTCTCCAGATCATGGGACGTCCCTTCGAAGATGAGGTTGTTATCGATACCGCGTATGCGTATGAACAGGCGGTGGTATGAGAGATGGAGAACATGTCTGCAGGAACCATGGCCGAATCCCGGTCAGAACAGTCACAGGGGCATATTTCACAGGCTGCAGGAAGCCCGCCACTCCCTGAGGCAGATGAGACCATCATCGGGCTCGAAGTCCATTGCCAGCTTGATACGGTAACAAAACTCTTCTGCGCATGCAGTAATGATTACCGGAGCGACGGTCCGAACACCCATACCTGCCCGGTATGCCTCGGCCTCCCTGGGGCGCTCCCGAAAATAAACAAAAAAGCAGTTGAATTTGCACTCCGTGTTGCAAAAGCCCTGAATTGCGAAGTGCTAGAGGAGTCCGTTTTCTCACGGAAGAATTATTTCTACCCTGATCTCGATAAGGCATTCCAGATCTCCCAGTATGACAAACCTCTCGCAGTCGGTGGTTACCTCGTAATTGAAGGTGAAGATGGTGAGAAAAGGGTCAGGATTACCAGGGTACACATGGAGGAAGATCCAGGTAGGCTCGTCCATAAAGGCGGGGTCGACCGGCCCCGTTACTCGCTTGTTGATTACAACCGTGCAGGGATCCCGTTAATTGAGATCGTTACCGAGCCGGACATGCGGTCACCAAAGGAGGCACGGCGCTTCTTAAACAAGCTCCGAGCGACACTGGAATACCTCTCTGTCTTTGATTCCGAGAAGGAAGGGTCCCTTCGGGTCGATGCCAATATCTCGATCCAGCCGGAAGGGTGGTTCGACCGTGAAAAGAAAAGTTACAAGGGGAGAAACCGGATCGAGGTGAAGAATATCTCCTCGTATAAGGGGGTCGAGAAAGCACTGACGTTCGAAGTCACGCGGCAGAGGAACGTGATCAGGAAGGGTCAGCCCATCGAACAGGCGACGCGGCATTTCGTCGAGACCCAGGGGATCACAACTGCCTCGAGGAGCAAGGAGGAGGAGCAGGACTACCGGTACTTCCCGGAACCCGACCTCTGCCCACTCAGGGTAAGTTCGTGGGTTGAACGGATCGATCTGCCGGAGCTCCCTGATGCGAGAAGGGCCAGGTTCATCGGGCAGTACGGCTGTTCTCCCAGCCATGCCCGTACGCTGACCGGGGACCTTAAGCTTGCAGACTTTTACGAAAAGGTCGCAGAAAAAGCAGACCCTGTGCTCTCGGCGACATGGGTGGCCGATACACTGATTGGCGAACTTAACTACCGTGATATGGGCATCGGGTCTGTTACACCGTCGCATATCATCGAACTGGTAACCCTTGTACAATCAAAGACTATCACCGACAAGAATGCCATAGACGTGCTCAGGACAATCCTCGACGGCATCCAGCAGGAGCAGCCGGCCGAAACCCCGTCACAGGTTGTAAAGCGGCTTGACCTTGGCGCCACGGACAGCGGCATAGTCCCTGCGGCTATATCAGACGTGATCAGGGAACAGCCTCAGGCTGTCGCTGATTACGGCTCCGGGAAGAAGGAAGCGTTCATGTTCCTGATTGGCCAGGTCATGAAGAAGACCCGGGGCAAGGCTGACCCTGCAGAACTTAATGCGTTGCTACGCAAGGCCCTGGAAGGGAGAGAACAATGATAACCGAAGACCCCGTAACGGGAGGTACGACATGCACCTGATCATCACGGAGAAGAACATTTCAGCAGAGCGGATTGCGAAGATCCTTGCCGGGAAAGAGAAGGTCACCGTTGCAAAGGACGGAGGGATATCGAGTTACAGTTTCAGTGACAACGTCGTCGCCGGTCTGCGGGGCCACGTGGTAGAGGTGGATTTCGAGCCCGGTTACAGCAACTGGAGATCAGAAGAACATACGCCGCGGAGCCTCATCGATGCCGGCACGGTTAAAGTCCCGACAGAAAAGAAGATCATCCACCTCATCCAGAAACTTGCGAAAAAAGCTGACCTGGTCACCATAGCCACTGATTTTGATACCGAGGGGGAACTCATCGGGAAGGAGGCCTACGAACTGATCCGGGCCGTGAACCTGAAAGTCAAGGTTGACCGTTCAAGGTTTTCTGCCATCACTCCCGAAGAGATCCACCACGCCTTTACCCATACGACCGAGATAGATTTCGCCCTTGCCGCAGCTGGTGAGGCACGACAGGTGATTGACCTGATGTGGGGTGCATCACTGACAAGGTTTATCAGTCTCGCCGCACGCCGTGGCGGAGCCAACATCCTGTCGGTCGGGCGTGTGCAGAGCCCGACACTGGCGATGATTGTTGACCGTGAAAAGGAGATAGAGGCATTCATTACAGAGAAATACTGGCAGTTGTCGCTTACGACGGAAAAATCCGGCACGATAGTGGAGGTCCGTCATACGACAGCGAGGTTTACTGATAAAACCGCCGCAGAGACTGCCATTGCCCGCACGAAAGAACCGCTGCTTGTAACTGAAATTAAGGAGAGCCAGAAAACAGACCGGGCCCCGACTCCCTTTGACACCACCGGGTTCATCGTCGCGGCAGCACGCATCGGGTTTTCAGCAGCCAATTCGATGCGGATTGCAGAAGACCTCTACATGAACGGGTTCATTTCATACCCGAGGACTGACAACACGGTGTACCCGAAGACCCTCGACCTGAACGGGGTGTTAAAGACCCTTCAGCAATCGGTGTTCGCTACTGATGTAGCATGGGTCATGGCACACCGGCGGCCAGTACCTACCTCAGGAAAGAAATCAACAACCGATCACCCCCCCATCCATCCGTCCGGGGTTGCCACGAGAGAGGCAATTGGTGATGACCGGTGGAAGATCTACGAGCTGGTCGTCCGCCGTTTCCTTGCAACCTTATCCCTTGATGCACAGTGGAAGACCCTGAAAGTAAATTTTGATGCAGGAGGCGAACCCTACACAGCCACCGGTGGCGTCCTTGTTGAACCCGGGTGGCGGAAGGTCTACCCCTACAGCGAGGCAAAAGACCATGTACTTCCCAGGTTTACCGAGGGGGAAAAGCTACCGATTAAAGAAAAACGCCTCGAGGAGAAGGAAACACTGCCGCCACCCCGTTATACCCAGGCAAAGCTGATCCAGCGGATGGAGGAACTCGGGCTTGGTACGAAGAGCACGCGTCACGAGGTGATCGGGAAGCTCGTATCAAGAAAATACGTGGAAGGGAACCCGCTGCGACCAAGCCTTGTCGGGATGGCAGTGATAGGGTCCCTCGAGGACCATGCGGACACCATTACGAAGCCGGATATGACCCAGATGCTTGAAGAGCATATGGACCTGATCAAGGAGCGCCAGAGGAACCGGGATGACGTGGTCAGGGAATCACGTGAGATGCTCCACCGGGTCTTTGATCAGCTGGAGGCGCACGGGCAGGAGATCGGGGATGAGATCATGGACCAGACTGCAGAGGAGATGACGCTCGGTCCATGCCCGGTCTGCGGGAAAGATATCCGTATCCGTCATTTAAGGAGCCAGGCACAGTTTATCGGCTGTACCAATTACCCGGAATGCACCTTCAATATCGGTCTCCCGATGGTAATGTGGGGTTTCGCCGTACGGACTGATGAAATATGCCCGAAGCACGGTCTCCACCATGTAACGCTGATAAAAAAAGGTGCACGCCCATGGGAGATCGGGTGCCCGCTCTGCCACCATATTACTTCAAACCAGGAGACTCTTGACCTGATCCCGACCATGACCGACGTTATAAGGGAAAAACTTCACAAAAAACACATCTATACGGTTTATGAGGTCGCTAAATCCGGGCAGGAAGGCGTCATGGCGGCAACAGGGCTCTCCGGGGAACACGCGGAAAATCTGGTGATCGGTGCAGAAGAAGTGTTAGTGCTCCTGCGCAAACGTTCGGAATGCCGGAAATTTGTAAGAAAGCACCTCCCGCCACGCCGGGGCCGGAGCCATTCGGCAATCGTGAAGAAACTCCATGCTGCAGGGATCGATGATGTCGAAGGGCTTGCAGGAGCAGACCGGCAGTTACTCCGGAGTACAGGCATGGGTGAAGTAGAGGCAGAAAACCTCCAGGCTGAAGCAAAACGGATCACCAATGAGCGTGTCCTCCGGGATATTGGTATTCCTGCGGTGAGCCTGAAGAAATACCACCATGCAGGTATTATCACGCCTCTTGATTTCATCAGTCACCACCCTGCCGCAATCAGTGAGATGACCGGGATCAATCCCGAAACCGTTTACCGCCACGTGGAAATGGTCGCGAAAGCACTCAATAAGCCAGCCCCTGAAAAGATCAGCAAGGCCCAGCTTGAAAGAGGAAAAGCCGAACTGATCGCAATCCGGGGTATTGGTGAGGCGGCAATCGGAAAGCTCTATCGTGCCGGGATCTTCAGTGGCGAACGGCTGGACAAGGCAAGTCCCGATGAGCTTTCAAAGAAAACAGGGATCCCGAAAGAGAAGATCCTCGAGTACCAGAAAGAATACCGGGCCGTTGCAAAGGCCTGAAAACAATTGATATCAAAAAATCAACGGATTAGTATGAAGCACGCAAACTGGAAAAACTGGGTCCATGTTACGAAGCTGGACCCTGACAAGCAACTCAACGCGACGGCAGTTGAAGAGGTAGCGACCAGCGGGACCGATGCGCTGATGCTTTCCGGGACCCTGAATGTAACCGTCGAGAACTTAACGACACTTAAACGCCAGGTCGCCTCTTACGGACTTCCCCTCGTGGTCGAACCAGCCGGTCCTGAAGCAGTCATTTTTGACGGTATTGAGTACCTGTACGTTCCAAGTGTGCTGAATACCACGGATGTACGCTGGATTGTAGGAAAACATATGCAATGGGTGAAGACCCAGAACATCGAATGGGATAAAGTCGTTCCAGAAGCGTATATTGTGCTTAACCCGGATTCCTCAGTTGGGAAAGTCACAAAATCTATCTGCGATCTCACCCCTGCGGACGTGGCGGCCTATACATCAGTTGCTGACCGGTACCTCCGGTTCCCCATTGTTTATATTGAATACAGCGGCATATACGGGGACCCCCTGGTGGTCAAAGCCGCATCAGATGCGCTTGACGAGGCGGTACTGTATTATGGAGGGGGTATTGATTCAGCAGAAAAGGCCGCGGAAATGTCCCGGTATGCAGACACTATCGTTGTCGGCAACGCGGTCTATGAAAAAGGTGTTGAAGTACTGAAATCGACGGTCAGGGCCGTCCAGTAATCGTTGATTATTATTTTTGATCTCGCATGCCCGATATCCAGATCGTCCTGGTAGCCCCCATATACGAAGGGAATGTAGGATTCACAGCCCGCGTGATGAAAAATTTCGGTTTCTCCCGCTTGATCCTGATTGATCCATGCGATATTGGCGAAGAGGCGTCATTGCGTGCTGCCCATGCACAGGACGTTCTAAAAGGAGCTGATACGTGCACACTGGATGATGTCTTCTCACAAAGTTCTCTTACAATCGCCACGACCGGGGAGGTCAGCAAATCGATCTGCCGGTCGATGCGTATGCCATATTTCACCCCCGGGGAGATCCGTGAGCATATCAAAGATATCAACGGGACTATCTCGATATTGTTTGGCCGGGAGAACTGGGGCCTGAATAACGATGAGGTAAAGAGGTGTGACATGATCTGCACGATCCCGACGTCCCCGGACTACCCTATCCTGAACCTGTCCCACGCTGTCGGTGTGGTATGTTACGAGCTCGCCCACATGCCCCGTGGTGAATACCTCCTGGCAAACCGAACTGAGATGGAGTACCTTTACCGCCATATTGACCGCTTCCTGGACGAGATCGACCATCCCCCGTTCAAACGAGAGAATACGATGCTGATGATGAGGCGGATCTTCGGGAGGACACAGCTCACCGCACGGGAAGCCAGCACGGTCCACGGGTTGCTCCGCCGGGCAGAATTTCATATCGACCCCACTATTTGTGAGCTGGAACGGGAGAGGCATGTGAAACCAAGTGAGGATGAGTCCGGGTGGAAAGAGGATATGGATATTCCATGAATTTTTTTTATTTATTTTAGATGCCCGGGAACATTTATTGCTGACATTGATTGATGAGTGCTCATGACAGAACCTGTCGATGCGATACGGGCAATTCACAATGCCTTCAGAAAAGACATGTGGCAGATTGATACTGCAGCATTTGACTCAGCAAAGGGGATGGAAGGTCTTGCTACTACAATTGAGCGGTTCCGTTTCTTTAACGAAATATTGGTCTGGCATGCAAAAGGTGAAGAATTAGCTATCTTCCCGGCACTCGAGAATGTCGCCCCCCTTGTTGCTGAAGCATATGAAAAAGATCACCGTGGACTGGACCTGGCATTTGAAGAACTGGATAATTCGTATTCCGCACGAGACGTTTTAAAAACAGCCCGGGCTACTGCCGCATTTCGTTTTCATCTGGATATTCACCTGGACAAGGAAGATACACACCTGTACCGTATTTTCAGGGAACGAATCTCCTTACCTGATCAGGGGAAAGCGGTTAGTATTATGGCCAGTACTATTCCACCGGAACGGTTCCCTGATGTAGTGGGGTGGCTGTTCCCCTTAATCGGGAACGATGATCGTGAGAATATGACCCGTATATGGCAGATGGTGTTACCTGCTCCCGCCTTCGCTGGTGTGAAGAAGCTCATTCAAAGGTCTGTTGGTAGCGACTGGGACGAACTCACACGTCGGATTCCAAAACTATAAGATAATGGATACGAATAATTTTTCTCATTTAGGATTTATCAGATAATCTAGGTGGAATGGAGTTTATTATTATTTTTCGCAATTTTAACACTATTCATGAATTGAAATCAACGTTTAGAATTCCGTTGACCTACTCGTTATGAGAATGAATTTTTTTAATGTCAAATATGATGGACACTAAGACCGGAGGGAGTTTCGCCCTCTCCCTACCCCCCCATAAGATATTCCTTGTGCAGGGTTTCCAGGCTGTCATTAATTTCAGAGTGTGGGGTGCAGTCTTTATCCCAACCGGCGTCGCCACAGCGGCGGGCCATGAGCCCCGGGAGCGTCAATAGGTTTGGTACAACCAGGATTATGTAAGATTTTTCTGTTATTCCTTCAAGTCATTTTTTTATATTTCAGAGAAGTTATGTGTAACCCGGTTGTATACTAGTGCAGAATGATCCTTGTCGACTGGCAGATCCTTGACCGCATCAACAGGGGCTATATCACCATAGACCCGTTCGACCCAAACCTGGTACAGCCGAATTCCCTCGATATCCGCCTCGGGAACCATTTCGTCTGGTACGAAGAAGGGGACGAAGTGATTGATCCGTACCAGAAGGAGACAATAACGGTAGATACAAAAGAACTAACCGCTGACTCCATTGTGATTAATCCCGGCCACTTCATGCTCGCTGAGACGCTTGAAGTAATTTCTCTTCCTGACAACATCGTGGCAAGTATCGAGGGGAAGAGTAGCATCGCAAGGCTTGGAGTTGAGCTCCATCAGACCGGTGGATGGATTGATGCAGGGTTTACCGGGTCGATCACCCTCGAGATGTGTAATGTCAATCAGCGCCCGGTAAAGGTGTACGCCGGGATGCCGATTGGACAGCTGGTGTTCTATACCACAGAACGTGCATTAAAACCGTACAACATGAAAGGCGATGCGAAATACATGAACCAGAGACAGGCAACCCTGTCGCGGTACCATGAGAACCCCAAGGCTGGTTGAATGGGTATATACCGTATGAAATCACATTTATTAAGGATGATTTTAGTATTCCGGAAGTGAACTATGCGACTTCTTCTGATACACTCTGATTTTATTGAATATGAAGCGAAAAAGAAGACCCGGATGGCCGAGGAAGGGGCCATTCTCAAGGACTCCCAGAAAGAGACCTTAATTGTCTTTTGTGCGGTTGAATCCGTGGATGAGGATGATGTCAACGGTGTTGTTGCACAGGCTGCAGAAGAGGTCAGGAAGACAGCCGCACAACTCTCTGTGCGAAATGTCATGCTCTACCCGTATGCCCACCTTTCAAGTGACCTCGCAAACCCGGATGTGGCCATTGCTGTCCTCCAGGCCCTCGAACGAGAACTGAAAGTTGATTTCGATGTTAAACGTGCGCCGTTCGGCTGGTACAAGTCTTTTTCACTCTCCTGCAAGGGCCATCCCCTGTCTGAACTCTCAAAGACGATTGTCCCGGGTGAAGATGTCGCCGTAAAGCCGAAATCAACTGTCACTCACGAGTTCTTCGTAATGACCCCGGATGGAAAGCAGCACGATGTAGCCGGTTATATGGACAAAACCCCCTTCGGTTGTCTTGTCCGGAAAGAACTCGGTGAACAGACTTCCGCAGGTGGGGAACCTGTCCATGTCGAACTGATGCGGTCCAAGGAACTTGTCGATTACGAACCGGCGAGCGATGTCGGGCACCTCCGCTGGTTACCCCGCGGCAAGCTTATCAGGGACCTCCTTGCCGACTACGTGCTCCAGATGATCCTTCCCTATGGCGGGACCCCTGTCGAGACCCCGGTAATGTACGACCTCGGCGACCGTGCGATTTATGAACACGCCGATAAATTCGGTGAACGCCAGTACCGCTTCAAGAGCGGTAACCGTAATATGATGCTGCGGTTTGCCGCATGTTTCGGTATGTTCTCCATCATGCGTGACATGCATATTTCTCCGAATGCACTGCCGATGAAGATGTACGAACTTTCCACCTATTCGTTCCGTCATGAACAGAAAGGAGAGGTCATCGGGCTCAAGCGCCTGCGTGCATTTACGATGCCTGATATGCACTCGCTCTGTACTGACATGCCTGAAGCACTGAAGTGTTTTGAAGAGCAGCTCACCATGGGCTGGAAAACAGGGAAAGATTTTGGTACGGAACTGGTAGGGGTATTCCGGTGTACCCGTGACTTTTACACGGAGCACGAAGGCTGGGTAAAGAAGGTCGTGGCTGACTCGGGTATGCCCCTCCTGATTGAGATCCTTTCGGGCCGGGTCCATTACTGGATTGCAAAGATTGACCTTGCGGCAATAGATGGCCAGGGCCGTCCGATTGAAAACCCGACGGTTCAGATTGACGTCGAAAGCTCGATACGGTTCGATATCAAGTACCACCTGATGGACGGAACAGAAGTCCATCCCCCTATCCTTCACTGCTCGCCAACCGGCAGCGTGGAACGGGTAATCTGTGCCATCCTTGAAAGCACCGCCTCGATGGAAGTGCCCATGCTACCGGTCTGGCTGTCACCCTCCCAGGTCCGCGTGGTCCCGGTGGCCGAACGCCACCTCCCGTTTGCGGCAGAGATTGCGGAGAGGATGAACATTGCGAATATCCGTGCAGATCTCGATGACCGCGATGAAAGTGTCGGGAAGAAGATCAGGGAATCCGCGATGGACTGGGTTCCCTACGTGATTGTTGTCGGGGATGCCGAGGTGGAGAGCGGAAAACTCACCGTTACCATCCGGAAAGAATCTGCAAAAGACAAGCCTCACAAAGTTACGCTGACTGAACAGGAGGTCATTGCAGTAATCCGGCAGGACATTGGCAGCATGCCGTTCCGCCCCCTTTATACGCCGCGAAAACTCTCGAAAAAGGCACGGTATATCTGATATTTTCTTTTTTTTTAAATGTTATTAACAGGTGACAGAGGTATGATACCAGCACAGGACGGAAGGTACCGGATAAGCGTCAGCAACGGGATGACGGTCGATATCATCCAGAAACAGGACCAGAGGTCCGGAAAGAAGACCCGTGGCATTGTTGGGGAGATCCTCACAAATTCCTCGTTTCACCCTCACGGCATAAAGGTGCGCCTGGCTGACGGGAAAGTGGGAAGAGTTGGCAGTATCATTTCTGTTGAAAAGAACTAAGCTGCAGTTCTGAAAATTTCATCTGAACGTCGGGTGAGGGGCGGGTAACAACCCATAATAATTTTGAGTAAGGAGGCCCCTTCCGGGGCCTTTTATTCTACAGTATGCCAAAAATCCGTATGGACTAATCAGATTTTTGGCCTAACCTTCATAATGGAATGAGAAGGCAAAGTTTGTTATCTTACCACTGGCCGACACAGTCTCTGAGTAATCGAGGTGTGACGATGGAGTCCGGCTGCTTACAGCTCCATATGCGGAGACCGATCCCAATGCGTACGGCCCCGACACCGTGGTCAATGCCGGTTGTGCTGATGATGCTCCCGGGAATCCTTTTATGCCATACAAAAATGCTCCCTGCACATCTGCCAGTGCGACAGGTGCGAGGAAAAGCCCCATCACGAGCATGGCAATGAGCAGGATACGGCTGCCCGGTAGTTTCAGAACTTTCATTATTTTCATCTCCTTTCTCTCCGGAAACAAACCAGACCCCGCATATCATGCTGACATGCTGCAGTCAGATTTTTGGGTCTCCGGGTAACGCGATATGGCCCATGGATATCGGATACCCATCCCCCAGGCGCTACAGCATTCAGTTGAGTCCTTTCCTATTAAAAATGGTCTGATAGTACCAGTTCAATGTTATACTTCTTGTTGGGATTTTTGTTACTATACATGGCGCCTTAATTAATTGTACATAATTGCACCAATATCGCATTCGGCAAACTCCAACGGGAGAACTGCACCTGAACAGCTTGTCCGAGGTCAGAAAGCATAGGGAAATATCGATTATGTGCAGATTTTTGCCGGGTCTGTTTCCACACTCGTTCGATTGGATTCAATTGAGGGCTATATGGCGGGAGAAAGTCGAGTACAATTTCCTCTTTTTGCTCATTCAGCCAGGGCGCCAGTAGTTTTGCGTGATGATATCTGCTGTTATCAAGGATCAGATGTTTAACATTCAGATCTATTCGAAAAGATAAGAGAATTTTGAGAAAATCCAAAAAAGGTACCGCTTTAAACGTCTCACTCATTTGATGTATGAGCCGTCCAGTTCCAACATTCACAGCACCAAAAACACTGGTATGAAATCAGGTTGGCTCCTTCAAAACGATAGGATCTTTTTCTTCTGGGGAAGCCACATTACAGATCGCGATCCATGCTGTTGGAAGTGACACTCATCAATCGACCATATTTCAACATTGTTCCATTTGCTCAACTCAATGAGTTTTTTTAAAGGCTTCCTGATCGTCAAAATCGCTCCGGGATAGTACGGGGCGAGGTTTCCGTCGACTGAATCCCAATTTGTGAAATAATCGTTGTGCCTGGCGGACTCCAATTAAGAGAGAATATTTTTCTTTAAGATGATGACTTAACAACTTGCCGTCCCATAGATGTTGATGATACCCTAATTCCTCAGGATTTTTTCGCAAATCTTTGTTTATTTCAGCAACCTCATAACAATCCTTTCCTTTTCCCACGAGGAGTACACCATGCAAACGATGATCATATCTTGAATCATCTGAACGTCCGATTTCTTTCTGTATCTTTAGAATCACTTGATCTGCATTATTTACACTTAATCTCTTCAGAAATATCTTCTCATTCTTATTAAGGGGCTACTCCTTTATGATTATACTAGAATTAATATGACGTTATATATAATACCCGGAAGGATGATTCAATAGTTAAACGAAAGGTCTCCGGAAAAATCGAAAAATTTTAAAAAATTGCCTTCCGAACAGAGAGAATATTTATGCAGAAAATGTAGGTACAGTCAACCATGAAAAAAATAATCGTTTTCGCAGGCTTTCTCATTCTAACAATGGCCATCATATTTCCTGTGCAGGCATTCACAGCAGATTCTCTGTATATTGCAGTTCTGCCATCTGGAAATGCACAAATTCAATTTAACTATTCATTAAACTGGGTTGAAAACATTGCCGTATTTATCAGAATCGCAGATCCAGCAAAAGAACTTCAACACGCTTTGGAAAGTAATCTGAATCGTCCTGTTACGGTTGATAGAATAACTAGCAATTCGGTGAGTCTCACGGTTATGAACTTTGCAATGAAATCGCTGGATGACCGGGGAACAACGCTGACTACTCCACCGCTGTCATTTGCTGCTGCAGATCAGATATTAAAGCAATACTGGTTTGCACCCCTTGTTAATCCGGACTTCTCGCCTGATAAAACGATAATTTCGTATCCTGATGGCTACAAGGAAACATTCTCTAACCTGGATTCGATTCCTGAGACCCATCATATAATTCCAATAACAATAGATAGCTCATAAATTATTTCAGAGATTTGGAGATTCTTCCCGATCCCAACCGGGGTAGCCACAGCGGCGGGCCATGAGCACCGGAAGCGTAAGTAAATATCGGAATATCCAAATCCGCAAGAGAGTTTCAACAAAGCGAGTAATTGTTATTTTTTGGCAGTTTCTATATCGCGGGACACTCGATGTTAATCTTCGAAATACACAAGCCCAATTTTTTTTACAAATAAAATCAGATACCTTTAAGCCATTTCATCGTTCAGATCGATACAGTAGGAGTGCATACTCATGAATCGTGTACCGGTACCTATGACAAAAGTGCTTCTCATTGCAGGTTTGTGTTGTATCCTGGTTGTATGCTCTACAGCTCTGTCGATAACGACGCCATCCAGCCAGATAGTGAAAGGCGACAATGTATCAATGAATATAATGGGTCTCCCGGATGGTGCGACATTTACATTCCGGATCACCGGCACGTTTCCGGTAAAGCCGGGTGGAGAATTCTTATTTGAAGCAGATAACTTCCAGATGCCATTCTCCCTGAAAGCGAGTCAGATACATGCAAGTATGCATAATACGGACCTCAACACATTTGCAGTGAAAAAAGGAGATATAGAGATCCGAAAGACCGGGCATTCAATCGGGGGATCGTATAACACATCATATACGTACAACATATCAAGTGGTACGTATGATTTTATGAAGATAAGCGGAAATGCGTCGCCAGGTGCATCTTCTGTAATCGCATACCTGGAGATGAACGGGACCAAAAAAGGTCCTGAAAATGGTGTAATTTCGTTTACGTTGGCTGGAATGGATTTGGGAACGGTAGAACTTAATGCCAGGGTCAATGGTTCAACGGCATTTTCAAAAATAGTGACCGTCGGTTCACCGGACCCCCTATTGAATTCCAGCCTTGGTATTATTGATTCCGCTGCCGATTCCCCTCCCGGGAGTAGTCCGGGTGGCACCAGAGATTCCTCCCACAATATCGATACGAATACACCGACTTCGACCAATGTGACACCATCACCCGTGAAAGCCGAAATGGTAAATGGGATACCGATGATAGCTCAACCCTCAATCCCTATAGGAATGGTAACCGCCCTTCCACCCGGTGCAAAGACCATAGCTCCGCCTATCCCAACAAAAACCGCAATGAGCTTTCTTCCACTCCTTGGTCTTGTAATTGCTGTCGTATTCCTTGTCAGCAGGAGAAAACCATAATAATGATCCAGATTTTTTTCTGTCATTTATTCACCTATTAGATACTCAAAGTGGGAAGTGAGGTCTCACACTTTTCGTAAACCTTCCTTATCCTGCAGTTGTTCTCATAGCATCGATCCTCTGGTTTGCTATCTACCTTGTCCGAATAATAGTATTATTGATGATAGGACCTTCCCTATCCTTATCTGAAGCGATATCTTTGATCGGTTCGGAGGTAATGTATGTCATATGCTAACGGTCAGATATAACTATCCATAAAAATCGAGGTTAATCGGTTTATTCTTCCGGTTCCATCATAGCACCGCATTTATTGCATACCGGTACACTATGGCCTTCTACTTCAACGATCTTAATTTCTTTTGAGAAAACAATTGTTTCAAAATTGCCATTATTATCGAAAATATTCTGAATTGTTCCACGGGCCCCACAAGCAGGACATAATAACACATTCACTGCGGCGCATGCTTCACGCCTTTCGCAAATCGAGCAGTCTTCGCAAATATCGGTCATGGTTCACTATCCCAATTTAATAATTGGATGTAACGGAATATATTTTAAATGATACCGGAACTAAATTTTGTCCTGAAAATGGTCCATGATCACTTACCCCATTGATTTTGACTGATTACCTGAAGTTAAATGTGTTAATCATGATTGGGACAAATGCCAGGAGTCCTGAATTAAGAAATTCCTGTTCCTCACCAGGAAACCCAGAATTACAACCGATATACACCCTTCGGGACGGAAATTTCAAACCGTGCACCATCACCAGGTATACCTGTTTCCTGGACGGAAATATTCGTCATTGAAAGGATTTCCCGCACGAGAAATAACCCAAGGCCGGTATTTTTATAATATTTACGGGTAAATATGGCTGATTTTTCCTTTTCCGGTATACCCACACCATTATCTTCTAGCACCAGGGTAAGGTCACGCCCGGAGATACGGTAATACACCCGAATCCATGTTATCGTCTCACCGTGCTCAAGACTGTTCTCGAGAAGTGTATGAAATACCCTTTCTAACAGCGGGTCTGCATAAATTTTCAGATTTGAAAAGTCTGTTGTGAGTGTTACAGGACCCACATCCAGTTCCGAAGCGGACTTGCGGACGACAGCCCCAACATCCTGCCATTCCGGCATGTTCATGCCAAGGTTCTGGTAATCCCTTGTAAATACAATCTGCTGGGTGATTTTCTGTGTCTGCCTGGAAATAACAGCAAGATTTTTCCTTACTCCTGGGTCGGTTGCGATATCTTCTGTCATTTCCACGTAACCGATCAGTGCCGTAAGCGTATTGATTACATCATGCCTAAGGATACTGTTCAATAAATTCAGCTTCTGGTTCGCCCGGTTGATCATGGATTCAACACGTGTCCGCCGGATATCAAAAATAATTGCCCCGCTTACGAGGATTGAGAGGATTATTATCAACAATGCATAGAAAATCGTGCTGATATAGTCCAATCGTCTGGTTACATCCTGGCTGTCCATATCAACCCCGACAATCCCCACAACCTGACCCCGGCTGTCATGGATCGGTGCAAATCCTGAAAGCAGGGTACCCCACTCATCTGTGTAAAATTCTGTTACGGCTGTGGGCTGACTGAATCCATTAAACAGCGCCGCGGGGGGATTCGGATAGACCATGCCAATGGGCGCTCCGTCAGGTCTGATGCCATAATCGGCATCGACAACAAATTCAATAGCACTGCCGTTCTTTCGCATGGTATACAAATATTTGATTGATGGGTCAGACTGGTGAATTGTGTTGAGAGAATTACGCAGGGAAATAAAATTCAGGGTAGATTCATCCCCGGGTTTCAATTGGTTAAGATCATCACCATTCAGTTGAGACGCAATAATTGATGCAGATCCTATCAGGTTTTCCCGGGTTGACTCCCTGAGAGCAGTTTTCGCAACAGTATCGATGTAGAGGAAGGAAGAGAACGTGATAATCACAATGAAAACAATAAACAGGAGTGTCAGTATCCGGGCATTTGATACGGTATTCTTCATGAAAATCTCTTTTTGCAAAGGTTTTGTATCTTTTTTTCTGCCGCAAATAAATTAATAGGTTATAATGCATAAAAAGGATAATAAGTATTCCGATTTGCAGGTTTTTCGGAGGGAACAAAGAATGCAGCAAGTAAGAATTTTTTTTGTTGAAGATGATGAAGTCCTCACCAGGGTCATTGTGTGGCGTCTGACTAAACTCGGTCATAGCGTCTGTGGTTCTTCGAACAACGGTGCAGATGCAATTGAAAAGATAAAAGAACTGACACCTGACCTTGTTCTTCTGGACATCGAATTACAGGGTGATATGGACGGTATACAAATAGGAGAATTCCTTGCAGCAAATACTCATATCCCATTTATCTACCTTACCTCTCATACCGAAGAGGATTTCCTGAAACGTGCAAAGAAAACCGGCCCAAAGGGTTATATCAGGAAACCGTTTGATGATGACGGACTCCGGGTTGCAATCGAACTTGCGATAGCTGATTAACATAAGCATCGCCCGAATTTTCCGGGTATTAGCAGGTCCTGCTACCGGGGATGATATTTTTGACGGTTTAATCGAATATAATTGAATATATACGCGGCAATACTGTTTTTTTATTCTAACCAATTTCCTGCAGGAATTGAATGGTGCAATCATTACCGGCATTATCATTAAAAAGGTAAAGGACTCAGACCGCGATGCGATAGTCAAAATCTTCAATTATTACGTGAAAGATGGGTATGCCACTTATCCCGACATTCCTGTCCTGCCCAGGTTCTTCGAATTTCTCATTGAAGCCATACATACATGCTAAATATTCGAAAAAAATGGAAAAGTAATTGGCTTTAGTATCCTTCGGCCACTATTGCCGTTCCCTGCCGTTGCAATAACTGCAACCATCAGTTACGTTAATTGAACACAGTTTCCGGAACCAGGGATATAGGAAAAACTACCTGAACACGTTAAAAATGAAGCATATTCACATGGAATTGGTCTGTTACTCGCCACCATTTCATCAAAAAATAAAGAAAGCCTTGGTTTCCATGCGAACTATGGATTGTTGGAGTGGACGCTTCCACAAAGCAGTATTTAAATTTACTACCCCGCTAGATTTAGTCTGGATGGAAAAGGAGCTGGTGTAATCAGGGGGTAACCGCTAGTCCGGGTACCACTACCAGGGATAATTATTATCCTCTTGTACTCTACTACTATCCGGGTGTAAAATTTTGGACCATAACATCGTTTCATTCCAGGGGTTATCAATATGCACTGCATGTGGCCGCGTTTCAGACTTTGGGGGCTCCTGCACCGGGACCCATGATATTGCCGGAATGGCAGGAAAAGTACTCTGTAAAAAATGTGGGAGGACTACCGGAGAGTTTGACTCGGCCTGTGTGGAGAATCATGATATTAACCCGGTAATGGGGAAGTTGATGTGCAGGAAATGCGGAATGACAGGCCTTCTGTCAGCATTTCAGAAAAAAAGGTGTAATTCAAACCACAGTATTTCAGTAATTGACGGCGTGCCAAAATGCAGGCGTTGCGGGGCAACAAAGGACTGGACTCTGAAAAGATGTGGGGTACAATAACATTCTGAAACGGTGAAAAGATCAATACCCGGGAGATAGTTCCCAAATCCATCTATCAAAAATTACATACCTTTTTTTCGTGGGACGAGAAGACAATTTCATGATTATGTGAGGAATAACTCCGGTTTTTTATCCCGGTAGTCAAACTGCATCGGTGCACCCCGCTGCAAGCAACGGGGCATGATTCGCACCGCTGCCTTGTTGTTGTGTTGACTAGATAGTCCTTGGTTCACCTTAATCTTAGATCGCCTTCCTTCTTCCCGCAGCAAGCTGCGGGGTATACGGATAAAATGAAGAACCCTGGTGAACCTCAGATAAAGAAAATGGTGTTCCTTTCTATTTTTAACAGGGGCATAGAGGATAAAAAAGAGAGTTGCATGAAAATTTTCAATACCCTTTGCCGGCCAGGTTGCAGTTCACCTGACCACGGGTGAACTGATGTTACTGAACGGGTTCGTCCTCACCGCAAGAGAGAAGAGGTACGGGTAATTCGTTTTAAGGTGAAGCATATATTCGAGCCATTGAATGACAATGAGTGATACAACCCTTTTCGTATCACCTGCCAGGTGGTTAAGGTCAGTTTCAGGAAGGTCCTCGAAAATTTCCCTCGCTGATAACTCCTCTTCAAGATGAAATACCGCATTCAGGAGGTCTGTAAACGCCTCATGTTCAAATAGTACAGGGTGCTGCAGGAGTTGTACGAAAAGGGTCCGTTTTCCCCTGAGCAACTGGTGGATTTCCAACAGGTCTACCGTATGGATATCGATTTCAAAATCCAGGGTCCCGAGGCGCATCTTTGCGTCCTGGAAGTCCCGTTCAGTCCATTCGGGCTGCACGAACAGGGTACTATTCAATGCATCGCTTCCGGTTATTGAACGTTTCAGTTTCCGGATCAACGGTGTTCCTGCCTCAGAAAAGAACACCCCGACGATCATATTTACTTTCCTCGTCCTTTCAATCGCTTCTTTCCGCCCGAGAGTTAATTCAATCGAGTTGGCTGCAACGAAGATGAAGGTCCCCACACCTGCAAGAATTACGAAAATTTCGAGTACCTTGCCGGCATCGGTCTTTGCGGTGATATCTCCATACCCGACGGTCGAAATAGTTACAATCGTGAGGTATACAGAATCAAGGGGCGAAAGACCCTCAAGAAGGATAAAACCCGCAACCCCTGTAGTAAGAACCAGGGCGAGGAGAATGATATAAAATTTTAGCCTTAATATCGGCGAACTCATTAATCGTCTAAATCTGTCAGCGCAACTTAAAAACATTCCCGGGGACCTGCTGCATTCACATCAATAATGAAGATGTGAATCCTTCCCGCATCACAATCTTGAGTCCATGAATTTCCGGATTGCATGACCTCTTTCTTCTTCTGACAAAGACACCGGCACCGGATAGCCCTCTTCATAGGTAGGTGCCTCATGCTGGTACATTATTCCAAGACCTATCTTTGCGTCAGCATTGTAGTCCCACTCACGTGCTCGTTGATGGGCCACCAGGTAATCGCCGGAAGAGCATGCATCCCAGTCGTAGACTCTTTCGTTGTAATAATCAGTCAGGTTATAGTAGGTCGCACATACCTGGAGGTTATCTATGAATGAGAAACCCTTGTGCAACAACGCTGTACGCAACAGGAATTTGAGTTGCTCCCGTCTTCCGGTATATCCCCTGCCGATAAATGTCGCTCCGGACGCAAGCACCAGGTCCAGCGGGTTCAGGGGGTTCTCTTGTTCCCCTTTCGGGGTGGATCTCCCATGAAACCCGGACGGGGATGTCGGGGTGAACTGCCCGGTCGTCAGGCCATAGACCCGGTTGTTATGTACCATCACGGTAATATCGACGTTCCGTTTTGCTGCAAAGATCAGGTGCTCAATTCCTTCTGCATAACAATCCCCGTCACCTGCAATACAGAGAACTTTCAGACCGGGATTTGCAAGCTTAATCCCGGTAGCCACCGGAATTGTACGGCCATGGAGGGAATAAAACCCGTTAAGGTTCATAAAATCAAATATTTTTGCATGCTGTCCGATCCCTGCCACCAGGACAAAATTTTCAATAGGATACCCTTCTGATCCAAGGTCAGAAATAACATCTTTCAGCGCATGCTGCACGATAAAATTACCGCAACCCGGGCACCAGGTGTTTTTCGCGTGGCTGATCAGATCGCTCCCCTTCATGAAATTACCTCCCTGACCCGTGCAGTCAGTTCTTCGATAGTAAACGGCCGTCCATCATATTTCAGGACCAGGCCGTTTGCACGGTACCCGGACTGGCTGACCAGCCTGGCCAGCTGCCCGGTCTCGTTCGTCTCAACCGAATAAAACCTCCTGACACCCTTCATGGCATTTGCAAACGATCGTTCCGGGAACGGGCAAACGACAATGGGCCTGATCACCCGGAGGTCAAGGAGTTTTCCAACTTCATCGCAGGCACCCTTGTTCGAACCCCACGTGAGGAGAGCACCATCGGAATTCGTATTTCCCGTGACTTCCACGGGATTCAGTCCCTCGACCTCCTCCCTCATACCTGCGACCTTGATATTCCGTTTATCTGCCATCGCTTTCGCGACCCAGTGTTCTTCTGCGGTAGTACCATCCGTGTCATGCACATGGCTGTTCACTTTTATCCAGTCTCCGGCAGAAGGAGGAAACCGTAAGGGCGAAATGCCTGACCCGGTAACCTGGTATCTCATGTACGGGTGAACACCAGGATCGGCCATAACGGGTTCTGCATGGCAATCTACAGAGAGATCAGGGTCTGTACTGTACAACCCCTCACAGATGATCTTATCCGATAAAATTATGGCAGGTACCTGGTATTTCCACGCTAATACAGTGGCTATCCTTGACCAGTTCCTTGCCTCGGTAGTATCCCCTGGTGCTGCAATAAACCTTGGAAAGTCCCCATGTCCGGCATTCAGTGCAAAAAGGAGGTCTGATTGTGCGGTGTAGGTTGCAAGGCCGGTACTTGGTCCGGCCCTCTGGCCAAGGACAATAACAAGGGGGAGTTCGGCGATGCCGGCAAGTCCCAGGGCCTCAGTCATCAGGCAGAACCCTCCCCCTGATGTCCCGATTGCTGCCCGGGCCCCCGCATAGGAACAGCCAAGGGCATTGAGGACCCCCGCGATCTCACCCTCGGGCTGGATAACACGGATATGGAACTCATCCGTGTTGGCTGCAAAGAAATGCATAAGGTTTGAGGTGGGGGACATGGGATACGCAAAATATACTGTTATTCCTCCTTCGAGGAGACCAATGCCAATCGCTTCATTTCCGGTCATTACAGGGAGCCTCCTGCCGGGAAGTTTCTTCACCGTCGCCTGTAGATCGGCTGCATCATATGCCTGGCGGGCAACGCGCAGGTTCTGATCAGTCTCTTTCGGGACGGCTTCCGGGAATACCTCTTCTGCCACATCCCAGTCAATCCCTGCTACTTTTAAAAATGCCCCGATAATTGCTGAATTTCCCATAACTGCGGGTGCCTGCTCATTGTTGAGAATCGAGCCTATCGGTACCTGTACGGCTCCGGGGTGATGGGCATTATCCCCGTTACAAATTATAACCCCCCCGGGATTCAGTTTTTTCTTATGCAGTTCGATTGTTTCCTGGTTGAGTGCAAGGATGAAATCGACGCTTTCGCGCACAGCACCCACCTGTCGCTCTGCGCCCCGGATTATTGCAAAATTATGGCCTCCCTTGATGAGAGAGGGGTAATCAAAATACATATGCACCTGGTATCCCATGTGAGCAAGCATTTGTGCAACAACCTGCCCTGCGCTACTGACACCGTCACCGGCCCTTCCTCCGATCAGGACTGATATCTCATCTCCGTCCACGATTACCTCCCCGTTTTTTTAATACAGCAAAATGCCCGTGCACATGCATTAAAGCTTCTCTTACAGGGTATCAAAGTTAGAACGCGGTATTCAGTCCAGGACTGCAGATAGTACCAGGGATTTTCATTATCGGGAATGGGGATTTGTGAATGATATATAGAAATTAATTTCCCGGAAGCTATTCTGTAACATGAAATCTGCAATCATCCGAGGGAAAATGTGAAAATTCATGTAGCCCTTGTATACAATACACTGCTATCATGACCCTGCCGCTTCAGCTCCAGGTGGTAAATAAATGTGCAGAACTTGATATCCCGCTTGTCGGGTTTGCACCGGCTGAGCGCTGGGATGAACCACTCTTCGAACCATGGATACCAGAACAGTTCCGCCCCGGGGCAATATACCCGGGAACAAATACAGTTATTGTGATCGGCATACCGGTCAGTCTGCCAGTCCTGGAAACTTCACCTTCGATATTCTATCATGAACTCTATAAAACAGTTAACACCATGCTTGACCAGAGCAGTCTGCGGATCTCCCTCATGCTTAACGGACTCGGTTTTCCTTCAATCGCAGTTCCACGGGATGGTTACGGATCAATCAGTGTGTTAAAAGAAAACCCGGTAGCGTTTTTTTCACACCGGCATGCTGCCTTTCTCGCGGGCCTGGGTAATTTCGGTGTAAATAACATGATACTCACCCCTGGCTATGGCCCGAGAGTACGGTTTACCTCGATTTTCACCCATGCAAAGATTGGGGGAATGGAAGTAATGCATACGCCCCTTTGCACACACTGTATGCGGTGCGTTACAATCTGTCCTGTCAACGCTTTAGAGGAAGAAGATTACCCGGCAGGGCTTACGAATAAGAAGACCTGCACAGCACGCTCTGAAGAACTTTTAAAGAGGTATATCTCACCCTGCGGGTTCTGCATCAAGGTCTGCCCGGTAGGGGAAGACCGGAAACAGTACCAGAGAGAACAACCGGGGATATACGATGAAGCAGACCCGGAATATTCGGACTATCACAAGGCCTGGGACCATGTCAGGTCCTATGGAGGAAAATAAAAAGAAATGGGTAGATTTTAGTTCAATACCAGGATCATGGCATTTAGGTAGGTGGCAATACATACCCACACAATATAGGGGACAAGAAGTACTGCTGCGGTTCTGGAGACATGGTAGAAGAAATAGATCGTGGCAAGTACCAGGGCAATAAGGACCAGGATTGTGATCAGGCCCAATAATGGTGACTGGAGACCGAAAAATACCAGGGACCACACTACATTAACGATTAACTGCGCTGCAAATACCATAATTCCCAGTTGAACGGGTTTCTTTTCGGTACCTTCCCTGATGACAAGATACAGCGCAATACCCATCAGGATATACAATGTGGTCCATACAGGCCCGAATAACCAGTTCGGAGGAGTAAGCACGGGTTTTATTAAACCCGTATACCAAGTGGCAATTGATGACATCGTGGAAAAAGAACCCGCTACCCCTGCAAGCAATGGGATTGCAATACAGATGATAAGAAGGACCGGAGAGCGTAGTGATTGTGTGTTCATTGGGCTATCAGATGAATTCAGAATGGTACACCTTGATACTTCCGGTTCTGCCGGGTCCCTCTTACGATGCAAAGTACTAATAGCATTTACCCTATAATACCAACCAACTGCAATTTGGACCCTTGCTGTTATATTTGAGTAGATTCACCAGTCCCGGATTCATTCCAAAACATCTATTCCGGTAGGAATTCCAGATCCATGGTGTTCACTCCTGCTGGATATGGTGAGAATGGTCAAATTGATCTTTTCGGGGCGTAAGGGATCATGGAAATTACGGTTGATAAACGGGTAGGATGCACGGTCCTGACACTGAAAGGAAGACTGGATGCCGAAGGAGCCCTCGTACTCAATCCATATATTGACCGGGTCACCACTGATGAAGAAAACCACCTGATCATCGATATGAGTTCTGTCCCATACCTCTCCAGCGGCGGCATCCGCGCTCTCCATGGGGCATATAAAATCAGGAAGAGTAAGAATGGGCAGGTTATGCTCGCCGGGACTGGAGAGTTTTCCAGAAAGGTGCTGGAAGTTTCAGGATTCAACCGGATATTCCCCCAATTCACAACGGTTGAGCTGGCTGTCCGGTCCGTACAGGACAGGTCTTTCGAAGGACCGCTACCCATTCAATGGAAAATACTCCCGGGAATACTGAACAGTTCCGCGACGGTAAGGTATCTGCCTGTTTCGGAAGGAGAGGCGGGACTCATCTCTTCTGGTCCCTGGAAAGAGGCACAGCAATCCGGGCTGAAAACAGAAGACCTTCTGCCACTGCAAATCAGGCAGAATACCTATGCCGTTGGCATTGGTGCTTTTGGACCATCACAGGGTGAATGTTTCGGAATCCTCGGGGACATGGTTGTAACGGGCAGGATGATAGCATGGGCACCACCTGGAGGGGGTGCTGCCGACTACGTCCTGCCAGCTGAGAATGTACAATCAGGAATGCATGATTCACAGCTGGTTCAGGAAATCCCCGGAGTATTTACTGCGTGTTCGTTAGTTCTGGATGCAGAGGTTCATGAAACCCTCCTGGTTGAACCCGGGATATGCCCTGGGAGGGAAATCACGCTTGGGGATATCTATTCATACCTCTGTGACCGCGCAAAAGAACGGGGAGAACATAACAGCGGTGTCCTGGCAGTAAAAATTCTTGCCCGGACATGTCATTATGAAACGATTTCCCTCGAAAAGTCTCCCGTTGAAGCCAACAGACCGAAAAACAGGGAGCCGATCTGGTCAAATGGTAACCATGACGAATGGTTCAGGAAGTCCATGATTGAGCTTGGCGAAGAGGGGACACTTGCCTGTTTCGGAGTCATCTATGACCGTTCGGTTGAAACAGGAATTGACCAGGAGATTATCTCTTCAATTTTTTCCGGGGGCCTTTCGACAGAGGGGACACCCGTATTCTCACATATCCTTGGGGTCCTTTTTAAATCCATGAGCTGGGAGCCTGACACCGATATTGACAGGGCAATAGCAAAAGTCGGATCAGAGGGGGAGGTTGCCGGCATGTATCACCTGACCGCAGGAACGGGTATCGGGAGAGCACTTATCGGGGTTTCGTATATTGACAGCCTGCGTTGGGATGATGGTCCTGTAATCAAATTTGAAAAGCCATGCCCGGAGTGGAATGAACAGTATGGAAAGATTACACGTCAGCTTCACCAGGGAAACAAAATAATTTACCTTTCACAGATTTCCGGCGGATTTAGTGGCTCTCTTGTCTTCCGGGCCAGAGTTATAGACCGGGCAGGCAGGGAACAAATGCCATTCGTGATGAAACTCGGCTCCTGGTCAATGATCTCAGACGAAGTCAGGGGGTATACCGATCACGTGGAGCGGTATATCCTGAACAGTTCCACAAGGCTTATCCAGCACCGCAAAGTTGGTGAATTTGGGGGAATACTGTACAATTTTGTCGGAATCGCCAGCCCTTCCAGTACCCTTGTCTCACTTGAACACTATTACCGGTCACAAACACCCGAAAAAATCGAAGCTGCCTTTGAACACCTCTTTCGTATTGTGCTCAACACGTGGTATGGCCAACCGGTCCGTCGTGAAGTAGCGCTGTACCAGGAGTACATGAGGCCTCCTTTGTATGAAAAATCAAAGGAATATGCCCTGTCTCATTTCGGAGTTACTGCATCAGATCCTGAAATTTCACTCCCGTGCAATCTTGGAAAATCCGTAAACCCGCTCTATTTCATTGAGCAGGTCATGCCAACGAGGATAACATCTGCAAAACCTGCATACACGGCCCCCCAGCACGGTGACTTAAACCTTAAAAATGTCCTGCTTGACCAGGAAGGGCACATGTGGCTTATCGATTTTTCAGATACACGGGTTACCCACAACCTCCGGGATATAGCAAAGATGGAAACAGTCATCCGAACAGAAATGATGACGTTTTCATCTGATGATGATGTATGCAGGATGGCGGGATGGGATCAACACTTTATCGCATTCAAAGGTCTTGGTGATATCCCCGTACTACCAGGCCGTGACCTGCCCATGGATACGGAAAAAGCGTTCCGCGTACTACGAAAACTCCGGTATTATGCCGACCTGGTTACGGTACTCGATGAAAATCCTGAACAGTACCTCCTTGCACTGCTCTGGTACACAATCCCTGTCCTGTGGTATGGAAGCGTTGATGAATACGGAAAAAAATACGCCTGGATTACTGCCGCACGCATTTGCAAGCGCCTGACCAGCAACCCGTATTAAATAAAATTAGTTCTCCCGAACAGACCCATCCCACCACTCGCAGGGTCGGCAATGCCATAGCATAAAGTCCAGGAGCAGCACCAGACAACCTGATAATGATCGTTAGCAACGTGGTCCGAACACATGATACCGAAGGGCCTGGACAGGTAATTCACATTTAAGAACCGTTATTACCAATTCCCCCACATTACAATCAACCGGAACTGTGACAGGGCAGTCTTTTATTCCGGGATCGTTCAATACGTAGCCAATTTTTATTGTCTATACAGTCCAAAGGGGTTGGTACAAATGACCGATATGAATAGCGGGATTGAGTGTAACCAGTGTGGTATCTGTTGCAAGGTATTCGGGGATTCCATATCACCAACAATAGAGAACGTCTACCAGTGGCTGAGCAATGACCGGCTGGATATTCTCTGCCATTTTTCTGCCTGTTTTGCGAACGGTACCTGGAAAAAATGCTCCGAATTACAGGTAGATGAACTGGGGGAGATCATTACCATTGAGATGAGAGACCCTGATACCGGGGCTCTTGTAAGCGCCTGCCCGTTTCTTTCGAGGGTATCGAAAAGGCGATACCTCTGCTCTATCCACATGGCTAAACCGGAGATGTGTGACAATTATAAGCCGTGGCTATGGGGTGAGACATATCTGCGAAGATGTAGGACCATCGTTGAACAGGAACGAAAGACCTCATGGCAAAACGAAAAATGTGATTGAGAGCACACGTGCCTGAAGTATATCGTCCCGGTCTGTAAGGTCAGGGAGACAAGGACTCAGATAATGAAGGACTTTCAGGCTCTTCTGGTAATAAAATCCAGGCTGCCAGATAAACAAGGAAACAAAATAACGGCCAGAATAACGTAACGATACCAAGCACAAGAAGAATGACCAGTAGAATCCGGATGATATTCGGGTCGGTATCTAGGTATTCCCCGAGCCCTCCGCAGACCCCGCCTAATAGTTTCGATTTCTTTGACCGGTGAAGAGTTTTCATTCTATTCTTTTAGAGAGAGCCCTGTTAAAATAATTTTCTTTCACCCTGTTTTCAAACCAGGCCCCACGCTTATTTCTATGGGTCAAGACTCTGATATTTTTGTATTTCCCACTGGCTGGTTACGCGTAGTCTTCATCAATTCCTGCCAGAAGGGAACCAGCAGCAGTATCATAGCCACGAGCGATGATTGATGCACCGAGCAGGGGTGCAAGACCACTGAGCCTGCTTATCAGGATCTCGGGCAACGGCAGGAAATGGTCAATATAGTTGTTCAGCAGGGGAAGTAACAGGTCGCTGTTATTGCGGATTACACTCCCGTCAAGGATGATACGCGAGGGGTCATAGGCGACAATGACATCGGATATGCCCCGGGCGTTAATCCGGGCAAATTCATCTAGAAAATTGTTGAGCCCGGGGTGACCGGTCCGTACTGCCTCAAAAATTCCAGAAGGCGAGGGGGCCCATTCCCCTGTGATCGCGGTGTTGTTTTCCAGGCACCAGCGGGAAAAAAAATCCGGTATATGCCTGCCGGATCCATATGCTTCCCAGTGCCCGGTGCACCCGCAGCCGCATATGGCGTTATAGTGGGTATCAACATGAAAATGACCTATTTCGGCTGCATTTCCATTGCGCCCGAGTAATATTTTTCCATTGGAAACTACGCCGCCGCCTATACCGGTCGAAATAGTAATATAGACGAAATCCCTGCACCCCTTCCCGTCACCAAAATACATCTCGCCGAGCGCACCCGCCGGGCAGTCGTTGACGAGACGGACCGGGATCCCGAATTCTTTGGTGATCGGATTAACCAGGGGGATTACCGACAGAGCAATATTGGGAGGATTGAGAACAATGCCCCTGTGCGAATTTACCGGTCCGGCTGCGCAGATACCGATACCATCCAGGTCTGAACCCAATTTTTCGTCTGATACCGAACGGACCATTCCGATAATAACGTCCGTGATATCTTCAGGGGTCTCTGGAAAGACCGGAGTCAGGGCGGAAATCTTTTTTTCAATGAGGCCGTTCCCTGATATTTTAGCTACCCGGATATTCGTGGCACCAAGGTCAACAGCAACAACCGGATTCATCGTACTATATAGTTGAAATACTGTCTGATAGCACCTTCGGGACCCGCCGGTGACCATCATCAGCAACGGTGACCTGCCAGAAACAGGATGATTATCCAGTCTGATCTATCCTGAATGGGATCTGACCCAACAAAATCTGTGTCCGAAAAGACCGGATCCGGGATCAGGGGTCCCCGAAAAGAAACAGTATCTCCCCTCGAAATCACACCCTGCAATGAAGATCACCGAGGTATTCATCTGTGCACCAGGACCGGAAGCAGGAAATAAAATCCTTTGAAAGCAAAAAAATGTTTCCTGGTCTTGATTACCAGGTATTACTGCTTTATTGACTTCCACAAATTCCATCCCGCAGGTTTTCGGGTTTCAAAAACCTTTCGTCAGGAAATGTTAATCCTCCATAGATTTCCATAAAAAAATGACAGGTTATTGTCCTGCTTTGTACTTCCAGGTATATTCAACCGGTATATCTTATTTTTTGGAGGTACGCAGTTGTTTTTTCTGCATTACCAGGCGTGCCTGCATGCCATAATAATGGGAAACCCCGATTGCATGACACTGGTCGATAGAACTGCTGTCGAACGAGACCAGGTCATCAGAATAAATGCCATCCGGAGAGGAGCGTCCTAATACACGAATACTGCCTTTATAGAGTGCCAGTTCAACTATCCCGTTCATGCGTTCCTGGGTCGTGTCGATAAAGGCGTTCAATGCGTGAAACAGGGGCTCATGGACGAGGCCCATGTACGCGAGTTCCGACCACTTCTCATCAACCATCTGTTTGAACTGGAGTTCCGCCCTGGTAAGAACGAGGCGTTCAAGGTCATGGTGAGCAAAGAGCAGGGTACTTGCTGCAGGGTGTTCATATATCTCTCTCGCTTTCAGCCCGAGAATGCGGTCTTCGATCATATCATTCCGGCCTATCCCGTTTTTCCCCGCGATCAGGTTCAGCTTCTGGATAAGGTCGTACCCTCTCATCGTTGTACCGTTAAGGGCAACCGGAACACCGGATTCGAACTGTATCGTTACATTTTCGGTTGAATCGGGTGCATTTTCGGGTGCAACAGTCCAGAGGTAAATCTCCTCAGGTGTATGGTACGAAGGGTCTTCGAGTCTCCCCCCCTCAATACTCCTGCTCCAGCAGTTCTCGTCCATGCTCCACGGCTTATCTTTCGCGACCGGCACCGGGATGTTATGTTTCTTCGCATATTCGATCTCCCATTCACGGGTGAGATTTTTCTCCCTGATTGGGGCAATGACCTCCAGACCGGCCCCCCGGATGATGAAATCAAACCGTAACTGGTCGTTACCCTTCCCTGTGCAGCCATGACCTATCGCGGTTGCACCTTCTTTCCGTGCAATAGCCACAACCTCCTCTGCAATCAGTGGCCGGGCCAGTGAGGTCCCCATCGGGTAACCCTCGTATGAACCGTTTGCCTTTATGGCCGGGAAAAGGTAATCATGAACAAATTTTTCACGGACATCGAGGGTATAGTGTTTATCCGCGAACCGGTTACCTTTCTCTGTCGCAACCGCGATCTCTTCGTCCCGCTGGCCGACGTTGACGGCAACTGTGACAACCCGGTCATAATGATAGTCCTCCCGCAGGAGTGGAATACAGATAGAGGTGTCGAGCCCGCCACTGTATGCAAGTACAACTGTTCCTTTGCCCATAGAATTACTCTCCGATATAATGACTGATAGGTTCGAGCGTGATCTTCTCCCTCTTCATCGCGTCGATCGCATGCGCTGCGGCTTTTGCTGCCTGGAGCGTCGTGATATAGGGTACCGCATAATCAACCGCGGCCCGCATTATCTGGTAATGGTCCTGCCTTGACTGCTTTCCTTTCGGCGTGTTGATAATGAGACGGATCTCGCCCCTTCGGAGCAGGTCAATCACGTTTGGCGACCCTTCCTGCACCTTCCGGACAAGGTTTGCTTCAATACCTGCCTGGGTAAGATACTCAACAGTCCCCGAGGTACCATACAGGGTAAGACCGAGTCCTTTCAATTTCCGGGATATGGCAATTGCCTCGTCTTTCTGCTCATTTGAAACTGAAATGAAGACATTGCCCTCCATGGGGAGTTCATTGTCTGCGGAAATACTTGCCTTGTAATAGGCACGACCGAAATCGTAATCAATCCCCATTACTTCACCGGTACTCTTCATTTCGGGACCCAGTACTGTATCAACACCCGGTAACTTGTTGAACGGGAGAAGGACTTCCTTCACCGCGACATGCTTTATGTCCCGCTCCTTGTACCCGAGTTCTGACAGTTTCTTTCCCATCATCGTTTTGGCTGCTATTTTTGCGAGGGGAATACCGGTTGCCTTGCTCACAAACGGTACAGTCCTGCTGGCTCTCGGGTTTGCCTCGAGGACATAAACGATATCATTTTTAACGGCCAGCTGAAGGTTTACCATCCCGACCACGCCAAGTCCAAGGGCAATTTTACGGGTATAGTCCCTTACCCTGGAAATAACAGATTTCGAAAGTGACTGTGTCGGGATTACACAGGCTGAATCACCACTATGGACACCTGCTTCCTCAATGTGCTCCATGATGCCCCCTATCAGCACCTCTGAGCCGTCACAGACTGCATCTACATCCAGTTCAACCGCATTCTGGAGGAACGAATCGATTAACACGGGGTGGTTCCGGCTTACCCTGACCGCTTCTTTCATGTACGTGTCAAGTTCAGTCTCATCGTGGACAATCTCCATCGCCCGTCCCCCAAGAACATAGGAAGGACGCACGAGCACGGGATAACCGATTTTTTTCGCTTTCGCACGGGCCTCTTCGGCAGAGAATGCTGAAGAATTGGGGGGTGCCGGGATGTCCAGCTTATCAAGGAGAAGGCTGAACCTGTCACGGTCTTCTGCGATATCCATCGCATCCGGAGAAGTGCCGAGGATTTTTGTGGCAAGTTTAAGCCTTTTTATCTCTTTTTCAATCGGGACTGCAAGATTAACAGAATTCTGCCCGCCAAACTGGACCATTACGCCATAATAATTGTCTGATTTAAGGATATTCATGATATCTTCAAGTTGCATCGGTTCAAAGAACAACCGGTCTGAGGTATCTGAATCAGTAGAAACCGTTTCAGGGTTATTATTGACAATATGGACGATGACTCCTGCTTCACGGAGCGCCATCACCGCATGCACCGTGCAGTAGTCAAACTCGATTCCCTGCCCGATCCTGATGGGCCCGGAACCAATGATAAGCACTTTCTGCTTATCATCAGGGATTATCTCGCTCTCGGTATCCCACGTCGAGTAGAAATAGGGAGTAGTTGCAGGGAATTCTGCCGCACAGGTATCGACCATCTTGTAGGTCGGAGAACCAGTAATTTTTTCCAGCTCTTTCCAGCTCTTCTTGGTTAATTCTTTGAGTTCAAGGTTTGAGAACCCGAATATTTTGGCCCGCCTGATGTCATCTATGCTGGCATTTACGGCGAGGACCTGTTCCATTTTGACAATATTTTTAATTTTTTCAAGGAAAAACGGGGTGATTTTCGTCAGGTTGAAAATTTCATCCACGGTAAAACCCTGCCGGAATGCATCGAAAAGGCAAGCAAACCGTTCATCCGTCGGCCGGGAGAGGATCATCCTGATCTCGCTCGGGTTCGTATGAACCGTCACGTCAGTATCAACCGACCTGAGAGCTTTTTTGAAGGCCTCTTCGAGTGTCCTGCCGATTGCCATTATTTCCCCGGTACTTTTCATGGCAGTTGTGAGAGTCCTGTCCGCACTCTTGAACTTGTCAAATGGCCACCGTGGCACTTTGACCACGATATAATCTATTGACGGTTCAAACGAGGCCATCGTACATCCGGTGACACTGTTCCTGATCTCATCAAGACGGAGACCAATGGCAATTTTTGCTGCGACGCGGGCTATCGGATACCCGGTAGCCTTTGAGGCGAGCGCAGATGAACGTGAAACCCGGGGATTTACTTCAATTACCCGGTAATCACCTTCCTTAAAAGCAAACTGGATGTTGCAACCACCCTGGACATCGAGTGCACGGATGATCTTAATTGCAGCAGAACGCATCATCTGGAATTCATCGTCTCTGAGCGTGAGGATCGGGGCAACGACGACACTTTCCCCGGTATGAATGCCCATTGGGTCAACATTCTCCATCCCGCAGATGATGACACAGGTATCAGATGCGTCCCTCATTACTTCAAACTCAATTTCCTTCCAGCCCTGGACACTCTGTTCGATGAGTACCTGGCGGATTCGCGATCGGTTCAGCCCTAGTTCAGTGATCCGGACGAGTTCTTCCTTTGTCTGGGCAATACCGCCCCCTGCACCGCCAAGGGTATAAGCGGGCCGGATTATCGCTGGAAGCCCGACACAGGTCAACGCTTCGTCAATCTGCCGGATATCGTTGAGAATAAAACTGATGGGGACAGGTTCGCCGATCTTTTTCATCAGATCGCGGAATTTTTCGCGGTCTTCCCCCTGGTAAATCGCTTCGAGTGGGGTCCCAAGGATTTCAACATCTTTTAATGCACCCCGCTCGGCCAGTTCAGCAGTCATATTAAGCCCGGTCTGCCCACCCATCCCGGAAAGAATTCCATCAGGCCGCTCTTTTTCAATAATTTTTGCAATAATATCTGCCCTGAGCGGCTCAATGTAGACCTCGTCTGCCATATCAGGGTCAGTCTGGATGGTTGCCGGGTTGGAATTTACAAGGACAACCTTAACCCCCTCTTCTCGTAGCGCCCGGCAGGCCTGGGAACCGGAAAAGTCAAATTCGGCTGCCTGTCCGATCTGGATGGGCCCGGACCCTATCAGGAGTACTTTTTTAATGTGCGGCAACCGGGGCATCAGGAGATCCTCCGGAACATCGAATCAAAAAAATACGCCTCGGTATCCCGCGGACCTCCATGCGCCTCAGGATGGAACTGAACGGTGGTCACATTGAGATCGTGGTTTGTAAACCCTTCAAGAGTTCCATCATTCACATTTTCAAATGAAACCCTGCACCCTTCGGGAAGGGTATCTGCAGCAACGGCATACCCGTGGTTCTGGGTCGTGATGTAGATCTTCCCATCACTATTCCTGACCGGCTGGTTTGTACCCCTGTGCCCGAATTTCATTTTGTATGTTTCGGCACCGAGAGCAAGCCCGCAGACCTGGTTACCCATGCAGATCCCAAAAACAGGAAGGTTACCTGACAGTTCCTTCACACAATGGATTGCATCGGTCGCATGTAGAGGGTCACCAGGCCCGTTGCTAATAAAAAGCGCATCAGGCTTGCATTCAAGAATATCGGAGGGACTTGCATTATACGGGTATACATAGACATCTGCGTCACGTTTCCGGAGACTGATCACCATATTTTTCTTAATCCCGAGGTCAATTACTGCAATCCGTTTACCCCGTCCTTCCACGCGATACGGTTCTTTACAGGAGACGGCAGGGATGAGTTCTTCTTCTGAAATCTGCGGGGCAGTAGTTGCACGCTCCACCGCATATTCTCCATTATCGTCCCCTGTTACAAGGGCTGCCCTGAGCGTGCCCATAACCCGGGTTTTTATAGTAAGCATTCGTGTATCGATGCCACTCATCCCTAGCAGACCATTCTCTTCAAAATAACGGGGCATTGCTATACCGGTGGAAGGTGCAGCACAAATTTCGCGGGCAAGACAGGCAAGGGCCCATGGTTTTTTTGCCTGGAAATTTTGCAGGTCCACGCCATAGTTTCCGATAAGCGGATACGTGAAAAGCAGCATTTGACCAAAATAGCTCGGATCGGTGAGGGCTTCCATGTAACCGGTCATTTGGGTTGAGAACACGAGTTCCCCCCGGCACTCACCTTCAACCCCGAAACCTTCACCAGTCACGTATGTCCCATCTTCCAGACCTAGAACTGCCTTCATAATTTCCATATTTATTGTGTCAGGCAACTTATTAACGGTGTTGCAGGGTACAAAGAATCAGGACTAAAAAAGGTTTCGAGAATTTTATCTGAAACTATGCAGGATTATCAGGTTATTAAAAATAAAAAGAAAAAGGAGGATTTTTCCCGACTAATGGGAATTACGAAGTCCTCACGGTTTTTCAGGTCTCATAACGTGTTCGAACCTGACTCGTAGCCATAGGTCTTCATGAAGGAATTTATTATTCCATTTGCGGAAGTTTTCTCTTCATAGGTAAGATCTGACGCCTTGGAAGTACTATTTCCACTTCCTCCCTGCAGGTGAACTTTCATGTATGAGGAGACGGACCCCTGGGCCGGAATAACACCGTTTGCGGTGCCAACGCCGTGAGCATTAATGCTGTATGCCAAAGCAACCGGGACATCAGCTGATACCATGACCGTCCTGCTGGATGCCTGTGTCCTGAACGAGATAACCGAACTATCAACATGGCTGCCCGCCGTTACGATGTTACAGTATGCAGGGAGTGAACTGGTCGCGGACGGACCAAACGGACAGACGAACTGGCCTGCTGCCGATCTTGGATTACCCACAGTATCTATGAGCAGGCTCTCGTCAGAGACCATATTTCCACCGTCATACCCCTCAAAAGTAACCTGGCGGTCTGATTCAACATTACTCTGGCCGACAACCTTGTTACCGGTATCTATACTGAACTCCTTTATATAAACGGTGTGCCCATTCATTGCATTGGTGTTTTCAGTATATACCGTGGTCTGGACTACTTCCCCATTTGAAAGCGGGGGGTTGTCCTGGATTGATCCACTGCGGGAGGTCCATGCAAGTTCAACATTGTTACTCGCCATTCCAACAACATCAATATAAGTAGATGTGGTGATGCCCTGGATTTCAGAGGTCTGGTTCACTCCGTCTGCCGTCGCACTGATGCTGATAGTTGCCAACACCAGGAAAACAGATAGAATGCCAAGAATACTTTTCCCGTTTTTCATTAATCCATCCTTCGTATGTACGCTGGCATACCTTTTGAGAACATTGATTAAATATTTGGCATACCAGCCAGTAATTTTCGAAGAAAAACATACATATTATCCCTGGAGGTAATGGTTGGGCGGTTTTTATTTTATTCCACCCATTTACCGGTTCCCGCCCCATAGCAACTATCATCCCATCATATATCCGCCTTTAATATCCCGAAATCATCTCATATTCGAGGTTTTCATGAATAATTTTGTCCCGGTGTGATTGCAATATCTTAACCAGGAAAATATTTTGCAGGAAAGAAAGATTAAAAACCACATAAATTAAAAAAAGTTCTATGGCTGTTCCGAAAAAAATATTTTTCACACGTGGGTTCGGTGTGCATAAAGATCGCCTTGCTTCATTTGAGCTGGCCCTTCGAAAAGCGGGCATAGAAAAGTGTAACCTCGTCTACGTATCTTCAATTTTCCCACCGAACTGCAAACAGCTCTCGGTTGAAGAGGGGCTGCAACTTCTCCAGGCCGGGGAGATCACCTATGTAGTGATGGCAAAGAATGAGACAAATGAACCAAACCGGTTAATATCCGCCGCAATAGGCCTGGCGCTACCTAAGGATACACAGGAATACGGGTACCTCTCAGAGCACCATGCATACGGTGAGACTTCGGAACAGACCGGGGAATATGCAGAAGACCTTGCCGCAACCATGCTTGCTACCACCTTCGGTATTGAGTTTGATATCAACCAGGCATGGCAGGAGCGGGAACAGATCTACATGGCCAGCGGAAAAATATTCAGGACCACCCATATATGCCAGTCAGCCCAGGGTGAGAAAAGCGGGTTATGGACGACAGTAATTGCAGCCGCCGTATTTATAATGTAATAATTTACATCTCCGACAAGTGTCGACCTATTTAACTTTTCCAAAATTAGATGGGATAT
>JBAXJR010000023.1:0-38672 GCA_037137755.1 Methanomicrobiales archaeon | reverse complement strand
CGTTCAAGGACAAGCGTGATACTATCCGGGGTATTGTCAGCATTCAGTTTTTTCAGGAAGGGCTGGGCATACCGGGAGAATTTAAGAAGCCTGTTGATGTCCTCGTTATGCACCGTGACAATAGTATTCCCTTTAATCAGGATGATAATCGGGCGAACAATAATGTCGGTCTCGGTCATCGCAACAGCGGGGAGCATGATCCCGAGCTCGTCATCGTAGTCCTCGTACGAGGAATAGAACCCTGAAAAAAGTTTCTGGTAGTCAACCCTCTGGAATCCCATGGCAGGGCCGATACACTCTATCTCCGTTTCCAGCTCCTTCGTGGTGAAGTCGACCCAGGCAACTGAGGCATCACGAACCGCATCCAGGTACTGTTTTGGTGACTGGTTGACTATTTTATCGGTCAACCCTCCCCGTTTAAGAGTTACGCAAAAGCTGGGGCCATTTGTTATGGAACAAAACAAGGGTATTTCCGGCATTTCCATTATAATTTCAGGTGTATCCATGGTTCACTTCACCCCCCATTCCCAATAAGAAATAATCTCCGTTTAAAGTTGCTTTTTAAGCCATATATAAATAACATCATTACCATGCTCTGACCGGGATCTCTTTTATTTTACCTATCCTCCGCGAAAAAAAAACCGTCAAAATTAGGAAATCGCAATCTTAACGAGTGTAATTTACAAAAAAGAGAAAAATGAGGGTACCCATCAGGCCTTTTGAACGGGTGGCATGAGGGAATAGGGGACATTTCCACGTCCTAATGGTGGATCAACTGGTGTCAGGCCGTTATCCTTCAGGATTGCCTTGCCGCTATCTCCGAGGAGCAACTGGATCCACTGGAGACCACCGTCAGGATTAATCGCAACTAATGGGACGGTAATAGCGTACTCAGTTTTTACACCCGTCGTTGCATTAGTCTGGCTTGCAAATTTGACATAATATTCCGCATATTTCGGGTACATCTGTGTTTCGAGGACCGTTGGATCTGCGACTGCAATGGCGTCAGCGGTCTCACCGTTCTTCGTGATCTTGGTAACCATGGTGCTGGTTGGACCGAAATAGACCTGGACATCGGTGTCAGGGTATTTTACCACATAGAGGTTTGCAAGTTTTACGAAGGCAGGCGAGAGTCCCTTGTCACTGAAGATAACCAGTGGTTTTGTTGCAACTGCCGGAGTCGTGTAATCCACCGCTATACCAGTGGGTATGCCTTTGGGCACCCCTGCGGTTATTGGTGTAAAGAGGCTCTTGTTGTACTTATCCTTTCCATAGGCTGCAATTGCTGCCTGGGTATCAGGTGCAATCAGGAAATTAACAAAGTCATTGGCAGCGTTGATCTTTTCAACCGGCTGTTTCGGGTTGTATACGGTCATAACGCTGTAGACATTCAGGAGTGAGTCGCCCTGTGTAACAATCGGGTCAAGTTTGAGTTTTCCCTTGTAGGCGAGGTACGTCCCTTCGTCGGTGATGGTGTATGCCCCTTTCTCACTGGCCATCTGGAGCGTCTCTCCCATGCCCTTGCCAGCTTCTACGTACCATTTCCCTGAGTTCTGGACGTCCTTTGCATAGTTTAGCTTATCATTTGCCCAGATCCTCTTTTCTGCTGAATGAGTGCCGGACCCGTCACCTCTTGAGACGAATGCAACGCCCGCGGTATTGTTCTTCCCGTCAGCCCTGATCTTAGCAAACGCTGCTTCGGGGGTCATACCCTTGATACCTGCAGGGTCATTGGGTGGTCCAACGATAATGAAGTAATTGTCGGCAAAGGTGCGGCGGTTTAGCCCGGTACCGTTCTCCATGAACGCCATTTCGCTTGCCGGGTCATGTACGAGCAGGATATCTGCATCGCCGCGTTTTGCAAGTTCGATGGCCTTTCCGGTCCCTTGCGACGTGATCTTCAGTTTGTCGCCGGTCTGTTTTTCAAACATCGGCTGGAGATAATCGAGGAGTCCTGTATCATAGAGGCTCGTTGTCGTGGCGACCAGCAGGGTCTGTGGAGGCCCTGTTGGTTTTGCCGTGGTTGGTACCGCGGTAACTACCACTGTAGCGACCGTTGTGCTAACCGGCTGGGTTGTGGTCACGGTTGCAACAGGTGTTGTCGGCTGGGTTGCGGGTGTAGTACCGGTACAACCGGCAAAGCCTGCCGTTGCAACGAGCAACACCATCATGGCAACGATGAGTACATAATGTGAATTCTTGGTCATAGTACGATCGATAAAATTATAGGATAACGTGATATGAATGTTTTCATTTACGATTTCCTAATATCGCAACATATACCTGGCATCAGTATCCGGTCAAGATCACAGGGGCTTAGTATATCTCCGTTTTCGAATAAAAAATAATATTTAATGGAAATTATTCAACTGTTTGAAATGATCTGAAAAAAGAGAAAAATGAGATTGACCGTCAGCCCTTTACCACGGGTGGCATTAGGGATGACGGGACGTTTCCAAATCCGGTCGGCGGGACGATGGGTGGCAGGCCGTTCCCGTTCAGGATTGCCTGGCCGTCACTGCCGAGGAGCAGCTGGATGAACTGGATACCCGCAGACGGGTTCACAGCAACGGTTGGGACGGTGATACCGTACTCAATCGGTATTCCTGTCTCAAGGGTCGTTCCTGTACCGAGAGTCCGCTTAATCTTTACCGTGGCATACTTATCAGCCATTGCCGGGTTAGAGAGATCCATCTCAGGGGGCAGTGAGATATATGATACCTTGTTCTCAACAGCCGTGTTCATGTAGCCGAGGTAATAATCTGCGCTCCCTGCTTTCAGGAGGTCAATCGGTTTCGGACCGGTCGCAGCAATAATCAGACCTTTTCCGTCAGGGGTTGCATTTGTCACATCGATTACATATGCACCGTCTACAGCGGAAGTCGTAATCTTGCTGTGTGAGCCTATGATGGTGCTGAAGATATTATCAAGACCATAATACCGCTCTGAAAGCTTAACGGTCTGGTATGCACGGTATCCGCCGGGGTCTGTGTTCGGGTCACTGGTGACAACCCTGACGCCATCTCGCTCGAGGATCTTATACCAGTTGTCGGATGTGATCTCGTTTGCATACTGACTCTGGTTCGTGTACATCAGGACCATTGAGTTCTTTGCAAATTTCACGTAATAATCCGCATATTTCGGGAACATCTGCTTTGGAATAAGCACAGCATCGGCGCTTCCAAGGATGTCAGATTTCTCACCATTCTTCGTGATCTTGTCAATCATGGCGCTGGTTGCACCTGAATAGATCTGCACATCAGTGTCAGGGTGAGCTTTTACATAGAGTACCGCAACCTTGGTGAACGAGTTCAGGAGGCTTCCTGCATTGAAGATGATCAACGGTTTTGTCGCGACTGCAGGTGTGGTGTAATCAACAGCGATACCGGCGGGTATACCTTTTGGCACTCCTGCGGACATCGGGGTGAAGAGGCTCTTGCCATACTTGTCCTTTCCATAGGCTGCAATTGCTGCCTGGGTACTAGGTGCTATCAGGAAATTGACAAAGTCATTTGCAGCGCTGATTTTTTCAGCTGGTTGTTTTGCGTTGTAAACGGTCATAACGCTGTATACATTTAAGAGAGAATCGCCAGTTGTAATAATCGGCTCAAGGTTAAGTTTTCCCTTGTAGGCGAGGTAAGTCCCTTCATCGGTGAGGGTATACGCTCCCTTCTCGCTTGCCATCTGGAGCGTCTCTCCCATGCCCTTTCCAGCCTCTACATACCATTTTCCTGAGTTCTGGACATCCTTTGCATAGTTGTACTTCGCATTGGCCCAAATCCTCTTCTCGGCCGACTGGGTACCGGAACCATCTCCTCTTGAGACGAAAGCCACTCCGGGTGTCCCCTTCTTACCTTCAGCCATGATCTTGGTGAAAGCGGCTTCAGGAGTCATTCCCTTGATACCGGCAGGATCGCTTGCAGGTCCGACAATCTCGAAGTAATTGTCCGCAAAGCTCCGGCGGTTCAACCCTGTACCATTCTCCATGAACTGCATTTCGCTTGCCGGGTCATGGACGAGAAGAATGTCCGCGTCACCACGTTTTGCAAGTTCAATCGCTTTCCCGGTCCCCTGCGACGTGATCTTCAGTTTGTTTCCGGTCTGGTTTTCAAACATCGGCTGGAGATAATCGAGGAGCCCGGTATCATAGAGACTCGTTGTTGTAGCGACTAACAAGGTCTGTGGAGCCCCCGTTGGTTTTGTCGGTGTTGAGACAGCTGTCACTACCTGTGTGGTGACCGGTGTGCTAACCGGCTGGGTGGTGGTCACGGTTGCAACAGGTGTTGTCGACTGGGTTGTGGGTGAAGTACTGGTACAACCGGCAAAGCCTGCCGTTGCAACGAGCAACACCATAAGGGCAACAATGAGTACATAGTGTGAATTTCTGGTCATAGTACGATCGTTAAAACTGTAGGATAGGACGATATGAATGTATTCATTTAACATTTTGTTAATGTAAACCAATTGTAAAACCACTTGGAGTATCAATTGGAGTTCCAGTTGGTAGAGTGGAGAAGGGGTCCACTGACGGTAACAATCTGCCAGATACCGGATAGTCGGGGATACCCGGATTTCTCTATTCATTCGCAATTTTAGGAGCTGTATATAATCTAACGGTGGATATTTGTCCTGTGGTTTTTTACTATCCGGGTGTATTATTAATAAAGGAACATAGGGAGAGGATCCTGATTGAAAGCGATTCATATCGTCGGACATTCCGGTTCAGGTAAAACAACTTTCATTACCAGGCTGGCCGTTGAATTACAAAAACTTGGTACTGTTGCGACCATCAAGCATCTCGGGCACCATACCTACGCTCTTCCGGAAGGAAAGGATACCACGCTCTTCTTTGAATCAGGAGTGAAGAGTTCTGAAGGCATTGACACTGAAAAATCTGTTATCCTGATCCGTGACCCGGACCTGCTTCATTCCCTCTACCGGCTGGCAGACCTCGGCACGGACTTCGCAATTATTGAGGGTTTCAAATCAATAGAAATTCCTGGTATTGTATTCGGGGACCTTCCCGCTCCAAACGCACTGATGACTGATCCCACGATTGAACAGGTCATCCGGGATATCCGGATTTTCCCTGAGATCCAGACTAAAAACAGCCAGGATGAGAAGATCCGGGTGGAATGGATGGAAAAGAATTCAATCCCTCCGGAATGTATGCAATGTCCTAAAGATTACAAAACCTGCCAGGGGGATAAACAAAAATCAGGGAGATCAGAAAAAAATCCTGGCATGATGAGCGATAATCGTGGTGTCATTGTATCGTTAACCGCGGGAATCAGTTTTCCGGCCGGGATTGGTGGCGGTGGGTACGAAAAACTTGCTGCATTGACCGGGAATATCAACAGGGAGCGGACCATTGCCGGAGCCAGCGTTCTCACATCGGTAGCGATAAGGAACCGGTTGATCCCGCCTGGACCTGAAGAGATCTATGTAACGGCAATATCCTCAGGTTTCCGCCCGGGAATTGTCGCGATTTCACAGATTTGCCGTGAACTGAAGGAAAAAGTGGCACCCCTCGGGGCGGTACTAACCGGGATTGATTAACCCGTCTTCTTTTACGTATTCATCAGACTTCAATGCATGTCGTTTCTATGAAAATAGTTCTATCCTGAACACATTCATTGTAGTATCCCTACACGGTAGCCAGGAGATCTGATGTTCTCACCGGTGGAACGGCTGGTAGTATGATATAGCAACAACCTGGTACCATTGTAGTGTAATCGATCAGGCTGAGGTTCATTTGAACAGTAATTATCTGCCTGTTCAGTATTTCACCAAATAATTGTAAAAATCAAATCCACAATCAAGGGGTCTCTGAAATGTACATGCGAATAAACGGAGCTGAAGTCCCATCCGCCAGTGCTGGATGGCGGGACGTACTAAATCCGGCGACTGGTGAGGTAATCGATAACGTTCCGGACGGAACGCCTGAAGATGTAAGGGGGGCAGTAGAATCTGCAGAATCAGCATGCCGGAAATGGTCAGAAAAAACCATGCGGGAACGTGGTGTCCTTCTTTTCCACGCAGCTTCAAGGGTCCGGGATGATCATAAGCGACTCGCCCGGCTCCTTACCATGGAACAGGGAAAACCCCTTCGGGAAGCAACTGATGAGGTCCGGGGTTTTTGCAATATCCTTGAATTTTATGCCGGCCTCTCCTCGCAGCCTGCGGGAGATGCGGTCCACCTGGGCAGCCAGGGTGACTGCATGGTAGTCCATGAACCCCTGGGGGTCTGCGGGGCAATCATTCCCTGGAACATGCCGGTTCTTATTATGGGCTGGAAGACCGCACCGGCATTACTCGCCGGAAACACCATGGTTATGAAACCTTCATCAACAGCACCCCTGACTGTTCTCTCAATCTCCAAAATCCTCGAAGAAGCCGGCCTCCCTCCAGGGGTATTGAATATAGTTACAGGAAGTGGTGGCTCTGCCGGGGAAGCGATCATTACTCATCCGTCAGTACAAAAAGTCTCATTCACCGGCAGTTGTGCGACCGGGTGCCGCATCAGGGAACTTGCAGGATCCCGTAGCAGGGACCTGGTCCTGGAACTTGGCGGGTCAGACCCGATGATCGTCATGAATGATGCAGACGTGCCGAAAGCGGTTGAGGGTGCGTTGCGGGGTCGGTTCTACAACGCGGGACAGGTATGCACCGCGGTAAAACGACTTTTCGTGCATAAGGATATTGCCGAATCATTTATCCGCCAGTTAAAAGGGCGTGTTGAATCGCTTCAAGTGGGGAACGGGCTTGATCCCCATGTAGAAATGGGTCCCCTCAACAACCGGCAGCAGTATGATGCCCTGTCAGGGATTATGAAATCCGTCAGCGAGAATGGGGAAGGTACTATTCTCACCGGTGGAAGTCCGTTAAAGGGAGGGGGATATGATAAGGGGTATTTCTTTGGGCCTACCCTGGTTGGGGATGTTGCAGATGACTCGTCCCTGTTGACCGGGGAAATATTCGGCCCCATTCTCCCCATCGTGGTGTTTCCTGACCTCGATAATGCCATTTCACAGGCGAACCTGAGTCCCTATGGGCTTGGGGCCTCGGTATGGACGAGTGACCTTGGAACAGTGAAGCGCGTATTTCAGGACGTGCATGCAGGTATTGTCTGGGTAAACCGGCACGTTACGGTACCCCCGGAAATACCGTTCGGAGGGACAAAGGAAAGCGGGACCGGACGGGAAAATGGTTACCGGGCATTGCAGGGGTATACCCGGACAAAGACCCTGTTCCTCGGGTGGTGATGGGAGGTCAGCGAGGGCACCACCGGTAGATTCTCTCCACCGGGCCCAATAAATGTTCAATACATTCCTTCAACATAAGGGATAAATAAATGTGCTTAAAAACGGTGGGATTTGGAATCCGGCTCTAAATTTTTTCGGAAGTAAATCGGTGTGCATTTATAATATATCAGATGATATATCTGGCTGGAGAAATTTACATGAGCTGGATTAAAGTATCTTCGTTATTACTAGTCTTTGTCATTGCAGTGGTCATGATTACCGCTGGTTGTACCTCGACCCCGCCCGCAACAACCCCGACCACTACCGTTTCAACACCCGTTGCAACGCCGGTCCCGACAACCCAGGTTGTAACAACAACCTCTGCCCCCGCTGAAATTACCAAACCTGTCACGGTGAATGCATCTGCACAGAATGCAACGGTTAAGACCCCGGTGACAAATCTTTCAGCTACAAACAAGACCACCTCCAACCTGACCGCGTCCAATGTTACCGCATCAAATGGTACAAAGGTCAACAACACAACTGTGAAAAAGTAATTTTTATCATGAGACAGGGCCCTTGAAGGCCCTTTTATTATCTTCTTATTAATTGAGGTGGACGATTTCGCACTGTGGAATGACCGCAGTTGGTTGAAGTTTTTCAATCAATCCTGCCCGGGTCCTGATCTATCTTGGTAGGACAATTAACCTCAGTCATCAAAGATCTCCAGAAAACAGGCCTGATCCACCGGGAAGCATTTTCTGAAATACCCCCGCGGGTTGAATATTCTCTGACAGAAGATGGAAAACAACTGTGTGTGAAGCAATTATCCCTTTGATTCAATGGGCTGAGAAGAGGGATAACCTCCATTCGAAGACCTGCACTGCCACATGCCAGAGTACCTGTTGTCCGTCTAAACGAGTGGGACCTCGATAATAACCATGGAATATGGTAATTACAGGCTTACGGCAGGTTGACCGATCAAGTCAGATAAATATTAAAAGTACGTTTTTTTATTGAATACTTAAAGTAACCATTACATGCCATTGAAATAGTACATCAAAAATCATCTGTGATTATGATCTAGCTGTTCAAATCATAAAAAAATATTGAAGTCAGGATCCCCCTGCCTTACCTGCATTCAAACAAAGATATAGCGCCGCACCCGGTTACGATAATCCAGATATTCCTGCCCAAATACCTTGTGCATCTGGTTCTCCTCCGCAAGTACTATGAAATGGTGGATAGATATGACGAATGCTGCAAGTAATATCACAACCGGGTCCATAGTATAGAGGCCGGATGCAATCAGCGTTGCATACATACCGATGTACATCGGATTTCTGCTCAACCTGAATAACCCGTCGACCCTGAGACTCGTGTGTTCCTTTGCGGTCCCCAGGCGGAACGAACTTCCCATTTCGAACCTTCCGATATATAAAAGTACAAATCCGAAAAACCATAATGCCAGGCCTGTTACCTGGAGGAACGGGGGCACTTCAAAAACCGTCATACCGATTCCCCAGATCTGAAGGACCATCGCCCCCCAAAGGGCAAGAATCGAGTATTTACTGATATAAAACAGGGTCCTGTTTATTGGGGCCTCACCGTCCTGTTCAACATTGTTACGCAGAAATAACGCCCCTCCGCCGAATAAAACAGCCAGGAAGCCAAGGGGAAGGATAGTTGCTACAATAGCCGCAATCATGTCAGTCTCACCAGAATTCGTCCTATTCTCCCTCCATTAGGAGATCTTGTAAAATCCCCGGACCAGGAACCAGATCCCCATGAGAATGAGGAATCCGGCAATGGCATACGGCCAGATTGCGGCTGGCGCCAGAACAAACCCGATCCCGATAAAGACCAGGAAGGCACCGATTAGAAGCAATGTCACATCCGTGCTTTCCGGCAGCACCCCCTCACTCATCTGTTGTTTCCTGAATATGGGAAACAGTCCCGAACCAAGAAATCCGAGTCCAAGGCCAACAAGGAATCCGGAACCAACGTTATCTACGAGCATGCCCACGCCGAGTCCGATAAGGATACCGGCAGGGATGATGAATCCGTAAGGTTTGTGTTGTTCTCCGGATTCCTTCAGCCCGCTCTTCATTTCTATCCGCTTTGCATCTGTGATTTCAGTACAACTGTCTGTTTTCATCCAATCATTCCTCATGGAACTACAATAAAGAAAAGGCAGGATATGACGATATGAATTGAGCCGTACATGTATGGTCATATTTATATCACATCCATACACCAGATCGGGTTGTATGAAGAAAATGACGGTCCGGCTTTCCGGGGATCTTTTCGATTACTGTAAATCGTACGGCCAGGTGATCGAAAGGTTCGAGGTGATCTCCCTCTTCAACATGGTTGACGATATTCACAGCGAGGTGTGCAAGTTTACCATAAGGGAAGGTGTCCCGGTCGATCAGATCCAGTGCAATTATGTGTCGAATCTCCTGGTGCTTCAGAACAAGGGTCGTGAATATACCTGCCTCATAAAGGGGACGTTTTCTGAAGATATTACACGATTTCTCCAGACATATGGTTCAAAATTTGAGCCACCTGTTGTCTTCGAGAACGATTGCCTGACATTCAATATGGTCGGGACCCCGGAGGATTTCAATACGTTCGTTTCCGATGCCGCCGAGAAAGGATGGGGTCTTGAGATCCTATCGGTCTGTGATTATAATCCCGATGTCAGCGGGGTCTTTGATGTCCTCACACCCCGGCAAAAGAAGATCCTGATCGAATCCTATCGCCTGGGGTTTTTCGATCAACCCCGCCGGCTCAACGCGGGCGAGCTCGCAGAAAAGATGGGAATTAATAAGAGCACGCTGCTCGAACACATCCACAAAGCGGAGAAACGCCTCATTGGACAAATCATTGCCCAGGTCGCATGAGCCACCTGATATCACTGTTTTCAGGTCACCAATCATTTTCTGGACATGTGGTCGGCCTCAATTTATAGAAAATTTTGATAATTACCCTGTAAATTATCACTCGTTGGAAGAATCCTCTCTACAACATTCTAACATTTTATGAAAATCATGAAACTGTTTGCAGAACACGGTACATGCATTCCTGAGCTCTTCCTCTCCTTTGTTCGTTAAGGAATACTCCTTGTTGTCATCGGAATCAATGAGCCCGTCTTCTTTGAGTTCTTTTAATACCGGATAAATTGTCCCCGGGGATGGTTTTGACCCCCTTCGTTTCTCAAGCTCTTTTGCGATCTGTGCGCCATTCATCTTGTGATGTTTCAGCATCCAGAGTACAAGATATGACAAAAATCCTCTCATATCGCAGCAGTGGCACATCGTATCTTTCCCAATGTTTAAGATCTTATAGAGTTATTGGACAACCGATAACAAAATTCTATCTATCGGGTAACCGATACATTTTTTACCATATATCGCATAACCGATATTGGACATACGATATGTCCGGAGTATACACTATGAAATGGAATGAAATGAAAGTCGAAGTCGACGGAAAAGTTGTATGCAAAGCGACGAAAGATGACAAGGGAGTCCACATCGACTGTTCCGAGGACTGCAAGAAGATTTGTGAAGAGTTCAAGTGCGGACACGGGTGCTGCTAATCAGGCACCTTTAAAAATTTTTATTTAGACCAAATTATCGTTTATTGTCTTGCTTTTGCTTCATCCTGGCAATCAAATCAAGCATTTTCTGCTTTGTAAGACGTTCCTTCTCGTCTTCCGGCTCAGCCCAGGGCTTTGTCACAGTCCACGTAAGTTTTCCACTTAACGGTGGCTCCGGATATGCACCGGGATCATAGAGTGAATACACTCCAAACGGAACCGGGGCTTCCTGGTAACAGGCTTGTGTCGCCTGCCTGAGAACTTCTTCATTGTTAAACTGGCAGTCGACCAGGGTAACTTGTTTCCGTAACCGGTCAATGAATTCAATGGGGACATTGTAGAGCGTCGGGCTCAAAGCCCCGGTCCCGATAATCCGTTTCTTTTCATCTACACCATTGGAAAACAATGCCTTGATTGCTTCTCCCGTCCGATGTCCCGCAGATTCAGGGCCTCCGAGAACCAGGTACCGGATATTTGTATTCGAAACAATGTTACAGATAATCTTCTCAATTCCGATATTTGCTGTTTGTACAGTCCCGGATATCGCAGCACCTGTATCTACGCCAACCCGCACAAGACGTTCAATTTCAGGTGGGATTTTATCGGCATCAGTATTAAGGATAATCACTACAGCTACCGGTGAGAAATCATTTCCACGGAGATATCTCCCCTCTTCCGGAGGGTATTGGGGATGTGGTTTTACCTTCAGCATCTTTTCCTCGTTACACAAATTTACGTTCGATTGTCCACTTCTCCAAAGGTCCTGTCTATCCACGATATAATTTCATCCCGTATCATACGAAACCCGGCAAGGACCTCTTCATCAGTCCCGGTAAGTCCTGATGGATCGGGGAAGCTGAAATGGATCTCCTCATGTTTCCCGGGGAAAAACGGGCAAAATCCCTTTGCAGAATCACATACCGTGACAACAATGTCAATCGGGGTGTGGTAAAACTCATCGATCATCTTAGACCGGTGTGAGGAAATATCGATTCCAATCTCATTCATAACGGCAATTGCCACCGGATGAACCCTCGTTACTTCTGTCCCGCCACTAAATGCTTCGAACCTGTCTCCGTAGCGTGCTCTCAGGTATCCCTCGGCCATCTGAGATCGGGCGGAGTTGTGGGTGCAAATAAACAGGAAACGTTTCTTTCCGGTCATGAACATCCCTCCTCGCACATCAGGGATTTGTCTCCCCCATACCACCAGGTCTTCAGCCATAATGCTACATTGACAAGTCCGATCATTACCGGGACTTCAATGAGCGGGCCAATAACGGTAGCGAATGCCACCATTGACCCGATCCCGAATACCCCGATTGCAACGGCGATCGCCAGTTCAAAGTTGTTGGATGCAGCTGTGAATGAAAGACTGGTAGACTTCTTATAATTCACCTTCATCTTAAACGCCATCCAGAAACTGATGAAGAACATCAGCAGGAAATAGATGACCAATGGAATTGCGACCCTGACTACATCAAGCGGTACCGTGATGATATACTCCCCTTTGAGCGAGAACATCACGATGATGGTGAAGAGCAGGGCAATGAGTGTTATCGGGGAGATCTTTGGAATGAAATAATTGTCATACCATTCCCTTGATTTTATTCTCAACAGGGCGAAACGGGTGATTACACCTGCGATAAACGGAATCCCCAGATAAATAAACACACTTATCGCGATCTCTGATATGGTGACATTTACAACCGCCCCTTCTGCAATCCCAAGTGCTGCGGGGAGTATGGTGATAAAAATCCAGGCATAGAGGGAATAGAAAAATACCTGGAATATGGAATTGAGACCCACAATTGCCGCACAATACTCGCAGTCACCTCCGGCAAGGTCATTCCATACAATGACCATCGCAATACACCGGGCAATACCTACGAGGATAACCCCGTACATCAGGAGTGGCTGGTCACGGAGGAACAGGACCGCCAGGGCAAACATCAGTACTGGTCCGACAATCCAGTTCTGCACGAGTGATAAGCCGAGCACTTTCGTATCCCGGAAAACATAACGCAAATCCTCGTACCGGACCTTTGCCAGCGGTGGATACATCATCAGGATAAGTCCGATCGCAATAGGAATAGAAGTCGTTCCAACCGACAGGCTTGTAATTGCCGCAGGTACTACTGGTATAAAATACCCGATTGCAATACCTACTGCCATTGCCAGGAAAATCCAGAGGGTTAGGTAGGTATCAAGAAGGGAGAGTCGTTTAACCGGGGTATTCATGTGGGTTCACCGTTCTGCGTTTTCAAGTAATTCTTCAAGGATTGTGGCGGCATCGCCTACAAGTGCCGGGCATAATGTGAAGAAGGATCTGTTGTCGCGGGCCTTTGCATACTCTTCCGGGATCGCGAGGTTGAGCCCAAGTAGTTCCGTGCAATTGACCGATCCGTTCTTTGTGGTAAATTCATGAATAAATTCCCTGACCATAGCCCGCGTCTTCTCGGTCGCAGCATCGTCTCCCTTCACGGTTTTCCCATATTTCAGGCCGATCACCATGACCGCCCCTGATACGGCACCACAGATGTTACCTGTCTTTGAAATGCCTGCACCAAACCCACAGGCGATCTTCTTTGCCATTTCGCTGTCAAGCCCAAGATCTTCGGAGAATGCCGAGAACACAGCCGCAGAGCAGGTAAACCCGCTCTGGAACGCGTTGAGTGCATCATCAGATTTTGTCATTTTTCATCTCCCTTTTCGTTGTTTATCCGAGTACCGCGTTGAAGAGTAACCCTGTCAGGGTAATGGCCACAAACAGGATTCCAACAAATATTGCGATCAATTTTATTTTGATTACCCGCCGGAGAATGATCATTTCCGGCAGGGAGAGCCCTACCACCGCCATCATGAAAGCAAGGGCAGTACCCATGGCCATACCTTTCGAGGTCAGTACCTGCATGATCGGGAGCATCCCGGCTGCATTAGAGTAGAGGGGGATTCCTATCAGCACCGCAATCGGGACCGCCAGAGGATTATCGGGTCCCGCGATGTTTACAAGGAAATCCGCCGGGGCATATCCGTGAATTATCGCACCAATGGCGATACCGATGAGGATGTAAGGCAGGACTTTGAGGGTGATACTCTTTGATTCACCAACGGCAAAGTCAAACCGGTCCCGCCAGGTCATCGGTTTATCGGGGTTGTCATACATTTTGCATTTGTAGACAAATTCCTCGACTTGGTTTTCCAGGTGGAGCCGGCCGATAATGATTCCTGCAACGATCGCAATGATCAGCCCGGATACGATGTAAAGCGCCGCAATCTGCCAGCCGAATAATGCGAACAACATTGCAACGGCTATCTCGTTGATCAAGGGTGAGGCAATCAGGAACGAGAAGGTAATCCCTAGTGGTACACCGGATTCCACGAACCCGATAAACAGTGGGACCGCTGAGCAGGAACAGAATGGAGTCGGAATCCCGAGCAATGCAGCAAGGACATTACCAACTCCTTCCGTCCTTCCTCCAACCCATTTTTTCACCTTCAGCGGGGTGATGAAAGTCCTGATAATCCCTACAAAAAATACGATGATCGCAAGGAGTGCCGTGACCTTGATCGAGTCGTAGATAAAGAAATTAACCGACGATGCAAGCGGACTTCCTGCTGTCATACCCAATACGGTGTAGGTTAGCCAGTCGGCAAACATCTGCAGATAATCCGGGATCATGGAATTGCACCTTCCCTATAGAATATTGGGACTTCTCATGTAATGCCCATCATGCCTTTCTACAAATCCTGGTGTTTCACTGCACAAATGACCGTTTCCAGGTCCTGTTCATTGAAACCGGGACCCGGGACTTTTTCAATGCCGAGATCGGTGATGATCACGTAGTCATCAATGGCAAGTCCCTTCTCATTCAGGATTTTCTTTCCACAGGCAAGAGGACAGCCATCGATGACAATCCGCCGGTTTGCTGCTGATCCAATTCCGATGAGCTTTTCAACAGATCCACCGACACCCGCAAGACAGGAACCGTTCCCGAATCCTTCATTTGTCAGGCGACAGGCCGCAGCGTTTGATAATTGTCCCACGTTCGATCCGAGGCCGGAACAGGAATAAATTATGGTTGTTTTTCCTTCCGATCCACAATTACCACATGAATTTTGCTGGCTCATACTAATCACAGATTTCAACTTTTATTGAAGTCTTGGTGTGAAGAGTAATATACTTTGTCATTTCATATATTTTTGAAATGACAGGACCTGTGGTGAAAGAGCCATTACCGATTCCGCCAGCCATCCAGGATGAACTGGACAGGAGCGGTGGATTGAAAGGATTGATTTCGCGGCTTCCTGATGACCAGGAACTAGAGAATCTTGTCGAGGTCCACCATGCCCTTTCTGACATGATCAGAATGAAGATCCTTCACCTTCTCACCTCGCAACCCCTCTGTGTCTGCGTGATCAGGGAAATTATTGGAATTTCTGATTCCAAGTTATCGTACCATCTGAGCGCACTCAAAAAGGCAGACTTGATCGTTGGAGAACAGCAGGGGAGCTGGATCATATACCGTCTTACTGAAAAGGGAAAGAAATACCGCATTGTTCCGCAGGATTCTGGTACGGTGGTACCTGAACCTATACTCACATGTTGCAAGGAACCCCGGAAGAAAAAGAAATAGTTTTTCTTCTTTTATTAATTTCATCTTTATTTCTGTTCAGAAACCGGAGCACATAAACCGGCTGAACAACCAGATTCCTGTCCTGAATTATCACAACAGCCGGACCCTTTGACATGATCCTTTACAACCTGTTCAGCAACCTTGTATGCATAAACAGTAAACATCTCATCTGGTACCTCATCGATCCCAAACGGGAGGTCAACCTCATGAATAAGATCTGCACGCACGAGGACCGGGTGCACATCCGGAAGAACCCCGGCCATCATCCGTGAGGAACAATTGATGAAACACCCTTCGATTGCGATGACCTTATCTGCTCTCCTCACGAGATTCCGCTGCCCGGTATCCTTGGTAAACGCTCCCCCCAGACAAATACGGACGGTTTCATCCCGTGCGAGCCTGTGCGCAACCAGATTTGCGGCCCTTCTTGCAACCTCTCCCCGGGAACATGCCCCTTCGCAGGCCATGACTGCAATTTTCGGTGGGGCTGTGGAGTTTATTTCTGAATAATCTTCACATGCCGGGCATTTTCCCGTTACCTTCTCGATCTTAATTGTTTCGAATCCCATCGTTTTTCACATCCGTTTGATATGTGATCCGTGGAACAGGAACCCATATATATCGTGGAACTGGATTTCAAAAAAAATTGAAAAATCAAAAAAAAAATTAAATCTGCTTCCCAACCAGGACATCCCCACGGTCATTCATACCGCAACTGACAGTATATGTTCCCGCACCCCTTGCAGCACGTGTAATGAGTAATCCCCAGGTTTCCCAAAAATAATATCCAGAATACCAGCATCAACAATGAATTTCGGATCAGCCAATACTGGGGGAAGAGTGCGACAAAGCCAAAGAACAATAATGTACCGAGCAGATCAGGGCGGGAATACGCTCCGGTTGCACGGCTGGGCATGAGATGTGTCGCACAACCCATGACCACGTGGGTACAGTTGTTACGGATTGGGCATTTTGCACAGAATGCATAGACGAAGATCAGGAATACAACGATACTTCCGATAAGATAGATGGCTGCTGCAGTGACTGAATACTGGAGGATGCCATACAGACCAACAAGAAAAGCCGCTATGAGCACGATTAACGCAATTATGCCGTATGTTTTCTGTGACATGACTGATTATTGGCTTATCGTTATTTTAAAAATATCCCGCAAACTCGTCACATTTTTTAAAATATCATGTTTCGATTGTTCCGAACGTATTATTTTCCGCAAAAACCCTTTTTTTTAACATGGCATCTGCCCGCTGCTGTCCTGCAGACTGTGCACTCCGGAGCGATTGGGAGGAGGAACTACGTAGGGAGAAAGAGGCGTTATCCATAGAAAAAGTCATGGTTTTCAACCGAATGATGAAGAAGCTCAGTCATCCGCTTCGACTCAATATCATTATCCTTCTCCTGAAACGTGACCATTGTGTCTGTGAATTTTATCATGTGTTTGAAGAACCCCAGAATCTCATCTCATATAATCTGAAAGTCCTGAAAGATGGTGGGCTTATCGATTCTTATTATCGTTCAAAACATAAAATTTACAAATTAGACCCGGAGGTAGAACCGGGTCTGAGGAGACTTCTTTCTGATTTAGCAAGATAGATGGGTATACTATAAAAAAAAGAGATGTCCATTCAAATCTCAATACGCCGCTACCGGCTCGCCTTCGGTGCTGTAACCGGTATCATGTTCCTTAACGAAGAGCATCAGGACGATTCCCAGTACTTCGATACACATCAGGAAGAAAAACCCCGTATCAAATGCACCGGCCATTTCTGCCGGTATAAGTCTATGGGTTACTTCCTGGGCCATCCGGGACCCGGCTGCGACCGTAGTCACAAGCATGACGAGTGCGACCCCCAGTGATGAACCCAGGTTGGACATCATCTTGATCAGGCCGGATGTTGACCCCCGGTCCTTTACCGGGGCTTCACCCATTACGGCACTATTCAGCGGGGCATAGGCAAACCCGGTACCGGCACCCAGCAGAAAGAGGTAGATTTCCACGTGCCCGATACTCGAATGGGAACCCAGGGTGGAAAGCAGGAATAAGGCGAATGCACTTACAACAAAACCGAGAATAATCGGTTTTTTTGTTCCGATCACATCCGAGATCCTTCCTGCGATGGGGGAGGTGAGGATCATCCCGATAGGGAGGGCCAGGAGGATTGTCCCTGCACTGTCGGTAGGGACTAATTTGACCATCTCGAGAAAGAACGGCATCAGGATCATGACCCCTGCGAGGCCAATCTGTGTCAGCGTGACGTTCACGTTCTGCAGTGTAAATGCCCTGTTTTTAAATAACGTAAGGTTGATCAGCGGATCAGTCGTCCTCCGCTCGCGGATATAGAATAGTCCCCAGAATATCGCAGATACAACCAATGCTGCAATGCCACTCACGGGAGTCGGGCTGGTGAGCATGTTAAGGCCGAGTATCAATGTTCCGAGGGCAACAAATATGATGATGACTCCGGGCATGTCCATCGACGCATCCGGGGTGACCGGGTCAGTTCGGGGAAGGATGAATATTCCGAGCAGAATTGCAAGGACCCCGACCGGGATGTTCACTAAAAAGATGTAATGCCAGGAAAGAGCGCTGGTGAGGAAACCCCCGAGTACCGGGCCGAGGGCTGCGCCGAGCATGGTAAACATCGCCACCATCCCGAGTGCCTGCCCCCGCAGCGACGGGGAAAGGTAGGTGGTCACCATCACAGCGCCGAGAGCCGCGATAAAAGCCCCTCCTACTGCCTGGAGCATGCGGGAGATGATGAGGATGTCGAGTGACGGGGCGAGGCCGCACATGGCAGAACCAAGCGTAAAAATTGCGAAACCCACAAGGAAAAGTTTCCGAAACCCCTTGATATCCCCGAGACGGGAGGCAAAGAGGAGCAGGCTGACGAGGACAATCAGGTACGCATTCAGCACCCAGGAGACCGTCACTGTCGAGACGTCGAATGCCCTCCCGATTGTTGGCAGGGCTATGTTCACGATGGTACCATCGAGCCCGGCCATGAACGATCCGAGGGAGATTACCAGGACGATCATCAGTTCTCTGGGGGTCATTTTCTGACGTGCGCTGTTGTCACTCATGTGTAAATTACCTGATCAGGGGTGACCACATTGGTATTTATAGTTGTTTAAGACAAAATCCGCTGTTCCCTTTTCTGTTCCCTTTTGTGACCTATTCCGGAGTATTCCGGGTGTAAACTTACAATAATTGGGCTTTGTTGAATTCCTGCATGCATTAAGTTACAGTCCCGGGTCGTCCCAAAGGTAAGAAACCTCCGGGGCCTCATGACCCGCCGCTTTTGCGACCCCGGTTGGGACAGGGAATGAACTATAACGGTCTGAAATTTTTAAGAGATTCTACCGTTGAACCCTGCCCACAGAATCTCTCCTGTCCCCTGGTATTTTCTTTCTTTAAACACTGAGGGGTTTCTCACGAAAATTGTTCGAACGAATTCCAATTCAAAGAGATTTGGAAGAGGCATTTTCGTGGCCGGGGTGTGAACCCCCGGTTCACATGTAGTTCAACAAAGCAAAAAAAGGTAAAAATTAAACGGTATGTTTCCTGCGCCTGACTTTCACGGATTCCGAATGGGCAAAAAGGCCTTCTGCTTCAGCGATGGTTTCGACGATATCACCGATTGCTTCGAGTCCTTCCGGACTTACCATCTCGACAGAGGCTGTCTTGCAGAAATGGTTCACATCAAGGCCGGAATAGAGTTTTGCGTACCCTGCAGTCGGGAGGACATGGTTAGTCCCGATCGCATAATCCCCGCTTGCGACTACCGAATATTTCCCGACAAATATTGCACCTGCATTTTCCACGCGGGTTACAATGGAAAGTGAGTCGGCGGTTTGTATTGAGAGGTGCTCGGGTGCAACCCGGTCTGATACACGAATCGCTTCATCGATGTCACGGACAACAACGTACCCTGAATTAACGAGTGCTTTTTCGATGATCTCCTTCCTTGGTGCTTTTTCGGTCATTGCAGCGACAATCTTCCCGACTTGTTCTGCAAGGCTCTCATCGGTGGTAATCAGGATACAGGCCGCATCCGGGTCATGTTCTGCCTGGGCGAGGATATCGGCTGCAATGAAATCAGGGTCTGCTGTATGATCGGCAATGATGGCGATCTCGCTCGGGCCGGCAGGGAAGTCGATCTCCACGTGGTCCCGGAGCATCATTTTTGCCATTGTCACGTACACGTTTCCAGGCCCGACAATTTTCTGGACGGGTTTTACGGTTTCCGTGCCAATTGCCATGGCAGCAATTGCCTGGGCGCCACCGGCGTTGTAAATCTCGGTGACACCGGCGATATCAAGGGCGATAAGCGTGAGCGGTTTTATGGGTGGGGGTGAACAGGCGCAGATCTCGCGGACCCCTGCCACACGGGCCGGAACCGCACACATGAGGGCTGTTGACGGGTACGCAGCCCTTCCGCCAGGCACGTAAATGCCGACCCTGCGTAATGGTGTTGTTTTTACGCCGAGGACAATCCCGGGTTCAATCGTGTCAAGCCAGAGGTCACGGGGGCGCTGGAGTTCGTGGAAGCGCCGGATGCGTTCCTCTGCCTTGACGAGGCTCTCAACAATTTTCCCGTCGACCGTGTCGTATGCTGCCTTAATTTCCTTCTCCGAAACAGCGACTTCTTCGAGGACGACGTGCCGGGACATCGCTTTCAGTGCCGTGTCCCCTTCATTCCGGACACGCGCGATTATCTCCGTAACATTTTCACGGACGCCCTCAAGACTGGATGTCCGGTTATTGATCCAGGTATCGACCTCGACTTCCTTCCACATGGTAGGAATAGCTTCATCAGAAATGGTTGTTAAGGTTTCGGGACGGCAGCGCCATTTGGATGTGAAAAACTCTTCACACGGAACCATTTCGTTGTTGGTGGCAGTTGTATTTTGGAGCATCCAGCTGTTTTAGCAGGTTTTTGCGAGATACATTCATGCGAGAAATACAAACCTGAATCCAAAATTTCAGAGAAAGGCGGGTGTATCATCCCGCCCTGGTCCGCCTCACATGACAGGTGCAGGTCAAAATTGTTCACCAGAAGGGATACGGGATAGTTCAGGGAGAGCCAGAAAAAATCCTCCCCCGACTGGTTGCGATAATGGCCGGGCTGATCAACGGACCTCGTCGATACTTTAACATTGGATCTCATCGAACGACTGCTAACATGTGGCAGGCTGTCGATATCGAAAAATGGGTGGAGGCGCGGAGATCCGGGATTTCCGATGTAAAAGGACCTGTTGAAGAGATTATCCGCATGGTCAGGGAAGGCGGGGATGCGGCCCTTTTCGACCTGACGGAGAAGTTCGATCACATCCGGCTTTCAGAACTCCTGGTGAGCGAGGAGGAGCGCGAAGCGGCATACGAAAAAGTCGAACCCCGTCTTGTCGAGAGCCTGATAGAAGCAGAGGCACGGATATCAGCCTTCCACGAAATGTCACGACCTGAAGACCTGTGGCTCCGGCAGGTATCCCCGGGTATCACGCTCGGGGTGAAGACGACCGCACTTGACCGGATCGGGGCTTACGTGCCCGGCGGAAGAGCGGCATACCCCTCCACCGCACTCATGTGTACCGTGCCTGCCAGGGTCGCCGGTGTCCCCTCAGTCTGCTGCTGCTCCCCGCCGCCAGTCCACCCTGCAACCTTAATCGCCCTTGATATCGCCGGTGTGGACGAAGTCTACCAGGTCGGCGGTGCCCAGGCAATTGCCGCGATGGCGCTCGGGACCGGGACGATTGAACCTGTCCAGAAGATTGTCGGTCCCGGGAATGTCTACGTCACCGCTGCAAAAGTCCTCTTAAGAGAACATGCCGAGATCGACTTCCCCGCCGGTCCGAGCGAGATCGCGATTATTGCAGACGGGAATGCAGACCCTGAGTTTATTGCAGCGGATATCCTTGCACAGGCCGAGCATGACCCCCATGCAGCCTGTGTCCTGATCACGACCGATGAAACTATTGCGAAAAAGACCGGTGCAATTGTTGAGACCATGATGATATCAGCATCCCGCCGGCCGATAATTGAAAAAGCCCTGGAAAATTCGGGATATTTTATTGCTGACTGCCTGGATGATGCAATCGATGCAGTAAATTACCTCGCCCCTGAACACCTGTCTATCCAGACAGGTGATACCATGTATGTCCTGTCACGGGTCCGGCATGCCGGGTCGATCTTTGTCGGGCCGAACGCTGCGGTCGCATGCGGGGACTTTGCATCGGGTACAAACCACGTCCTCCCGACTGCAGGATATGCAAGGACCTATTCCGGTCTCGATGTCCGGCATTTCACGAAGACCTCGACCGTCCAGATCATCGACCGGGAAGGGATCGAATTGATCGGGGATACGGTGGAGACCATTGCGGACGCTGAAGGGCTCTTTGCCCACGCAGAATCGGTACGTGTCCGCCGGAGACGGCCGTGAAATTTTACCTCGTGATTTTTTTAATACTACATTTGGTGACGGTGAAAAGATCCGCCAAGGGTTATTTGTTGCCCGGGAACCGGTATGACCGTTTTGGTATAGTCATCTCGAAACGTGCACCGGACCCATACCTTCCCGTTTCCCGTATGGTGATTCCCGTAATTCCAAGGATTTCCCGTACCAGGAACAATTCCATCCCCTGCTGGGTACCATATCCCCGTTCAAATATCTTTTCCTTATTAGCGTCGGGTATTCCCCCACCGTTGTCCTCGAAAAACAGCACGAGACCGTCCACGGTAATCTGATACCCAAGGGTAACCTCCGTAGCATGTTTTGCATGGCGGAGAACATTTCCTGCCAGCGTTAAAAAAACCCGCTCAAGGAGTGAATCTGCATAGATCTCCAGGTCATCAAGGTGAATGTTCCGCTGCATGGATGAAAAATCCAGGTGCGATATGCCCATAATGAATACCTGGTGAACATTCTGCCACTCAGGGGGGTGTACGCCCAGGTCCTGGTAATTTTTTGCAAATTTGAGCGAATCCGCGATCTTCCTGACTGATTCTATCTCCATATCATGGTAATTGTCGACATTTTCACCATCAGGAAGGATTTTTTCGAGCGTGAGGTACCCGTTGAGTGTAAAGACTGCATTCTGGATATCATTAAACGTGACCTGGTTCAACAGAGTCAGTTTTTTTGTCACCTGCTGTAATGCGGTCTCCGCCTGCTTCCGCATGGTAATATCACTCCCTACGAACTGGTATTCCTGCAATATCTCCTCCGAATCGAAAATTGCCCTGATGGACCAGGAAATTGAAAGTCCACCCCTTTCAAGCGCGAAATCCTGTTCTCCCTCAACTATTGGTGAATGCGGTGTCAGGGTCTTAATTATTCTTTCTATTCGCTCCCTGGAGATGTGAGGGGAATTGAGATCATAAAACGTTACGGTGTCCATATCTCCCTTGAAACCCGATACGATACGTTTAAATGCGGAATTCATGAATGTGATACGGCCGTCCGGGTTGAACCTGCAGATCATTTCGGTCTGGTCCTCAACAATACTCTGGTAGCGTACCTGGGCAAGGAAGATCTTTTCAAGCATCTGGTTGATTGCCCTGGATAGCTGGGTTAATTCATCATTACCCGCAACCTCCCTGATCCTGTTGCTTTCTTTATCAGATCCAATTTTCAGAACGTCGGTTGTGATGGTACCGACCCTTGACAGGATAAACCGGTCAATTAAGATCAAGCTCAGGATTCCAAAGATCAGCCCGGCAATGAGGACAATGAAAAGGAATGAATGGATAGTCGATATCCCGCTCTGGTAGATAACCCGGGGTTCTTTCACCTCCAGAATATAACTGGCAGGGGCATTACTGAGTTCCTTCAACTGCGTATATGCTACGACCGTATCCGGATTGTCCAGGTAACGTACCGTGAAATTTTCACTCGTTAACTGGCCCGGAATTGAACGAAGTGATGGGGTTTGTGACAGGGTGGCAGGATCAATGAAGGTAACTGTTACCCCGGTGGATTTTGATAGCTTATCCACACGGTTTTCATCAAAATTACGACCCATGACCATGATTCCTTCGGCGGGCCCGTCTCCGTTATTTTTCAGGATGGGACGGACGGCGGCAATACTTGGCTGGCTATCAACAAAGAAAAGACCCCCCACTGACGAACTCCTGCCAGGAGCATCAAAAATAAAAAGAGGATTGTCCTCTTTCACCGTATTGAGCAACGAAGGAGAGACCTGTTCAAGATCACCGGTACTTTTATTGTACGCACTGGCGTAGACGAGGTCACCCGACCGGTTGAACAGCAGGATAAAATTAAGGTCCAGCGTCTGGAACGTTTCTTTTTGAAGATTTTCTTTTATAAAAACAGAATTATCTCCCTGTGCAAAATGATAGGTATCATCCCAGGAGGACCAGTCTAACAGCGTGGAATCAAGTGTGGATAATTCATTCTCGATATCAAATTTGACCTGTTCCAATTCCTGCCCAACTTCCGCATGTTCAATATCCGCGTAGCTTTTTTGCAGGACATATGAGGAATACACCGTAAAGCCGGCAATGATGAGCAATAATCCGGCTCCGAAAATAATGAGTGTTTTCGCCCGCAGGTCCATAAGCAATCTAATTTGTTGCGTATTGTTTAATATAACTCGGGTCTTTGCTAAACGGAACCCGGAAACCGGGGTCCTGCTATCTATGATAATCGCAGGATACGCCAACACAATGGGCCGGATAAAAAAGGGATTAACCATCCGATTCTTTCCATTGCAAAAAAATAGCCGGATGTCCTGCCCCCCACTATGAGCAGAAAAAAAACAGGATTGTATCTGGTGGTGTCCTGCCGGGACCGGCAGCGGGGTCCGTGGAATTTCTATGCCGAAAGGTATGTGTTACCTGGAAAACAAGGGAGTGTAATGACAGCTACCATCCGGGTACTTTGTGTCGATGATGAACCTGAACTCCTTAAAATTGCCAGACTATTCCTTGAAAGGGAGGAATCGTTTGCTGTTGATACACTCACGTCAGCGAAAGTCGCACTTGAGCAACTGGATACCCGTCAGTATGACGCCATCGTCGCTGACTATGCGATGCCGGAGATGGATGGGATCACCTTCCTCAAACAACTCAAATCAATGGGGAATACGACACCAATAATTATTTTTACCGGAAAAGGGCGTGAAGAAGTGGTGATCGAGGCGCTCAATAATGGTGCTGATTTTTATCTGCAGAAGGGTGGGAATCCTGTTGCACAATTCACAGAACTTTCTAAGAAGATACACTACGCTGTATCGCGTAAACGTGCAGAAGAGGCATTAAGAAAAAGTGAAGCCAACTACCGCCTGCTTGCGGACAATGGAAGTGATACGATCTGGCGGATGCGGCTTGACGGGAAATTCACCTACCATAGCCCGGCAGTAATGAAACTACGTGGTTATACCCCGGAGGAGGCTAACGCCGTCAGTATGGAGCAGACATTCTGTCCGGAAAGCCTCTCTGTGATTCGGACGAAGTTCGGGGAAGAAGCAGAAAAACCAATGAGTGAACGGTGGATGGACCAGATCCTTGAGCTGCAGATAGTGCGGAAGGATGGCAGTGCTGTCTGGACTGAGGTGTCGATCCAGGCAGTCCGTGATGAGGTAGGTACGGTCATCGGTTTACAGGGAAGCACACGTGACATTACTGAACGAAAACGCGTGGAAACAGCGTTGCGGGAATCCAATAAAAAACTCGGCATTCTTTTCGGCATCAGCCGCCAGGATATCAATCGCCAACTCTCGATACTCACAGAAAACCTCCGGATTTTGCAGAGGAAACAAACAGATAAGGTTCATGATGAGTACCTCCGGAAGATTTCAACTGCTGTCAGGGGGATCTCCGGCCTGGTAAGGTTTACCAGCGAATATGAACGGATCGGCGTTAATGAATCAATCTGGCTGGAATGTCGGACAACAGTAGATGCTGCTGCAAAGCAGGCCCCACTTGGAAAGGTAATGGTAAAAAACGATCTCCCTGCCGGCATGGAAATATTCGCCGATCCGCTGGTTGTCAGGGTTTTCATTAACCTGATGGAAAACGCTGTCCGGTTTGGTGGTACGATCACGACCATCCGGTTCACAGCCATGGAATCGGGGAAGGACTACCTGATTGTATGCGAAGATGATGGCGTTGGTATCCCGGCTGCAGAGAAGACAAAGATATTCAGGCAGGGATTCGGGAAGAACACCGGCCTGGGGTTGTTCCTCGCCATGGAAATTCTCTCGATCACCGGGATCACAATCCACGAGAACGGCGAGCCTGGCAAGGGGGCACGGTTCGAGATAACGGTTCCCAGGGGTATGTTTCGATAATCTTTTCATCTTGTAAATGTTCGCCTGTCCAATTGGAAAAAAAGGTAATTACCGCAGGTAATTCACAAGGGTGGTATTCGCCGGTTAACCCAGGGCTCGTGATATCAGAACTCAATCGTCATGACCGCTTCTTCCTCTTCACGGAGTTCGCCTTTTAAGCGGGCTGTATCAAATTCATAGGCGGCCCAAGGGTCGTAATCTTCGTAGAGCTCGCACTTGTCGAGAACATCCACAAATTCCTTTAAGAAAATCCTCGGGATGATATCCACCCTCCCCCCGAATTTTCCGGTTACCTTGCTGATCATTGCCCTGATAAACCGGTGAGAGATCCGTTCCCGATCGACCTCTTTATAGGCAACTGAATAGATGTCACAGACCTTCAGGGCGACTTTCTCGAGCTTGTTCGTATTGAAACGCGAGAGAATGATCTGCGGCTGTCTCGGGTTCCTGAATTTATCGGTCGGGACAACATTGATCCGGTCAAAAAGGGCAGGAAGTGAGCGGAACCCACGTGGGCCTTCAAACAGCGAGGGCGTTCCGGTGACCAGGAAATAACAGTTGGGCATTTCTCCCCCGTCAAGGGAATCAACCACCTGTCGTATGAGGGAATATCCTTTTTCCCGGGTCGCACGCGGGGAAGACTGCGTAATCTCAGCCTCATCGATTGCGACCGCCAGGCCCCTGCTTCCCGATCCGACAATGACCCGGACGATACCTTTCAGAAATACAAATGCAACGGTCTCGTCAATGTCACCTTTAATTGCTGCTTTCTGTTTAAAATCGCGGCCGATATTCGGCTCGGCAGAAAGCCAGCCAATCGCAGACTGCGCGAGCTGGAAGTCCCCGGCATTATTCGCCCGGTAGTACGTCCGCAGGGCTGCTGCAAGTGAAGAGTTCATCTCGCTGATCCCGGCAAGTGCGGACTCTATCTCCCGTTCTGTCGCTGCTTCGAGTCCCTGTTCATCCATTCCATCGCCGGTGACCTGGATGATTCGCTCCTCGATAGCATAGAGCCAGTTGTCGATGACCGTCTTCAGTGCGTGCTCGTCTTCCTTCGTCCGCAGGGTCCCGCATATCTGCTGGTAAATCCCTTTCAGCTTGTGCAGGGGGGATGAAGGGGAAATAATGACATGGGCCGTGGCAAATCCCTTTTCCCGTGCAATTTCAAGTGACCGTGCGACGAGAAACGTCTTCCCGCTCCCGTAATCCCCCCTGATAAACTTGAGGTCGCCCCCCCCCGAAGAGACATAATCCAGCTGTGTGGCAATAACGTCCTCTTCCACGTCGAGACCGACTGCAATCCGCTCCAGCCCGCTGGCAGGCACGGTCCCCCGCCGTAAGGCGTTGATAATATTCAGGCTCTCCAGTTTCTGTTCGTCCATCCGATCACCCTCCCGTATACTCATAGATCTCCCCCTGCTCCCCACTCCCTCTTTTTGCAACGTGCCTGACACCCTGTGCAACACTTTTGGCAATCAGCCTGTTCATTATCCCTGTCACCCGGCGGGTTCCGAGGAGTTTTCGCAGGTCTGTTTCACTGGCCTTGCGGTGCAGTTTCAGGAACTCGAGGATTTTCTCCTCCTGCGGCTCGAGACCACTAATCCGGACCTGTGGCATTTCCCGGGCGGGAATCCCTGCAGACCCTTCTGCATCACCCATTACCGGCAGGTCGACTATCGCCCGCTCCTTGCAGCGTCCGAGGACAGCAACGAAATCAGCCGTTGTAATGCAGGTTGAATATGCGGGCAGGATATCAATTCCCTGCAGGCAGTACCGTTTGCATGCCGGATAATTACCCTCGCTTATCGCGTTTGTCCCGGCAACAAGATACGCAACGGCCAGAAATTCAAGTCCTTCTGCAGGGAGCTTGTCCCGTCGTTCTTCAAGCCGTTCGATAAGCCTGAAGAGGAGCCTCGGGGTATGGTGAATCATGTTGCCTCCCGTGGTTACCTGTGCAACCCTGACAATGTCCTGGCTCCGCTTAATGTTGGAAAGGATGTACAGCATCACTTTCTCACATTCCCTCCACTCCTTGTGGCGGGCAAGGAACGATGCATATTCAAGGCCGCCGGTAAGGAAATCGCTTCGGTATGCCCGGTAGAACCATCCGCGTGCCTCGGTAGTATCGCCCAGCTGTTCGTAGAGGTTCCCGGTCTCGTAGAGGCATACCGGGTTCGCACCCGGTGAGACGACCGATGTAAATGTCTTTAATGTCTCGTTTTTCGGGTAATATGTCAGGAGGAACTCGCGGTAGAGCGGGAGTGCATCACGAAGGGTGGCATCCGTCCCGGCACTTCCGATACCTGAACGTATCAGCTCTTCGTAGGTAGATCTTGCCTCCTCTTTCTTACCAAGTCCGGCGAGCAGCCTGCATTCAATAAGGCGTAGTTCACTATCAGGATCCTTGTTATCCGTTACCAGCGCCCTGCACATTCGCAGTGCCTCTTCATTCTCCCGGACAGAAATGAGGAGGTTGACATAGTCCTTTGCAATGCCATGATCCGTCCCCATCATGCAGGCGTCACGGTAACCCGAAAGGGCCTGATCTACGTTGTAGCGTGACAGTACTGCAAGATATTTCCGGAGAAACTCCCTTGTACCGGAGCGTTCAAACTCAGCCGATGCGGCCTCCCCTGCCTTTACAAACTCTCCTGCAGCAATGAGGGCATCGATGAAGAGCGGGTCAGCGTTTGCTTTCAGGGACGGAAACTTCTGGTACTGGTCCAGTGCCTCGGCACCCTCACCCACGGCAATAAGCGTGGCAATCAGGTCCCTGCAGTCATCCTCTCTCCGGGAGTGTGTCGCAAGGCGACGCTGTGCAGGAAGTGACCGGCGGTAATCCCTGGTATCTACAAGGCACTTAATATAATTCCGAAGCGCGTCCTGGTTATCCGGGTCGAGACGCACAGCCGTGGAGAATTCCGCTACTGCCCCATCATCGCCTTTTTCACGGAGTACCTTCCCGAGGAACCCGTGCACGTGGGATGAATCAGGCATTTTCCGTGCAAGGTCACGGAAATGCAGTTCTGCCTCTTCGAGCCGTCCGAGATTGAACAGGTTCGTCGCAGCCAGTACCTCAACCTGTGGTTCCTGGTTCTCGCCCAGGAGGACTATGCACAGGGCATAGGACTCTTCATAGTTCCCCTCTTCATACTGCTGGAATGCCTGCCGTTTTCTCTCGCCAAAACCCGTCAAGCCTGTCCCCATCCAAACCTGAGTTTTACAAGGTTCATAAACATTGAGAAGGCGTCCTGGCCTTTTACCCGTGAGTCCCCCCTGTTCTGCCAGATAATCGGGAGTTCTTTTAAAAAAAAGCCACCGGTCCTCATCCGCCAGATCAGCTCCACATCAAACTCGAACCCGGTTGAGGTAATCTTGGGGAGGACGACGTCCAATGGTGCCTTTTTAAAGATTTTCGCCCCGCACTGGGTATCGTTATAGGGCAGGTCAAAGAGTAACCTGATAATGTGATTAAATGTCCGGCTCTGCAATCTCCGGAATAGTCCCTGCTGTGTGGTGATCATTGATCCGGGCACATAGCGGGAACCGATCACACCATCCGCCTCCCCGAGCCCGTTCAGGAGCGAGATCATTTCACCGAGTGATGTAGAGCCATCCGCGTCCATGTAACCTGCAAACGGTGTGACTGCCTTTTGAAGTCCTTCCCGTATGGCCTTTCCTTTTCCCAGCCTTTCAGAATATTCCAGGCAATGTACCTGCATACCCGTGTTTGCCGTTGCAAAATCACGGATTATTTCTGCGGTCTTATCGTTTCCGTCGCAGATAAAAAGGTAGGTGGAGCCTGAACCCGTTATATCCGAAAGGAGCAGGTGGATCCGCTCTTCCTCGTTATAGGCCGGTATAACAAGGGTACACGCTGCCATCCCTGCATTGTTCTCTGTCTGGTCCAGTATACTCACTCCGGATAGATTGGCCTGTTGCCCGCCTTTTTCACACTATCATGCCCTGCGCATTTCACTACTACCTGCCCCTGGCCCGGGTATCCGGGTCAGGTGGTCAGGGCATTATGCTGTAGCGCCTGCCAGAGGCGCCCATGTACGAGCTCACCCGTGCTGTCTACCTGTATATTTCGGGGCACAATGGATAATACATTACGCAGATTTATCCTGCTGGTGATTTGTAAGGTGCTCTTTTAAGGCAGTTCCCGGCCGGCAACGCTCTGCTATCAGCAGGGCCGTTTCACGGAGTGACTGGTGGTCACGCATACAGGACTCAGGTGGCTGGCTCTTTCGTAGTATTTGCGAACTGTTCTCAGTGATCTGGATTAATTCGGTTGCGATGACCGCATTCAGCCATACAAGGTCACGGAGTAACCCGGTCACTTCGTTCTCCTTCATCTGTTCATTGGACATGCTGAAAGGATTGTCACACAACAAGATGAATACACCCGGGGTGGGAAACCCTTATTGTATCGCTCACGAAGATACATTGGAATTAAATGAGTTATATTGAAAGGATCAGGGACCATGGGAGGGATGCAAACCCGTTTTTCTGCCTGATGGGGATCGACGTGGTCTCGCTGGAGAATGGGAAGGCCACGCTCAGCATGAGGGTCCGGAATGATATGCTCAACGGTGAAGGTTTTTTACAGGGCGGTATGTTTACCGCGCTCGCTGACGAGGCCATGGTACTTGCCATTTACGCCCTGCTCGAAGAAGACCAGGTCATTGCCACCATTTCGGAATCAACCAGTTTCATGAGGGGTGCCGGACCCGGGATGGTCCTGGTTGCAGAAGGCCGCGTTATCAAAAAAGGGAGGAGGGTGGTATTCTCAGAAGCTGATCTGCGGCTTGATGGTCTGCAGGATATTATCGCACGTTCTTCCGCTTCTTTTGCGATTTCAACCACGTTGAAAAAGACCTGAACCGGGGATCACACAACGGTACACCTCAACGCTGTTTTCCGGCCGAACAACAGGCCTGCCTGGGTATTTATCCCCGCAACCTGCAGGAGACCGCGATCTCTTTTCATTTATGGGGCAATCGGACGTCTGACACTTCTTTTTTCCCAATCACCCTTTTTGATGGAGGGCAATAGAACTATCATAAAATGAGTGATAATGTGTAATCATAATTATACAGGTGAACGGGGGATCGTATGAAGTATATTTTTATTACCGGCGGAGTAATGAGCGGGCTTGGAAAAGGGATTACCGCGGCGTCTGTTGGACGCATCCTGAAAAGTCGTGGGTACAAAGTAACGGCGGTAAAGATAGACCCGTACCTCAATATCGACGCCGGCACGATGAATCCCGGCCAGCATGGCGAGGTGTTCGTCCTTTCAGATGGCGGGGAGGTCGATCTCGACCTCGGGAATTACGAGCGGTTCCTCGATATCGACCTCGGGGCAACCCACAATATTACAACCGGGAAAGTTTACCGGACGGTCATCGAAATGGAGCGCCGGGGTGATTTCCTTGGCGAGACCGTGCAGATCATCCCCCATATAACCGAACAGATAAAGACCTGTATCAGGAATGCCGCTGAAACCCCGATTAACAACGGTGAACAGGCAGAAATGTGTCTCGTTGAAGTCGGCGGCACGGTGGGCGACATCGAGAGCATGCCCTTCCTTGAAGCGGTCAGGCAGATGCGGGGAGAACTCCCTGAGGCTGACAGTCTCCTTATCCATGTGACCCTTATACCTGCGGACTCGATGGGAGATATGAAGACCAAGCCGACCCAGCACTCGGTCAAGGCGCTCCGTGAACTCGGTCTTTACGCGGATATTATTGTAGGGAGGAGTGACGAGCCCATCGGGCCCAACACGAAACGTAAGATTTCAGCGTTCTGTGACCTCCCGCAGGCCGGCGTGATTAGCGCAGCGACTGTTCCGGATATATACCAGGTCCCGATGGAAATGGAGAAAGAAGGCCTGGCGGATGTCCTTTCGAAGCATATGGGCCTTGAAAAGAGAGCGGTAAACAATGACTGGTACAGCCTCGTGAACCGGGAGTATACAAGCCGTATAAGCGTTGCAATAGTCTCTAAATACGGAATTGAGGACGTTTACCTGAGTATCAAGGAGGCACTTAAGCATGCGGGTCGTGCCCTTTCCACCGAGGTGAAGATAGGCTGGCTCGATGCAGAACGGTACGAACCGTCACACCTTGAGGAATATGACGGTATCCTGGTCCCTGGTGGGTTCGGCCCGCGTGGAATACAGGGTAAGATCGATGCCATCACGTATGCCAGGACAAAAGGCATCCCGTTCCTTGGCCTGTGTCTCGGGTTCCAGATGGCGGTTGTCGAATATTCGCGAAACGTTCTCGGGTGGACTGATGCCACGAGTGAAGAGTTCGGTGCGGGGAAGCACGTGATAGCAATCCTGCCAGAGCAGGAGAACGTGAAAAACCTGGGTGGAACCATGAGACTTGGCAACTACCCGGTAACCCTTAAGGATGGGACACTGGCGAAGAAGCTGTACGGGAGTAACGCGACCACTGAGCGGCACCGCCACCGGTACGAAGTGGACCCGGGCTCCATAGAAACGCTTGAAAAGGCAGGTGTGGTGTTTTCAGGGACCTGGGGGGACCGGATGGAGATCCTCGAGGTGCCGGCACACCCGTTCTTCTTTGCCACCCAGTTCCACCCGGAGTTCAGGTCAAGGCCGACGCGACCATCACCCCCGTTCCTCGGGTTTGTGGAAGCATGCCGTGAACGGAATAAAAAAATCTAAAAAATACAGGTGAATGAATGGTTAATACAGCAAAATTCATCGATCAGGCAATAACGGAGATCAGGGCTGCTGCAGCCGGCAGGGGGGTTGTCATGGCCCTTTCCGGGGGTGTTGACAGTTCGGTTGCGGCGGCGCTGGCAGCGAAGGCAATCGGGTGCAAACTGGTGCCGATTTATGTCGATACCGGCCTCATGAGAAAGGGTGAGACCGAACGGATCTGTCACCTGTTTGGTGACATGAACCTCAAAATTGTCGATGCATCGGTTGAATTCCTCGCGGTCCTGAAAGGGGTCACAGACCCGGAAGCAAAGAGAAAAGCCATTGGTGAACAGTTCATCCGCGTCTTCGAACGTGAGGCCAGATTAACGGGAGCGAACATGCTCCTCCAGGGCACGATCTACCCGGACCGTATCGAAAGTGAAGGGGGTATCAAGAGCCATCACAACGTCGGTGGTATGCCACTTCACATGGAATTTGAAGGTGTCATTGAACCGCTCCGTGACCTTTACAAGGACGAAGTGAGAGATGTCGCCGGTGCACTCGGACTTCCGGCAGAAATCCAGCACAGGATGCCATTTCCGGGACCGGGTCTTGCAGTCAGGATAATCGGGGAAGTGACCCCTGAAAAAGTTGAGGTTGCCCGGGAAGCGAACTGGATTGTCGAGGATGAACTGGTTGAACAGTTCCGTCCATGGCAGTGTTTAGCTGCGGTGGTAGGGCTCGGTACCGGGGTGAAGGGAGATAACCGGGTCCATGGGTGGATAGTGGCCGTACGAGCGGTAAACTCACGCGATGGTATGACAGCGGACCCGATCCATCTCCCCTACGAGGTACTGGCAAAAATCGAGTCCCGGATCACCGGACAGATCCGAAGCGTGGCAAGAGTCGTGTACGATATCACGCCTAAGCCACCGGCGACAATTGAATACGAATGAGTCTGGTGGAAACGAACAGGATTTGAAATTGAAAAATTTCCCTTCCGGAACGTCTCCGCTTAAATCATTCCTCCACCAGAAAGAAAACAGATGAAAAAATCAAAGCAACATAAACAGGAAGGATACTACATGAAAAATTCATCCAATTTCAGGGAACTGGATGCACAGTACGTTATGCCCGCATTTACGAGGGACATGATGATCTCCCGGGGATCCGGATCATTAGTATGGGACTCGGACGGGAAGGAGTATATTGACTGCGTGGCAGGGATTGCTGTCTGCAGCACCGGTCACTGCCATCCGGCCGTGGTGAAGGCACTCTGTGACCAGGCGAACACCCTGATCCACTGCTCTAACCTGTACTACGTTCCACACCAGGCAGAACTGGCGAAGAAGCTCGTTGAGATATCAGGCCTTGAAAAGGCGTTTTTCTCCAATTCAGGAGCGGAAGCGAACGAGGGTGCAATGAAACTTGCCCGTGTGCGGACCGGCAGGAAGAAATTTGTATCATTTGAACACGGGTTTCACGGGAGGACGATCGGGTCACTTGCAGTCACCCACAAACCGGCGATACGTGAACCATTCGAACCCCTTGGGATTGAATGTTCATTTGTGGAATATGGGGACCTGGAATTACTGAAAAAGGCAGTCGATGACGATACCGCCGCCGTGCTTGTTGAACCCGTCCAGGGTGAAGCCGGTGTCATACTACCACCGTCTGGTTTCCTTGAAGGGGTCCGTGAGATCTGCGATGACCATGGGACGCTCATGATCGCGGATGAGGTACAGACCGGGATGGGGAGGACCGGGAAATGGTTTGCATACCAGCATACCCGTGCCATGCCGGACATTGTCACCATCGCAAAAGGGATAGCGAGTGGTTTTCCCATGGGTGCACTCGTGGCCCGGAAAGGGCTCGAATTCCAGAAGAGCGAGCATGGGAGCACGTTTGCGGGCGGTCCGCTTGCCTGTGCAGCAGCGCTTGCAACGATCGGGGTCATCGAAGAGATTCTGCCGTCCATTTCCGTGAAGGCAGAACGGTTCAGGAAGGGGCTTTCCAGGCATAACCCCCGTGTAGCCGGTCTCCTGATCGGGATGACCACCGGTGACCGGTGCGGGTCCATCCGGGACAATTGTGCAAAGAACGGTGTACTGGTAAACTGTGCTGCCGATGGGAACCTGCGGCTTATGCCCCCCCTTGTCATCAGTGACCGCGAGATCGACCGTGTGATTGAGGTGGTCAATGAAGCGATCGGTTAGGGAATGCTACCAGAGCGAGGGCTATGTCTTTGCAAAGAACGCGGCCGAGATCGGAAAAAAGCATGGTATTGAACGGGTCGCAAGGCTTGCAAGCAACGAAAACCCTGATCCACTTTCGGAAGTAGCGCTGAAATTGGGGTACGAAGCGCTTTCCCACGCGAACCGGTACCCGGATGAGCGGCAGTCCTCCCTGAACGAGGCCCTCATCGCGGTGCACGGGAATTATCCCTTCGTAACCGGTGTTGGCATGGACGGGGTCATCGAGACAACGATCCGGACCCTGGTGGAACCGGGAGACCTTGTTGCGATTTCCACACCCACGTTCTCATTTTACCGGCTTTCGGCCATTGCGCAGGGGGCTGGTGTTGTCGAAGTACTGAGGGGGCCCGGGTTTACCGTTGAACCTGACCCGTTTATCGAGGCATGTGAAGAAGTGAAACTGGCGTTCCTGTGCACACCCAATAACCCGACAGGAAACGGGACATCAGTGGAAGTGATCAGGGAAATCCTTGAGCATATCGGATGTGTCCTGTTCCTCGATAATGCATACGTGGAATTTTCAGACCTGGATTATCTCCCGCTACTCCGGGAGTACGACAACCTGATTATCGGGAGGACCTTTTCAAAGGCGTACTCGCTTGCAGGGCTCCGGGTAGGGTATGCATTTGTGCCTGAGTGGTTCAGGCCCTACTACCTCCGTGCCGCCACACCCCACACCCTCAACGCGGTATCGGCTGCCGCGGCAGTGGGAGCCCTGTCAGATATCCACCATGTCGACACAGCCCGTGCACGGGTACAACGATTGAGAAAGGAATTGTCCGTGCGGTTGAACTATCCGGTCATGCCATCAGATGCGAATTTCATCATGGTGGACGTCGCTCCGCTCACATCAGACGAGGCAGTCGAGCGTCTCGCCCGGATGGGTGTGCTTGTCCGGTCGTGCCGGAGTTTCCGCGGTCTCGAAGACCATTATGTACGGGTGAGTATCGGTGCAGACTGGGAAAACAAGATGTGCATTGATGCCTTCAGTCGCTTAAATCCATGATGTACGGGATATCCGGGACCCCCGGTACAGGGAAGTCTGCGATTGCAGCAGAGCTGGAAAAGCACGGTTACCCCGTGGTCCATGCGACCGAAACAGCCCGTGAATTTATTATTGAGGCTGACAATGAGCGGGATACCGTCATCATTGACGAGGAAGCCTGGATCGAATCTTTCATGCCGGTTGACGGGTTTGTTGAAGGGCATCTTGCCCATCTCCTGCCCTGTGACCTTGTTATCCTTCTTCGCTGCAGGCCGGATATCCTCAGGTCAAGGCTGGTGAAGCGGGGTTACCACGAAGAGAAAATACGGGAGAATGTTGAAGCCGAAGCGCTTGATGTGATCCTCGTTGAGGCCCTTGAGATTCACCCGCCAGGGCACATTATTGAAATAGACACAACCAGTGCCACGATTCCTGACTGCGTGGGACAAATAGTGCAGTTTATCCGAAAGGAGATACCTTCCTCTTATGGGAAGATCGACTGGTCGGACTACCTGGAGCCAATGACATGACGCTTGACCATTTCAGACCGCACGTGAAGGACTGGTTCAACCCTTTTATTGCGGTCTCGATGAAGATGGGTCTTACCCCTAATATCCTGACCGTCGGATCACTGGTCGCAGCAATTGCTGCAGGTGTTTTTTTCTATTTTAACTATATTGCAGCTGCTGTCGTGATGGTTGCGTTAAATGCGGGCCTGGATGCACTGGATGGCGCTCTTGCACGTGCGATGAATATCCAGAGCCCTAAAGGTGATTTCCTCGACCACGTGGTCGACCGCTACGCAGACATTTTCATCATCACCGGTATTATCGGTGGGGGAAATTCCGGCTGGCTCCTTGGAATTTTTGCCCTGACCGGTGTCCTCATGTCCTCGTATATCGGTACCCAGGCGCAGGCTGTCGGTGTCGGGAGATTTTATGGCGGGGTACTTGGGCGGGCAGACCGCCTGTTGTTGATCATGGTTGCAGGGATCCTGACACTGGTATTCCCGGAGGGAGTACTCGGGATGCCGTTGCTCGGGTGGTTACTGGTAATATTCGGGGTGTTCGGCCATTTCACCGCAGCCCAGCGGTTTGCGCATACCTGGCGGAAAATAGAATAATTACTTCAGATTTTCGCTTCTTTTAAAAATCCTTTGTGATTTAAAACTGAAGCGGGACCACGTAGACAGGAGGGTTTTTCATCCCCCCCTGCCCCTCCCCCCCGATAAGATATGCATTGGCAGGGTTCACCTGAAAGGTGTCTCAATATTTCTGATATTATGAGAACCGTTTCTATTTTTCTCAATTACGGTCAATTTTGAGGTTGAATTGCTTTCCTGTTGTATCTTTATGGCTATTCCGGGTTTATTTCGGTAAAAAAATGATATGCGGAACTCAAATTTCTGTATGGGTTCTATTTTTGACCCTTATTACATTTTAATAAGCGTATGGAGCGGATGGAATAATTGTATGGTCTCACCTGTTGAAAAGGCCAAAAATAACCAATTATATATGCCTTCCCGCCGACACGACGATTAAGATCAGATTGGTGAATAGTATGGTGCAATTAAAGGGTCATCGGGATCAGGTACTGCTGTTACTGGTATTGGGATTATTATGGATTATTCCCTCGCATGTATATGGGGATTTTGATGGTCCAATTTTAACGGAAAATCAATACATTCAGGCCTCTGCCTGGGGATGTGTCGGAATGCCAATTGGAGGATCTCCAGGAATTGTTACGGTTGTGGCAGATAAGCAAATTTCGGCAAACCTGATTACCAAAGCGAATTCTTTTACGGCAAACCCTGATGGCACAATCTGGTATCTTGCCAATTCGTATCCTCTGGCGGAATCCGGGTCATCCCAAGCGGTTAATTTCCAGTACAGCGGGCTTCAGGCCACATTAGTAAATGGCATCATCTATGTCTTCACACAAAATTCGGAAACACTCCTCGATTTAAATTCAGGTACTATCACCGGGGGTGCAACAAGCGGTACCATGAGCTGGGCGGCGGCAAAATCTGTGCAATATACCTCCCCGGGTGGGGGGATGTCAATGTTTAAAGTACTACCCTCATCAGATGGAGTTTATCTTGTTTCCCAGCAGATAAACGGTGGCACCCCTGTTCTTGACATCTCCATGATATCAGAAGAGCAACTGGAGGCCACATCAGGCACCATTATCCCAACTGAAGTCTGCCAGGTCGAAAATTCCCAGGGGTTCCTGGTCCCTGAATCTCAAATTTACAGTGCGTTAATCACCACCTATCCGGGTACAAACGATACCATAATCGTGGGAATCAGTGACTCGGGTGGCCAGGTCTACTCCTGGTATGTCAACCCGGATAACCCTGAGGAACGAGGACAGTCGCTGTTGTTCTCCACCTCTGATCTGAAGACCTACTTTAACTCACATTTGTCGACAATTGCCCTGTTCCAGGGGTCATCCGCCGGAGACCCGGGAGGGATAACCGACCTGGTCGTAATTGCATTTAAACTCGATAATTCGGGTTGGACACCGGTAACAAGCGGATCGACTTTCTGGGCGGACTTAACGAAGATCGGAACGCCGGGATATGCCTGGATAAATCAAAATATCAATATTAATGATGAGCTTGGAAAATACTATGCGACTCCGGGTATCTGTACGATGTACTCAACCCTGTCAATACCAGGTTCAAATGGAAAACTGCGCTCAAATATGTACTTGTATAACTTGTTCCAGACGACTAATATTCTTGGTGAGCAGGTATCAATCCCGACCGGAGGGGTGCTGGAGTCCAATATGCTTGTACCGGACCCAGGCCCGGCAGGGACCTATGATACCTCCGGGTCCTATGATAACTTTGGCAACCTCTACCTGCCCGTTGGGTTCATTGATGGCGTCCCACCAATCGCGTTGAACGGGCATGACCTGGATCCGGCAGATGTCGATTCAA
>JBAXJR010000022.1:0-39213 GCA_037137755.1 Methanomicrobiales archaeon | reverse complement strand
GCCGCGGAAAAACGGCAATGGAGCCCTTCCATGGGTAAAAAAGAGCTGAAAGTTGCTTTCCTCCTCGCACTCCGTTCACTCCAGCGGGGGAGCCGCTCAAGCGCGATCCTGACCGTCCTGATTATAGGGATGTGCTTTACCAACATGATATTTCTCCCCTCGATGTTCAGCGGGATTGGCCAGGGCATCACAAAACAGCTGGTGGACTATGAGGTCTCAAATGTCCTGGTCAGCCCCAAATCGGGTGACCAGTACATCACCGACCTTGATGCCACGCTCGATCTGATCAACGGTATGCCGGGGGTGCAGCGGGCATCCCCCCAGTATTCCAAGGGGGCTACCTTCAAGTACCGGCAGCGGGTTATCGGTGTTTCCGTTCGTGCCATAACTCCCACGGATGAGAAGGAGGTCTCTCCGGTATACACGAAAATGGTGACCGGCAGTTATCTCGGGGAGGACGATACCGGGGAGATCATCATCGGTAAACCGATAGCCGGGGATTCCTCGGTTCGCCAGGAAGATGAATTCCAGGAGTCGCTCGGGGGTGTCCGGGTCGGGGACTCGATCACGGTTGAGTACGGCAATGGATATACGAAAGACTACCGGGTCAAGGGAATCTATTCCACCGGATGGAGTCCGGTAGACAACGCAGCATTTGTAACCTGGACCGATATGGAACAGGTGGAAGGAAAAACGCTGGACAAGGCTAACTACATCACCGTAAGAACGAAACAAGGGTATTCCGAGCAGTTCATCAAGAACGAACTCCTCTCTTACGGTGTGGGTGAACAAGGGAAGGTCCAGACAATGACAGACCTGCTGAGTAAAAGCGTAGGGAAGGTACTTCAGAGCTTTGCTATCATCAATATGGTGTCCCTGATGGTCAGTGTTATTATAACGACGGTTGTCCTGTTCATCGTCATTACCATCAAGACCCTCAACAGCCGTAAGCAGATCGGGATCCTCAAGGCAATCGGCGTCGACAAGCAGGTAATCATGCATAATTACGGGTTTCAGGTCATAATCCTCGGCATACTCGGCATTATCCTCGGGATCATCATCACGCTCGCTCTCGCGGCATACATGTATGTCCATCCCATCGTGACTCCTGAATGGTCTGCATATCTGTATATCACACCATGGGATCTTTTTACCAACTCCGTGATCCTGTTTTGTGCAGCAGTTGTTGCCGGGTATGTCCCGGCCTACCAGGTCTCCCGCGAGGATATCCAGACGGCGATGAGGGCCTGACATGATCGAGATTACCGATCTGCGGAAAACCTATCATATGGGGGACGTCGAGGTCAATGCCCTTGACGGTGTTTCGCTCGATATCGAAAAGGGGGAATTCCTCGGTATCGTGGGGGCAAGTGGTAGTGGTAAAACAACGCTCCTGCATATGCTCGGCCTCCTTGACAAGCCCACGTCAGGAAAGATACTTATTGATGGAATGGATGTTTTATCTCTCACCGATTATGAGAAGACCATGTTCAGGTTATATAAGCTCGGGTATGTCTTCCAGGACTATGCACTGGTACCGGATCTCACTGTGATGGAAAACGTCTCCCTGCCAGCAATGCTGCGGCAGGACCGGACTGAAGAGCAGACCCGCAAAGACAGTCATGGGATACTTCAGAAGATCGGCCTCTGCGACCGGCGTGACCACCTCCCCCGGGAACTGTCAGGTGGCCAACAGCAGCGTGTCTCAATCGCACGTGCCATGGTAAACAAGCCCGACATCCTCTTCGCCGATGAACCCTGTGCAAATCTTGACTCAGAAAACTCGAGAATGGTGCTGGACCTGTTCAGGGAGATCAATGAAGATATGAAACAGACGATTGTTATGGTCTCTCATGAGGACTGGCACAAGGACTATTTCCACCGGATTATCCAGCTGAAAGACGGTAAGATTGTGGAAACCTGAAGTTGAAACAGACTGGACAGGATATTGTTCATATCCCCCTGTTTTTTTCATTATATCCATGCCATCGGCCTACAAATTATCCGGCACAAGGCATTGATTCAGAACGGTGTATCAAGGAAAAATGATACAGGAGAAAAACTTCCGCAAAATAAAACAAAGGCATAAATGGGTTATATTTTTAGATCATCTCATAATCCAGCGTTTTTTTACAATCCCCTGGAATTTGTTTTAATATCCGGATTACGTTATGCGCGAAATGCTATCGGTCATTTCCTCGCTATTCAAACAGCAATATGCTATAAAAAAGGGGTTTATAATAAAGGTCCGCCAGGATAGGTCACAGGTGCGATTACCGAATCATTAATCCGTGGCATAGTTAATGGCCTTTGATTTTTCCCCGTAACCGGGACGGTAACAGTACCCTTTCCCTGCTGTGCCCATTTAACTGGAACCCTCCCGGTAGATCCTATCCAGCTGCCGGTTTTAGAAAAACGGTCTTTTATTGTTGTCAGGAATTGTCCTCCCGTAGCTGGAGGTACAAACGAATGTGACGTACCGGTTGGAATAAATGCCGTGTACCTGCCTTGTTGAGCCGTAGTTTTAGGCTCGAATGTTACGACGATATTTCCTTCATTATCGGCTAGGCTGAGTGAATCCCCGGCAATAGTGACACCTGTTACTGAATTGAGCAGGTTCAGGTACGTGGATTCTAGCGTCATAAGTGGTTCAGGCCCGGCCATCTTTGTTGACGCGAGGGGTCCGATGGAGATGGCTTCACCATCCAGGGTATAGCTTCCGAAATAGCTGTTCACGCCACCAAATCCACTAAGATTGCCCGCATCATTAAATTTCATGGTGATAGTCCGTATGTCCTGCCCTGATACAACGGTAGTACCGTCTGAATACGACGAGAGCTGCCATTCGGTCCCAGGTAATACTGTTGCAGGATTCTTAACCGCAGGACCGTTTGAACTCCCTGAATTATCTGACCTGAATACCAAAACAATGCGGTCCGATGCGTCAGATAACTCAAGTGTGCTCTCGGTGGCATGGGAAGTCCTGGTTGAATCAAGGAGGCTGAAATACCTGCTCTCCTGGTCCATCAGCGGTTCAGGTCCTGCCATCTCGGTACAGCCCAGGGGACCAAATGTAATTGAATTGCCATTTTGTGTATAGGATCCGAAATAAAGATTAATACCGCCGGATCCGCCGATGCTTCCGTCTCCATTAAATTTGAGGGTAATTTTTGAACCGGTTGCTACCGGTACCTGTGCATTTCCACTAGTATACGAGACCAGCTGCCACCCGGTGTTGGCTAATGTACTATCTGCAACCTGGCCTGTTTCAGCACCCGGTATCGTGATGAACGCTGCGAACGCTCCACCGGTGCAGACGACGCACATAATAATTATGGTGGCTGCAATCACCGGCAATATCCGGTATGATGTCATTTTTATTTGCATTGTAATCATTACATTTCTTGAGATACAGTCAATAAAGGGATCGTTTGCGCCAGCAGGTTTTTTCCCAGGTGTCATTAATAAGACCTGATTAATCGCACCGGTACTCCTTCCTGTCTCCTGCTCACTCACACGCGGGATTAGAATCCGGGTAGAATTAATTTCAATAGCTTTTGGGGATCCGGCAGACCCTATTAATGATCTCTGGGAATTCATAGCGACGGAATATATCGTTTCCCCGGTCCCACGGAATGATTCATTAATGAAATAATCCAGGATCAGGCATTTTTTCTTATAATAACAAAAATTTAACAGAATTATTCATTTTTATAAAAAAGTTTCAAACAATTTATTACCTGTCAACAATTATCAGAGTATACCTTGGATGGGTGAAAAAATGTCGCAATATAAAATTTTAATGGCAGCACTCCTGGTTATTGCTGTTTCACAGGTCTGTCTGGTATCTGCGGTGCCGCAATATACCGGGGACCTCACGCAGGGAATTATGTCCGTTGCATCATTCGAAAAAATTAATGAGAACGGGTTCGGGGACCCGCAGAATAATTATGCCTGGTCGATTAATGAGTTCAACGGGGATATTTACGTTGGTACAGGCCGTAATATCCCCTATTTTGTTGCGCTTGGGATGAAGTACCGGGGTGCATTCCCGGAAAACATGACACTCCCATTCCTGACTCATCCCGGTGGTGTGCCCCCCCCACCATTTGTTTTCAAAAACCAGTCACCACCTTCACCAGCAGAGGTGATGACCTGGTCAAACGATATGCGGGCGGAGATCTGGCGGTACCATGACGGCAATTGGGGAAGGGTCCACCAGGCATCCACGTTCGTCAACCCGTTGAATGGGTATACCTATCCGGAAGGAGTCGGTTATCGTATCATGACCACGTTCAATGATACCGGGGGAACAGAAGCCCTCTATGCCGGAGTAGGGTTCGGGTTTGGGCCGGTCATCATCATCAAATCGACAGATGGGATTACGTGGGTGCCGGTGAACACCGGTAGTATCCCGTCAAAGGATACCCGGGCGATGACCTCCCATGCAGGCAGGCTCTACATGGGGACGGCTGATGGGATCTATGCGTCCGGCTCTCCTTCAAAGGATACAGATACCTGGCAGAAGGTGGCCAACTTCCAGGTCGCCTCCCTCAAGAGTTTTAATGGCTACCTGTATGCAGGGACCGGGAATCCAAGTGGCCCCTCAGAAACGAATGGTTTCGAAGTATGGAGGAGCACTACCACTTCACCGGCAGGTCCGGGCGACTGGGTCAGGGTAGTACCGGGCGGGGCAGGAGATGCATGGAATGTTCTCGCTGCGACGATGGAAACGCATGATGGGGACCTGTATGTAGGATCAATGAACCTGCCATTCGCAACAGGAACGAACGGGACAAAAGGGTTCGACCTAGTACGTATCAATACGGGAGACCATTGGGAACTGGTTGCAGGAAATTACAAGCCAACCCTCCCGACGGTTCCCCGTGAACCGCCTGTAAGTAAGCTGCCGTCCGGATTTGGAAACCCATTGAATCTGTACGCGTGGTCCATGGAGGATTACCACGGAACCATGTACCTTGGTACGTTTGATATCGGCAGCCTTGGGCAATATATTGGCGATCTGCCCACTGATATCAGCCCGTACATATCTAACGAGGACCTTGCAACTACTGCCGGGTACCTTGGGGGTGCAGATATGTGGAAGAGCAGTGACGGTACAAGTTGGATACCCGTCGACCTGAATGGGTTTGGAAATCCTAATAATTACGGGTTCAGAACTATGCTGGACTCACCAGAAGGATTTTTTGTCGGTACTGCAAACCCGGAGGAAGGATGCGAGATCTGGGTGGTGCCCACCCCGGTAAAACAGTTACTTCCACTTCCAAAGTATACCGCGGTCCCGACAGATCCTGACGGAGACGGGGCATTTGAGGATGTCAACGGGGATGGGATCGCAGGGTTCCAGGATGTTATTGTTTACTTTGATAACCTTGTCTGGATTAGTGAAAATGAACCTGTTGCTGCGTTTGATTACAATAACGATGGCGTAGCGAATTTTGGGGATGTCATTGAATTATTCCACCAGATTCCCGAATTACCACCAACCGTAATTCCTACCACAATACCAACCACGATCATTCCAACAACCGTTCCGACAACCATACCGACCCCCGTTATCCCGACACCGAAGGATCCTTCATCAGTGGATGACCTGTTTAACCTGTAAAAGGAAGGGCGGGAGCATCCCCTCTTAATGACCCTTTCAAAGTCTTTATTTTCGTATCAAAGATGGTAACACGGCCATTATGGTGTTTATCCATGTTTCAGGACGATTTTATTATTATTATTTCCTTCGAGATCATTATAGGGTTGTGAGCTGATATGCTAAGACAGTTGCCGGGGAACCCCGGCCCGGTCAGTGACCGGCACCAGAGGTTTTCGTTGACATGAGCCGCCAGAAGGTATATGTGGTCGGGCACTGCCATCCTGACACCGATAGTATTGCAAGTGTAATTGGTTATGCAGAGTTACTCAACAGGCATGATCCTGGCCGGTATATCCCTGTACGGTGCGGGGAGCTGAACCCGGAGACCCGTTTTGTCCTGTCAGAATTTCATCTTCAGCCACCTGAACTGATTGAATCGGTTGAGCCATCGGTTGCAGATATCCCGTTCCTTTACCCACACCATGCTCCCGAGGAGATGCCGGCCATCGATGTGGCGTTGATGATGGATGAACACGACATCAGGAACATACCGGTAATCAACCGGGAAGGGAGGGTGATCGGTCTTGTCAGCGAGTACGGGCTTGCCAAGGCATATGTCACCCCGGAACGACGCGAACAGCTGGTCATCGGACCGATATCCACGGCTACCCTTGCCCGTATCCTTGAGGCCGATGTCCTTGTATCCTGCTGCGGGGAATTGAATGGCAGGGTGATCATTGCCATCGATGCGCTCCACAACGCCCTGTCATCTCTGACGGGCCGTGATGTAGCGATTACGGGCGATAATGAACCCTCCCAGCTGGCCCTTATCTCTGCCGGGATTGCAGCCCTGATTGTTGCGGAAGGTGCTCCCGTGGGTGACCGGGTTATCTCCGTGGCACAGGCCAGGAACGTCTCCATCCTTGCGACACCCCTTGACGCATTCAGCGTGGGAAGGATGATCCACCTATCACGGGCCGCGGGCCAGGTGATGGCAACGGATGTACCGATTGTCAGGCCTGAAGACCCGCTCTCCTATGCCAAACAGATGGTTTCCAATTCCAGGTACCGGACTGCATGTGTTGTGGACAAGGAGGGTCTCCTCCTGGGGATGATATCAAGAAACACCTTCCTCGAGGAGATACATAAGTCCGTAATCCTGCTTGACCATAACGAATTCACCCAGTCTGTCGATGGCATCGAGTCTGCTGAGATACTCGAGATTATCGACCACCACCGGCTTGGGGCGATAACAACATTAAAACCGGTCTCGTTTCTGAATGAGCCCGTTGGTTCAACGTCGACAATTATCACCCATAAATTTATGGATATGGGCCTGATTCCCTCCGTCCCGGCAGCCGGCATGCTCCTTGCAGGAATTCTCTCTGATACGCTCGGGCTCCGGATGTCGACGACTACAGATAAAGACAAAAAAGCCGTTTCCTTCCTTGCTGGTCTCACAGGGCTCGACCCTGCAGAATTCGGGACCGCCCTGATAAAGCAGGGGATGAACCTTGTCCATGCAACACCCCGAGACCTTCTCACGGCAGATACAAAACATTACACGCTTTTTGGCCGGGACGTGATCATCGCACAGGTGATGATGGCATCAGATGATTATCCGGTGAACCGTGCTGAAGAGGTCAGGAATGAACTGGAAATTTTGAGGAAAGAACATGGTGTTCACCTGTACCTTGCCCTTTTTACCAACGTAATGGGAAATACCAGTTACCTCTTCGCAGCAGGGGATAAGAATACGCTCCTCGGGCTTGAATATACCATACAACCTGTCAGGCTTGACGGCGTAATGTCGAGGAAAAAAGATTTCCTCCCGGTGTTTGGCCAGAAACTAAGGTTATTATAATTTTTCCAACTACTATTCCCTTCTGATTACGATATAATTCCCTATTCCATTTCCTTAAGGATCTCCCCCAGTCGCCTGAAATCTTCCTTCAGGTGATCCCTGCTCAATGGATTATGAAGCGTTGCCGCGGGGTGGAGGGCAGGGATTATTTTCTGGGGGAACCCGAATGGTTCGCCTTCAAACACCGTCCCGGAAATATCTGTGATCTTCACAAACTCAACCCCCATTCTCCCAAGTACGTAGCGGGTCGCATGCCGGCCGAGCGGGACGAGTAATGGAGGCCGGATAGTATTGACCTGCTGCTCAAGCCACGGGGTGCAGGCGAGGACTTCATCGGGTTTCGGGTCACGGTTGCCGGGTGGACGGTGTTTTACAATATTCCCGATAAAGACGTCGTCACGTGAGAGCCCTGTCCCGGTAAGAAGGGAGTCAAGCACCTTTCCCGCCCTACCGACAAATGGCTTTCCAAGGGTATCTTCCTGCTGGCCTGGTGCCTCACCGATAAACATCACCTTTGCACACATACTACCCTCTCCCGGGACGCCGTGTGTCGCCTCCTCCCATAACGGGCAGCGGCGGCAATTCATTACCTGAATGGATATCTGGTCAAGGATCACCCTGGATTGTTCATTTCCGGCCATATTTTCATTTTATGGAAAGGAGATGCAAGGATAAAAAACGTAGTGGTTCGTTGAACATCAGGTGCAAGGTCCCGGCAACCATCCATCAGGGTGTCCTCCGGGATAAACCATTATTAAACTGCTGGAAAAATACTAAGTATGCGCCGGTTCCTTAACCCAAAACTGTATATTGTTTTCGTCCTGGTAATTTCACTCATTGGAATCCCCTTGTTTGTATCAGCATCAAGTGACAACCCGGGTGAGGATGCAACGGTCCTTACGATAAAAGGGTTTGACCTTTATAAGGCGGCCCGGTACAAAGATGCATTGAGCTCGTTTGAAAAGGCCATTGCCCTTGACCCGTATTCCTCCCGGCCCTGGTACGGGAAGGGACTGGCAAGTGCTGCATTAAACGATAAGGAAGGTGCGATACAGGCGCTCGATCGCGCGACAGATCTCAGCCCGAAAGATGAACAGGCATGGTTGAAAAAAGGCGAAGTGTATATTTCGGTGAACCGGAACGATCTAGCTATTACTGCATATAAACGAACACTGCTTATCAATCCGAACAATATCGAAGCGAAAAGGAACCTGGAATCTCTTGGTATCCAGGTAACACCGACCACGGTAGATTACAATCAATACCCTTCATCGGGCCCGGCACCGAGTCAGACAGCGCCAAAAAATATTCCCTTTGCCCCATTTTACGGGATAATCCTCGTTATCAGCGCAGTTATCATTTCATGTGGTTATACCTGTCGTAAAGTCCATTAAGAACATAGATACCGGACAAAGATGATCCATGGTGCGTAACTGCCTGGTAACGAAAAATGCGAGGAATCATTTTACCTACAATCTTTGTAATCCGGTACAACCACCGGTAAGGTAATAACTGCGACATTTTCCCTAACTCCTGACATTTTCAAAATTTACCGGAATGCAAGGTAGATGAAATAAATCCCGATAATTATTATTATAATCCCGATGATCCGGTCGAAAAATTCACCGCTCAACCTGCTTGCAGATTTGATTTTCTGTCCAAAAGCACCGCCAATTGTGCTGATAACAATGAGGGGGATACTGAGACCAATTCCATATAGTACCATGGTAAAAAATCCCTGCATTCCTGTCTGGTACAGGGCAATATAGGTCAGCACGATTATGAGCATCGGGGCCCCGCGTCCGATCGTTATTGCCCCGAATGAAAGGCCAAGGAGAAAGGTTCCCGTGACGGTGTAGGAGACTGGGGCCTTTAACAACGAGAATATTTTCCGGATTGGTGGTTTGTACAGGTGAAGGAGCTGGACCCCCATGGCGATCATCAGGATCCCGCCAAAAGACCATGCCACGGTGGTGTCTAAAAACAGCAGGTAACTTCCGATTAACCCGGCGATTACTCCAAGGGGTAATAATACAAGTATCGTGCCGGCTGAAAATGCCAGGACCAGCAGGAAGATCGTTGCAGGGGAAAGTTTTGTTTTTCCACTGCTGAGATACCCTATCAACCCAAGGCAAAGGACGCTGTTACAGGGACATATGCCAGCTACGAGACCAAAGATGAATATACCCAGAATGGATGTGTCCAGGGCTGGCATTTCATTATGTGTATTACCGTCACTGGAATATGATTGTGTTCTCCCGGATTGGACCCTTCAATAACGTTTCAACAATCAGGGTGATCACAACTGGTCCCGATCTCCTGCGATTTTTTTACATACTGCCATTATTTGGCTGCTGCAATTTTCTGTTGATATTCGTCATAAACAACCCGTAACTATGCGTGTATCCCCCAGCTGGTTCTGGCTGACATAATCATTCGCCGTCTTATGGTACATTTTGCTACCCTGGAGAATGATAATCCCTATCAAAAACCGGATTCACGATCAAAGCAGGTTGATTTTAATACTTTTATGTAGTAGTAAAATCCAGTTTTATCATACAGTTATAAATGACAGTGGGGAGGGCCGGTCATATGGAAGGAAAAAAAATTCTCCTGGTAGACGATGAGGAAAATATCCTCACTATTTTCCGGTTGGTACTGGAGAGCAAGGGCTACAAGGTTGACACGGCTTCCACAGCGGAAGAAGCCCTGAAAAAAGTCGGATTAAATAAGTATAATCTCTGCCTCCTTGACCTTAATCTTCCTGATCTGCATGGGACTGAACTGGTCAGGCAGATACACCAGATCGACCCTGGTATGAAAAAACTGATGGTGACGGGAGAAAGTTCTAGCATTGATGCCGAGACTGCACGAAATAATGGTGCTGACGGTTTTATTCTGAAACCTCTCAACAAGGCAGCCCTCATCAGTGCCGTCGAATCGGTGCTGGGAACCGGGTAATATCGTCAGATACCCGTTTTCCCGGTCAGCCATTCCTTACAGCCTCATTTAGTAATTGTTCAACCGATAACCGGTGTATTGCAATGATTTCTGTCCTGCACGTCGATGATGAGCCAACCCTTCTGACAATTTCGAGGCTTTTCATAGAAAGGGACGCAGAGTGCAGGGTCACACCCTGTGAAAGTGTAGCCTCTGCCCTGGCACTTCTGGAGAAAGAGAAATTTGACATTATTGTTTCTGATTATGAAATGCCTGGGATGAACGGTATAGATTTTCTGAAAAAAGTGCGGTCGCATTCCGTCTATACCCCGTTCATTATTTTTACCGGCAGGGGAAGGGAGGAAGTGGTCATTGAGGCACTGAACAGTGGTGCAGATTATTACCTCCAGAAAGGTGGTGACCCGAAATCGCAGTATGCGGAACTGATCCATAAAATCCACCAGGCAGTCGGGCGCTGCCGGATGGAACGGGAACTGAAGGACTCCCGGCAACTTCAGACGGATATTATTAGCTTTCTCCCGGATGGGATGTTTGCAGTCGACCTCAAAGGTCGTGTTATTGCCTGGAATAAAGCAATGGAGGAAATGACGGGCCTCTCAGCCGAAGACGTGATAGGAAAAGGAGATTATATCTATTCCGTCCCGTTTTATGAAGAAAAAAGACCGGTACTGATTGACCTGGTCCTGAACTGGGATGAAGGTACAGCAAAAAAATACACCTCTATCAGGAGAGTTGCTGATAAAATTGTAGCAGAAATATTTATTTCCCATATTTATGGGGGGAAAGGGGCATTTTTCTGGGTAGTTGCATCAGCACTGTATGATAGTCACGGGGAGGTGATTGGAGCAATTGAGTCTCTCCGTAATATCAGCGACAGGATTCAGACGGAAATTACACTTGCAGAAACAATTCAGCAATATTCGAGCATAATCGATGAACAGGACGAGATTATCCACAAGGTTTTTCCCGATAAAACGATTGGCGACGATGGACGGGTGAGTGATACAAACCCGGCCCGGTTCCGGTCTATTTTTGATTATTTCTCTGTATCATACCAGTCACTCGATGAGATGTGGAGAATAATTGACACCAATGAGCCCTGGTGCCTGCTGCTCGGTTACGGGCACGACGAAATTATTGGCAAATCATTTGAGGAAATCTTGTCCCCCGAGACCCGACACCTGTTCTCCGCGCTATTTGCAGAATTCATGGAAACAGGCACCATTCTCAACAAGGAAATTCATCTGGTCCGCAAAAACGGTGATCAGTTTGTAGCCCTTCTCACGGGACGGGTTCAGCGGGAAACAGTTACCGGTCGTTTTATCCGGGCGCATTGCATCCTGCATGATATTACTGATCAAAAACAGCTGGAATGGGAGATGGAATTTCACTCAAAGGAAATGGAGCACGTCGCCGATGCTCTCACAGAAGCCAATAAAAAATTAAATATTCTCTCTTCAGTCACCCGGCATGATATCCTGAATAAATTAACCATACTCACCGGGTACATGGAGATAGAAAAAGACCTGACCACAGATCCCCTGTTGCTTTCGTATATAGGAAAGCAGTCGGAAGCGGCGCAGGCAATCCGTAACCAGATCCAGTTTACAAAATTTTACCAGGATATCGGGGTCCAGGCACCAGAATGGTTTAATATTGAGAGAATCGTCAGTGAGGAGGCAGTTAATCTTCCAATACATGGTATTTCGCTGACCGTATCTCTATCCGGGATTATTGTTATTGCGGACCCACTGATTTCCAAAGTGTTTTACAACCTCATGGAGAACTCGACCCGCCACGGTGTTTCAGTCACCGCGATCCGGATTTTTGCGAAGGAATCCCAGGGACAACTTACTATCTTCTATGAAGATAACGGGGTGGGTATACCTGTGTCTGACAAGGAGCTGATCTTCCAGCGGGGCTTTGGTAAAAATACGGGATTAGGGTTATTCCTTGTCCGGGAAATCCTCGCCATTACTGGTATTACCGTAATGGAGACCGGGACCGAAGGGGAAGGGGTAAGATTTGAATTAGGGGTGCCGAAAGAAAAATATCGCTTAGCTGTTTCCCCGGCCGGGAAAAAAAACGGCAACAACGCAATTGAACCATGAATCACTCCATAGCCCTGGTTATTGCTGAAACCGGCTGTATTCCAACGAATGAACGTCAGGCATGGGTAAAAAAAAGATGGCTGGTCCTTTGGCAGCGTTTTGGCCGGGTGTTTGAGGGAGACCAGGGGGTCGTTTCCGGGTTATCTGTTCAGCGTCAGTTCACCTTTTTGATTCAGCAGGCCCGGGTTTACTTAAAGGGAAAAAGGGTCCGTTACAATAAACTGCCTGGTAGGTGGAAATTCCTTCCGGGTTATAAAAAAAGGGATTAAACCGGGAACACTTTTTTTCCATGGATCTCATTGACAAGTTGTCCAATTCCAATATAAAGTGCCAGTCCGCCTGCGATGATCCCCATTGCACCACCGAGCTGGAGGATTAGGGGATTGCCAGTTAACTGTGCTGCGATGAGGAGGATTACCAGCAGCACGACTGCCAGGAGCGTGATCATCAGGATCTTGTGCATTTTTATCGTGCAGATAAAAAGCCCGAATGCAAAGATGCCCCAGACACCGAGGAATGCGGCGAATTCAGCAGGACCTGGTGCTTTTGCAAGTCCAAGTACCGGGAGCATCAGGATTGTAGCAAACGAGATCCAGAAAAATCCGAAACTCCCGAATGTAACAAGTCCGAATGTATTATTCTTTTTCCATTCCATAATGCCGGCAATGACTTGTGCGAGCCCACCGTAAAAGATCGTCATGGCAAGAATCGGGCTTGACAACGTTGTGAGTCCAATATTGTGAATGCTCAATAACAATGTCGTCATACCAAATGCACAGAGTCCGAGTGGTGCCGGGTTGGCTGTATTATCGGTCAGGAAGATATCGTTCCTTCCAACTTCTTTGTTTTCGGTCAATAATGTCCTCTCCTGGTAAACAAGCTGTTAAACGGGTTGCCTTTTGACCTCCTCAGGATAATCCTGGTCCATACCTGGGGCCAGAGACCGTCCTGCAAGGGATCATCAGGAGACCTGGCCTGATTTACAGCCTGCATTAAGTGCAATCCTCTAATGGTGCACCTTCTGAACATTTTGTGGTGCATCTTAATAAAAACTGTGCATTGCAATCGTGATCCTGGTGCATTGGCGCACCATATATCGATATGGCAGGAAGATACTTTGTTTACTGTGGGGGTAGGATCGCGCAAACACATCGGATATACACCACAGATCTATGATTAAATGCACCACTTTACCAGGTCGTGGCTATGCAGTACATGTTCCTGTCGTGGAACCGAAAAAAGGGGACTTCAACAAGATATCAAGGGCCGGAATCTCCTGCCAAAACTTTGATTGCAGCATCCCGCGTCGGATATATCTTCATTATCTGGTTGAACCCGGCAATGGTAAATACCAGAGCTACATTGGGGCGGAGTGAACAGAGGACGATCCTCCCCTGCGAACGGACCAGTGTTTTTGTCACCGAGAGCAGAACACGGAGGCCTGCACTACTGATATAGGTAGTTGATGAGAAATCGCAAACAATCTCTTTAGATCCGGCTGACATGAGATCGGTAAGTGTTTTTTCGAGAGTTCCTGCGGTGTCGGAATCAACTCTCCCCATCATGGTTACCGTATCAATCGTTCCAATTCTCGTTATATCCGTTATCTCCACCCTCTGATTACTCCTGTAATGCGGTACACCCCGCATCCCATGTGCCGGGTAATTCTGAAAATTCCATACCTTCCAGATTAATATCAAATTGCGACTATATACAGATAGATTATTTCAATGGTGAGCATGGTATGGCAATAGAATGGGACCCGATTATTTTCATCAACCTGGTACTTTGTATGATCATCCTGGTACTTGGGTTCCTCATTTTTAAAAAGAGCGGTGAAAAACTTCCCCTCTTTGTAGGGGTTGCGTTCGGCCTTTTCGGGGTGTCGCATGCAGCGACACTTGCCGGGCTGAAGGTACCTCTTACCCTGCCGTTAATTATCATCCGGACGCTCGCGTACCTCCTTGTAATATATGCCCTCTTTATGTATCTCAGAGAAAACATAATCCAGAAAGAGGCACGGCAGGCATGGGTTGATTTCTTCCGGGAGGAGACCGGTGAAAAAGCCAGCGGGGATAATGAGGCGGAAAAGTAGGGAGTATCTGGAATATGTGCGCCAGTTGCCAGTTGAAATGAAATCTGCGACAGGGCAGGGGGCATCTTTCTATTGAAGGATGCTAGTCAGAGAAAATCCACTAACCCGGTTCTTTTATGGCAGAATCCATACCTGATTGAGCCTGCCATACATTGAAATACCCTAATGGGCTATTATCGAACTGGTTGCAATGGTAACAACAGATAATGACGAGTTCATCAGCCGGCAGGCGCCGGGTTTCTGTCTTCCCGATGCAGAGGGAAAAGAGGTATGTCTCCAGTCATTTCGTGGGAAATGGGTCATACTATACTTTTATCCGAAAGATAATACCCCTGGATGTACTCTTGAAGCTATCACGTTTTCAGCCGCGCTTGAACAGTTTGCAGCGCTCGGTGCCCAGGTTATTGGTGTGAGCGGGGATTCCCCCGAGAGTCACCAGCGGTTTGCCAAGAAACATAACCTTACCGTAATTTTACTGAGTGACACCGACCACCACGTCCTGAAGGAATATGATGCATGGAAGCCGAAGGTCATGTTCGGAAAGGAATTGCTCGGGACAGAACGTGATACCTTCCTGGTAAGCCCTGAGGGCAAGATTGTAGAAGTCTGGCGAAAGGTCAGGGTAAAGGGTCATGCAGAGGAAGTCAGGAAGTCTCTCATTAGCAGGAGTGGGAAAGCGTAACGTTGTGTATTTTGCTGGTTACGGGAAATGAAACCCGGGTCTAAAAAAAACAATTTCCTAAAAAAAACTTGCATGAAGCTGGATGGCTTCGCACCAAAGCAATGAAAATTTGAAAGGCCATTTTTTTACACCCATAGCGTTGTTGGATCAAAAATTTTCATTGGAAAAATTATGTAATTATTAGATGAACTGGATGCCTGGCAAAAACCTGATCGCCGGATATGGGAGGCGGTATTGTGGTTTTATGATAGCCTGATTATCTGTATAATGGTTCACCGATGGCTGTAATGGGATACTATTGCCGTTTCTCTGGTATGACCAGGTCATACTTCCATTCTCCTGCCTGATATTCAGGACGGACTGGGTCTTCTGGCCCAACGTGTTGTTGTACACGGATGACTGGCCCCATTCATAGGTATCCGTCCCTGTAGTCCATTTCAGATCAATGGTCTCATTCACAACGGCATCGCCGGAAAATTCGGATTCGCTTTTAATCACGCTGTTTCCAAAGGGGAAGGCTGATGCCGACACTATCGGGACTACCAGGACCGCAAGCCCCAGCATCAGGGCAATAAACATTATTTTCTGTTTCTTCATTCTTACCACTCCACTATCATATTCTTACCCAAGCTGGAACGGGAAGTAATAAATGGCTTCTGCTGAACGAACCATACGGGTATACGCGGGTACTCGAGGGTGATAACATTGCCGGTATCCATGGGGAAGATCATTCCTGACTGTTTTTTTGTGCTTTGGGTACACCCGAACTGAGCCGTTTATAGATGCCCCAGCATACTTTTGACTGGTCCTGACGGCCAATTTTTTTGAGGACGATCGATTTATTATACCATGCCTCCTGGTAGAACTGGTCAATAGCGAGTGCCTTTTCATAGCAATCCAATGCGTCCATGAATTTCTCCTCCCTGAACAGCTCGTTCCCGCGTTCTTTCAGTTGGACCGGATCTGAATGATCTAAAACTGCCGGTTCGACGGATAATTCAGGGGCAATATCCCCCTTATGGCAGTCCCCTGTGTTATTATCTGCCGTGGTGCTGTTTTCGGGAAGAATGGCTTCATCAGGAAACGCCTCTCCCCCCCCAGTACTACCGGTATACATGTCACCTTCTGCGATGACTATTCTGAGTCGGGCGAGGTCTAACCCGCACTTCGTACAGGTGGCATCGGTATCACAGTTTTTCTCTCCACAACCAGGGCAGTACATGGCAATCGTAAAGGACATTACGTTCCAAATGTAATATAACTTTTCAAAAAGAGGTCGACGGCTAAATGTTCATCGCCCAGGAGGAATTCCACTACCTTGATAGTATCACTTCGTTTTTGAACACCATCACCATTTTTCGCATGGGGAATATGTGGTGTTGTTGCGTCCTGGTCTGCATGGATATCAACAGGTGGAGGGTGAAATGCCACACTCCAATTTTACAATAGGCTATATATACATAATCTACAGCATGAACCAGGCAAATCAGATTCCGTCGGGATGTTCCAGGATATCAGTCAACGGGAAAAACCCGTTCCTACTTTTTAGGGGATGATCGTGCTTTCCCTGACATGGAGAAGTGATTCGGCAAGGGCCTGGTTACATCCATCGGTCTTTGGTGGGCCGTGCCCGAAATAGATTATCCTGACATTTTTCCGGCAAATCTTCTCAAGTGCCTGCAGGAAGGATGCTGTATAGGTTTCTCCAGCAAACCGGATTATGACCGGTGTATCACCTGCAAAAAGGACCCCGTCATCTCTGCAATACAGGCAGATTGAGTCACTCGAATGTCCGGGGATATGCATTACCTCAAACTGACGGTCACCGGCAATAAATTCCTCCTCATCTTTAAGAAGAATACTTACACCGGCGAGGTTGTGTGAAAAGGCACATACCCGTGGATGGTACCGCTCGATAATCGGTTTGAGCATACCGGTGTGGTCGTAATGGTTATGGGTGATAATTACCTGTTCCACGGCCCGTTTCCCGATCCCGGTAGATTCATTTGGGAGGCTTTCAAGAATTTTTGGGTCCCTTCCCACATCGACCAGGGTATTAACATCTGAAATCGCATTATTTGTTCCCGTTACCAGGTATACATTTGAAGTATACACGTCGCTATTGGGGGTCAGGTTCTTAATTTTTATACGTTCACCCCCTTTTTTCGAAAAATCTGGGCATCGGTAAACACCTGTTCAAACATCCCATCAAGTTCAGCAGGCATCTTCTGCGTATGTTCATGGAGGAGTACGCCATCATCTGAAAGTGCATGATGGAACATTGTGAGGACATGGACCCGTTCCTCATCCGTGAAATGGAGTAGGACATTCTTGCAGACAATGAGCTTGACCCCGGTAGCTACCGGGTTATAGGTGAGGAGGTCATGACGATGAAATTCCACGGCAGAACGCAATTCGCTTGATATTGTTGAGTATTCAGGGGCTTGTGGGTCCGGGCTGAAGTACCGATCGTATATATTCGGTGGGAGTCGCTGGAGATCACTAGTATGGTAGCTCCCTGCGGTGATTGTTTTTCCAAAATTATTAGAAATATCAATATCAGTGGCCAATATTTTGATATTGCGAAACTGGTGGTAGCCAAGCCGTTCGCGGAGAAGGATCGCGATGGTATAGGGTTCCGGCCCCATTGCAGAACCGGCACTCCAGATTTGGACATGTGATGAGCTGATAATCGACGGCAGCAGGTAATCAATAGCCCGTTCAAGCGGGTGGCGATCCCTGAAAAAATATGTAAATGCCATTTCATCCGTCCCTTGTTATACTATCTGACCGGGCTGGATTTAAAACCAGATATCGTGCAACCGTCCCCGGCACATCTACTGGTTACCAGGGGGTGCTTGATTATTCCTGATCTGCCCCGTCGGGATTTAAATACGGGGCCTGAAATTACCCCGGCCCGGATGGAGTTACCGGTTCCAGTGAACTATTTTCTTTTGACAGGAAATAACCAAGGATTGTCCGGATAACTACTACGGCCCCGAGGGTAAACAGGTCACTCATTGAAGGGTTGAGGACTGTGGTGAGAACATCGCCCGCGATAAAAAAATCGAGCCCGAATACAATTTTTCCTGTTAAATCCGCCCTTATTTCATTGTAAGTGATCTTTTTCTTCCTGGCTTCGAGGAGAATGATATTCACTGTTGCCGCGATCCCGCCAAAGATAATAATTGCTGCCCCGACAATTCCAAAAAAATTTGTAAATACCCGGATTATATCGGTGAACAGCGGTATGTCCATACCAGAAAAGGCATGTTAAAAAATAAGAATCTATGCAAAGGAAGGTAGACCTCCGATGGAAATCCGGTTGAGTGAACATATCGGGTTGCATCAGGTTATGCAGGTACCCACCCACGGGTACAAAAAATATCAAAACAGGAAGTGAGGTCTGTTACCCGACGCTTCAATGAGAAAATAAACACTAATATATGCAGAGCATAATGGTTATCCTGACTACCTGTGTCACCACCCCGTCTATCTAATGCAGAACCTGCAGCCCCATCTCCCGTCAATACCCGGGATATGGGCTTAATACCTGAAACATCCGGGGCTCAAGGTGTGGCGGGGCCGTCTCTTCAACCTGCCAGGGTCCGGGGGATGTGTCTTTATGGAGCAAATCAGCTGGTCCCCAAGATCGATGCCCTTACCGCAGAAACGAACGGTGTAAAAGAGGCAGAGGATATTGAGTGCATTCACCGCATGAGGGTTGCAAGCCGGCGTTTACGGGCTGCAATGCCCCTTTTCGCGTTATGTTTTCCTGGTAAGAAATACGATGCGTGGCTGGAAGAAGTCCGGCAGATAACCCGGGTGCTTGGCGAGGCACGGGATATAGATGTCCAGGTCGCATTCCTTAAAAAATTCCGGAAGCGGACAATCGCGCACCAAAAATCGCTGGCTGGAGTGGTCTCCTCCCCCGGTACGCCACTGGTCCCGGGTATTGACTACCTCCTGGCAGGCCTTAAAAACCGGAGGGTCTTGTTGCAACAGGATGTTATTGCATCAGTTGAACGCCTCGAAAAGCGCCAGGATCTTTCTGCCATGCGGGGAATGGCCCAGTCCCTGATTGATCGGTCTGGAACCGGAAGAAAAAAGGCATCAGTTAGTGGTATCCCCCCGGTAGCTGCTGACCATATCGTGAGACAACTTGATGCACTGCTCTCCTTTTCGCCCTGGGTACATCACCCTGATGCCATAGCAGAACACCATGCTATGAGGATCGCAACAAAAAAACTCCGCTATACGATGGAAGTCTACGCACAGGTGTACCGGTTAGGGTTAAGAAAACCCGCCGGAAGGGTCACACAACTCCAGGAAATCCTTGGCAATCTCCACGATTGTGATGTATGGATAGACAGGGTGACACGCATCCTTTTAAAAGAACGTTCCCGGCTCCGGCCTGTTACTGAGTCAAACCGCCCCTCTTCAATAGAAATTACCGGTCTGAAATTATTCCTAGCGAACCGGGAAAAAGAACGGACTGCCCTTTACCGCAAGTTTGTACGGTATTGGGAAACAATCGTTCGTTCCGGTACCTGGAACGACCTCCGGCAGGTTTTGGTAACAGGTGTAAAAAACCAGTATCTTCCAAAAGGTGCAGATATCGACGCATCCCGCCTGGCTGTCATGCAACTTGCCATGGTCTATCCGGAAGGGTTACTCCATTCACGCCGGGTGACTGCGATGGCACTTGCACTATTTGACGATCTCGTGCCGCTTCACCAGATGAATGAGCGTTCCCGTTTTCTCCTCGAATGTGCTGCGATTCTTCATGATATTGGCTGGAAATCAGGAAAAAAAGGACACGGCGAGGAAATCAGGGAACTCATCCTGTCAGATGAACATATCCCGTTCGGTGTTGCGGAACGTTCAATTATCAGCCTTGTTGCAGGAACTCACCAGGGAAGCCAATGTCCTCCTGTCTATGTCCTGTTTTCCATTCTTTCACCCGGGGACCAGCAGCGGACTAACATACTTTCCGCGCTCCTCCGAATCGCTGACGGGCTTGATTTCCGGCACAAGGGGGCTGTGGAGTCGGCGCATTGTATTATCCACCCGGACAGGGTGGAATGCATAATTACCCCGACCCAGGATGTCATTCCTGAAAAGCAAAAGGCCGTTATTAAGGCTGAATTTTTCGAAAAGCTAGTTGGCATCCCGTTTTTTATTGTATAGGCAGGGGCACGAAAATACCCCTCTTTACCTGGAAACCTTTTTTTATACCGGTTTGCTGTTAAAGAAGGTGTAGCGTCTCCCACCTGATACCGGTGGTAGCAGCATTACCTTATACAAGGGTGGAGATCCGTAAGGTGGAAGGGTTTTGGCCGGGTTATAATCGCCTGGTATCAAAGGGACCCCGTGCACCTTCAGGACTTGTTCCCGCGAGTGCCCCGGTTACTACCAATGGGCCTGTCCCGGTGATCAGGGGCTGGGAAAAATGGAATGCAACTGGTTTTGGTATATGAATGCCGCGAAAATATAAGGATGAATATTTTCCTCTATTTAAGGCTGGATTAATTTGAACCGGGACAGGCTGGTCCCGCGGTATTATTCCCGCGCTGCCATCCTCTGCCCGCAGTGATTTCATTGAGTAGTTTCAATGATTCCCCTGCGCCCTGGCGTACAAAGTAATTCCTGTCATGGCTTGCAGACTCAAGAGGCCTGATTGCACGCGCATCCCCCAGTTTTCCGAGGGACACCGATATAGCAAACCTGACATCAGGGTCCGTATCCCCGAGGAGCGCTACCATGTAACGGTAGGCCCGGATATCCTTTAATCCGGCAAGTGCATCTGCAGCTGCAATCCGTACCCATTTGTCCTGATCCCAGAGGCTTGTCACCAGATATTCGAAAGCCCTGCTGCCACATATTGCGAGAATATTATTAAGCCCTTCCCGCTTCAGGTTCATGGTAAGGTCCCATGTATCCTTCGATCCGCTCTTCATCTATTTCCCCCCAACATCCCATCACCTGGGATATAGATGGGATTGAAGCTTCGAGTGATGAATATTTGCCTTTCAATAATGCCATGCATAGTAACTTCGCAAATCCTGGGGCACGTTACCTTTGGCGGGAAAAATAATCTCCAGTTCTGCTTAACAAAACGGTATGCCGGAAAAAGGAAAGGAGTGCACCTGGTCCAGGCCGGCCAGGTCCCATTCTTCTACCGGGCAGACCATTATTGTCCTGACCTTGAGAATGTAATCACGAGGATCCCGTCTTATCAGCCGCGTCCCAAGGCCCTGAAAATTTCCGCAACGGCCTCACCGTGTGACGGGCCGTACCCCCCTTCAAGGATGAACGCCACCGGCCCGCCGGCACATTCACACAGCCACCTTGTCATCTCACCAAAATCTGCAGGGTTGAGGGCCATATCCCCAAGAGGGTCATCTGATAGACAGTCCTGGCCGGCAGAGACAATAATGACCTCGGGCTGGTATTTTTGCAGTCCCGGGATAATGATGTGTTCAAATGCTGCCTGGTACTCAATGATGGATGATCCGGCGGGCAGCGGAACATTCAGTGTGAACCCTTTTCCTGCCCCGGAACCTGTTTCATCCGGCGTTCCCGTGCCGGGAAAAAGGCCTGCCTCGTGGATGGAACAATACAGTACCTCAGGGGAATCATAGAAAATTTCCTGGGTGCCGTTGCCGTGATGTACGTCCCAGTCAACGATTGCGACCCTGTCACATCGCAACAGTGCATATGAGGCCGCGATTGCTGCATTATTGAATATACAAAATCCCATCGCCTGCCTGCGACCTGCATGATGGCCCGGTGGCCTGACCAGAGCAAAGCAATGGCTGCCTTCAAAGACCCGCTGAACGGTTGTTATCGCAGATCCTGCAGCCAGCCGTGCAATATTATAGGATTTACTGGTAATGTACGTGTCAGAGTCCAGGTGAAGGCACTTTCCCGGAAGACATTCCCGGCAACGCTCTTCTACCATCTCAGGATATCCTTCATCGTGCGATCTTGCCAGGTCTTCAGGGGTAGCCATTTCGGGTTTGAGGACCCTTACATCCCCGGGAATACCTTTCATCGCACAGAGCAGCCTTGACTGGGATTCCGGGTGACCGGCACAGTCGTGTCCCGCAAAGACTGTACCGGTGACAACCTCGCGTGGGATCATAGCTAACTGCCAATTCTCCACCTGAAGCAATTAACATTCCGGAGTAAGACGAAAAATGGGCGCCCGGATTGGATCCCGAAGCATCCACAGGGTTTTTGCTCACTGCCAATCCTTCCCGTTTGAGCAACGTTCCTGCAATCTTAACGCGTTGAGATTACTCCGGGATATATCCGTTTTCAACGAGATAGGCCGCTATCCTGTCCTCCACATCAGGTGAGTCCCATGGAATGACCCTGTCTCCCCTCTCCCAGGCAGATTGTAACTCCTTATCCTCTGTATGCAATGCCAGAGTCCCGGTCACCGTTCCCAGGAACTTTCTTTCAGGTGAATACACCCGGAAAACCACGCACCGGTAGAATTTGCACTGTGCTGCACTTGTTTCATGGATTGTACATACGATCCGTTCACCGGAAGGGCGAAGAAACCGGCATGCTGACGGGTGTTCCTGAATCCATGTCCTGTCGAGGAAGAGGGCACGTTTATCCTCGTCAACCCTTGCAAAAAATGGCGTCCCGGTGGAGACAGAACTACATTCAAATTCAAACGGGCCGACCTGCCGGTCAATCTCAATATAATCTCCGAGGTACATGCAACATGTCCCGCACAGTTTACAATTGAATGCCATTCATACCACGTTATCCTCTGGTAGTAGGTGGGATTGGTTACCCCTTTTACCTCACCACCATTTTCGCACTCCTTGAAAATACAAGAAATCCAGGGATCCGGCTTATTTAAGTGTCTGCCAGATCGCTAACACAAATTCGAGTGCAATAAGCACGATAATAACCCATTCCAGGTTATTGGAATGCTGGATCCGCACTTCGTCTGATAACATGGAGTAGGTCTCCTGGATTACTTCAATTTTCCTGCTGACACTGTCACTCCACTGGCGGCTCCGGCTCACCTTAAGTACCATGTCATACACGCGGGCATAATAGACGTCTTCCGTGACCTTGATGAGGTTATTTACTTTTTCCGTTATCTCCGATATTTCTGCGGAGGTCCTCACCTGCCCGGCCATAATTGCATGGTACTGCCTGCTCCGGCGGAACCCTGGAAGTTTGTCCGCAAGGTCGATATCATCGTACATCTTTTCCATCTGGCGTGTCAGTTCACGGTCATAATACCGGAGTTCAAGTACCTGAACGTTTGCAAATTCTATCAGGTCAATAATATCGGTAGGGTTTTCAGGTTCGCATAAAAGGGCTGAATCCCATGAAAGGATGGCCAGGTCATCGGTACGGTAGGAAAGTGAGTTCCTTGTGATCTCCTCGCGCATCTGAGGTGAAATATTTGCCCGCTCTCCGGTCATAAGGGTGACCGGGTCGATGGTGTGGTCAATCCTGTCCATTACGTAGATTGTGTAATCCTCAAAAAATTCATGATCAATGGTCAAATCCCTGAGGTACGGTCTGAGAATATTCCCTATTGTTGTCAGGTATTGCTGGAAAGTACCTGCCAGTCCCTCCTGCCCGTAGAAGAGGATTGCAGTATCTTCCAGGTCTTTCATCGGGGATTCGCTGTTTTCATACACAAAACAGAGACTTATCGCCCCGATATCGTAGACCTTCGCGATAACCCAGAAACCAAAGTCCCGCCCACCCCGGCTCACACGGACTGTATCCATTCTGAGCATGAGGGGTGGTTCCTCCATCATAATCGATTTAGGCTGGACCCGCTGGAAACTGGCACGACCCAGTGAATAATTTGCTGCCAGCGCTTCAGCAAGAGCTTTTTCGAGTAGTTCGAGGTTAATTTCCCGGCCGATATCATATATCCGGTAATAGCGGCACGAATACATGAGACAAAACATCCTCCCGTTTATTCTGGCTGGTCAAGCAGTCACCTTTACCATAGGTGCTCAATGTAGATACCAATTTTCGTCAGTGACTGGCAGTGAAATAAAGGGCTGTGGGCCGATCTATCCACCCGGGCCTTATTGCTACCCCCCCTTCTCTGGCAAATCAGACCTATCGATACAATTATATCTCAATGGATAGCTCCCTACTACAGAGGCAAACCATATGCTTGAAGTAATGAAATGTAACGTATGCGGTAAGATTGTCATGGTAATCCACAGCGGAGTGGGTATATCAGTCTGTTGCAACCAACCGATGGAACTGCAAATTGAAAAGGCAGAAGACCAGGGAAAAGAAAAACACCTGCCCGTTGTCGAGAAGACAGGAAATGGGATCACGGTAAAAGTCGGTTCCGTCCCGCACCCTATGGAGGGAGAACACCACATTGAATGGATCGAAGTTACATCAGGTAGTTACCTCTATGTTAAGGGTCTTCAACCGGGTGATTCACCGGAAGCGGAATTTCCCGTCACCTCAACTGATGTGAAAGCCCGTTCGTACTGCAATAAACATGGCTTGTGGTCTAATAAGCCTAAAAATCTTTAATTTTTTGGTTGTGTCAAAAGTATCTTTCCATTTGAAGTATTTTGCACGGTGTTGACTCTGTTCCACTACGTATTATCCCGACGCAATCCCCTCCTTTTTAATTGGAATCCTTGCAATCAGCAGCAATGCGGTGTGTTCCTTTGAGATTGAACTCCCTTCAAACGAGCGGATTTTCCCGGAAATGTTTAATACCATGATGTGATGGACGTCACCATGGTTCAAATTCCAACCATTTATCCGGTTACCTCACATTATTTCGTTCAGGTACGTTGCCGTTAGGAGATGGTATACTGCTCGAATATATTATTGCAATAATCATAGCAATCGGAATCGGAATACTTGCAGCGGTCCTTGGAGTCGGTGGCGGGTTCCTGATGGTCCCGGTATTCACCATCCTTTTTGGTCTTGACCAGAAGATGGCTGTTGGGACGAGCCTTGCGGTAATTGTTGCAACATCCTTTTCCGGGTCGTTTTCTTTCGCCCGGCAGGGGAGGATATTCTACCGGGCCGCCATTGTTATGATTATTCCGGGAATTATCGGTGCGGTTATAGGGGGCCTTCTCACCGCGTTACTACCGGGTTCATGGCTTGCCCTGATCTTTTCCGGGGTAATAATTCTCTTCGCCGTCGCCATGCTTTCCGGAGACCGCACGCTGATTTTTCCGATTACGTTCGGACCGTCTTTTAGCGAGGAGTGCAGGGACCGGTTTTCAACCTGCGTAACGATGAGGATGTATTACCTCCACCTCATTATCTGGGGGGCCCTTTCAGGACTGATAGGTGCGGTATGTGGCCTTGGGGGTGGAGTTATCAACGTGCCAGCCTTGTTCATCCTTGGTATGCCAATCCATTTTGCTGCTGCAAGTTCCACGTTTATTATCTTTTTCACCTCGCTATCGGGTGCCGCAGTACATCTTGCACTTGGCCACATCCTGCCGGTTCTTGCGGTCACATTTGCAACAGGTGGTTTTTTCGGAGCACAAATCGGGTCAAGACTTGCCCCCCGGATCTCTGCGGAATCGTTAAAGAAGATAATTGCCGTGATGTTTATCCTGATTGCAGTGGGGACGATTGCAAAGACGCTGTACTCCTGATCTTTGGCAGTGGCCCCGGAATATCAACCCTGATTAGCGTTGATCCTGATCTCCTGTGCCATGTATCCGCTGCCAGTACTACCCCTGAATGCATGGTCGGAATCCGGCCCTTGTAACCGGGATATACCACCACCTGCCCTACGTTTCATTGTCCTTAAAGATATCTTCTTCAGATATTGACCCTAATTTAACCCAGCAAAAAAAATGCTTCCAAAGGGACATAAATATTCCACGAATCGATCAGAACTGGTTAATCCTATGAATAAGAAGGAGCGCCCACACGAAATTCACTGGCGGGGAGAGTTTCCGCCATCGCTGGTCCATTTCATTATTGATAATGCCGGTGAGGGGATCTGGTACCTTGACCAGAACAATCACATAATCGTAGTAAATCCGAAAGGCGCAGCCATGGTTGGTTGTTCACAGGAAGAGATGATTGGACACTCACCGGTCGAGTACCTTACATTTGCAGATTCTGAGGCATCAGGTAACAAGGTCGTTGATAAAGAAGGTGCCCATACGCTCCACAAAGTACTCCGGAAGGACCTGTCAACCCTGCTCGTGGTCTCCCGGACCCTTCCCCTTCACAGGGCAGACGGATCGTATTGCGGGGCATTGATTTATTTTCTTGACCTCCTCGAAACAGATAAATGGGAACGGAAGGACCCAAAACCTGAATCACTGCTCCTTGAAGCCAGGGCAGAACGAGACCTGCTCCACCAGATCATTGAAAAATTCCCCGATGAAATCAGTATTTTTGATGGGGAATGCCATTTCATGTTTGTAAACACGGCCCAGGCAGAGTCTGCAGGGATCGGAGCCGGGGAATTCATAGGGAAGTTTCCCCATGAAATTCAGATTCTGTCTTCAGAATCCGCCAGGATCGAAGATATGATTCGGTCTGTTTTTCGTTCCGGCAGACCTGTCTGTGACGAAGAGGTATACATGGTGGAGGAAGGGGAGATCACGCGGTATTTTTATGCCGGACCAATTATTGGTCCCGATGGAGATATCGCGGCGGCTTTCATGATTTCAAGGGAGACGTTGCTCTATGACCATGTGAACGAATAATCCGTGTCTGCTTACCCGGGTTGTTACCATGCAGGATCCTCAGATCCTGGTTAAATAATTCTAAAAAGAGATCCCGGGTTGTCAGAACCTCATAGAATTCCGGAGGTACATTTATCCCATCTCTTATATGAGCGGTACTGGCTGAATATCGCCTGCAAATGGCAGACGGGCGCTTTTAAGAAAAACCGGTTCATTGGTTGCCTTCAGTTTATCGAGGATAAGATCCTTGCCCTGCCTCGTCATGGCGAATACCGGGATGGCTGTACCTGCCTGGAGAAGTGCTTTTTTCCCCGCGATTTCCCGTATCCATTTGGATGCGCATGCCGTGATGAGATCAGCGGTAACCGCCAGTCCCTCTGCATCTTCCCTGGAGATACCCGTTGTATGCACAGCAATAATCAATGCACCTGGACAGGTTACCCGGATCTTCGCAGCATCTGCCGCGGAGGCAACCGTGACTGCAATACGGCGGTAGCCTTCGGTAAAAGCTAGTACTGTCCCTGCAGGCTGGTCAATCCGTGCGGTTTCCGGATCGAGGACAATTCCCCCTGCATCTTCAATCTTTCTGATTATACCCGTAATGGGGGAAGTCTTCACAAGCCCTGACATACGCCCCCCTATGCCCTGTACTAGTTCGGGGCTCCTGACAATAACGGTGCCCGCCCCGTCAGAAGCAATTACTGCACAGTCTATGATCCCTAACTTCAGCCCTGCACTCATCAGTTCTGATGCACCAAACCCGACGAATTCCCCGCTGCCAAGTATCTCCCGTTCACTGGTGCACATTCCATACACTGCGATCCTGTTGGAAAAATTCTCTTCAACCGCTTTGGGCGTGATCAGGTGAACTGGTTTGGCAAAACGTTCCGCCAGCGGGCACGAGCTGATCATCGCGCTACCCACCTCAATAATTTTACCATCCCTGATCAGAATACGGCTTTTTCCTATCGCTTCGATAATATGTTCGTCTTGCTGGTCATCCATGAGCATTCCCGGAGAGTGATTTATTATTCAGCGGTATTAAGCGATCTGGTAACAAAAATTACGGACACCAATAAAAAAGAGGGTTACTATTTTCTGTGAACCATTAATGCACCAACCCCGGCAATTCCCAGCGCCAGGATCAAGGTAACGGGAGATCCGGGTGACTTTGTCGGTGTCGGCGTGGTTGTCGCCGGTATTGTTGTTGCGGTTGTGACTGGTGTCGTGATTATCGGTGTCGCAGTTGGCGGTGTTGGAATTACATCACGCATTGTTGACAGTTCCACATTATCAATGAAACCTTCTGCAACAGATTCGGTATTCCCGTACATTCCTACTGATGAGATCATAAGCCTGTTCAGGGTATGGAGTTCCTGGGCGAAATTAACATAATAACCCCATAAAACCGTCTGGTTGCTTTTATAACTGACCTTGATATCCGCGTTCTTCAGCTCTTTATTGTACCTGACGACGACATGGTATGTCTGGTTGTCTTCATAATTCGTCGTGGGGCCACCATAGGTGTCATGGGCGCTGCTTACATCAACCCGGTTATTGTTCTGGGTGATCACCTGTAGCCACATCAGCTTTCCGTTTTTCTTGTTGGTAAAGAGAGACAAAACATTTGTTCCCTTGGTAATATCCATTTCGTTGCTGCCCATGCCAAACTGGAACGACATTTCCTTATCGGTCCTTATCGGGTAAAAATCATATTCAAGGGCAAACGACTCTTCGTCATAATTAACAGGTATATATGAATACCCTCCGGTACCTGGCTGAACGAGATAATGATACATCCCCTTCTGCGGTTCCCAGTAGTAACGGGTTGGATTATTCGTCTGCCATGATGGGTTTGTCGTAAAATTAGTCGCATATATGATTACTTTCTCGTGTGATGCTGATGCCATAGGCGGATCTGCTGCAGATACGGGCATGATAAGGATCATACCAAAAATGGTAAGGGCGAACATAATGGCCAATAATCTGTTTTTCATGGTTTTTGACCTCCATTGGGATATGAATAATCTTCCCTGTTATACCGGGAATCTACCAGAGCGTTGTATAACAGATGTTATCATCATGCAGAGTGGTGTCGTTGTTTTTGTTAAGACGACATGATCAATCTGCTTATTGGATGCGATGTTTTGTCCTATAACTATTTCGTAACAGGATACATGAATCCCATCTATTTGATGCGTCAAAAGGGACCCAAGCCTTATATTTCCTCGTGTCCTGACAACCGTATAAAAAAAATATCCCCCGCAAAGATCCAGGTACCGGGTACCTGTTTTTTTCACCCTGCCAAAAATTATTGAATCATACCAGCTGCCAGGATTCAGCCCCGCCTTTGTAAAATACCTCCCCGATCGTTTTTGTGAAGACCATTCTGCCGGTAGTGTCTGGTTTGAAATTCCTGATAATTAGCTGTTGTCCTGGGCTTATGAGTGTCCTGCGCCCGTCTGCAAAGAAAACGGTTGTACTATCTCCTACCGGGATTATGAGAGTTGTTGAGGAACGGTAATTCCGGTAGCCCGTGATGCCTACGTCAGTGACTATTCCTTCCTGGGCAAGGGCTCCGTTCACATACATGTCTACTTTATTAAAGTCAAACCCGGTGATGGTAGACGAAGATGCATCTATTACCCCTGATGAAGGATCCATGATGATGAGCTGAACATTATCCCCCTCCGTAAACCGGTACACTCTCCCTGCTATCTTGATCCAGGAGTCGGTGGTAATGACCGTGCAGGCAATATATCCTTCAGGTGCAAGATAACCGGAAGAGCTTCCGTAGAGGTAGACATCGTGGCTGGGGGACGAGGACGTGGTAATATACGAATTCTGGATCCTTGTATCAGCCCCGTAGGAATTTGCAACCGTGAGGGTCACCTGGTAGGAACCACCTGATGAGTAGATATGTGTCGGATTTGCTTCCTGGGACTTCATGCCATCACCGAAGTCCCATGACCATACTACGGGTTGTCCTGTTGAAAGGTCCGTGAAATGGACTTCCAACGGTGCAGTGCCATCCCGGGGTGAAGCCGCAAAATTCGCAACCGGTGCAATGCCTGCAGAGATATATCCTGGAATGGACTTTTTATCAGACCCGAATTTATTTTCTACCACGAGGCTTACCGTATAACTGCCCGGGGTGGAATATCGATGTACCGGGGTTCGTTCAGTGGATACACTTCCATCTCCAAAATTCCATGACCATTTTGTCGGGATGCCTGTTGAAAGGTCTGTAAACTGCACATCGAGCGGGAGATGGCCTGAAGTTGGCATTGCAGCAAAATTGGCATGCGGTGGTGTAGGAGTAACCTGCGGGATGACCATCGTTATTGGAAGGATAACCGGGATTTCCGATGTCTCGACTGGTATGACAATCCCTGGTGTAACCCCGGGTTCTCCAGGCAGTGTGGCGGATGGCGATATTGTTGGTACGATGGTGATTACGGGGGTAATCTGGGCCGGGATACCACTGTTCAATTGTTGGGAGACTACAACGGTCTGTTTCTGACCGTTCCTGTAGATAACCTGGACCGTATCCGGGCTTGCGCTACCTGAATACTGGACTTTTATTGTCTTTCCTGCAGTCCAAGGCCAGTCCTGCGAGTGAAGCAGTGAGACCTGGCTGTCAGGGACATCGTCTCCGTTTACCCGTACAATGAGACGGTCCTTTGGAAACGGGTCCCCCCCGTCATGATAGAGATATACCACGTTTCCCGATGCCTCTACCGTTGCATTCATACGCGGCACTTTGTCAGGGCTCGATGAGAAAAAGATCATCACCCCTGCAGCGGCGACGATCAAAATGATCGATACTACGATGACAATGATCGAGGTTCTCGATAAGGCATCTTCAGTGTTCATGCTCCTCCGCCCGTTGGCACCCACGGGAGGCTTTATGCCCCGCTCCGGAGTCCTGCCGGGATTTAATTATTGAATCTTCTAATTTGGGGAGATATGAAGGTATCTCAAAGCCGGGATCCGATGGCCGCCAACGTGGCACGCCTAATCGGTGGTAATCTGTGAAAAAATGATGCCTGCATCTTCAACACCTAGCCACTATTATCAAGTTGCCTGATCTGTGTGAGGGGGGATCTCTTTTCAAGAAATGTGGTGATAAAGGAGGCAAACTCTTCTTCCATGCAGTCGACACCGCATTTAACCGTGAGTGAATCCCGGATTTCCGACCTTACATGACGCCCGAGACCCACTTCCAGAAGGTCCGGGGACGCGAGAAGGTCCCCGGCGTTTGCAAAGCGTCGTGCCAGTTCCACGACATATACTCCGTTTTCAATATACGGACCTGAGAAAATTCGTCCTTCCTCCATTCCCCTGATATATTTTTCAGAAAACTGCTTCGCATTTTCCCGGGCCCATAATGGCGGGCCGAAATGGCGTGTTACGGGTGGCAGTGTATCGGTGAGCAATTCAAAAAGCAGCATGCACCGGTCTGTCTGCATACAATAGGCACCACGGTTCACGACGAATTCATGCCGGGCAAGGAGTGCGGAGATCGCTTCAAGACTTTTCCGAAGCTGGGGGACTACAATCTCCTCGATATATGGTGGTGTCGGGAAGGTTAGCGAATACATTGCGGTTTTCCGCTTCTCCACCAGCACCTGTGCTTTTTTTATTGATCCCGGGTGTGGGGTATGAAGGAAAAAAAATCCTTCACAAGGCCGCTCGAGATAACCCCTGCACAGCTCGATAAATTCACACATCCGGGTGAGTGATACCGAGGCGGAAACATTTCTGCCCGGGTCAACAGGGTCAACCACGACCAGCGGTTCATGAAATGTTTTTGTCCGGTGGTCTGAAATATCGATGAGGACTCCCGGCCACCAGTCTGATGCGGCCGCAATAAGCGGGATGAAACCCCCGTAATGGTACACCAGGAGTTCACAAAGGTACCCCGAGAACCCTTCGGTCATCTGGTCAGAACCATATATTCCGCCATTTTTTGTAAATTGTTTAAGGAGGAGCACATCATCGATAAGGGTGCAGATCCGGTCTTTTATATACCGCGTATGGAAGGGTGTCCTGTCCACGGCACTTCGGATCGCAGTTGCATCAGGTACCTCGTAGCAGGGGACGATGTCGACATCAAGGCCATCGATGGTCGCATTGATGTACGGGTGTTCTGCATACTTTTCACGGCATGTGCCATCCGCAGATTCTGTAACCCTCCTCGCAAGTCCAAGTCCTTCAACTTCCAGCTCTTCCCTTGGGAGATCCGGTGGGAACAGCATGAAAATATCGAGGTCCCGGTCACCACGGATCCATGTATCCCGTGCAACGGATCCAACGATCATACCGGTCGCTTTCCCGCTCCGGTTGACGGCCTTAATCAGCATTCCTGCGACGTTATGGATATGCACCCTTTCATCAGCCTGCGGCCTGATTCTTTCGAGCACTGATGTTTCAAGTGCAGATCTGGTTACCACGTGACCTCCATAATATTCTCATACACCGGTCCTGCCGGCATAAGGGTGCTTTTTTTAAGGCTGAACCCGGAAATATGACATTCCCCAAGTTTTTCTGAAAGGTATGGACTGATTGACTGCATAAGGGACGGGTCATACTCTTTAACTCTTGCGATTGTCGCGTGGGGTGTGAACCCGCGCTCCTCACGTGGAAACTTAAGGGCAGCGAGTGCCGTTTCAACCTGTTCAAAGAGGAGCCTGCATTGCCCCCTGTCCCCCACTGTCCCCCATACCACACGGGGGTTCCGGGTGTTATTTGTGGAAAGACCCGTTATCGTGAGATCAAATGGCGAAAATCTAATACCCCTGAGTGCTTCACTTACCGGTCCTACCCGCGTCGCCTCGATTTCCCCGAGAAATTTTATTGTTATATGAATAATGGAAGGATCAACAAGATTAAGTCGTGCCCTGCTCTGCCTGATTGCCACCTGGAGTTCACGCATCTTCTCACGTAGTTCGGGTGACAGGTCGATTGCCACAAATGCCCTGACCATGATTTAGGTCCATCCTTTCTCCTGCATGGTTATACCTTTGTGTCTGGTAGGGAATTAATTAATTTTTAGTCCCGGAGAACTATCGAACACTTTTTTAAAATTAAGCACTATTGTAAATGAGATAGGGGGGTGATATATTGGCAGATTCACCGCAACTGACCATCTATACACTTGAGCTTTGTCCCAAATGCGAACTATTAAAAGAATATCTGAAAGGACACGGGATCCCGTTTCAGGAAAGGGACATGTCCACGGCCGAGTCATTGACCGAACTCCGTATTAATGGAATCTTTGTCAGCGAGGCCCCCGTCCTCCAGAATGGTGACCACTTCCTCACATCCCATGATCTGTTTTCCGGGGGTACAGTCCGGGAAGATAACGTCACTCAATTCCTTGCAGGTGTATAATGCAGAAGCGCGATACCCGCCAGAAGACCCTTGATGGCATATTCATCTCCCCGTTGCCACCAGTCCGGACATCGGACGGGCATATTATAGAGTGGGACCGGGAGCGGATTGTCCGCCAGATAGTGGAGGAAACCCGTCTCGTCGAGACATTTTACGGGTACAAGAGCGCGGATGAAGAACTCGCCCGGGAGATCGCGCTGTCTGTTGAACGACGGATTCTGTCGATGGGGCTCCAATCGCTTTCAGGGCCGTTGATACGCGAAATAATGAATATCTCGCTCCTTGAGCGGGGTCTTGTACAATACCGGAATGTCTGCACCAGGGTAGGTACGCCGGTGTATGATGCGCATCTTATCGATGTGGGGCGTGGATTTGAGGCAAAAGACAATGCCAACCTCCAGGAAAACGCTGAGACCTCTCACAAGAAAAAGGCGGACAAGATCAGCAAGGAGCAATATCTCCTTCAACTGCCCCCCGAACTTGCTGACCACCACCTGAGAGGGGATATTCATATCCATGACCTTGAGTATTTCGGGACACGCCCGTTCTGCCAGGACTGGGACCTCAGGTACTTCTTTTACTACGGGCTCATGCCGGATGGCAACGGAACAAAAGCGTCAGTGGCCGGTCCGGCAAGGCGCGCAGAAGTAGCCGTGCTCCATGCGGTCAAGGCACTCGGGAGCGCCCAGACAAATTTCGCAGGAGGGCAGGGGTATTATAATTTCCTGACATTCCTGGCACCCTACTTCGAAGGAATGCCCTATAGCGAGATCAAGCAGATGATGCAGATGTTTGTCTACGAGATGACCCAGATGATGGTTGCACGTGGAGGTCAGCTCGTATTTTCATCTGTTCAACTATGCCCGGGTGTACCTGCGCTATGGAAAGACAAGCCCTGTGTCTACAAGGGAAAGATCTGGGATGGAAAAACTGCGCCAAAACGCACCTACCTGGAGTTCGAACGTGAGGTGCGGCTCCTCTTCAAGGCGCTCATGGAGGTCATGCTCGAAGGGGACTCCTGGGGTAAGCCATTTTCCTTCCCGAAACCTGAAATCAGCATCGAACCGGAATTTATGAAGGAGATGACCGAATATAACGAAACACATCCCGATCTTCCTACCTATAGCGAACTCTACCTTCTTACATTTGAACTGGCCTCGAAATTCGGCACACCCTATTATGATAACCAGATACCAGGGTATCGCGGTGCGGGGAAGGGCATCTCCTGTTACCAGTGTTGTGCGTACCAGTTCTCCTGTGTTGCGGAAGATGACTCTGATTTTGATAAGAAGTTGTATTTCGAGGATGGCCGGCATTTTTCGATGGGTTCCTGGCAGGTCGTTTCCTTAAACTGCCCTCGTGCTGCGTATAAGGCCGAAGGTGATGACGGGCGGCTCTTTTCGGAACTCCGTGCGATGATGGACGTGGCAGTCGAGGTCTTCAATATCAAGCGAAGATGGCTTGAAATTATCCGGGCACATGGGCGGATGCCATTTGCGATGCAGCGGCCAAAAGACCCGGCCACGGGAGAACGTGGTGCAATTGCCGTGGACCTCGAGGGACTGGTTTACACGATCGGAATCGTCGGTGTGAATGAGATGGTGCAGGCCCATGTGGGTTCACAGCTGCACGAGTCGAAAGAGGCATTCAAACTCGCCGTGCGGGCGATGACCGAGATGGAACTCTATGCAAGGGCATTATCGGAAAAACACGGGATGACCATCGCACTCGCAAGAACGCCGGCCGAAACGACAGGTCAGCGCTTTGCTGTATCAGACCTGCTGAACAAGGCCTTCCGTGAACAGGCTAAGAAGGTTATCAAGGGCGATCTAGAAGGTTCGCTGGATAAGATAGGGACCACACGGGACCTCCCCATCTACTATACGAACGGCACGCATGTCGCCCCCGGGGCGAGGATTACCCTCGCACAGCGCATGGAGATTGAACATGTCTTCTTCCCGATCGTGGACGGGGGAAATATCTTCCATATCTGGCTGGGTGAATCGAGACCTGACCCCCGTGGCCTGATGGACATGGCGATGAAACTTTGTCGCAGTACCCAGATCGGGTATTTCGCATTTACCAGGGATCTCACGGTCTCGCTCCGCCAGTTCCATGAATATGACAGGAAAGAGCGGAAAATTACCGAGTGGGCAACGACGGATGCCCATGTGAAGGTCTGAACTTGTACCTCCCGGGGGACCCGGGAACCCTGATTACCTGTATTTTTGCGTCTCTGATGCCCTAATTAGTTGATGTCCGGGTAGGTGGGCTTTTTTTTCAGCACAATATCCATCACCCCGTGCCTGACAATGTAAAAGCTGTGGATGATATCGAGAGGTACCGGCATCGGGATCAGGGCATCCCGGTCATCAATACAAATCCGTACCGAATCCGGGTCAATATCTGCATACGGGGCATTTTTTATGTCAGGTGGAAGTTGGGTGGTTATATAGATCCGTTCCTCGGACTCGATGATTTCATACCTGATCTCCCTGTCGTTGACTTCCATTCCTTGGAAAAACGGAGGAGTTCCCGGGATTCCCCCGGCAATGATCGTGCAACCTATAAACCTTGCATGCTCCTCGTCGGGCATGTCCTTCATAATGTCCTCTACTATTTTTGCAAGGGATTTAAGAAATTCTTCGTACGGGTTTTCATCATCCGGCATACATATCCCTGATGCGGTATTCCAGGCCTTCCTGTTCAACGATTCCCCTGGCGACCAGGCCTTCGACAACCGGGATGATTCCGGCCTCATCTTCACCGGTCAGCTCGACAAGGTCGGTAAGCGTGAGAGGATAATGGGATAGTGCAATCACCAGGTTGAGTTCTGTTTCGTTCTGAAGGATATTTTTTCCCTTTTTTGCAATCTCACGCATCTGTTCCTCGATATCGTCATCGAGGTGCCCTGCCCTCGTAACAAGTTCATCCCTTGCCTGCACCATCTTTCGCATGGTATGGAGGGACCGCTGGAATATAGTCCCTGCATCAAGATCCATTGAAAATTCAGAATTTTCCTGTTTCAGCAGGTTTACTTCGATGCTGATATCGTGGGAAATAAAATAGTATTTTCTCCGCCGTTCATCCATCTGGAATGAAAGTATCTCTTCCCGTTCCATCATCTGAAGGTGCTCGATAACTGCTTTCGGGGAGAGCGTAAGCCGGTCAGAGATCTCGGTGACAAAGCAGGGTCTCTCCCGTAGGAGTTCTATAATCCGCCTCCGGTTCCTGTTTCCGAGGATATCAAGAACGCGGGCAACGTCGATGCTGTTCAGCATTAATAACCTAATGTTAGGTTTTATGGTATATTATGGTGTATGTAGGTGGGTCTGTCAAGTTGTCGGCAGCTGCGTGATGTAAAGGATTGCTGTTAAAAAACGGCATTTGTAATACCGATACCCAGCACACCACAATCCATTGATGCTATTACTCTTCAACGGGGTCCAGTGTTTCAATAGCCTCCCATGGAATTATCATCGTTATCTGACCTGTCGTCATGAATACCTGATCCTGAGATTCGGTTCCAATTGCCCCAGTACCCATAAATTCGAGGTCTTGGTCAGTAAATTGTGCAACTACATGGTATTTCTTACCCGGTACCACCATGCCCTTCCATTCGTTCGCAATAAACATGAAAATAAAATTGGGATAGGGGTATATCGAATGATGCCGGACGCGGGGTGAAAGTAAAAAATAGGTTTAAACGAAGAATTTTATTTCCCGTCTCAATCGCTAATCCGGTAATTGGGTGCTTCATCGGTGATAAGGATATTATGCGGGTGGCTCTCGAAATGTCCGGCCGGCGTAATCCTGACAAGTGCTGCCTTTTCATGCATTTCCTGTATGTCCTTCGATCCGGTATAACCCATCGCTGATTTCAGCCCTCCCACGAGCTGGTAGATGATGTCCGCTACATTACCCACGTAGGGGGTAACTCCTTCCACGCCCTCGGGCACAAACTTTGTTCTCCCGATATCCTTTGGCTGGAAGTAACGGTCGCTTGAGACTCCCGAACTCATCACGCCGAGTGAACCCATGCCACGGTACTGCTTGTACCGTCGTCCCTTAATGGTTATGACCCTCCCCGGTGCTTCATCGGTCCCGGCGAACAGGCTGCCCATCATTACTGAATCTGCTCCTGCTGCGATCGCCTTGGCTACATCGCCGCTGTACCTGACACCGCCGTCTGCGATCACCGGGACATCGGATTCCCGTGCGACGTCCGCGACCGAAGCAATTGCGGTAATCTGTGGTACCCCTACTCCGGCGACAATCCGTGTTGTACAGATGGACCCGGGGCCGATGCCAACTTTTAGGCCGTTTACGTGGTCGACGAGCTCGCGGGCCGCCTTGGAGGTGGCTATATTTCCTGCTACCACGTCTGCCTTTGCACTTGCCCTGATATCTTTCACCGCTGCAACAACCTTCATGTTATGGCCGTGTGCACAGTCGACTACCAGAGCATCTGCACCAGCCTCATCGAGGAGCATCGCCCGGTTAAAGTCGAACGGACCGACCGCTGCAGCGACGCGGAGGTTGCCTTTCTTGTCCCGTGTTGCCTTTGGGTACTGGCGCTTTTCAAGGATGTCCTGCATCGTGATGATCCCAATCAGTTTCCCTGACTGGTCAACAACCGGCAGGCGCTCGACCTTATTGGTATACATGGTCTCAAGCGCCTGGTCCATGGTTATGTTGACGTCCGCAGTGATAGGGTCCCTTGTCATGATCGCCTGGATCATCTCTGTCCCGCGTTTTGATGCGATGGCACGGACGTCTCGACGGCTGACAATACCGATAATTTTTCCGTTATCGATGACCGGCACCCCGCCAATCCGGTGCTCGTTCATGAGGCGCTCCACGTCGGAGACTGTTGATTCCGGGCCCACCGTGAGAACTCTCCTTTCAATCAGTTCTTCCGCCTGTTTCACGGCACGGACTTCCTCTACCTCGTGCTCAGCCAGCATGTTCCTGTGAATAACCCCGATACCCCCCTCGTGAGCCAGCACAATTGCCATCATCGACTCGGTCACCGTGTCCATGGCGGCACTGACAAGCGGGACGTTCAGGGGAATATTCGTTGAAAAACGTGAGGATACCACGGTCTGGTCAGGATCGGTATAGGATTCGGCAGGTATCAGGAGAACATCATCAAACGTAAGAGCGAGGGTTGCAGCTTCCAGTTTTTCAACAAACATTTACTTCACCACCATCATCAGTTTCTGGACGAGTTCTTCACGGATCGATGCATTCCGGTCGCCACCACATACCATACCCCGAACGCCGATAATATCCGGATTAATACGTTTCAGCAGGGGGATATCTTCCATTTTCAACGCACCGGCAATTGCTGTACCGATACCCATGTCATGGTTTTTCCAGGTAAAGCGGGTCAGTGCTGCCTCATCCATAAAGTCGAACGTGCTCTTTCCATCCTTAATCCCGGTGTCAATCATTGCGAGGTCTGCCCCGGCCTCTGCAACGAGCGGGGCCATATCGAACGGGGAGATACTTCCGAGTCGCACGTAATCCGAATATGCAGATATCACGACCTTTTTTTCCGGGAACTCATCTTTTACTGCTTTCACAACTGACTCAATCAGGTCTGATGCTTTCTCTATCCCGTCAAACATCAGCCCTACCTTGATATAGTCCGCCCCGGAACAGGCAGCTCCGTAGGCCGCCAGGCTCGCACCACCGGGTTTATAGTCAAAATCGCCAATCGCTGCACTCACCGGTTTGGTTGAGATGGACTTGATCTCCCTGATCACCCAGGGAAAGTTCGCCCCGAGCGAACCCT
>JBAXJR010000021.1:0-40391 GCA_037137755.1 Methanomicrobiales archaeon | reverse complement strand
GAAGAGGCCATGTCGGGAATATGGGGAAATTCTCAAAAGTACCCGGTGGGGACAAGCCGACCAAGAAGATCAATGTCCGTTACCGGTGCAAGACCTGCGGAAAGGCACACCTGCGCCCGGGGTACAGAATTGCGAAATTTGAACTGACGGAGTGAGATACAAATGGTACGACAGCACAGGGAAAACAGGAGTACATTCATCAAGGTCAAATGCCCGGACTGTGAAAATGAGCAGCTGGTCTTTGACAAGGCATCCACGAAAGTGGACTGTGTAGTCTGCGGAAAAGTGCTCGCCGAGCCAAGTGGTGGCAAGGCAGGCATCCAGGTTGAAAAACTTGCAGAATATAAGTGAGCACATATGAAAGGTGAAGAATGGCCGGAGGAAGGAGATCTCGTCGTCTGCACGGTCCAACACGTAAAGGACTTTGTTGCATTCGTTTCACTCGATGAGTATAACGGACGCGAAGGCCTGATACCTATCTCCGAGATCGCGACGGGATGGATCAAGTACATCAGGGACCACATAAGGGAAGGCCAGAAGGTGGTCTGCAAGGTCCTGAACGTTGATACATCTCGAGGCCATATCGACCTTTCATTAAAGGACGTTAACGAGCACCAGCGCCGGGAAACTATCCGCGAGTGGAAAAACGAATCGAAAGCCAGCAAGTGGATCAGTTTTGCCGCGGAAGCTTCAGGCGGATCGGCAGAGGCGATTGAAACCGCATTATACAAAAAATACGGGGACCTGTATACTGCGTTTGAAGATATCGTCATGAACGGGGCAGGGGTCGTCGCAGAACTCGGGCTCCCGGAAACGACAGTAGATGCACTGGTTGCTGTTGCCAAAGAGAATGTAAGAATCCCGAAAGTAACGGTGGCCGGAAATATTATTCTCACCTCCCCAAAACCGGATGGTGTTAACATTATTCGCCGGGCCCTCCGCAGTGCCGAACCAAAGATCGCGGACGTGGAGATCGAACTCACCTATATCGGTGCACCTGCCTACCGGATCAAGGTCACCGCCCCGGATTACAAGACCGCTGAGAAGGCAATCGAAAGGGCCGCAAGCGCTGCGATCGGCGTGGTGGAACGGGCAGGCGGCGAAGGTAAGTTCGTTAAGAAACCGAAGTCCGGTAAGAGTTCATGAGTGGGCATATCAGGCGTTGCACTAGGGACAGGACCTATACTCTTACCATGCAGTGTCCTGTCTGCGGTGACGCCACGAGGACTGCACACCCGCCACGTTTTTCACCGGAAGACCGGCTTGGGGAATACCGGAGACGGCTTAAAGAATGGAAGATATAACAGTCCGCTTTCTTGATGCTTTTTCGATGGATGAGGTGGAATCACCCGTTCTTATCGAAGGGCTGCCCGGCATTGGTCATGTTGGAAAACTTGTGGCCGAACATATCATCCATGAGCTCGGCGCGAAAAAGATCGCACAGATCCATTCAATCTATTTTCCACCCCAGGTGATTATCGAAGAGGACAGTGTCATCCGTCTCGCGAATAACGAGATTTTTTTCTACAAGGATGATACCCACCAGATCCTCTTCCTTGTCGGGGATTTCCAGAGCACCTCAAACGAGGGGCATTACCTGCTCGCCGACCAGTACCTGAAAATCGCAGAAGAGTTCGGGGTCAGGCGGATATATACCCTGGGAGGGTTCGGTGTCGGTCACCTTGTGGAAGAACCGAGGGTGCTTGCAGCAGTAAACCGGATTGAATTAAAGGAAGAAGCGGCAGAGGCCGGAGCTGTCTTTGATAATGGTGAACCGGCAGGCGGGATTATCGGGGCAGCAGGACTCCTCCTCGGCCTCAGTGCGTACCATAACATCGATGGGATATGCCTGATGGGGGAGACCTCAGGGTACCTCGTCGACCCTAAAAGCGCTACCAGCCTGTTAAAAGTCCTTTCAAACCTCATTGGTATTACGATCGATTCAACAACACTTGTAGAGCGGGGTGTCGATATGGAGCGGATGGTCCAAAAACTTATCGAGGGCGAACAGGCCGTACATGACGAGGAACTGAGATACATCGGTTAGTTACCGATCCCGGCAGGTGTCCTTCCAGGAAGCAAAAATTGTGTAACTCGGGTTCTCCAGATCTTTTTTTTAAATACATCATTATTGGTGCGTGTTTTATTTAGCAAGGTACATATTTCTGGCTTGTCGGGGGAGTAACACCCCCTTTCAGTTTCAGATCCTGTGTTTAAAAAAATAATATGAGAAGGCGAAAAGAAAAATAATCAATTCCAATAATAATCCCTCTACGTAGAACGACCCCGATATTTTTTTGGCGGATACCGTTACGTGGACTTACATGAAAGTCACTAGCAGGCAGAATGAAACAACCGGCACCAGGATGGATATCACCATGCCATATCGATTGATGGGTTTCACGAGTCCGGGCCGCTTCCAGTCCCACAGGGCAAGATAACATAGTGTAGTGACGATGATGGTGGATGCAAGAAACAGGTATACGGCGATCATATATTTGTCGAATAAATTGAACACATCAAAACTTGGAAGAGCCGCTAACTCTGTAAAATGGTACATTACTGCGGTTATGAACATGGTTGTCGTGAGAACATAACGAAGGTGGACCAGTTCGTTGTGCTCCACTTTGATAAAGAAGGAGAGGAAGGCAATGAAACAAAAGATCAGGGGGGGGATTAATGTCTGGACAATCGCATCAACCCCTTTATTTTCTATCGGAATATTGTAGGAAAATCGCGAATATGGTGAACCCTCTGGGTATGAATAATTTTCTACACGACTCGTTGGTGTGCCAATTTTCCAACCCGGAATTTTAAACCGGATTTCGTTCACTCTTTCCTCCTCGAGCTCGGCGAAGATAAGTTGCGATGCACGGTTTGAGGCATCTTCAATTTCTAATTGCAAAGTTCCTTTTTCAAAAGGAAAATAAGTGGTATCTGTATCTGTTTTTAACTCGGCCCTGACCCTATACCATTCCTCTTTTACCGGCCCGGATGTTTTGTTGTATAATATATCCATGGAATGAGATCCAATTGCCGTTTTACCGTTCATAATCTCGAAATGTGCAGTCGATATGTTTGGATCGGTCCATCGAAAATGGAGGTAAAAGTCCATGTCGTAGGTACCCTTGATATAATCGAGATTATCAACCGAATTTACGTAGACCCCTACCTCCATTTTGGATGGGGTGGAATTCGACGCAGGATCGAGTGATGGTGAAGCTTCCACCGCTGATACGGTGAACATCAATAATTGCGAGGCCATCGCCAGGAATACGAGAATAATCACGATTTTTCGTGGACTGAACCGCATGAGGTGAATGTATCTTTGAAAATATTAAATTATTGCCGCCATCATCAAAACAAGTGGACAATGTTGGCTTTCTGTTTTCTGGATTTTCGGGATATTGAGTTGCAGGCATATAAATATACAAGAAAAAATATGTCCATTGTCACGAAAATATAGAGATCCACCTACTATCCAACATATAGGCAGAGATCGTTCGTGGATGTTGTAAAAAAAATATTGCCTTGGTATAATGCCCCTGGATTAGGAATGTTATCTTATCTATGCACTGATCCTTCCTGCGAGCTGCCCCTGGGGGTTGTAGAGCGAAGCAGTGTCCCCATTCTGGTTCCAGAAATCAGTACCATATGGGTAATAGAGCTCACTGGCCGAAACCATCCCTTCCTTTCCGAAGTATACGGTAATGGTTGAATACGGGTTGAGCACGTATGTGAAGGTTGTTCCACCACCAAGGGGGAAGTCAATAAAGTTAAGGGAATTTCCCTGGCGGTTCGTTATCTTCCAGCCGGTCATAACAACCGGAGTTGACCCCGTGTTTGTAATCCGCAGGTATTTCCCGGGCAGGTTCAGTTCTGCCAGAGATACCCCGGTAATCTGGCCAGGTACCACACCTCCTGAAGTTGGTGAAACGGTCGGAAATGCCGTAGGCATTATTGATGGTACGTAATGGGGGGTAGGCGGAATGGTGATCGGTGCCTGGGTGAGGAATGCCGTAGGCATTGTTGACGGTATATAATATGGTGTAGCCGGCCTCGTAATCGTGGGGTAAACGTAGGTCTGGACCGGTTGGGGCACCTGAGCGGATGTCGGAGTTACCGTCGGGAAGGTCGGAACATAGCCGCCGGGATTGTAATAGGGTTTATAAAGCCTGATCCGGTCTTCCTGGCTGAGTGTCGAAGGATACGTGGTCTGCTCCGAAAGCCTCTTCCCCCATGATATAGCCTGGTCTGGTGGAGCAGGCTGGAACCAGGTAGTGTCGTTGGATGGTACATACGATGGTGTTGTTTCAGGTAATATCAGAGAACTGTCAGTCGGCACAGATGGCACATTCCACGCATTGTGCGTTTGGGAGTTAAACCATGCCATGATATCTTCCAGGGGAGCTGGCTGGAACCAGGAAGTATCATCGCTCGCACAGACTGGAGCGACTAATAGACTAAAGAGGCAGATCCCAACGATCATACCAATATGGGCATTTGTATTTATTTTCAATTGTAAAACCTCGTTTTTTTTCGGAAAGGTCAGAATACAGGCATCCCGGCCGATATTTACCTTTTTGTAACCGCACTACTATAACCCACTTAATATGTCAGTATTTTTGATACGAAAGTTCAGAAATGGGAACAATACATAGTTTTTAATACGGGATGCATTTCCGGAAAAATCTGATCCCGATTATGAGGATTAATGTGTTGACAGGTATTTATTCTGTATAATGCAGGTAAACGCTGACCTCCATATTCATTCCCGTTTTTCCATGGCCACCTCTCCAGAAATAGTCCCCGGGAACCTCATCGATGCCTGCGTAAAGAAAGGGATCTCGGTCCTTGGCAGCGGTGATGCACTCCATCCCGGATGGCCGCTTCTCTGGTCGGATTACCTTGATAACGATGCCGGGGTCCTGGTCATTCCAACAGCAGAGATTGAGGGAGAGGACAGGGTTCACCACCTCATTATTATGCAGGATTTTGAGAGCTTTTCTGAGCTCCGTTCTCTGTTCATCCCGTTAAGCAGGGATATCCTTACCGGGGGAAGACCGCATATACGGCTAGCGGGTAACCGGATTGCAGAGATGGTCCATCAACTCGGGGGCATGATCGGTCCTGCCCATGCATTCACACCATGGACCTCCATTTTTGCTTATTATAACCGGGTACATGAATGTTATGGCGGGGAAACGGTTGACTTTCTTGAACTTGGCCTCTCTGCTGATACCACCTACGGGGAGGCAATTCCTGACATTTGCAATGTTCCCTTTCTCACTAACTCGGATGCCCACAGCTCGGATCCGACGAAATTCGGTCGTGAGTTTACTAGGTTAACCCCAAAAAAGTGTACGGTGCAGGGTATACTCTCGGCGGTAAAGGGCGGGCAGATTGAAATGAATGTCGGGATTTTTCCGGAAGAAGGAAAATACAATCGCACCGCCTGTACCCGGTGCTACGAGCAGTACACCCTTGCACAGGCCGAAGAATTCCGATGGCGGTGCCCGAAAGACCGCGGTTTGATCAAGAAAGGGGTCCGTGACAGGGCCCGGGAGCTCTCCAGCGGTACACCGGTGAAACGACCACCCTACCTCCATATACTGCCACTCGGGGAGATCGTCCGGACGACGGAGAACGCCTCGTCACCCAATACAAAAAAATGCCTTGTGAAGTATTCGCAGCTCATTTCGGCTTTTGGCAACGAGATTGCGATCCTGACAACAACGCCGCTCACGGAGATCAGGGAGGTTGACAACAGGATAGCGGATGCAATTGATGCGTTCCGTAACAACCGGATCTCTCTTCAGCCAGGCGGTGGCGGGCGTTTTGGAACCTTTACCCTGGACCCTCCCGGACATACAGAATAAATCCCTTAACAGTCATACGCGGCATCCCTGGATTCATGAGAGAGGTCCCCTGGAGTACTGGCGACTGAGTAACTATTATTGGAGTTGCAGGACAATTTAATCAGCATGTTGAAGGTTCACCGGGATATCTGTGGCTACTGTGGATGCTGCGTGTCGGTCTGTAAAGAGGGGGCGCTCGAACTGATCGATGCGTACCTCGAAGTGGGACCGGGTTGCACGGATTGTGGTGTCTGCGCAAAGGCATGCCCGGTCGGGGCACTGGAGGTCGAACGCGAATGAAGAAGCATTATGACCTCCTCATGATAGGTGGAGGCCCGGCGGGGGCCATTGCCGCAAGGACTGCTGCAAAAGCAGGACTTTCTGCCTGCATTGTTGAGAAACGACCTGCAATCGGAGCTCCGGTGCGTTGTGCCGAGGGCATCGGAATGGAAAGTCTGCAGGAGTTTGTTGAACCCAAACCCTGTTTCATCTCAGCCGAAATGCAGCGTGCCGCTGTCGTTGCACCTGACGGCACAACCATGATGCTTGACTCAGAGAGTGCCGGCGGAAAAGTTGGTTATGTTCTTGATCGGAAAGTGTTTGACCGTGAACTCGTCTGGCAGGCAGCTGAGGCCGGGGCAGATGTGGCAGTCAAAACACGGGCAAGTGCCCCGATTATGAATGACGGAAAGATCTGCGGGGCGACCCTGGAGTGCGGCGGGACAAAGACCGATGTAATGGCGGACGTGGTAGTGGCAGCCGACGGTGTTGAGTCGAAATTCTCTAAATGGTGCGGGATCGACACAACAGTGCCACTCCGGGAGATCATGTCTTCTGCACAGTACATCGTGACTGATATCGATATCGACCCACACTGCACGGTATTCTGTCTTGGAAATAACGTGGCCCCCCAGGGATATCTCTGGGTATTCCCGAAAGGTGACCGAACGGCAAATGTCGGAATCGGTATCAGCGGGATTAAAAGCGGGAGCGGACACCGGGCAAAGGACTATCTTAACAACTATATGGCCTCAAAATTCCCCAACGGAAAGACAATCGAGTGGATTGTAGGGGGAGTATCGGTCTGCAGGCCGCTTGCCTGTACCGTGGCAGACGGACTCATCATTGCAGGTGATGCCGCTCGTGTTGTAGACCCGCTTACGGGGGGTGGCATTTACAATGCAATGTACACCGGTGACCTCGCTGCAAAGGTCGCAATTGACGCGATCGAAAAGGGGGACACCAGCAAAAAAGCGCTCATGCCCTATGACACGCAGTGGCGGGAATCAAAGATGGGGAAGACCATCGAGAGGAACTACCATATCAAGGAATACATGATCAACCTCACGGACGCAAAACTGAATGCGATCATCCAGACCGCCACATCTATCAACTTAAAAGAGTTCTCCACGCTCCAGCTGGTAAAAGAGCTGATCAAGAGGGACCCAAAACTCCTCTTCGAGCTTGCCATCTTAAAAGACCTTATAAAATAACCATAATCACTGTTTTTCTTATCATTTCCAGCATATTTTGAGGTTTTCAGAAAGCAGCCGCGGTTACCGGAAAGTATGGGTTCGTTTATCCTGCACTTACCTCTACAATTCGTTGGAGTGACTGCCTGTAAATCCCTTCCACCGAAACCACCTAGAATAAATAACATCATATCAGTATTCATGGATTTGATGAAGAAATGGGGCATTCTCCTTAAGGCACTGGTTATAGTCCTTGTTCTCCTCGGTGTGAGGACCGTGATTTTTGTATATGGGTATGACACGGTACCGATAAACCCGCTTCTCGGTGCGTTTATCACCGGCGCGATATTCACCATTGCCATAATTTTCACTGGTACATTCACCGATTTTAAAGAGAGCGAAAAAATTGCGGGGGAAATGGCTGCGGCGCTCAAGGCACTTTATAACGATTCAACCGTTATCCCCCTCGCTGACGAAACCCCACTGGTAACCATGAGAAGTCATATCCGGGCACTCCTGAACACCATCAACGCATGCTTCATGGAAAATAACTTTAATCCGCGTGCAATCAACCACGTGATGGACAAAGTGAACGATGATATCAGAGTCCTGAGCAAACTGAATGTTGCACCCCCGACAATTGCAAAACTCAGGGTTGAGCTGGGTATACTTGACAGGCTGGTCAACCGGGTTGATGTTATTACCCGTACAGATTTTATCCCGGCTGCATATGCCATAGCCGAGATAGCAACTGCCGCAGTTATCCTCGTGATGCTTTTTGTCGAAAATACCCGTTTTCTTGAGGGTTCCCTTATTTTTGTGTTTCTCAGCCTGATGCTGATTGCTCTCGTGATGCTGATCAAAGACATGGACAACCCCTTCGAATTCCAGCAGGGGACAAGTGCTGACGTGGATATTGATACACTTCTCAACCTTGGGACCTACTTCGAAGAAAGGGAAGTAAAACTTGAGAAGGTCTGATAATCTTCCCTTTTTCCCTTTTTCATGCCAGGACGGATAACTACCCCCTGGCATAACAACCCTGACGAATTATGGGAATCCATTGTGTTTGACACGGTGATTGTTCCTGGGTTTGGGTGAGATTCGACATCCATACGATGATCCTGGATATGTCGCTATTCATCCAGCCAGGGCATGCGGCGTACCTAAAAATAGAAGGCCGGATCATTACTGCTTATGCAAGGATACCTGGCACTCCCCTGTTTGCTGATGGCTGCGGCACTTCTCTTTAGTGGATGCGGGATGCTCATAAAAGACCCGGAGATAGAGGTTAAAAATGTTGCATTGGAATCCGCCGACCTTTCCAGTGTAAACCTTCTCGTAACGCTGAGTATTAACAATCCTAACCCGCTGGGTATTAACCTTAAATCCATAGTTTTTGACGTATATTACCAGAAGGGGGATGAATGGAACTTCATTTCACATGGTGAAAAAGGGAGTTTCAATATTAAACCAGGAATGAATGAAGTGACGGTCCCGGTGAGCATAAAAACATCTGCAATTCCGGGTGCCGTTATCAGTGCACTTGCCCAGGGTGAGATTACCCTTCAGATAAAAGGTACCGCATCACCGGATTTATTCGGTATTTCCCCACAAATTCCATTCTCAACCATTACTACAGTCCCATTGAAACTTTGAAGGGTAACCGGTAAATCTATGGTCCGAAAAACCCTCTTTTTAGAATGATATCCGGACTTTTTTCTCGCAAAGGGAATTGCAGAATGATGAGATATGCAACCAGCTGGTAACAAAATCAATTTTCCAGAACCCCTGGTACCGGGAAGTTTTATCCCTCCGTTCCATTCCCTTTTTTCGGAACACAGGTGGGATTTTCAACAGGTTAATATTCGATCTGGCGAAATAATTACTAATGACATCCCACCATTCGCCAAAGAAATCAGAAAGTTCATCTCACCTTGAAGAAGAACATGCAAAAACGCATGAGGCCACCCCTTCGGGGATAAGTTCCGGTAACCAGTCAAAAATTGCGGTTGTCATACTTATCATAATGGTCATTACCACAGGAATGATTTTCTTCGGTCTTATCTGAAGGTATCTACCAAATTTATTTTTGTAACTATTTCGTCATCAGGGACGTGCTGATGAAAGGGGTGTAACCCCCATACTATTGTTCAAATATCTTGCTCCCTGTACCTCTGTACTCATGTTCTGCGGGGTGGACGAGGCAGGTAAGGGGGCCGTGCTCGGCCCGATGGTGGTCGCGGCAGTTGGATGCGATCACGAGGACCTCCTCCCTGACATCGGTATTAAGGACTCAAAGCAGTTGTCCCCCCAGAAACGGACCGGGCTCTATGAAGAGATCACAAACACGTGTTCCATTGCGTTGCGGGTAGTAAGCGCAGGGGAAATAGATTCAGGCAGAAAATCCATGACCCTGAACGTTCTGCTCGCCCGCCTGCATGCGGCAGTGATCAACGACCTCTCCCCACACCTCGCCTATGTCGATGCATGCGACGTTATTGCAGAGAGACATGGCCATATGGTGACGAATTTCCTTGGTTGTGAATGCCGCGTGGTGGCGGAACACCACGCCGACGAGTTCTATCCCCTTGTGTCAGCAGCAAGTATCATCGCAAAAGTTGTACGCGACAGGGAAATTGAGGCACTTGCAGAAAAATACGGGGATATCGGGAGCGGTTACCCTTCTGACCAGCGGACTGTCGACTTCCTCTCTGCAGCGATTCAACATTCAGGAAAGCCACCGGTGTTCGCCAGGGCCAGCTGGAAGACGGTTGAAAAGATGATCTCCGAGCGGTCTCAAGCGAGTATTCTGGATTTCTCCTGATTATCCCGGGGAAAAATCCCTTGTTGGCTGGATTCCACATCATTATGTAGCTCGCCAATCCATATGTATAGAATGAACTGGCTGCTGATCCTTATTTTGGTGATCGCCATCTACGCAGTCGTGGCTCTTGTTATCTATACGAAAAAGTTATTTCCGGACCATATTACTTTTTACGGCCCGATAATGGCAATAAAAAGCAGCAAAACTGCATTTTTTGACTGGTTCACCCGTGTTGCCCCGATTTTACGCATTTATGGTTCAATCGGCGTGATCATCGTCGTGGTGGTTTCAGTCCTCATTACATTCCTGCTCATATTCGCACTGCAATATACCCTCGTGCTCCAGCCTGAACCAACCGGGATCTACAAGCCCCAGAACATCCTCCTGCTGCCTGGGATCAATGAGTACGTACCCTCAACCTTTGCAGTCTGGTTTGCATTCGTGCTGACGATCGCTGTCCACGAATTCGGGCACGGGATCCTCTGCCGTGTTGAAAACATCAAGGTAAGGGGTATCGGGGCCCTCATTGCGGTCATCCCGATCGGCTTTTTTGTAGAACCTGATGAAGAGGAACTCGATAAAGCAAAAGGGATGCCGAAAATGAGGATGTTCGGCGCAGGTATCATGAATAACCTTGTCGTAGGTGCGATCTGTTTCGTCCTCCTCATTTTTGTGATGGGGGCAGCAGTGCCAACGAATGCACCGGTTGTTCATGGTGTCTACCAGAACTATTCGGCATATAATGCAGGAATACCACAGGACTCCCTGATTATGGCGGTGAACGGTGTCCCGGTAGCAACGCGTGACGAGGTGAGTGCGATCCTCAACACGAGTCACCCGGGGGATATGACCGTGCTGCAGGTCCAGAAAGACAGCACTATCAAAGATTACACGCTCAATCTTACCGCCTGGCCGGCAGAATTCGGGACACACCCCTCAGGGTTCATGGGGGTTTTCTATTATGACGGGGCTCAGGTAATTGACACCGTCAGGAACATGTTCTCCCCGATCGGGTTCCTCCGTCTCATCAGCGTGCCCTTTGACATGTCAGCGGGAGGCCAGTACCTGAGGGTCCTTGCCTTTGAAACGCCGGACACCGGGTATTATACCGCCCCATACCCCGGAATTTTCTGGGGTGCGGTGCACCTGCTCTTCTGGTGCGGGTGGATTAACATCAACGTGGGTATTTTCAATGCAATCCCGATGGTCCCGCTTGATGGGGGATACATACTAAAAGAAGGTGTCGAGAGATTGTTTAGCGGAAGGAAAATTGAGAAATATGCGCCCTTTGTTGCTACTTCCATCAGCACCATTATGCTCGTAATCCTCGTATCAATAGTAGCGCTGCCTTATCTCCTTCATATCTGATCTCTGAAATCCCGTCCTTTTTTCAGAAAACGACTACCCGGGGTTATAGGGATGAAATACAGGGACATCGGATTCAGGCCCGGTGGGCATCCTTCATAGGTAAAAAAGAAGAGATATGATTGACAAGAGGGGGTTTAACCCCTTCCCTGCCCCATCCCTAATAAGATATTCACTGGGCAAGGGTTCAATTGGGACATTCAAGAGAATTTCAGAGATTTGGAGATCATTCCGTATCCCAACTGTAGTTGCCATAGCGGCAGGATGGAGCCCCCGGGGTGTGAATAAATTATTGAACGACCTAATCTGCAAGATAGAATTAAAGGAAATTTAAAAAAAATCTTTTTCGTGGATATACCCGTCAACAACAAAATAAATTACCTACAAAGTTTCGCAACGAGCGAACCTTTTGGTACCCCGATATCATCTGCAATAGGTTCACACTTGACCGACATGAGATAGGCAACCGGGGGAAGGTCTTTTTCAAGTGAGAGTGACTCGTAATTAGCCATCCCCTTTGATATGATGAGCGTGCAACACCCAAGTGCTTCTTTGAGGACAGTCGGGCAGAGATCGAGCCGCACCCCAAGCTCGGTCCCGCATCCCGTAGTGGTGAGGGTAGTTGCAAAGTCCCGGAGGCCAAATTGTTCAGCTTCTTCCATGGTTGCATCGTTTAAGATCGGTGCGTCCCTTACTACAAGGGTGATCTCCGATCCGTTGTCATGGAGATACTCCAGGAGCAGGCGGTCGAATACGATTTCCCCGCAATTGTCTGTAAAATAGACCACCCGCTTTGTCAGCGGCAGGATCCTGTCCGTGTCATCGATGGTTAAACCCTTTGAAAACATTGTGTTGAAAAATTCATCGAAATTTTCTGTTACCTGGTGGGTTTTTACCCCGTAATCGTACGTGTTACCGATGATGGTTGCGAGGACAAGGTCGCGGAAGCTCCGGAGTGACGGACGCACGCGGTTACAGACAGATACTGCTTCGGCATTGCTCTGATCCTTCAAATCCTTAAAAGGGTCCGGGTTATTAAGCATCCCATATGCATGCCGGTGGACCGCGCTTGCAATCTGCGGGTGGCTTACCGGATCATACCGGATCTTCGACAGGAGGTCTGCACATGAACGGACTGTATCATCAGTCAGGCCTGGTCCCGCAGCCGAGAGCTTACATTCAAGGGCCACCCTGGAGAGAAGGCAGTCAAAACACCGGTCATCAAGTTTCATGTGTAACAACCCTGAGCACGGTTAGAAAATAAAATACATGAGGCCACTGCGATTTGAACGCAGGTCAGAAGACCCCCAGTCTCCTAGGATGCCAGGCTACCCTATGGCCCCGCACTCATACTCATTCGTCAATATCCCATATCTACCTTATTGTCCCCGTGAAGAGTCCTTATCGCCTTTTTACGACAGGACTCCCCGTGTTGCTCAATCCTTGCAACAGCAGGGGGATCAATCGTTGATTTTTTCAACCGTGACACGCACCCTGTCCCCGGCCCTGAGGTTGTGGCCTTTCAGCACATCAATATTGAACCAGAGGCAGGCGGGGTCGGTAGACGTCGCGTCCTGGGACATCAGGCAGTCTTTACATTCATTGATATCAGCAATGAATTCAATGGTTGATTCCAGTTCTGCAACCTTAGTCATAACCTAGAAAAATAGTGTATAATGATTTATTAGTATGCCGACCTCGGCTTAACCATCCAGGTCGTGCTGTTCGAATAGCTCCAGCGTATAATGGATAACTCCTGGCAGATCTCTGATAGAATTGCCATATTAGTGCCGACCTCTTTCGAGGAGAGGCCGAGCTCCTTTGCAATATATTTTGATTTAAAGTAGTGCTTGCCTTTTGTAACACCCGAGTTCAGGCATGCAATAATCCGCGCCTGGGACTCGTTGTACTTATCGGCTATGCGTCTTGTTGAAGACATGAATCTCTCACCTCCAGAGATATTGAGCTATATTTTCATTTCGTATATATAAATAACTATTTTTCTTCGCACCATTTTCCCGTCTTTAATGAACAGCAGTTCGACAAAGGACGAATTATACAGACATTTGCACCTGTCAGGCAGGGAGTCTGTGGGTCGCAATCAACAGGAGTAAACCGTTGCTCCGTACAATAGCAGGGTTGCAGATTCGTGATCTGTAAAACCCGGGAAAAAGAAAAAATTGAAGACCTGGTGATTTATCCACCGGTTGAGGCATCGGCAATCTTTGCCACAAGCGCCTCGAGCACTTCATTTCGCATTCCTTCGACGAACTTGATGCTCCCGACGACAAGGTGGCCCCCGCCGCTGATCCCCCCGCCCTTCAGCTCGTCTCTGAGTTCCCTTACCATTTTAGGGATATTCATCAGGACCCCCCGTGAACGCAGGACCGCAAAGTCAGGGCCAAACCCGATGGTAACAACCGGGCTCCCGACATGCGCCCGGCACAGCCTGTCATGGACCTCTCCGGACGTCTTGCCGGGGGGCGGGAATGTGAACTTATGGGCATGGATCTCGACATCGAGGAGGAAGAGGAGTGCGCCATTTTTCAGCTGCCTCTCCTTCACATGGGGTATACTGGCATTCATCTGGTCCTCGATCATTAAATTTGCCCCTTCAACAAGTCTGGCAATGAGCTTCTTGTGTCGTTCGGGGTTGTTTGTCAGGTTCAGGATGTCCTTGACAAGCTCACGCCCGTCGTTAAACCTGAGCCAGAACTGCTCGTAGTCGAGAGCAAGGGCGATATTCTTGCATTCATCCTCGGTATAGGACTCCTTAACAAGGTCGAGGAACAGTGCACGCTCCGGTGCCTCGCTCCGGTCACCGACACCTGCAATTGCAGGGAGATGCCTGATATTGGGCTCAACCGCAGGATTGATCAGCCTCGCCACCTCGGTCCCGAGCATGCCGGCTGTGATCCCAAAATCCCCTCCGACATGATAGGGGTTCACATGGCCGATAAGGAACTGGTCGACGATTTCGTCCGGGTGGTGGTGGTCAATCACGGCAATCGACAGATCGTAGACCTGTGCCATGCGGTAGGCGGGGAGGTCTTCCTCGGTTGACCCGTTATCAGTCAGGAGGATCAGGGGCATTTTCTGCCCGAACCGGACATGGTCCTTCAGCGAGAAATCAAGGTCACGCGTGATATCCTCTATTTCATAGAACGGAGCTTTTGATGGGGCCCGCTTGAAAAGGTAGTAATCCGAATCGAAATCTCCTCCGGATTCTCTTAACAACGCCGTAACCGCCTGCTCAATTGCCACGGCAGAGCAGATGCCATCAGCGTCCGCGTGGTGGCGGAGAATGATCGGCTGGGACGTGAAAACCGCCCGCCGGATAATCTTTGCAATCTTGCGCATCTCGGGCCTGAGTTTCTCAAGGACCGGGCTTGGGACAAGGAGCGGAATGTCCGCAGGCTCTGAACGCACGTCCAGTGCCTTGTTGATCCGCTCCCTGACGTCCTGGGCATCCGGGCCGGTAAGGACTGCCAGGGAATCAACCTCAATCTGTAACTGGTTGTTCCTCTGCATGACCTCCCCGACGATACGGACAAGGTCGCCAAGCTCTGCCTCAGGGTATGCACGGACTCCTGCCTCTACAAATGCCGCCGCATTTTCAGTACCTGACTCGTCAACTATGGTGAATATCGTCGGTCCGCTGGTCTGCTTGACCTGGGCAATCTCCCCTTCAATCCTGACGGTACGCCCGATTTTCTGGCCAAGTTCTGCAAGAAGTACTGCGGTACTCTTCTTCTCAATGGGACGAACCTGGTATACCGGGATGACAACCTCTTCAAGGTCAATATTGCCATTGCTCCGGATCGCCCTGACATGTACGAGAACCGTTTCGCGCTCCTTATGATCGGTCTTTACATTGCTCTTGTGAACCAGCCCCTTTACCCGTTCATTCAACTGGACAAATGTCCCAAATGTTGCGAATCCCTGCACGCGCCCTGCATATGTCTTTCCTTCTTCCACGTCGCCAAGGTCACATGATGCACCAAGACGGTATACAATTATTTCATTGTTATTTTCCATGCGAAATCCTCGATATTTTAATTCCTGCATATTCCGGTGCAGCTCCGGCGAATTTTTGAATATCTGATTGACCAGGGGGTCTATCCCCTGAATGGTATTTCGAACATATAAAGATCGTCAGGCACGATTACCTTACCACAAAACCTTTTCGTTGCATCCCTGATATGGCTTGCTGTACTAGTGTAACGGGAGCTGATGTGTACCAGTGCCAGCGTGTCTGCCGACAACCTTACTGCAATATCCCCTGCCTCTCCCGAAGTTGAGTGGAATACCTCTCTTGCCCGTTCCAGTGCTGCATCGTCGTAGGTCGCGTCGTGAATGAGGAGGTCAGCGTGGTCCACCACGGCAAGGAGGTCTTTTATCACCGGTCTCGTGTCCCCGGTATACACGACGGTCCGCCCGGGTCGTGCCGGGCCCATCACCTGTTCAGGGGTTATACTGACCGTTACACCATCCTGCACTATGCTCACGGGTTCACCCCGCTGGAGGCGCCCGAAGAGAGGTCCGGGAGGTACTCCAAGTGCAATTGCCCGTTCCCGGTCGAACCGGCCGGGCCTCGGTTCCTCTACCAGGGCGTACCCGAGGCTCTCCATCCCGTGATCGGTCGCAAACGCTTTTACCTGGTACCCTTCAAACGGGATGGACACCCCGTGGACGAGCTCTTCTGAAAGGACCGGGAATTTAACATTAAACCGGCAGAGATGACGCAGTTCCGTGACAAAATCATGCACCCATTCCGGCCCGTAAATAGTGAGCGGTTCCTTCCGCCCGTTGAACGAGAGTGTCTGCACAAGGCCAATGATACCAAGAAAATGATCAGCATGCCAGTGGGTAATGAAAATGGCATCCACGGTAAACCCGGTCCGTGCCCTCATCATCTGCTGCTGGGCACCTTCCCCGCAGTCAAAGAGGATGGTATCAGACCCTCTCCTGATCATGAAGCAGGGGGGGTTCCTCTGCGGGGTAGGAAGGGCCCCGGCAGTACCAAGGAAATATACCTGCAATGTCTCCCCGGCTATACAAACCACCTCTTGTATACAACAAGGCTCTTCTTTCCTTCTTCGGGCGACTTCCCTTCGACTACGACGACACCGGAGTAGTCCTTCCGGACGGCAGGGCCTACGACATCCCACGGTATTGTCCCCATCCCGAGAGCAAGGTGCTCATCTGATACTCCCTTGTTATCATGGATGTGGAGATGCTTTGCATTTTTTAAGAGAGGTAAAAATTCCTTTACCCTTCCAACCGTATTGGCGTGCCCGAAATCGATGGTAATCCCGATTCCCTCTATACCTTCAGTCATCCCAAGGATCTCCTCGGGCCTCTGGCAGAGGAACTCCCTGATACCTATCATGTTTTCAAGGCATGCAAGAACACCGCAATCCGCGGCAACCTGCCCGATCCTTACCAGGGCCTCTTTCTGGAGCTGCCAGGCCTTTTCCGGGAGAAGTTTTCCCACCGGGGACATATAACCAGGGTGGATAGTCACCCGGTCCGTGAATTCAGCCGCATTTGTCACACAGACACATACCTGTCTGATGGACTCCTCCCATATCGGGTGATTCAGGGTGGCGAGGTTCAGGTCCCCATAGGGTGCATGGACCGTTATCCCAAGATCGGTGCTCGCGATCGCTTCATGGATATCCTTCCTGTTGGCCGGGTTATCGAGGCGGTAACGGCCATCTGCGACGATCTCCCACCCACTATACCCGGCATCCGGAATCCCGTACACCCATTCAATGGTATCCCAAACCTTGGCAGACGAGGAGAAATACGGGGTAATGCTCATGGTAACCCCTTCACTTTCTCGAGGAGTGCCATGACATGCCTGATGAATGACTCCAAACTGCCGTCATTATCAATGCGGTAATCTGCTCCCTCGAGGGCTTTTCCAAGGCCCCATGCCTGTTCACGCTCGTCCCTTGCTTTCAGTGCGTTCCCGTCAAGGTTGTCATCAGGTCTCCCCCGGCCGGCAATACGGCTGAGGCGTGTCCCGAACGGTGCATCGATCCTGACCAGGACAAAACCCGGGAAACTATCCCTGAACACCTGGACTTCCGAATCACCCCTGATCCCATCAACAATCACCAGCAGGGCTTGCTGCTTCCTGATCTCCGGAACACAAAGCCTTGCGATCGCGTCCATGCCTTGTTCAGCCCTGATCCGCCCGGCTGTTTCACCAAGGTTCTTATCTGTGAGCGGGCGGCCTGAATCCTCCACGGCCTTCCGGATCACATCTCCCATAACAATCACGGGAATGCCCAACGATAACGCAATCCGTGAGAATTCTCCCTTACCGCTCGCTGGTAATCCAACGATCCCTACTACCTTCATACGAAATCTCACCTCCCTCCCGGGTCCTGATCCTGACCTGCCGGTTGAGCGGGTCTGCGATCTTTTTCAACTCACTGCAGGACAGCGGAGGGATATCTCCCTGCACACCCTGCTGGATAACAAGATCAACGTCACTGCACTCACGGGAGATATACGGGACCTCGTCCTCGTATCCCCGGAACAGGGTGATTACAACCTCGAATTCATGAAGTTTCCCACTCTTTCGGGCGGCCCTGCAGAGCGCCAGTGAGCGCTGGACTTTCCCGACGCAGGGCACTTTCATCAGGTTATCATACCGTTGCCACCGGGCCTTGATATCGAGCGCGATACGGTCAACGAGGTTGTTTTCGATGAGGACTTCGAGGGTATCGGGGTATACGCCATTTGTCTGTACACCAACCAGAAGGCCCATTTTTTTAACAGCACCTGCAAGTGCAACCAGGGCCTCTGCCTGCATGGTTGGTTCACCGCCGGAAAACACAACCCCGCTGATAAGAAGCCGGGACGAGTTGATCATCCCGATGACCTCTTCCACCGGTCTTGGGTCACACCCTGCCAGTATGGACGCATTATGGCAGTACGTGCAACGTACCGGGCACCCCCGCAAAAATACCGTGCATACTGCTTTCCCCCTCCAGTCTACCGTGCTGATAGGGACAAAACCTCCGAAGTTGACATCCATTTTGTGACCAGAAATCAAATCTTTGCTCAGTAGTATTGTGAAGAGTGGTATTCAATGTAGTGAAGTGGCCCGGAGGACATTTTTTCTTCACCAGATCACCATACTTCCGTGAATTATTTTCTCCGAAAGGAAAAAATTATGCCCCCGGAAAGCATCCATTAGAATCGGGAAACGAAAAATGACAAAGAAACATTTTACAACCGAAGATGCAGCAAGAATTGGCAAAGGCCTTGGGATTACCTGGTCTGGGTTTGATGTGGAACAGTTCAGGACGGGCCTAGACGTGGAACTTGAACATGGCCTGGTTGACCCGTCAACCAACGTGACCAATGATGACCCGGTAATGACCGGAAAGATTGCGCTTGCACACCTGAACGAGTTTCCGGACTACTATACCCGGCTTGCAAAAATGGAGAAAGAAGCAGACCTCTTCTGGGGAAAGGAAGATTAATAAATCTCTTTTTATCAATATAGACGTTTTATCAGGGAATAATTCTGCAGGCCACTTCATTTCCCGCGGTTCCGGTAAATAGTAAAGTAATATTGCATAAATGTAAAACAATTTTACTTGATCATTTGACAACCTAAATTTAGTCTGCAATTTTTAAAACAAGCCTTTATCTCGTCAATTCCTCAATTATGAAGGTATGAGTATGATCAACGATGCCAGGGCAGGCATCATTAACGAGGAGATGCGGGCCGTTGCAAAGGCAGAGGGCGTAACCGAAGAATTTGTGATGAGAGGGGTCGCCGGCGGCCACATTGTAATACCGGTATCACCGTACCGGAAGGTCAGGGTGTGCGGTATTGGGGAAGGACTCACGACCAAGGTCAATGCCTCAATCGGGACATCTTCTGACATTATCGATATCGATATGGAAGTGGAAAAGGCCAGACAGGCTGAACTTGCCGGGGCTGACACGCTCATGGAACTCTCAACAGGAGGAGACTTCACCGAGATCAGGAGACGCGTTGTTGCAGCCACCACCCTCTCGGTGGGGAGTGTCCCGCTCTACCAGGCGTTTATCGAGGCAGCAAGGAAAGACGGCGCTGTCGTCCACATGAAAGAAGATGACCTCTTCCGCATCACCGCTGAACAGGCGAAACTGGGGACAAATTTCATGGCGATCCACACCGGTATCAACTTTGAGACCATTAAGCGGCTGAAAAACCAGGGCCGGCATGGAGGACTGGTCTCCCGTGGCGGCGCATTCATGACGGCGTGGATGCTCCACAACGAAAAGGAGAACCCGCTCTATTCTGAGTTCGATTACCTTCTCGAGATCATGAAGGAGCATGAAGTCACCCTGTCGATGGGGAACGGAATGAGGGCCGGTGCAGTCCATGATGCAACTGACCGTGCTGCAGTGCAGGAACTCCTGATAAATGCCGAACTCGCGGACAAGGCCCATGCGGAAGGGGTCCAGACAATCGTCGAAGGGCCCGGGCATATCCCGCTTGATGAGATCGAGGCAAACGTGGTACTGATGAAACGTGTGACGAACAATAAACCGTTCTACATGCTCGGACCCCTTGTCACGGATATTGCCCCGGGTTACGATGACCGTGTTGCTGCCATAGGTGCTGCAATCTCATCGAGCCTTGGTGCAGATTTCATCTGCTACGTCACCCCGGCAGAGCACCTGGCCCTGCCAACAGTGGAAGAGGTCTACGAGGGGGTCATGAGTTCCCGGATTGCAGCACACGTCGGGGACATGATCAAGCTGAAAAAGACCCGTAAGGCTGACCTCGAGATGGGCCATGCCCGGCGTGACCTGGACTGGGGCCGCCAGTTCCAGCTTGCCATGAACCCTGCGCGGGCAAAGGCAATCCGGGACGAGCGTTCACCCGCGGATACCGATGCCTGCACAATGTGCGGGGACTACTGTGCGATTAAAATCGTGAATAAAAATTTCAATTTCTAATTTTTTTGATTTGTATACATTCCTCTAAAATCAATCTTATTGATTAAGATTAACCGGTTACCCCCCAATTTTACGGTTTGCACCTTTTTCCATGGAATTCTTCCCAGCATATATGGCGACATATATTGCCCACTGCTTTGAAGGCATCTTCCAGGTCAGGGAAATTTGGTATCCCTGAATCCTTCAGGATCCGAAGCGGAGTCTTCATGGAATCTCCACCGATCATGCACCCTACGATCATCTTGTGGGTATTCTTCGAGAACCTGACCAGTTCGTTTGCGACTCGAATCGGGTCCGATATTGCGGAGGGAACATTTACTACAAATGCAATGTCCCAGGCATCCTGGTTTTTGATCATCACGTCAAATGTCCGGGCGAACCTGTCAGCCGATGCATCCCCTACCATATCGATAGGGTTGCGGCGGTTCCAGTTTTCCGGCAGGATGACATCAAGTTCCTTAATAATGGCAGGAGAAAAGTCCACGATTTCTATCCCAAAAATCTCCGCGTAATCAGAGGATAACACCGCAAAACCCCCGGCATTGCTGATAACGATAGCACGGGTACCTTTCGGGTATCCTTCGGACGCGAGGAGTTCAGCAGTCTGGAACGCTTCCCGGATGGATCGCACGGGAATAATCCCGGATTGCCAGAATGCAGCCATGTAGACATCAAAACTGCCTGATAATGAACCGGTATGCGATGCGGCCGCTATCTGTCCAATCCTTGATGACCCGGACTTGATAGCAACAACAGGTTTTTTCCGCGTGACCTCCCTTGCAATTTTCATAAAACGTTTTCCATCACGGATTTGCTCAATGTACAGGATAATTGCCCGGGTATTGGGATCTTCTGCTGCATACTGCAGGAAATCTTCAAATGTGAGATCAGCCTGGTTTCCGATGCTGATCACCGCAGAAAAACCGATCTCTTCCGGAAGGCTCCAGTCCACGATGGTAGAGATAATGGCCCCGCTCTGCGAAACAAACGCAATGTTACCTGGTTTTGGAGATATCGGGTCAAACGTTGTATTGATCTCCTGGTGGGGGAGCATAATCCCAAGGCAGTTCGGGCCCAGGATTCGTATGCCATAACTCCTGGCAATTGCAAGTACCTGGTCTTCAAGGACCGAGCCTGCTCCCCCTGTTTCCCGGAAGCCGGATGATATAATGATTATAAGGGGGACACCCTTCTTTCCGGCTTCTTCAACAACCGGCAGGACAGAATGTGACGGGACTACAACCACCGCCATTTCGACGGGATCCGGGATTGACGAAAGGGTGGGATACACGGCCCGCCCGAGAATCTTCGGGTGTTTCGGATTCACGGGATACAGGGAACCAGGAAATGAAAGGAGGTTACGCAAGACTGAATACCCGACCTTATTGGGGTCCGGGGTGGCACCAACAACCGCAATTGACTTCACATTAAGGATCCCTGCAGGCATAGCGGGTTCCAGGTTACCCACAGGTGTTTCCACCTCATCAGTCACATAAAACCGGGCGTCTACAACACAAGCTCCCTTTTCATATAATAAAACAGGGTTCAGATCAAACTCGACAACTTCCGGACTATCCAAGAACAATCGTGCAACAGACTCAATCAATGCAATCAGTGCCGCAACATCACGGGCGGGTTCATTCCGGAACCCCTTGATGAGGCCATATGCGCCCAATTCCTGTATCATTGCGTTGATATCGGAGGAGCTTACCGGGAGCACCCGGATCGAGACATCTTTGATCAATTCGACCAGGGTCCCCCCCATGCCGACCGTTACTATTTTTCCAAATGCCGGGTCAATTCTGCCCCCGATAAGGATCTCAAGTCCCTTTTCCTGCTGCGGTTCAATAATAAAACCCGTAATGGTCGCGGATGGATCGAATGCCTGCACATTGCGGACTATCGCATCAAAAGCTGTTTCAGCTTCGGAAACCGACCGGATACCGGTAATGACACCCCCGGCATCACTCTTATGGACCACCTGGGCAGAGATGACCTTCATGACCAGCGGATACCCAGTTCGTTCTGCGGCTACACCCACATCCTGGCGGGAGCTGACAACCGAAAATTGGGGAACTGGTATCCCATAGTTTTTCAGCAGCCCGTATCCTTCCGCTTCTGAAAGTAACCTGCGAGTCATTTCAACAATTCCATGGTAGGTATACTCGGCTCCGGGTTATGAGGTTTATCAATAACCAGGGCCCACCATGTCAGGTCTTATGACGCTTGTCCATGGACTTTTCATCGGTAGCAGAAAGCCGTTTCCACTCACAGGTCATGGCGTTTTCCCCTGCCCCGGTATCTGCCTGGTGACATTCCCTGCGGACCTCCAGAAAAATCCTGCGATGGATAATCCGCCAGCTGATGATCAGCTGGATCAAATCTACCGCGGTCACATATTCACGGTCCTTGAACATGGATATCGGACGCACGTTCGTCTGGTGTTCAATACTTCGTTCAAGTTTTTGTACGACATGTTCAGAGAGTTCCCCGTCAATAATCAGTTCCCCCATCCGCTGCCCAAACTGAACACCTGTCGCAAATTTAAGTGAGAAATTCCGTTCGGACAGCGAGAGGATCGAATATAGGTCGAGCGAAAGGTCGATATCCTTAATACTGTGTTTCATCCGGTTCTGCGAAAGGGTCACCCGGTAGACATTTCGTTCATCCCCGAGGTGATGGCCGTACTCCGAATAATCAATCCCGATTATTGCATCTGCATATTCTTTCTGGGGTGCAATATAGCGTTCATAATCCGGTTTGCGCACCTCAATATGCCGCTTCACCTCGGCTGCAGAATATCCGCGTTTATTAATGTCCCGCTTTAATTTCCAGTCATACTTGACCTCGGCTGCAGGGTCTACAAACAGCATAAAGTCAAGATTATTACGGAGTGCCGGGGTGAAAAACGTATGCAGGCCTTCAAGGAGGAGGATTTTTTTCGGGATGAACGTGACCGGCGTGTCAAATTTTCCTGTATCATGGTTGTATACCGGTTTATCAATCGGCATTCCCTGTTTCAGCTTGCCAAGGTCCGATTCAAGCTGGTCTATAAGGTTTGCAGCAGGGTTGAGGGCCGTAATTCCCTTATTCTTTCGTTCCTCCCGGTCATGACGGTGGTAATCGTCGAGTGTTATAGTAGAGACGAGATCGTCACCAAAAATACTCCGTATACCATGTGTAAATGTTGTTTTTCCAGAACCGCTGTCCCCTGCAACGCCAATGGTAAAAATATAAGGGGTCGCCGCAATTGTGTCCTTTAAACCCGGAGTGTGCATATGCAATTAATGTCCTTTTGAGTTTTTCAGGCAAAAAAACATCCTGTATTCACCTTGAAATAATTATGGAGTCCTCGGTTGGGCAATAAACCCGCGAATGCTCGACAAATCCAAGGCAGACATTGTAAAAACAAATTCCGGACATGTAATGAAGAGGGTTATGAGGACCTGTGCATGGTAGCTGAATAATAGTCGAACGGGATATTTTTTTGTCCCGGGTAAGAACTTCGATAAATAACCATATAAACCAGGGCTGCGTCATCTGAAATGGAGTTATAACCACGGGACCTGCCCTCAAATCCCCGGCTTCGCCACCCGGGAAGGCGTCCCGTCACCATGACATCTTTTAAGCATCTGTTCCCACAATTTCTTATAACACGTATGCCTCGCGAAGAGAGATCAACCAAGGAGGAGCTCAGGGACAGGGCACGGGTAGTGCGGTCTCGGCTAACTCCTTATGAGTCCAGGACATTCAGCAGGTCAATCTGTGAGGTTCTTTCCAGGGGACTCAATGGTGAGAGGACGGTGATGGTCTATGTACCAAAACCACCGGAGGTTGATACAATGCCGCTTATCAGGCATCTCTTACAACAGGGCGTCCGGGTGGTCGTGCCGATTATCGAACGGGAAACACGGACGCTCCGCCTCTCCTGCCTGGAAGACCCCGACAACCTGGTCATCAGTACGTTTTCGGTCCCAGAACCAATCGGGAAAGAAATTCCGGTATGCGGTGAGGACCTGGAGGTCGTCATTGTCCCACTGCTTGCCTTTGACCGGGCCGGACACCGCCTTGGTTACGGCGCAGGGTACTACGACCGGTTCCTTTCGTTGTATCCACGGGCAAAAAAGATCGGTGCTGCATTTTCATGCCAGGAGATCCGATCGGTCCCTGCTGACGACAACGATGTGGCCATGGACATGATCGTCACAGAACGGGAAACAATCACCTGCCATTGAAATTTTTTATCTCCCCCCGTAAATCCATTAAAAGCCGGTAAACCTGCTTATACAGCCTGGTATGAACGAATCTCCGGGGAGTGGCACTACCTCAATATTTATAATAAAATGAGACTTACTTTTAGTTAGCATTTACCAGGAGTTAGTTCTGATGCCGAATAAAGATTACGCAGAAGTCGGGGTACGGGAAGCCGCCCGCGACGACGCCGGACGTGGAATAGCAAGGGTAAGCATCGATATAATGAGGACACTCGGGCTGGTCAGCGGTGATGTAATAGAAATACAGGGTAAGAAAAAAGCCACTGCAATCGTCTGGCCTGGTTTCCAGCAGGACACCGGTAACAGAGTGATCCGTATTGACGGAACTGTCAGGAGCAATGCCGGAGCTGGTGTCGACGATACGGTTACCATCAGGAAGATCGAACTCGGTTACGCAAAAAAGATAATTATTGCACCCACCCAGCCGATCCGCCTGATTGGAGGGGAACAATACCTCCACCGGGTCCTCTCCGGAAGATCGGTGATGGAGGGACAGAGCGTGCGGGTGGACGTAATCGGAAACCCGATCACTTTTGTCATCTCAAAAGTTGTACCCAAAGGCATCGGTATTGTGACCGATGAGACGGAGATCGAGCTGAAAGAGACAGCCTACAAGCCTGAGGAAGGAAAGCAGGAGGTCTCTGACGTCCACTACGAGGATATCGGCGGGCTCGGGCGCGAGCTCCAGCTCGTTCGTGAGATGATCGAACTGCCACTCAGGCACCCGGAGATCTTCGAACGGCTTGGGATAGAGCCACCGAAGGGGGTGCTCCTCTACGGACCCCCGGGAACAGGAAAGACGCTGATCGCAAAAGCGGTGGCAAATGAAGTAGAAGCTCACTTCATTACCCTTTCCGGCCCGGAGATTATGAGCAAGTACTACGGGGAGAGCGAGGGGAAACTCCGTGAAGTCTTCGAAGAGGCACAGGAGAATGCCCCGACTATCATATTCATCGATGAGATCGACTCGATCGCGCCAAAGAGGGAAGAGACAAAAGGAGAGGTGGAACGCCGGGTTGTGGCACAGCTCCTGTCCCTGATGGACGGCCTGAAGGGCAGGGGACAGGTCATAGTCATCGCTGCCACCAACCTCCCGGACTCGATTGACCCGGCACTCCGCAGGGGTGGCCGGTTCGACCGCGAGATTGAGATCGGTATACCCGACAAGAAAGGGAGGTTTGAGATCTTCCAGGTCCACAGCAGGGGGGTCCCCCTGGCAGAGGATGTGGACCTTCAGGCATACGCCGATACCACCCACGGGTTTGTCGGCGCTGACATCGCACTCCTCGTGAAGGAGGCAGCAATGAGGGCACTCCGGAGGATCATTCCCCTGATTAAACCGGAGGAGGAGATCCCGGCAGAGATCCTCGATGACCTCAGGGTCACCGGGGCAGACTTTGACGAAGCACGGAAACAGGTCGAGCCAAGTGCAATGCGCGAGGTCCTGGTAGAAATCCCGGACATTACCTGGGATGAGGTCGGTGGCCTCGATGATGTGAAGAAAGACCTGCAGGAGGCTGTTGAGTGGCCACTCAGGTATCCCTTCGTATTCGAGCAGCTCCAGACCAGGCCACCGAAAGGTATCCTCCTCTTCGGGCCGCCCGGTACAGGTAAAACCCTTCTCGCAAAGGCGGTTGCACACGAATCAGAATGCAATTTCATCTCGGTGAAAGGGCCTGAGCTGCTCTCCAAATGGGTTGGGGAGTCGGAAAAGGGAGTCCGGGAGATTTTCAGGAAGGCCCGGCAGGCATCTCCCTCGATCATCTTCTTCGATGAGGTTGACGCACTCGTGCCTAGACGGGGTTCCTATGCGGGATCTTCCCATGTCACAGAGAGCGTGGTCTCCCAGATCCTCACGGAACTCGACGGTCTTGAGGAACTGAAAAACGTCACGGTCATCGCAGCAACCAACAGGCCTGACATGATCGACCCTGCACTCCTGCGCCCAGGGAGGCTGGAGCGCCATATCTATGTGCCACCACCTGATGAAGAGGGACGGAAGAAGATCTTTCTGGTATACCTGCGGGATTCAGGGGCGCTCCTTACCAAAGACATCAGTATCGATGACCTTGTTAAGCAGACCGATGGGTACGTAGGTGCTGATATCGAGGCCCTGGTCCGCCAGGCAAAACTTGGTGCAATGCGTGACTTTATCACCGTAATGGCAGATACGAATGAGAAGGAACGGCAGGATGCCGTAGTGAATATCCGGGTTACACGGGCTCACTTCGAAGAAGCCAAAAAAAGAGTCAGGGGATCTCTTGACCAGGACGCGCTTGAGGCAGCCGAACGGCAGGCATGGGAGATGCTCTACAACCATGATCAACGGGCAGTCTTGGAAAATGCTCTTGCTACCCTGAAGCGGGCAGAACTCCGGAAGTCAGTGGATCGCAATACAGGTACCCTCCGGAAAGAGACCTTCAGGACGAACAAAGACTTCAGCAAGATAAAAAAGCTCACCGGCCAGCTGGACGAGCATCTGAAACAGACCACATAACGATTGGGAATACCATTATGACCAGTGCACCTGATGAAAATTTCAGAAACATAGGCGAGATCATCCGGAAGATGCTTGAACAGGCGGGTATGAGCGATCACCCGGCACCTGTCATTTTTAACTTCCGGATCTACGTCAACATGCCAGTATTCCCGGCGGCGCAACAGATCCCGTTCCCAGCCAGGAATGGCACGATTGAGCCTGAAGTAGAGGTACAGCGGATCGGAAACGAGGTTATACTGGTAACTGAAATGCCCGGGGTTTCACCCGAGGATGTCAAGGTGATGTTTTCCGGTTCGACCGTCCACATCAAGGCCGGGGACGGGGACCTGAAATACCATACAACTGCGGATGTGCCTCCCGCAGAGAAGGACTCGGTGTCGGTATCGTTCCGTCATGGTGTACTCGAAGTCACCTACCGGGAGCAGACCGGGGAGCCTGCGCCTTCGATCGAGGATGAATAAACCCTTTTTTATCATCAGGTTTTCCCTTCATGTTAGTTGTTTAACCGGAACTTAGCACGATCGTATCCAGGTCAACCGGTTTTCCAAATTCGCAACAGCTTGTAACACCGGATCACCCGGTGTTAAAAAAATTTCATCCCGGGTAGTCTTTTTTGTTCGTCAAATTCTGCACGCTGTACTATCCATTTTCAACGTCACCAACTAAAATTACAGTCACCAGATCAGAGTCCCATACCACCCCTCGTACCCTTCACAGGGCAGGATAATAATCCTGATAAACCCCGGGATCAAAAGTCTACACGTGATCAGGGAGTCAGGTTGGATATCCCGTGATTTGACGAGCTCTATGGGAGAGGAAGGCGGTAATAAATGATACTCAAAGAATTCCTTGACGGCGCAGGGACCGAAAAAAACCTAGCTGAATTAATCCTCTTTTTCAGTAAAGAAGCCCAGGTGGTGAAGAAGGGATTTTTCTTTTCGGCCAGGAAAACACCGGCAGAGGAAAAGACCCGGAATATGTACGGCGAAGAGCAGATGCCCCTTGATAAATACGCTGATGAGGTCTTCATATCAGGGTTGAAGAGAACACGGCTTGCCCGGTATATCGCCACGGAAGAACAGGATACCATCATCGAAATCAAAGATCCGAAGAACGATTTCGGGGTGGTTATTGACCCGCTTGATGGGTCATCTCTTATTGATGTGAACCTTTGTACCGGATCAATTATAGGAATCTACCCCGGCAAGGTCCTCGAAAAAGGCATAAAAATGGTAGCCGCCCTGTATATCCTCTACGGGCCTCTCACGGTCCTTACACTTACCGTGGGAAAGGGAGTGCATGAATTTGTGCTTGATGAATCCGGTGAATTTGTACTTACGCGCCAGGACATCAGGATCCCGGAAGGAAAAATATATTCTCCCGGTGCGTTGAGGAGGGACTATCTCCCGGCACATGCACGCTTTATTGAGAGTCTCGAGCAGGCAGGTTATAAACTCCGGTTTAGTGGCTGTTTTGTCGCAGATTTTCACCAGATCCTTCGAAAGGGCGGGGTATTTACATATCCCGGGTTCAAAGGCAGGGAAAACGGAAAACTGAGATTATTGTACGAGGCAAATCCCCTGGGAAAGATTATCCAGGAAGCTGGCGGGGCAATTAGCAACGGGAAGTCCAATATCCTGGACATCCTGCCACAGTCAATCGATGAACTCACACCCATCTACGTAGGTGGCAAAAAAGAGATCGCGATGATTGAAAAGTTTATGAATGAAAGGGTTGAGTAATCAGGAGTGAGCAGTCTTATGAAACAGAAAGATTTCGGTCCAATCTCTGGTTCAACAATTTTCAGCGGCATTTCAGGCCGGAAAGCAATCATTATGGCAGCGAATACCCGAATTACCACTGTCGCAAAGGGGATTTTCCAGGCCGCGAAAGATACGGATTCTGCAGTATTTATCGAACTGGCACGTTCTGAATGTGACCTGAAAGGTGGGTATACGGGATTGACACCAGAGCAGTTCTCAGAAAGGATCAACAAGGCCGCGAAGGAGGTGCAGTTTGACGTCTGGGCCCTGCATGCGGATCATATCACGATAAAGAAGGGAGATCCCACGGAGATCGAACAGACCAGGCAGTTGATCGATGCCCAGGTTGCCGCCGGGTACACCTCATTTGCCATTGATGCCTCGCACCTCTTTAATTTTGAAGGAAAGAACGTCAGGGAGGAACTGGAACAGAATATCCAGGTCACAACTGAGCTGGCGCACTATATTAAGGGCAGGATGAAAGGTAAAGAGTTCGGCCTCGAAGTAGAAGTGGGTGAGATCGGCCGGAAAGACGGGCAGGGGATGGTCCTGACCACGCCCGATGAAGCTGTTGAGTTTATCAGGGCCTTACATTCGAACGAGGTATACCCTCACGTGCTTGCGATTGCCAACGGGAGCACGCACGGGCATGTATACGACGATAAAGGGAACGTGGTCGAACAGCTTTCGATCGACATTCCCCAGACAAAAGCGGTCGCGAAAGCGCTGCGGGATAATAACCTGAATATCGGCATCGCCCAGCACGGAATTACCGGTACACCCCGGGAACTCATTAACCAGCATTTCCCGAAAGGAGATATCATTAAGGGAAATGTCGGTACCTTCTGGCAGGATGTTGTTTTCAACACCCTCAAGGTCTATGAACCGGCACTCTACAAGGATATCCAGGAATGGACCCTGGAGAAATACCGGGCTGCAAACCCCGGGAAAAAGGACAGGCAGATAATTGATGGCAACTGCAAGTTTGCAATAAAAGAATTTTTCAGAGAACTTTACGGTGTTGAGGAAGATACAGATAAGGCCATCCAGGCCATGGCATATGCTGAAAGCCTTGTTTTTTTCAAGGCGTTCAGTTCGTACGGGACTGCTTCCCTCGTACGAAAGATAATTGCATAACCATTCACCACAATTTTTTTCTCCTGCAGGGCGATTCTATAGTGTGATTATTTTATGCCCAAAACCACGATTTCCGTTATAAAGGCGGATGTGGGAAGTTTTCCCGGGCACTCCCGGACCCACCCGAAGCTCCTGGAGAAAGCGGCAAGAATGCTCAGGGACCAGGAGGGCACCCTGTTGATCGACTCGTTTGTCACGCACTGCGGTGATGACATTGAACTGATTATGACCCATAACCGTGGTGTGGATAACGAGAATGTCCACAAACTTGCATGGGACGTATTCAAGGAGTGCACGGCGATTGCAAAAAGCATGAAACTCTATGGTGCGGGGCAGGACATGCTCGCAGATGCCTTTTCAGGTACTGTTAAGGGGCTGGGGCCCAGTGTTGCCGAGATGGAGTTCGAGGAGCGGCCCAGTGATCCCGTGCTGGTCTTTATGGCAGACAAAACAGAACCCGGCGCATGGAATTTCTTCCTCTACAAGATCTTTGCCGATCCGTTCAACACGGCCGGGCTTGTCATTGATCCCTCCATGCACAAGGGATTTGTTTTTGAAGTACACGACCTCGTTGAAAAACGAAGGATCATGTTTTCGTGCCCTGATGAGATCTACAGCCTCCTCGTCTACATCGGCGCACCATCCAGGTACGTGATCAAGCATGTATTCACGAGAGGGGGTGAGATCGCGGCATCAACCAGTACCCAGCGCCTGAATATGATGGCCGGCAGGTACATCGGGAAGGATGACCCGGTCATGATCGTCCGTGCCCAGAGCGGGTTCCCTGCTGTCGGGGAGGTTATTGAACCATTCTGTACACCCGTACTGGTGGCCGGATGGATGCGGGGGTCGCACCTTGGGCCTTTTATGCCGGTCGGCCTCTGTGATGCGAACTGTACCAGGTTCGATGGCCCGCCAAGAGTCATATGCCTTGGGTTCCAGCTCTGCAACGGCGAACTGATCGGCCCGGCAGACATGTTTGATGACCCGGCCTTTGACCGCGTCCGGAGCCGGTGCAATGACCTGGCCGATATGATCCGTGCGCATGGACCCTTCGAACCCCACCGGCTCTCTCAGGATGAGATGGAATACACTACCCTTCCTGCAGTAGAGAAAGCGTTAGCGTCGCGGTGGGAGCCGATTCCAAAATAAATTTTTGCTCGATTTTTAGGCATTGATTCAAATATCCTGCGGGTTCCAGGGCGTGAGGATGAAAATGACAGTAAGGCATTCATATAGGGAAGCCGTGGGATTTTTCTGCAGTATGAGAAACTTTAATTACCTGTCGCCCTAAATTAAGGCAGATGGTTAACGGAATCGTACTTCCCATAAAAAAGGTATTTTCTCTTGTTGATTCGAAAATTACCGTAGAAATAAAAGATGATGGGAGAAAATTACAGGGTCGTCTTGTCGCAGTGGATGAGTACCTCAATATCCACATGGAAGAGACAACCGAACTGAATGACAACAACCAGCGGGGAAGAAATCTCGGAACCGTCGTGATTAGGGGCAACAATATCCTTTCAATCTCACCGGTCATCTGATGAGTGAACCTATGAACAACCCGATCGAAGAGGCGCTTAAGGTAATCCAGTCCAAACCTGAAGGTGTTCTCCAAAGCGAGCTCTGGAAGATACTTGAGGTAGACAGCCGTAAATGCTCAAGGATCGTCAAGAAGCTGATAGATACCGGGCTGATAGAACGGACTGAATTTAAAAAAGAGGGGATCAAGACCTACGTCCTCAAGGCGACCAAGCGTCCCCTGGACCCCAGCCAGATCCTCGCCGGAGAAGAACTGATCCCCTGCATTGGTTGTGAAGAAGAATGTAACGTGATCGATTGTCACAGGCTGATGGACTGGATGTACCAGCTTGCGATTGTCGAAGCTGAAGAAATAACCTGATAAATTTCTTCTCTTTCCTGAAATCCGGAGTTTTCTATCCACTTTCAGCCTATTCTTCCTGGTCATCCGGGGACCCTGTTTTTCTCATGCTTTATAAAAAACGCAATTCGTAATAGTTTATTACCTTTTATGCCCAAGGAAAAAGGTAGAGGGGGTCAATAGTGGTTTTCTGCCCGGAATGTGGAAAAGAGATACCTGTGGGTAGCAATTTTTGTCTTTTCTGCGGTTCCAGTCTCGACCGTGTCAGGCGGTTCCTTGAAGAGACCCAGATAACCAGGGACAAGGGGAACCCCCATGCCATGGGAGAGTTGACCGATGCAAACAAGGCCCAGGCTGCTTCATGGGTTGTAAAAGGAGACGGTTACGTTTCAACAGGTGCCGATGAAGATGCCCTGAGGTGCTATACTTCCGCGATCGGTCTTGATCCATCAAGTTACGACGCGTGGAACAGGAAAGCCGGTTTGCTTGTGCGTATGGGGCGGACCATGGAAGCCCGGATATGCGATGAAAATATTATCCACCTGAAATCCACGTCAGGCACCACCTCACTGCCTGAACGATCAACAACCTTTCCTGAAAAAAGGGAGGCTGGAGAGACCTATATCGGTGGACTGTCAAGCCCTTCCATAAAACTTTCGCTCACTGACGGGAAGAGCAAAGACATTGCAGGTGCAATCGGCACAAATGTCGGCGGTTACGGCATCTATGTCACTGACAGGCGGATATTTATCTTAAAAAACCAGAAGCACGTTTTTGGTCACCCGAAGGGTCCGGCAATCGGTGGTTTCGTATACGCGGAGCTGTTCGGAAGGACAATGGACAGCATGAAGCGGACCATAGAGGATATGGAGGTCTACAAGGAGATTGAGATAGATAAGAAAGACCTGCAACAGATTTGCATGAAGAAACCAGTCTTTCTTTCAGGATATATCTTATTTGTGACAACCGGCGGAGAGATATTGAAGATGAATATTGACCATAAGAACGTGTATGAACCAGTCAGGCATTTAATGCTCAAATTCTATCCTGAAAAGGTCAAAATTGTCTGATAATTTCGATTTACTGGCATTCCCTTATTGATATGATATCATAGCGAGGGGGCAGGGGTCTCTTCAAACAAGTCAAAATAACATAAGGAATGCAAAAATCCCGATACCCCTGGGCAGATTCGAACTGCCGTCGCCGGATCCAAAGTCCTGCATGATTGACCACTACACTACAGGGGTGATTCTCGAACACTCTCCCGGAAATTTTTTGATCCGGAAAAAGTCTAGCTTACATATACTCCGTTATCGAATAAGAATTTACACTTTTTACCGTTCAATTGGGCCGTAAAGCAGTATTGGGAATCGCGGCCCAGATACAATGCTATTTTTCGGCACAGTCCGGCAACATTTATCAGGTCAAGTCATGCACATTTTCTACGATGCGACTGTTGTACCCGGACCTGATACTATCAGTCCTTGTTATAATGGCACTTGCCCTCGGCGGGTGTATCACCACAAAGACCACGGAAATGACTGTACCCACAGTAACTCCGGCACCGGGTACCACCTATGTGAATACAAGTGCCACAGCGGTCCAGGTACCGGCTAGACCTAACCTGACGGCAGAGGACATGGCTTTCCTGAAGAATACCATCGACCAGGAAAGTGTTTCGATAAAAATGATTGGAGACACCGTCATCCTGATAAAAAGTGGTCGTTATGAGTCCGCAAAGATACTCGCGGAATCGACAGAAAAAAACCTCAAATCAGAATATAATAATTTATCAGCACAATCAGTATCCCCGGCATTACAACCTGTCAAGGATGAAATCCTGCAAGCAATACAGGACGAGATGAATGGATCGAGGAAACTGAGAAATATTGCAGTTTCTGACAGTGAAGGGATGCTGGGTGCATCAAAAGATTACCGTGATGCAGCGGACGAGTTATTCAGGTCAGCAAATGCGCACCTCAATAACGCGCAAAATAAGCTGAACGGATTGACCGGATAAATAAATCCAGGATGATGCAACAGTCAGTCTTGCCTGGACGCCGGTGAACCCTGCCCTTGCGGGGATAACCGGGCGACTCTCTTTTCAGCGCTGATATGACCACAGAGGGGAAGATTACCATTCGATTCATGATTCTCCATTTATTAAAAACCTACTTTTTGCCTTTATTTTAAAGATTGGGCATAATTCATCTGATTTTGCCAGGCCCTATATGATTAGAACACCCTTTCATACTACTGATCATGCAACACTCAAAACAAAAGATCACCAATAGCGTGGAAAACCAGATCCGGGGGGTGAAATGGGTGATCACAAGCTCAAAAGATCATACTTATACAATATAGCAACATGCGGTTTATATAGATAATCAGAGGTTAATTTACACCTTCTAATGGACATTTTTATCAAAATATAGCCGATTTTTCTGTAATAAATCAATAGTAAATCTTATGCAGTCTCAACATTCCAATCGAAAAAAGGAGTGGGATCTCAATTTACAGGAATTATTGTTTCAAATGGTACCCGGGACCTTCTCCTGCTCCCTACGGAGATCACCTGTGGTTAATATTCTAAAGATTACCCCTGAAAAAAGCATCATATTTGTATGCGCACGGGAAAATGTATTCCTGGCATATACCAGGGCAATAAGGGGTGGATACCCGGATCTTAATGAATTGCACAACTAATGGGATAAATGTCGTTGATTTTCGTTTAATGCCCTTTAAAATAGCCCTTTTTTCGGTAGGTATTTATTGACCTGATTTTCATAATCCCGTTGGAAAACACGATTCAGACACATGATGCCAGACCCCTGCAGGACACGAGGCCTTGTATCCTGATACCCCATACACCGGTATTCAAGTACTGCTACCATACAACCAGGAACTAAGCAAAAGAGTCCTTTTGAATTATTGAATGACCGGCTATGTTGACATCCACGAATATCTACATTACAGTTTGAGGGTTATACTGGGATTCACTCAGGTTTCCAGGGGTCGAACTACATCGATGAACCCAGCTTTTTGGGGGAAAGAGAAATCTGTGGATTGTTTTGGACCTGAAGGAGCCTTCTGGTGAGAATGCCCAAAAACATCCCTTACGAAGATTAAGCCAGGCATGAAGGGAAATCCCCACTTACCCATGCATTTTCGCTTTTTTTATCGTACAAATGATGCCAAAGAGCGAAGCAATAGATTTCGCATATTGAACATGCCTGCTCGATTTTGCTCATTATTCCGATATAGATAACAGTACAAAGACCTGTGAGATCCCCAGATTGTTCGTTCCATCACTCACTTTTGAGGTTGCCCGGTTAACATTCTTTCCCCGCATGTATAACTTGCCTAATTTTTTTGGGGTTTTTGGCCCCCACAACTATCCAGAAGGAAACGGGAGGATTACCGTGGTCGTCTGAAATCATTTTTTTATGGTCCACAATAAGGTTTCTAAAATTTTTGAACAAGTGGGGGTGAGGTATGGGCTTCTTTCGCAGAACCCGGGATATTATTCATATATTCCGTATAAAAAATCAAATGAATTTACTCTGGCGGGCTATCCCGCTCCATGCGATGGCCATCCTGCCCCTGGTCCTTAACACCATCTGTCTTTGGCTCATCCGACAGCGGGAAATATTGCTGGTAGACACGTTTCCGCTCGTCAAGATCTGTATGGAGGTAAATCTCCGTTGTCTTAATCGACGAGTGGCCGAGGTTCTCCTGGACAACACGAAGGTTTTTTGACCGGCGGTAGAGTTCACTTGCGTAACTGTGTCGAATTTTGTGGGGGGTTATACCCGCGGGGGCGTATTTTTCAAACAAGTGCTGGACGGTCCGTGGGGAGATATGGTGCCCCTGCTGCCCGACAAAAAGCGGTCCCTCAATTCTGTTTCCGATGAATGGCTCCATCTCCCGGAGTGTCTCAGGGTCGACGAAAACAGTCCGGATCTTCCCGCCTTTCCCCTTAATCCTGATTGTCTGCTCCTCAAAGTCAATATCCTCGATATTCATGTTGCAGAGCTCGGATATCCTGACTCCCGTGGCGTAAATTGTCCTGACAATCAATTGTTCCCTTGTATCCGGGATCGAGGCGATCAACCTGAGTACCTGGCTGTGTTTCAGGTACCGGAGTTCCTGTTCCTTGATCCTTGGCCGTTCGATCCCAAACAACGGGTTGGAGGCAAGTGCGCCCTGGGTATAGAGGAACCGGTAAAAAGAGGTAAGCGTCGAGATCATCCGGTGGAGTGTTTTGGGTTTGTAATTCCGGACCGAGTTCATGAATGTCAGGAAGTCGTTCAGCATCACGGGCTCTACCTCGACATCAGTATCGAGGCGGGCATTTGCGTAATCCTTCCAGAGGTTCTCAAGCTTCTCGGGGTTACTGTTTCTCCTGAGCCATAGGTAATAGGCGAATTGTTTTACTACCTGCTCATAACTCGTGATGGTCCGGGGTGAATAATTCCGCATTCTGAGGTAGTAACCGTAGCGATTGAGCCACTCGGAGAAATAACCACCCTGCATGGTCTATTCTTTATTCAGGACACATATAAAGGTTATGCGTAGAATACCCATTTTACGCCAGTTGCTTTTTGCAGGAATTGTTTCCGGTGAAAACTGGAAATTATACATAGTGCAGGAATGTGATCTCAGCAACTTGTAATTTTGGCTACCTGTTATGACCATGTTGGACATTCTGCCTGGTGTGAATTCATGTCATGGGGGTTGGAACTACCAAAAAAGTAATGTAAAATAAACGATTATACGGGGCCTTTATCCTCTTAATAACGGCCTTATTCTCGTACCCTCTTATGCAATCCTCATCCACCGGGCGTATCCTGCATTTTAAAGCACCTGCATCGTTTTCCAGATCTTTTTACATCCAGCAGGATCTGAAAAATTGGAATGTGTAACAATCACGTCGTCTACAGACCACCATTATTGAACCTGCACATCCGATTTAAAAATTAAATCAGAATCTTATTCGTCTTGATAGAGCAATCTACACCAGGCACTTTGAGTGAGGGAAGTGATTGAGGTCCTGGCCTGGTCCAACGCTACGAAACATACCGGCAGTAGTAGCTTCGTGGGGATTATAATGAAACACGGTTGCAGCGTGAATTCGTCGATCCGATATTTCGTGCCCTCGGATGGAATCCCAAGGATTTGCCGAGGCTTACAAGGACTTAGTCCATGAGCAGTCCATCAAATTCCGTGGAATGGACACCAACACGAAATTTATCCATTATACCTTCCGTATCGGCGGAGTCATGAAATTTATCGTGGAGGCGAAAAACCCTCAGTTAAGATTGCCGACGATGCAAAATCCGCTCTCCAGGTACGACGGTACGAGTGGAACAAGAAACTCAATCTCAATATCCTTACCAATTTCGAGGAATGGGCTGTCTATTACTGCCGGATCAGGCGCGAAAACATTGATCCTACGACAAAGGGCCGGATAAGATATTTCACCTACAAGGATCTCGCTAAGGAATGGAATTATCTTTCGTCAATAGTTACCAAGTCAGCAATCCAGCATGGATCGTTTGATGCCTACGCCAGTAAAACGAAGGGAATGAAAGGCATGGCGAGCGTTAATGACACCTTCCTCGCCGAGATCGAGAAATGGCGGGACCGTCCTCGCAAAGAACCTCGCCATCCGGAATACCTCGCTATCGATCGATGAACTGAACGATGCGGTCCAGAAGACCATCGACCGGATTATATTCCTCCGGATCTGCGAGGACAGGTGCATCGAGGAGTATGAAACGCTGAAAAAAGTCCTCGATGGCGATGGGACCTACACAAAATTGTGTGCCCTCTTCCTGGATGCAGACGAACGCTATAATTCAGGCCTTTTCCATTTCAGCGATGAGAAGGGGAATCCGGAAACACCAGATAACTACACGCTTACCCTCACGATCGATGACAAGGTCTTGAAAGACCTCATCAAACGGCTCTATTACCCTGATAGCCCGTTTGAATTTTCCGTTATGCCTACGGCGATTCTCGGCCATGTCTACGAGCAGTTTCTCGGCAAAGTAATCAGGCTCACCGACGACCACCAGGAAAAAGTTGAGTACAAGCCGGAAGTGAAAAAGGCTGGCTGAGTCTTCTACACGCTGGAATAGATCGTTGATTACATAGTACAACACACGGTCGGGGAGCGGGTGAAGGACAAAAACCCGAAAGATGTCACAAAGATCCGGCTCCTCGATCCTGCCTGCGGTTCAGGCTCTTTTCTCCCCGGTGCTTACCAGTATCTTCTCGATTGGCACAGAGATGGGTATATCGCCAACCTGGTCCCGGCGATCAAAGAGAAGGGTGCAACATCACCAGATATAAAAGCGCTGATCCCGCCCGATGCAAGAGGAGCGGAGAACCTGCCTGTTTATAAGGCATCAAATGGTGCCGATTCCCGGGTCCGGAGTGACTGGAACCTGACGACGGCCGAAAGGAAACGGATCCTCCTCAACAACATTTACGGTGTTGATATCGACCGGCAGGCCGTTGAGGTGACCAAGCTTTCCCTGCTGCTCAAGGTGCTTGAAGAGGAAAACGAGGAAACTGTTTCAACGCAGCTTAAACTCTTCAAAGAACGGGCATTGCCTGCGCTTCATGAGAATATCAAGTGTGGTAACTCGTTGATAGGGTCCGATATATACGAAGATGTGCAGGTGACACTTGATGATCCGGCGGTTGCGAAACGGATCAATGCCTTTGACTGGGACGTGGAATTCGCAGAGATTATGAAAGGTGGGGGATTTGACGCGGTTATCGGGAATCCGCCGTATGGGATTCCTTTCGTACATGAAGAATATAATAGGAGTTACGCAGAACCCTCTGAAAAAAAATTAGAGCCCATATTTAGGATGTTCTAAATATTCAGAAATAGCCGATTTAACGATCTGCCATTTTGCATCATAGATTGTGATCCTATCAATTTGGTTGGCGACCTGTAACCGGATGAAAGCACGAATCGAACAATTGATATGATTTCTTTGACCTGCTTCTTTTCGGATTTTACAATCCTCGATGCAACATAATTCTTTCAAAGCACGATGATAATTCTCGATTGACCAACAAATTGCTTGTAGATTTCTTCGGTCCTGATCATCCATTGTGACGAAATTTGTTGCCCAATACCGATCTTTACCCTTTTTATTCAAGGTATGAAAAAGTTTGATGAATCCATATTTTTTCATATGGACAACAATTCCATCATCAGGGATGGTAACAGAAGATACCGGACGATTTTCAGTATCATCCGGATTTACCATTCGATTCTTTTTAACGCGGGAAAACCAATTCCATCCGAGTTTGTCGATAAATTTTAAGTTATCGTTACCCGAATACCAGCTGTCGAACATAACAAAATACGGTTGAAATCCTCGGATGGACGCCGTATGAAGCATTTGACGAAAATGGTCGTTCTTTGATAATTCATCGCCATCTTTATCATAAATCCGATAATCAATTGGAAATGTATTAGCTCCGTCAGTCCAGACGAGGGTGATCAGGCCAATACCCTGGACTACTTTGTGATGTTTTCCACTCCATTGATAGTAGGTCAATTCGATCTGTTTTGAATAAATTTTATCGATAACTGTGTCATCCAGGACAAACCATCCACTTCGTTTTTCAATATATGGTTCAACTTCATCCCACAACGTTTCTGGGGTTAAGGACTGTCTTGTGAGAAATCGGTTGAACGCATCATGGGTGAAAATAATCCCATTCGATGAATAACAATCTGCCGCTTTCACGCATGATACATCACATGTTGCTGCAACTAGGAAATTGATGTAGTGTAAGTCAGAAATCTTGATCCTATTAACCACGTAATATATTACGTTATTTATACATATTGATCTTTTTATTTGATTCAGTCTTTGCGTAACTCCTATATAACTATCTTTTGAAGGAATATCCAGAAGTGAAAAATTTCCCTGATAGTTATTGCATTTTTACCATTCAGGGACTAAAATTATTGCAGCAAAATGGTTTCATATCATATATTTTCCCGAATACCTTCTGTGATTTAGAAAATTGTGAGGATATCAGAGATTTCCTTCTGAAAAAGAATCAATTTAATATAATATGGCAAAGTGGTTGGGCATTTAAATCTGCAGTGGTTGATGAGTAGTTTTCACTATAACTAACGTATCACCATTAGAAAATAGTCAAATCGAGGTTCTTATTGATGGTGAGAAGTTTTTTAGAGTGATTAAGAGTTTTGAGTTGAACGAAAAAAATAAAATAGATTATAGAGGATAGCTCACAACCAGCAACAAATTAGATTTTGAATGCCTAACCTGTCCT
>JBAXJR010000020.1:0-40532 GCA_037137755.1 Methanomicrobiales archaeon | reverse complement strand
CAGGACAGGTTAGGCATTCAAAATCTAATTTGTTGCTGGTTGTGAGCTATCCTCTGCAATATTTCAAGGTCTTCATACCAATGGTGATATGTATAAAAAGAAGAGACCACAATAATTAAAAAAGCGGTTATGTTCGAAGATATCCTTAATAAATTTATTATTATTGAAGGCGTTTCATCGGTGACAATTATCCGTGATAGCGGCGAGGTTGTGGAAAGCCAGAAAACCGGAGATTTCGATGATGCCCAGCTGGCTGCAGTGATATCTTTTGTTCTTGAAGAGTCGAAATCCATGGCTTCAAAACTTGGAAAAGAACCACTCTCGATGGTATTTATAGAGTTTCGTGACCATATCCTCCTTTCAGCACCATTAAAGGACCATATATTTATCGTTTTAATCGCGAAACCAAGTGCGAACATTGCCCAGGTTAACATGGAACTGAAAAAGAACAGAGATAGGTTATCCCTGGTATTATGATAAAAAATCTGCCGGAAGGGAAATCTATTGGAGAGATGAGGGCCTCAATGCAGTGGATTCTCTCGCACACAGCAAGGTTTGCCGGTCTTGTACTTGTGACGATCCAGGGGAGCCGTGGTTTTATCCTGATCAATATGGGTAAACCGCTGGTGTATTATTTCAGGCATGGCCAGAATGTCCTCAAAGGCCACACTGCTTACGAGTATTTCCGGAGCCAGCCTTTAATCCAGTTTGAACTCAGGAAATATACGGCATTAGAAATGACCCTTGCGCTTGGGCTTGCTTCTGATGTGCAAGAGACTTCAGGCCACGCAACTCCGGAAAAACCGATAACCGATTTGATGAAGGATCTGCCTGTATCTCCTGACCATTTTCCATCAGGGGAAACAAGTGCTGAACCCAGCGTCCACAAGGGCAGTCCTTCCGCAGGAGAGGATGGTCTTTCCGTGTATGAAATGGTGTCCACTGAATATTCTGCATTTGTTAAAGACACCATCCCGTACCTTGGATTATCCCATAGTGTGACATCATCGCAGGAATATGAAAATGCTCCTGCTCTTTTCCCGCACGTACCACTCCATACCATTGGAAAACTCCTGGACACCAAGAAGACAGATGTAGGGGATCTGATTCTCGGGCAGATACTTGACCTTCCCGGGGTCCTGGCTGTGACAATATTCAGGCGTGGAATAAATGTCTTATCAATTGGAGACATCGATCCCGATAACCTCGTCGATGTTGCTGAGGACCTGATTAACAGCGCAAAAGGACTATCCTCCGTAATGAGGACCGGGCCGTTTATCCAGGTGACCCTCCAGATCCCTTCCGGCAATATTATCATCGCGCCCTACTACGATGAATACGTCTGTATCCTTACCAGTCCCGGGATTAATCTTGGGCAGATAAGAAAAATTATCCGGGAACTCCCCGGGATTGAAACGCCTGAAGAAATAGGAGAGGAATTCTGATGTATACGGTCCTTGTTGTCGATGATAACCCGTCGATTGTTGATATTTTCGCTAATATGCTTGAACAAGGGGGATTTCGTGTTCTTTCAGCCACAGGAGGTGAAGAAGCGCTTGAAATCCTGAAAAATTCAAGGCCTGACATGATCCTTCTCGATATCATGATGGAACCCATGGACGGATGGCAGACCCTGGAACAGATAAAAACTGGCCCTCCCCAGATTGCATCGATCCCTGTCATGATGCTGACAGCAAAACCCCTGAGTCCCGACGAAGCTCAAAAATTCGGGCTTTCCATTGAGGACTATATTAATAAACCTATTACCCGCCGCGCCTTATATGACGCTATCGACCGTTTTTTCCAGCGCCGTGACCGCATGGAGACACATATGCAGATTGCTGGAGAGAGTGGTGCTACCCCGGAAACACTCATGGAGTACAGGACACTATGCAGGGCCACGGATGTCCAAAAGCGGCTTCTCCGAATTCTTGAACATGTCGCAATAAACGAAAATCTAGACCCCGGGAAATATGAAGAGATAGCATCAGCAGTCAGGGAGATGAGGGATACACTGACCGTGAAAAACGAGCGACTTGAAGAAATAAGGCGCCAGTTCTCGGACCTCGGAATATCCCTTGAAGAGGTGCAACGGTGAGTTGGTGCGAGCAAAATAAATGGTTCCCTAATTACCTTTTCAACCGTAATTCGTTGCATAGTCCCAGGGAAATTATCATGATGATAACCTCTGATAGGTTAAGGCTTTTTTTATCCGGTGGAGGAAACGGCATGAATCAGATCCACCCTGTTTTTATCCACTACAGGATCGGTTCTGATGAATAACCGGTTGTTACCTGTATCAGAGCTTTCATCGGCTGCACGATGCCCGGTTCGTGCTTTTTATGACAGGTCAACCTCATATGTAGAACCAGCGGAATACACCATTTGTAAGCAAATATCCTATCACCTTGGATTTCCGATTGAAAAAAAAACTGTCTGGGATGAAATTTGCAAGGTAGCGCCAGGGATAGATCCCGCCTACAAATGTTACTGTGAATCATGTATCGATCAATGCAACAACCAGGAATGGAGTGTTGCAGCAGAACATGATCTTTTTGTAAAGTCTGATCGCTTTGGTATCTGCGGGACAGTTGACCGTATTTTTATCGATGCCCCCTATTTTTCAATTATCAGGTCCATAAAAGCTCCTGTTTCCGGTGTTTATTCAGGAGACCGGATCCGGGTGCTGGGTTATGCCCTCTGCCTGTCGGAACTGTTGGGAAAAGAGTTGCGTGGAGCTTCAATCGAGTATATTCCCGGTGGAATAAGCCGCTATTGTGAAATCCAACCCCGTGATATGAGGAGGTTCTATTCAATAAGGAAGGTCTTAATGAATTTAAACGCGGGTGGTGTCCCAAAAAAGCCACTCCATGCCCCGTGTGACGGATGCTCGTATAAGGTGCGATGCGACCCGGGACCTACCCGGCTGTCAGATCTATTCTGACCCGGTAACCCCTGTAAAAAAATATTGAATTTTCAAGTGGTACCATTCAGACGGAGGCATGATACCTGTTATGCCAGTTCTTATATTTATTGCTCTAACAGGGTTAGGGACTTGATATATTCTCCCCTGGCCTCCCGGGTAGTACCGACGATTAACCAGTACTCGTCCCCGTGACGCTCACATATCCCCCGGGCACTAATAGTCTCCCCCCTGATTGCCTGTCCGCTGTAGGTATGGGTAAATGATAGTACCTGTGAAATTCTCTCATGGGAAACCGAATACACAGCAGGATTATCATATGCATATGTGGCATCGGTTACAAGGGCTTCAATAGTCATTGGCCCGAGGACTTCCCCTTTTACCGAAGAAACTTTCTTGATTTCTTCATATCCCCTTGAATAAAGAAGATCAAAATAGGTCCCTTCAATCTGACCCCTGTTCCATTTTCGCTTTTCGTGAAGAATAAAATCATCAAGGGTGATCTCAGGCCTCCGTTTCCTGTAAACTGTTTCCCAGAGCCTTTCGCTCATCGGTTCAAGTTTCCCCGTTTGTATGGCGGATATTAGTCGTTCTCGGGCGAAAAACCAGTCCCTGCCGTATACAATAAAGTCTATATCTGATGATTCTATCTCCAGCCCACAGAGAAGTGACCCGGTACAGCCCATTACCGAAGCAGGAACCCCAAAAATATCCATCAGTTTTCTCACACGGTGATCCCTGCATGCAATGGAGGGTAATTCAATTTCCGGTTTTAAAATCCGTTTCACGTCAGTTGGGGGAACCCTGTGAATGATATCGAAATAGTGCGGCTTTTTCTCTTTGATCAATTCGAAGGCTGGATCAAAATCAAGTTTCCGATAACGGGTACCCGACCTCGAAACCCTTTCGCCGCGTGGATCTGGTATATATCGTAAAATACAGCCTATTCGGTCTGCATTGTCATAGGTCGCAACGGCATATATCCATCCATCATGGTCTTCGATGAAGTCGCGGAGTCGGAGTGGCAGCATCCTCACTCACTCCATTTGTGAGAGGTAATCCCTGACCTCTCCGATAAGTGCACCTTCCCGGATGATACACCGGTTGACTAAGTCTACCACCGTGCTCGGTGTTCCAAGAAGATGTCCCCCGTCAATTAGTATGTCATAAGGGACATGGCATTCACCCGGGGTTAATGGGTCTTTTGCACCGGACTGGTTTGCACTTGTCGCGGTTATAGGAGAATCGAAGCGAGATATAAGGTCTATTGCAGCAGGATGTGCCGGATATCTCACCCCGATCAGCCCTGTCCCTACCGTCAACATGGCAGGGACATATGAACGTGCTTTAACAATGACGGTGACGGGTCCAGGTAAAAATCGATTGATGAATTCCTCCTCCCGCTGGCCGATTTTAGTGACTGCTGCCATCATATCAAAATCTGAAACGGCAATCGATAATGGCATTGAAAGTGGACGGTTTTTTGCCTCATAGACTTTTAGGATTGCATCTTCGGAAAATGCGTCACCACCAAGACCGTAAATCGTTTCGGTTGGGTAAACAACTAATCCGTCTGTCATGAGGGCTTTTACGGCCTTTTCAATTATGTCCAATTAGAACTCCCTGCCGCGGACCCTGTTGATATCAAATACTGCCTTACTGCTGACGTGCATGACTGCAAAAACGCCTGCCTGAATCGGGTCGGTGACCACGAGATCTGCATGTTCCGGAACACTGCCAGCCATTTTAAGGGCAATAACCGGTATCCCCGCTTCACGGACGCGATCTACCGCGATTGAAATCTCTCCACCCATTAATGATCCTGCCAGAACGAGGATAGCTGCTCGCGGGAGCCTTGCCACTGCATCCACTGCCTGTGCGACTGTCCGTTCTCCTACAAGCGGGATGGTATCAACAGAGATTCGTTCCCCCCTGATATTATGACGGTCCGCCTCATTAACGGCGCCAAGTGCGACCTGGGCCACCTGGGCCCCGCCTCCGATGATAATGACCCGGGTGCCAAAAATGTTGGAAAATGGCTTATAGGGCTTAACTCCTTTCACCGATGGAATCCTTTCGAGTTCACTAATCAGTTCTTCAAAATCAGATCCACCCTGGTACTCGACATATATCTCTGCGAGATGGTTCATCGGCCCCGATTCAAATACTTCCTGGTGTATCATCATGATATTTGCATCATGACGGGCGACAACAGTGGTAATATCGCGAAGTACACCTTTGGTGTTCTCTGCAATAATCCTGATAGCAAAAAGTTCGAGTTCAGGTTCAGGCATAAACAGATGCGATAACCGGGGATCGAACCCGGGTTAGAAGCTTGGGAAGCTCCTGTCCTACCGCTAGACTATTATCGCGATAATCTCACTACCGTATTGGTCTTTTGGACTGATAAAGGTTATTTTATCGGGTTACACGGTACCTGGTACCGATAGTTAAGGTCAGGGATACAAAAAAATAAAATGCCGGTTCTCTATTAAATAAAATTGTTCATTTCACATATTTAACGGCGTTTTGGTGAGTTAATCTGCTGTAATTCATACATTACCTCGCGATGATATCCAAGGAGCATATCACTGATCACGCCAAACATGAAAATCTGGAATCCCACTATTACCAACAAAACGGTAAGGACTGTAAGTGGCAGGTGATCAATCCCCCGGAACCATTCGGAAAGGACATAAGTCCCGGTAATAATCCCGGCGATCATGATTATTACCCCGATTAAACCGAAATAAAACATCGGGTTGTTACTTTTTGCAAGCCGGTATATTGTAGTCGTAATTTTCAGGCCGTCGTGGAATGGGTTTAATTTGGTGTTGGTTCCGGGCCTTTTAAAATACCGGATTGGCACAATTTTAATGTTCTGGTCATTTCTTACTGCCTCTGCAGATATCTCGGTCTCAATCTCAAAGCCCGTTTCCTTGAGATGGAGCTGTTTAATTGATTCACTGGTGAAAGCCCGGTATCCTGACAGGATATCGAATAAATATTTTCCCTGTGCCAGTTTGAAAAGACGATTGATAAACTGGTTACCAAATAAATTCAGCCGTGAAAATGCAGGCTGGTTATCAGGTATCAGCCTGTTTCCTATCACCTGATCGTACCCCTCGAGAAGCGGGGAAAGCATGATTTCTGCATCCTGCGGGGCATATGTCCCATCTCCGTCAAGCATCAGGATATAAGGTGAATCAATATTTCGGAAGGCTTCAATCAGCGCATTTCCCTTACCCTTTTCAGACTGGACCATCACCCGGGCGCCGGATTCCGTGGCGATCTCCCGTGTTGCATCGCGGCTGTTTCCGTCCATGACCACGATATTGGAATAGCCCATCTCTTTGAATTCGATAATAAGGTCCCTGATGGTCGTGGCCTCATTTAACGTCGGGATAAGGATGCAGACCTTATCTTTTTCAATATTCATTCAATTACTATATTAGATTCATCGACATAAGTGCTTTCATGCAGATCTCCAAAAAAGGGATCAGGGCACTGGGTATTGCCGAGAGCTATTCCGGGAGAGAGCAATCGGTTATCTGCGGTGTCGCAATGAGAAAAGACCTCCGGATAGATGGTGTCGGATATGGTACTGTCACGGTCGGAGGCACGGACGCAACAGATTCAATCCTATCCCTCGTAAAAAAGCTTAAACGAAGTGATATAAACGTCCTGCTTCTTGGTGGGTGCGTTATCTCCTGGTATAACATTATTGATCCATCACAATTGTATAGAGAACTGAACATGCCCGTTATATGTGTTACCTATGAGGCATCAGAAGGTCTGCTGGATGATATTACAAAGCATTTTCCTGGAGATTCAGGCCGTATTGCAACGTATATGAGTCTTGGTGAACGATTTCCTGTAGCACTAAAAACTGGCAGGACAATTTTTCTCCGCTCATGGGGGATAACAGATGCGGATGCTGCGAAGATTTGTGACGATTTCACACTCGATGGAAAAGTCCCGGAGCCCGTAAGGGTGGCAAGATTGAATGCCCGGGCATTTATGCGATATGGATATAACTTGAAATAAGCGTGCCCGATTGCTTTTGATATACTTCAAACCTGATGGTGTCTCCCGGGTGAAAGGTGCCATCGTTAAAATCTATCATAATTTGCTCACCAGGCTCCCACCATGTCCCGGTACATCCTGAGCCCCCCATTGTCTGAATTCCGATGTGGACTGTCGGAATGAAGTTATGGCCGTTCATGGTGCTGATACGGCAATCCAGCTTCTGTTCATTTCTATAAAATGATGCCTTGAGGTGATCATTTTCCAGTCGTTCCGTGCCATGGTGGTAGAGGAGTACCCTGCTGTCATAATTCATAATGCCCGCTTCATTTGTGCTATATACCGTTTTAATCTCGAGGAATGATGGTGTTTTGTACATTTCCATATTTGGCATCTGAAACATAAGATAGACCAGCAATGCGAGGAGAATCGTGATTGCAACCATTAGAACTACTGCAATCGAGTGCGAAGTCCCTTCGTTGGCATTATTTATCCTGCTTAATTGCAAAGTACAGAATTTAGTCTGGTATTCGGAGATTAATGTATTGAAATTATCCGGAAAATGCGAAAGTCAGACGTCAACCCAAAAGAGGATCATGTGAAAAAAGGACTCTCAATGCAAGAAGTGAGCGGAAGACCGTTTTATTGCTTCATATATGATGGAAATTAAAATAAACGCTAATTTACAAGTATTTTAAAAAAGAGAATTGAACTCATTCTTCAATTTCCCCTGTCCGTACACGGATAGATTTTGTGACAGGGGATACGAATATTCTCCCGTCACCGATTTTTCCTGTCCGTGCAGCACTAATTATGAGGTCCAGGATCATTTGGAGGTCTTTGTCTTTGACCACTACTTCCACCTTACATTTTGGAATGAGGTCTACGGTTATCTCCCCCCCGCGGTACTGGAGTACGATCCCTTTTTGGTCTCCACGCCCTTCCACCTCTGAAACGGTAAGTCCGTATATTTTATTCTCCTCAAGTGCTCTTTTCACGAATTCAAACCGCTCTGGTTTTATTATTGCTTCGATTTTTTGCATCTGGTTCACCTCATATATTGATACGTTCACCGTGCTGGGATATATCCAGTCCCACATATTCTTCATTTTCAGATACACGCAGTCCCATGAATTTGTCTACGGCCCACGCAAGGATATACGTAACTCCGAACGCATATATCAGTGCAGCAAAGGCAGCAATCGCATTTACTACAAACTGGTGTGTGTTTCCTTCCAGGAGACCGGAGCACCCGTTCACCGCGGCTGCTGCAAAGATGCCCGTTGCGAGCGCTCCCCAGAGGCCACCCATACCGTGGACTGCCCATGCATCACAACTTTCGTCGAGTCCTTTCCGCATACGGAAGAGCATCGCGCCGTAACATAAGAGGCCTGCAAAGGCACCAATTGCGATGGACGCCATTGGTGTTACATACCCTGATGCCGGAGTAATTGCGACAAGACCCGCGATTGCGCCAGATACCATCCCAAGAGAACTTGGTTTCCCATGGTACCAACTTGCAAACATCCAGGCCAGGGCACCTGCAGCGGCTGCCGTGTTCGTGACGACAAATGCATTCGCTGCAAGACCATTGGCGGCAATTGCACTTCCGGCATTGAACCCGAACCAGCCGAACCAGAGTAACGCAGCTCCGAGCAGGGTCATCGGTATGTTATGCGGTTCCATCATGTACTTGCCGTAACCTGAACGGGCGCCGATTACAAGGGCAATTGCCAGTGCCCCGAAACCTGAACTGATATGCACCACAGTACCTCCGGCGAAATCAAGTGCACCCATCTGTTGTGCCCATCCACCGCCCCAAACCCAGTGTGCGAGAGGATCGTACACGAGCGTGGTCCACAGTAGCGCGAACACAATGAATGACGAGAGTTTTACCCGCTCAGCAAGTCCTGAGGTTATAATGGCCATCGTTACTGTTGCAAAGGTTAGCTGGAAGATCATGTAGAGTAATCCAGGAATTGCAGGACTATATGGACCGGCTTCCATCCCCACTCCTTCGAGACCCATATTTGAAAGATTACCAATGAAACCCCCTGTGTCCCCGCCGAATACCAGGGTATATCCAATTAGTACCCACTGGATACTGACGAGTGCAAACGCGATGAATGCCAATGCAATCATCGAGATAAAATTTTTCTTACGTACCAGCCCGCCGTAGAAGAATCCTACCCCGGGTGTCATGAGCATTACCAGTGCCGTGGCTGCAAGGAGCCAGGCCGTTGTTCCCGTATCGATTGCCATGTAATTTTCACCATCCTGTTGAACGAAATGTAACGTCCATAATTTAATTTTACTTTTCTGCCAGGAATTAAATTGATCTGCTTCAAATTCTTGAATGAGGGTTTATCAGAGGATGGGCTGGAGATGTGAATGTCCTGATACTTACCCTTATCTGGGGTATCATGGTTTGACTTGTACTCTCCTCTGATAGAAGGAAGTTAGTTTCTATCTATTAAAAATATATCTATTATTCAGAAATTTAAACCTGATAAATGAGAAATTTTTATCCGGATAGTAAGAAAATCGCGCGATTAGGTTTACTTATATTAAACATACTATCCGTAATTCTCTGATACAAGGTTATTTTCAAATGAAAATATACTTCAGGGAGGATCTGCAGCCCCCTGAAATCGTCGCCTGTTCATGAGGATATCTGATTTTTGGACACAATATCCAGCTTTTCACAAGGATTTCAATTGAACGTTCAATGGATTTTGGATTAACTGTTTTTGGTCTTACACTTTGGTTTCTAGGTCTGGTCTTCTGTGTGTCAATATAGAATTCCCGGTTAATCAGGAGATGCCAGAGAATGCAAAGGATCTTCCTTGCAAGAATGCACTAAAGCGAGTATCTTTTGTTCTAGCGGCTGCCTGAGCCGCCTCAGTAAGGATTCTCCTGAGATGTTTTGATCCATGCTTTGTGATAGATCCTGTCCTGAGTTTATTGGCGGACTGGAAAACCGAAGGGACCATTCCTGCCCATGATGCGAGAGAATCAGTGGATTTAAAATCATGATAATCGCCCAATTCAGCAAGAATTGTAACCGCGGCGGTGATGCCAATTCCTGGAAGTGACATCGCTATCTGGACATCATCTTCCCTGTTCTTCATACGACCGATGATTTCATCGTCAATCTGGGTTACCGGCTCAGTTATCTGATCGATCAACCGGAGGTTCTGTTCGATGACAATGACCTGGCTTGTACTTAAAGCCGATTTAATCGCATTTTTAAGCAATTTTTCTTTGTATTGAACCCTTTTTGAGGGTATTCCTTCAATAAGTTCATCAATGGTTTTACCCTGGAGAAGACCATGGATAAGATATCGCCCTGATTTTCCGAAGATATCCGTAATAACCGAGGAGAGTTTGATGCAGGCTGCATCAAAGACGTCGTGAACAATAGCTTTGCATCCCGTGCGTTGGTCGACCAGTCTTTCCCTAGCCCGTGTCAGCTCCCGGATCTCTCGAACATCTTTCGGGAACACACGGGATGGAGTGAGTAGTCCATTCAATGCCAATTCTGCAATCCATTGAGCATCAATAATATCAGTTTTACGTCCGGGAATTCGCTTGATTACATAGGCGTTTGAGAGAATGAGTTCTACATATCCTTCAAGTGTGAGGTAAAGGGGACGCCAATAGCTCCCGGTGGATTCCATCGCTACTGTTGAACAATCTTCTGCCAAAACCCATGATTTAAGCAATAATAATCCTTCCTGGGTATGATCGAACTTTTCGATCTTGGTGGAACCATCGCGGCTCATTATGGCTGCAACAAAGAAGTCCTTATGTATATCTATGCCACAAGCAGTACTCTTTTGGGGTTGCATATGACCTCCGGGATGGGTAAGTAGTGATTTCTCGTAGGACAATTTCCAATTCGCAGTTACATCTGCATTTATGCTCTCGAGAATGAATTGGCTATGTTATCATTGGAGATCTCAGTCTCAAAAAATGACCCGCCTTGACTTACCCATCCTCGAAAATATCTTTGGCTGCATATTATTTTCATGTTTTATGCTCGACCGCAGGGCGGTCATCGGCGGTTATCATGAAAACGGATATGATGCCAAAGGGCCACAAGCATACAGGATGAAAATTTCAGTGACACTTTCATTGGAAATTTTGAATCCCACAACGCGAAGAATGTGAGCAGTTGGCCTTTCAAATTTTCATCGCTTTGGTGCGAAGCCCTCTTGGTTCTTGAGGTTTTTTTTTAAAAAAAGGGAATACGTCGACAGGATGGCGTTCTCCTACCTCCCTACCCCCAATAAGATATATCCACTACTTTCCTGCGAGGATACCAATTAAAAATCATCGCTATTTTCTTGCGACTCGCTGGAACTCATTTTTAGTATTTCGCCACATTTTTAACAGATAAAGTAAAACAGAATTAATCCTGGGATAGTTGGAGTCTAATCCCAGGATTTATGCGTGTAGAGAGCGCTACACGAGAGAGTTTGGGAGGATGATATGGGTTACATATCAAACCTCCACTTCATCTGTCCGCACGCGGACCATTTTTTCCACGGGTAACTGGAATATTTTACCATCACCCATTTTTCCTGTTTTTGCTGCCTGCTGTATCAGGCTGATAACCGTTTCAGCATGTTCATCCTTGATAACCACTTCAATCGATGTTTTGGGGAGGAGATCGATGGCCATTGTACCCCCCCGGAACTGCAGCGTGATACCCTTCTGGTCTCCACGTCCCATTACTTCGGTAATTGTCATACCATAATATCCATGATTTTCTAGGGCTTTTTTAACGAAATCAATGCGTTCAGGGCGGATAATTGCTTTTATCATCTTCATATCATCACCTCCATCACAGATTATGCACGTTCCCCGTGCTGGGATAGATCCAGTCCTACATACTCTTCTTCCTCAGTCACCCGCAGACCCAGGTACTTATCAATAACCTTTGCCAATACCCAAGTCAGGCTAAATGAGTAGACCATAATGAACAGGGCGCCACCTACCTGGATGAGAAACTGGTAGACATTTCCATAGATCAGGCCCGTATAACTGTTGATCGCAGCGGATGCAAAAATACCGACTGCAATTGTTCCCCAGAGTCCTCCTATCCCATGGACTGACCAGGCATCAAGGCTTTCATCCATACCCTTGTCGATACGCCAGAGCATTGTCCGGTAACATAGGATCCCTGCAACTGCTCCAATCAGGATCGAGACCAAAGGTCCTACATATCCTGCGCAGGGTGTAATTGCACCTAGGCCTGCAATTGCCCCGCTCACCATTCCAAGAGAACTGGGATGACCAGTGATCCACGATGCAAACAGCCATGCGAGTGCCCCGGCAGCGGCTGAAGTATTAGTGACCACCAGTGCATTAACTGCGAGCCCGTTCGCTGCTAGCGTGCTCCCCCCGTTAAAACCAAACCAGCCGAACCATAACAGTCCGGCACCAAGGAGGGTCATGGGAATATTGTGAGCTTCCATTGCGTAGGTCCCGAACCCCGCTCGTTTGCCGATTACTATTGCAATGGCGAGAGCTGAAAATCCTGCAGTAATATGGACAACTGAACCACCTGCAAAATCGAGGAATCCAAGTGAGCTCAGCCATCCCCCTCCCCAGACCCAGTGTGCAACAGGGTCATATACCAGTGTAGTCCAGAGAAGTGCAAACAGGATGAACGAGCTCAATTTGACCCGCTCCGCCATACCAGATGTTACGATTGCCATGGTAACAGCGGCAAACATCAACTGGTATGCCATGAAGAGGAGCCCGGGAATTGCAACGCTATAGGGGCCAGGGTCCATCCCCACTCCTTCAAGTCCTACCAGGGTAAGATTTCCCATGGCCCCTGATACATCTCCGCCAAACGCGATTGAATACCCAATAATAATCCACTGGATACTCACCAGCGCAAACGCCACGAAAGACATCGCGACCATGGAGATGAAATTCTTCTTACGAACAAGACCTCCATAAAAGAGCCCGACACCTGGTGTCATCAACATCACTAAGGCGGTTGATGCGAGGAGCCAGGCGGTATCTCCGCTGTCAATTGCCATGTATATCATCACCTGAATATTCTGCGAAATTTGTCTCTGCTGGGAACAATATTCACAGTCATTTCTTCTGGTCCCGGTGCCTCAGGCATTGGTTCGGACGATTTTTGCAATACCTGGGAGAGGTCGCATCCATGTTCAAAATCATCCAGGGTAACATGTAGCGAAACAAGGCATCTTTTACAGGGCTCATGGGGGATGATATATGCGCCCTTAGTATGTTCCATTTCAAGCCAGGTTCCATTATCAATCGATAATTGATCCAGAAGAGGTACATTTCCCCCTCCTGTTTCAGGGACATGATATTCTTCAGCACTATGGCCATGTTGTTTCATGGGTCGTTCCGGTTTTTGATTGACTAGTTTTTACCTATGGAAGGATCCTATTTACCAGACTATGTATATTTTTCTATTCCGACGAATTAAAAAAAATTAATAGTTCGCCAGGTAGCGCTCGAGTTCCCATGGGTGGACTGCGAGACGGAATGCATCAGATTCCATCTGTGCGGTGCAGGTCAGACTGTCCATTATATGCCCACCGAGAGTTTTTGTGAGCACTTTATCCTTCATCAGGTAGTCGTGTGACTCCGTGAGGCTTCCCGGGAGCATTTCAATACCCATTTTGTCCCGTTCCGCTGCAGTAAGGTGGTAAATGTTCTTGTCTGTGGCTTCAGGGGGCATGGTTTTATTCCTGACGCCATCGAGGCCTGCGGCCAGCATGCAGGCAAACATGAGGTAGGGGTTGCACATCGGGTCGGGGCTGCGGAATTCTGCACGTGTACCATTGCCACGGGCGGCAGGAACCCTCACGAGTGCCGACCGGTTCGCGTCGCTCCAAGTGATGTAACATGGTGCTTCGTATCCGGGGACAAGCCGTTTATACGAATTAATCGTCGGATTTGCAACCCTGGTAATGGCCTTCGCGTGTTTGAGAAGCCCACCGATATAATAGAGGGCGATATCACTCAGTTGTTTCGGGGCTTTTGGATCGAAGAATGAATTCTTTCCGTCTTTTGAAAGCGACCCGTGAGTATGCATACCGCTGCCATTGATTCCACCTATTGGCTTTGCCATAAATGACGCATGGAGGCCATGTTTCAGCGCAATAGCCTTTGTTGCAAATTTCTGGGTCATGATCTGATCGGCGGTGGTGACCGCGTCCCGGTACTTGAAATTGATCTCGTGCTGACTTGCAGCTACTTCATGGTGGGACATCTCAATCTCAAATCCCATCTCGGTGAGTGCCATCACGATCTCCCTGCGGACGTTCTCCCCCTTGTCATTCGGGGCAAGATCGAAATAACAGCCCTGGTCAGAGAACTGTGTTGATGGTTTTCCATCCACCATGTTGAACAGGAAAAATTCAAGTTCAGGACCTGTGTTGAAGGAGAAACCCATCTTTGCGGCTTCATCCATTGTCTTTTTCAGGATATACCGGGGGTCTCCTTCGAATGGCTTGTTCCCGTACGTATATACATCGCAGACGAACCGTGCAACACGGGTATCATTAGATCTCCAGGGGAGAACGGTGTACGACGCTGTATCAGGTTTTAAAAGCATATCTGATTCTTCAATGCGGGTGAAGCCCTCTATGGAAGAACCGTCAAACCAGATCCCCTCAGTGAGAGCTTTCTCTACCTGTTCAACAGGTATTGCGGCATTCTTTGGTTGCCCCTGCACATCGGTAAACTGGAGGCGTACAAACTTTACAAGGTCTGCATCGATACGCTCGAGCATCTGGTCAACATCTTTCTTGCTTGTCATTATGAATAACTAAACACTGACATTATTTATATTTACTTACCTTGCTTTCCAACCATTAACAAATAATATTGACTATTTTTAGAAACAGGCTATAATACAATCGTATTTTTTCAAATTGGTAGATTTTAAAGGTGGAAGGATATTTCCATCTCTGGCAGTTATAGTAAATGAAGCCTATCTGATGCACAAATCCAATCCCTGCACCTAAAAATCCGATACATATGAGTAGTAACTCGATGGAAGTAAACTGCACCCTATCTATGAGATTTATCAACGAGCAAATCAAATTATAGTCAACCCTATAATAATCAGCCAGCAGGGCGTAACGTGGTAACAATGTGTGGCATAATTGGTGTAATTGACAGGAAACGCGAATTGATGGATGGGACCTCAATCAGGCAGGCCCTCTCCAGAATGGACGAACGGGGCAGCGGTGAGGGGGCAGGTTATGTAGCATACGGCGTGTTCCCCGAGTTTAAGAATTACTATGCGATTCATGTTTTTTTTGACAATATTCATGAATCCAAAGGTTCTGTTGACAGCCTGCTATCTGAATGGGGGACGGTTGTCCACGATGAAGAGATTCCCACTAGTGACCACGCAAAGATCAGGAAAGTCCACACACCCTGGAGGTATTTCTTCAAACCTGATGCAACACTGATGCCCCGCAGTACCGCACCCGAAGAAGATATCGTGACCCATATTGTCATGAAAGTGAATACGACGATGCCTGGCGTCCTGATTTTTTCTTCCGGCAAAAATATCGGTGTATTCAAGGCTTCCGGATGGCCGGAGGATGTAGCCGATTTTTATAAAATTCATGAGTATAAAGGCTACATCTGGCTTGGCCATAACCGGTACCCGACGAATACACCCGGATGGTGGGGAGGTGCTCACCCGTTCAATCTCCTGAACTGGAGTGTCGTCCATAATGGTGAAATTACCTCGTACGGTACCAACCGGCGCTATATTGAAAGCTATGGGTACCAATGCACGATGTTCACCGATACCGAAGTGGTCGCATACCTTGTTGACCTTCTCGTCCGCAGACACGGTTTATCTGCTGAAATGGCGGTAAAGGCTCTGGCACCCCCGTTCTGGGATGAAATTGATCGCATGCCTGAAAAGGAACGCCTGCTTCATACCGCGATACGACTGACCTATGGTCCGGCGCTTATGAACGGCCCGTTTGCAATTGTTGTGGCAAATGAAAACTCAATAGTCGGGTTCACGGACAGGATAAAACTACGCCCGCTTGTTTCCGGGGAATATGGCAACAGGTTATATATATCCAGTGAAGAAGCGGCAATCAGGACAATGGAACCTGATGTTGAACGTATTATAATGCCAAGGGCAGGATCGCCCGTAATCGGGAGGCTGATCGCATGAGCATCGGCACTGTACCGATGAAATTCCGGGTGAGTATTGACCAGGAGCAGTGTATGGCCTGTGCACGTTGTGTGGAGAACTGTTCCTACGGTGTATTCCGGATGGAGAACGGCGTTGTCCGGGTAAATCCCAGGCATTGTGTTGCGTGTCACCGGTGTCTTGCAATGTGCCCGCGGGACGCGATATCTATCGAGGAGAGACCTGTTGACTACAGGAGCCACCCACTCTGGACGACCGAGGTGAAAGAAGCGATTTTCAACCAGGCACGTACAGGAAAAATTATTGTTGCCGGGATGGGCAATGCCCTCCCGTACCCGGTGATCTTCGATCGACTCGTACTGGATGCATGCCAGGTGACGAACCCAAGTATCGACCCCCTCCGCGAACCTATGGAGTTACGGACATACCTGGGTAAGAAACCGTCACATCTCGATCTACTAACCAGAGAAAACAGGGATGTCGAGCTTATGTCGACCCTCGTTCCGAATCTCAAATTAGAGACCCCGATTATGATCGGGCATATGAGTTATGGTGCAATCAGCCTCAATGCCCAGACCAGCCTTGCAAAAGCGGTGAGCGAAATCGGGACCTTCATGGGAACCGGTGAAGGTGGGCTCCATGAGAGCCTCTACCCCTACCAGAGCAACATGATTGTGCAGGTTGCTTCGGGCCGGTTTGGTGTGGATATCAATTACCTTGAACGTGGCGCTGCAATAGAAATAAAAATCGGCCAGGGAGCAAAACCAGGGATAGGTGGCCACCTCCCAGGAGAAAAAGTCAATAAGGAGGTCTCCGTTACCCGTATGATCCCGGAAGGAAGCGACGCAATCAGCCCGGCCCCCCATCATGATATTTACAGTATCGAAGACCTCAAGCAACTTGTCCGGGGTTTAAAGGAAGCAACCGAGTGGAAAAAACCGGTCTTTGTCAAAATCGCCGCGGTCCATAATTCAGCCGCCATAGCAGCAGGTATCGCCAGGTCATCAGCAGATGCAATTGTTATCGATGGTTTCCGTGGTGGTACTGGTGCTGCACCACGGGTGTTCCGGGACCATGTGGGGATACCGGTGGAAGCAGCTATTGCTAGTGTCGATGCAAAACTTCGCCAGCAGGGTATCCGGAATGAGGTATCAATTATCGCGAGTGGGGGGATCCGTGAGAGTGCAGATGTCGCGAAAATCATTGCACTCGGGGCAGATGCGGTTTATATCGGCACTGCTGCGCTTATTGCCCTTGGATGCCGGGTATGTGGGACCTGCAACCGTGGTGTCTGTGCATGGGGGATTGCGACACAGCGGCCTGATTTAGTGAGCCGGCTCGACCCTGAGATCGGTTCAAAACAGGTAGTCAATCTCATCCATGGCTGGACTGATGAACTGGCTGAGTTGATGGGGGCCGCAGGAATCAACAGTATCGAGAGTCTCCGGGGTAACAGGGACCGTTTGAGAAGTTACATGCTTGATGAAGCGCTTATGACCGTGCTTGATGTGAAATCCGTGGGTGCGTGAACCGAATGAAAACTGTCGAGATCGATGCAAAAGAGCTCCATTATACCCCGTTAAACCAGCAGATCAGGAAAGCCGTACTTGATGGGGCAAAGGAGATCACCATCAGAAACATTATGGGGCAGCGATTCATCGCTGATGGCTTAAAAGGCCAAGTATCACTGATACTCCATGGTGTGGCCGGGGGTGACCTCGGGATGTTCATGAGCGGGCCTGATATTACGTTGCATGGGAATGCTGACCATGCACCAGGTAATACGATGGATGCAGGTTCTATTGCCATCCACGGAAGTGCAGGTGATGCAGTTGCCCATAGTATGCGGGGTGGAAAAGTATTTGTCCGTGATACTATCGGTTACCGGGGCGGCATCCACATGAAGCAATACCTTGACAAGTGCCCGGTACTGGTACTCGGTGGTTCGGCTCGGTCGTTCCTCGGTGAATACATGGCAGGGGGCCTCATCCTTGTGCTCCGCCGGTTCCCGGATTCGATGAACGATGAACGAGGTATCGGGAGCGGCATCCATGGGGGAGAGATCATTATCAGGGGCGAGATCGGCGATGATTGTCTCGGGGTTGGAACAAAGAAAGATCCGTGTACCAGAGAGGAAATTACCCGGATAACCCCGTTGATCCATGAGTTCGCAAAAAAATTCGGAATTGATACCGCTCCTTTTCTAAACTCTGATTACACGCGTATATCCCCGGCTAGTGCCCGGCCATTCGCGAATAAGTATACATGGGAGTAGTGGTGGTAATGGAACAGAAAACATACCAGGACTTAAAAAAAGAAGTATGGGAAACCGGGAGCTGTTCGGGATGTGGTGGCTGTGTCGCAGTATGCCCGGCCGATTCAATTACCTTCTGTGAAAATGGCGATACTTCAACCCCTGTACAGTCCGGATATTGTAAACAGGCAACCGACGGTGTAGCCTGCGGTGCGTGTTACGCAGTATGTCCCAGGACCGTTCCCCAGGCTACAGAAACGCTTGGGAATTATATTGACCTTATCGCAGCGAAAACAACCAGGGATATACCCAGAAGACAAAGCGGTGGAGCGGTGACTGGAATTCTTGCGCATGCACTTGATACCGGGATGATTGATGCCATTGTCACCATTGGTGAAGACCGGTTTACAATGCGGCCCGTATCAGTCGTTATTACTTCCCGTGAACAATTGTTACACGAGGCCGGGAGCCGGTACAGCTGGTGGGTTCCTTTTCTTGCGGCACTAAAAACTGCGGTTGTCAACCGGAAATACAGTAAAATTGCAATTGTCGGAGTACCGTGCGCTGTGCAGGCTATATCGAGGATAAGGTCCTCTGAAAATGACCTGCTAAAACCGTACGCCCGCTCCATCAGGCTGGTCATCGGGTTATTTTGTACTGAAAGTTTTGACTATGAGGCACTAATGGGGAACAAGCTCAAATCAGAGCACAATATTGCCACGTGGGAAATTAAGAAACTCGATATCCGGGGAAAACTCGAAGTGACTATGAAAGACGGGAGCACTTTTTCATTCCCTATGAAAGAACTTGATGACGCTGTCCGGACAGGATGCCATCATTGCACTGATACAACCGCGCTCTTCTCTGATATTTCCGCAGGCTCTGTCGGGAGCCCTGAAGGGTACACCACCCTGATTGTAAGAAACCTTGTTGGAAAGTCATTCCTTGAGAATGCAGTCCAGGCCGGTGACTTGGTTATATCCCGGGAGGTTGATCAGGGTGCAATCGAAAAACTGGCCGCATCAAAGATTCGGAAGAATACCATCAACTAATTTTTTCCGGTGTGAAAGAGTCCGGATTGAGATTTAACTGGATGTTCGTACCTTATCGGTCGATACTATAACCTCCTGGTTCTGTCAATTCCTTCGGGTATAATATCATTATATATTCAATCTTTATTACACAGAAACGGGAAATTCCAGATTTATCAATACAAATCGTGGTTATATGGTAACAAAAAAAAGGGAAAAGAGGTATCTATGAAAATTCGTGCAACACTATCATTATTTCTAATCACCATCCTCCTTGCAGGATTTTCGTGTGCATTTACAGCCAGTGCTGCACCGGCACTTCCTGTGATGGTAAAGGCGGATTATACCTGTATTGCGCCTTTTAGTTCTGCCTATAATAACTGGTTACATACCCGGTCAGCTGAACCGTATGAAAACCAGGGAGGGCACGGGCTTGGGCTGATCCCTGCACCGGTTGACCTGTCCGGGGCATCCGATTCTGCTAACTGGGGCAACAGCATTAATGGTCCTGAAGTTGTCGGTTATGTTTTGCAGAGAAGTGCGGGGAGTGTGCAACCTACTGGTACTTTAGTAGTCGCCGCCGCGAGTTCTGACCGCTATGATCTCCGTACACTAGGGAAACTTAGCCCAATTAGAAACCAGGGGCAGGATGGGAATTGTTGGGCATTTGCATCGATTGGATCGCTTGAATCATCACTGTTGCCAGGGGAACGGTATGATTTTTCTGAGAATAATGAAAAAAACCTGCACGGGTTCGGTGTCCCCATTAACCTGGGTGGCAATGATTTTATGGCAACTGCATATCTTACCAGATGGTCAGGTCCGGTGTCCGAGACCGCCGACCCGTATTCTTATGGCAATTCAATTTCACCATCCGGTGCCCCTGTTGAAAAACATGTCCAGGAAGTATTTTTCATTCCTACCCGGAGAGAACCACTGGACAACGACCTGATTAAATCCGCGGTCAGACAATATGGTGCGGTATATTCTACATTACGGTATGAAGCCTCCTCCTATTCACAACGTACCGCGTCATATTACTATTCAGGGTCTGGCGGATTTAATCATGCAATTGATATCGTAGGGTGGGACGACGGTTATTCATCCGGTAATTTTGATAACCCTCCCCCTGGTAACGGCGCATTTATCGCAAGAAACAGCTGGGGCTCGACGTGGGGGGATGCAGGGTATTTCTATATCTCATATTACGATACCCGTATTGGCAGGGACAATGCGATGTTTACTGCCGAGTCACCAAATAACTATTCGCGGGTATACCAGTACGATCCACTAGGCTGGGTCGCAAATTTCGGGTTCGGTAGTGATACCGCATACTATGCAAATGTTTTCACCTCGGTTGGAAATGAACAGTTGAAGGCAGTTGGATTCTATACATCGGCAACGAATACCGAATATGAGGTAAAAGTGTTCCTGAACCCGGATACCGGACCGGTTAGTTCCAGTGGTTATGTATCAGAACAGAACGGGACTATCAGTCTTCCCGGGTACCATACTATCCGTCTCGATAATCAGGTCAGTCTTAAAAAGGGTGATCGGTTCTCAGTCGCTGTCAAGGTAGTATCCGCCGGATGGACTACACCTGTTGCGATAGAATTGCCAATAGACGGGTATTCCTCGGAAGCAACAGCTTCCTCAGGTCAGAGTTTTATAAGCAGCAATGGTGCAGGGTGGAGCGATCTTACCCTGTCCCAACCGAACACGAATGTTTGCTTAAAGGCCTTCACAAATTCCGGTTCAACCTCAGTCACTGCAACGAAACCCACTTCCACAGGTTGGCAATACCTTAAGAATCTTACCCGGCCCCCAATTTCGGTGAAAAGTAGCGTTGCCCGGATTTACCCGAATACAGGCTCTGTTAATCAGACGAATCTGGCCACCCGGACTCTCATTGCACAGGCGTCCACCCGGAACGCAACACAATCATTTGTCCCGGCACCAGTATCTTATGTTTCTAACTACCGGATCAATTTAGGGAATGTATCCACAACAGCCAGTTTCGCAGAGAAGATTCCTGCAATGTACCATGCTGCCGGTTGAGAATGGGGCAATTAACTTAGCATATACTAATCTTTCAGGATTGCCTCATTCCACTAAAAACCCGGGAAAGAATCCTGATGATTAGCAGATGGCGAACGATTATCATCCTCTTTTCATAATAGTGTAGGTAAAGTCCTTAGCGATATTCCTCCTACTAAAACCGGAATATGTCATGGATCCTGATTTCAGTACCCATAAGGTAAGTGTTTCTCGGGGTGCACACGGTTGTCCCAGGGTAATTTGTATAACAGGCTGGTGAACTAAATTCCTCCACGGCGGGATAAGATAAAAAGTAATCTCAGCAGAGGTTGTCGTATCTGTGAAAAAGGAGCCAAAATGGTTCTTTTTGTTACCGGTATCTGTCATCGTACCTGTTGGTATTGCCCGCTGTCGGGTGAACGAAAAGGAAAAGACCTGACCTATGCCAACGAGCGTGTGGTGGACTGCCCCGAGCAGGCAATTGAAGTAGCACACCGCATGAGTGCCCTCGGGACCGGGGTGACTGGTGGAGAACCGCTCGCTCGTCCGGAGAGGGTAATTACCTATTGTTCACGATTGAAAGAAGAATTCGGCCCGGAACACCAGATACACCTTTATACCGGGATTGCACCAGACCAGGACATGCTCACAAGCCTGGCAGGTATTGTCGATGAAATCCGGCTTCACCCACCCGTGGAGATTTGGGACCAGGTCCTTTCAAGTGAGTATGTAGTATCAGCCATAAAAGCCAAGGAGATGGGGTTCGATATTGGGTTTGAAGTACCCGCACTTCCCGAAGTCGGTCTCCTGAACCCGGCACTTCCCTTCCTTGACTTCCTCAATATTAACGAGCTGGAGTGGGGGGATCACAATGCTGATGGGATGCGTGAACGCAGCTATATGCTTGAAGATGGTCTTCATAACGCAATCGAGGGCGCAAGAGAATGGGCATCGCAAATCAGCAAGGAGGACAAGGTCCATTTTTGTTCTTCCTCGTTCAAGGATTCAGTCCAGCTCAGAAAAAGGTTAATCCGGGTTGCAAGGAATACTGCCCGAACTTTTGACCATGTTACCCGTGACGGGACGATTATTTATGGCAACCTCGCCCCCCATGAAAAAGACCGCGAATGGCTTAAGCGCCTGAAGGCGGGAACCTACGAAGATCTGGGTGACCATGTTGAACTGTCATGGAGGATTCTCCGGTCATATGCGGAAACGCTCTCCGGGGACTGTTCTATTATTGAACGGTACCCTGACAGGGGTATTATCGTCGAGGTGACACCAATTTGAGCCTGAGATCTGCATTAGAACCCCTGTACGAAGCCCAGCTCACACGCCAGTGTGTTTACAGACCCCGTCATATTGCTATTATCCAGGACGGGAACCGGAGATATGCCCGGAATTCAGGTCTTGATACAGCGGATGGGCACCGGGCCGGAGCAGACGTCACAGAAAAAGTCCTTGACTGGGTGCATGAACTGGGGATCACCCATATCACCCTCTATTCCTTCTCAACGGAAAATTTTAACCGGGACCCGATAGAAATTGAATCCCTCTTTAAACTTTTTAAAGAGAAATTTTTAAGTGTCCTGACCGATGACCGGGTGTCAAAATACCGGATCCGAGTCAGGATGGTCGGGGACAGGACCCTCCTGCCAGATGATTTAAAAGCGGTGATCGAGATTGTTGAAGAGGCCACAAAAGAGAATAATGATTTTTTCTTAACGATTGCCCTGGCATACGGGGGCAGGAATGAGATCCTTCATGCAGCACGGCGAATCCTAACAAAAATAAGGGACGGCACCTGTAATCCAGAAGATATTACACGTTCAATGGTTGAATCACATCTCCACGATGGGAGTGATTTACCCCCTGTGGATCTTATTATCCGGACTGGAAATGAATGCAGGACCTCCAATTTTCTGCCGTGGCTTGCGAACGGGCATGAAAGTGCTGTATATTTTTCAGCTCCCTATTGGCCGATGTTTCGGAAAATTGATCTGCTCCGTGCGATACGTGTCTATTCACAACGGATAGAAACCGGAAATTACCTCCCAAAACGCCTGACCCGGGATTGGTAATCACGGAGTGCCCGGAGGACATCTACTTTCCGGAAATATTTCCAGTTAATATCTGAGAAAAAAAGTTCAGAATACACCGATTGCCATATCAGGAAATCGGTCAGGTGGTCGCCACCGGTTTTTATCACAAAATCCGGAGTATATTTGAATGTCAGGCATGATTCGAGAAGCTTTTCGTCCACCTGCTCAGGCGGGACATGGCTCCGGGCCATTGATTTGATACATTCTGTTATTTCTTCCCGCCCGCTTTTCCCGACAGCAACAGTAACAAAAAGACCCGCACCACTTTCTTCAGTATGTTCCCTGTAATGGATGACCAGGTGAGCAATATCTCCGATTCTCCTGATTACCGGCAAATATTTTTCAATCGACGAATTTTCCTTTGTACTGATATGGAATGTCAGGCCCTTGATGGCATGGTCGTCCCGGCCACAGCTATCAGTTCCCCTGGCACTATCCTCGACCTCGCATTCGGGTGCCCTTGCGGCAACCCCTTCAGAAATATCAATACACCACCTGGTACAGGCAAGGATCTTATCAGGGGCGTCCTGCATATCCTGTTCGGTGATCATTACGCAGATATTGGCCGGAAGGAGCGAGAGCTGACGTTCGATAAGTCCTTCATATATCCAGTAAATCAAAACCGTGACCTCCGGTAGTACTTATTTTCTCTCCTCCATTTGATATCGAGGCAATAAAGTTCATACCGTGTTCCGGAACCTTATTGATTATTCACTCACTCCTTAATTGATTGTTATTATTGGTCTGTTACCATTTTTTTAGGATGCCCAGTCCAGGAGATCCTGCAATGTAAGGCTGTTTAAAATGTCCCTGGCACTGCACCAGCCCCGTTGGGCGATGGTAATACCATAACGCATGTTTGAAAATTCCGTCTCATGGTGCGTGTCAGTGCCAAGTGAAATGCGAACCCCCTTGTCTATCGAATGCCTGATATCCATATCATCGAGATCAAGCCTCCAGGGAGATGCATTACATTCGAGTGACGTACCTGTTTCGCTGGCACGATCGATTACCCTTGCCATATCTATTTCAAATGCAGCCCGTTTGCCCAGGATTCTGCCCGTGGGATGCCCGATAATGTCCACGTTTTCATTCTCAACAGCCCTGATCACGCGACGGGTCATTGAGTCACGTTCCTCTTTCAGACCGGAATGAACAGAGGCAATAACAATGTCCAGGTCAGAAAGAGCATGGTCCGGGAGTCCCAGTGAGCCATTCGAGAGGATGTCAACTTCGCTGCCATGCAGCAGCGTGCAGGCCCCCCCCATCCTGTTCACCCGTTCAATTTCATGGGATTGTTGTTGCAATCGTTCTTCATCAAGACCGTGGGTGATACCGAGGGTTGCAGAATGATCAGAACAGAGGATATATTCATATCCAAGTGCCTCACCGTTGGTCGCCAGCTGTTCCAATGTAAGCGTCCCGTCACTCCAATCCGAATGGATATGGAGATCTCCCCGTATATCAGCCGGTCCGACTAACTGTGGCAACTGGTAATTTTTTGCAAGTTCGATTTCCCCGAGGTTTTCACGTAGTTCAGGTACAATATCCTGGATTCCCAGGAATGCGAACATATCTTTTTCAGCGGAGAATTCATGGAGCCTTCCATCTACCCTTTCTTCTACACCATATTCGTTCACCTTCAGGCCTTTTTCGATTCCAATCTCCCGGAGGCGGATATTGAATTCTTTTGACCCTGTCAGGTAGATAAGCATGGAACCCAGCTGCCGTTCATGGGTGAACCTGATATCGACCCGCTGCCCCAGGACACGCACAGATGTCCGGCGTTCACCTTCATCGATCATTTCGTCCGCACTATTTTTGAGTTTTGGATTGATGAAGGACGGGGATTCTGTAGTAACGATATCAATATCTCCTATCGTGCTCTTTCCCCTGCGATAACTCCCGGCAACCACCCATGTTCCCGGTAGGAAGGATCCTGCAAGCCTATTGATAACTGCTTCTGCATCAGCCCTGTTCATCCGTCCGCCAGCCGCACGATAAAGAGCAATTGACTTAAGAAATCCCTGTTCTTTTCTCTCACCAAATCCCTTCAGAGACCGTATGCGACGACCACTGGCCGCCTTCTCAAGGTCCCCGATGCTCTGGATATTCATTTTTTTCCAGAGAACTGAAATAGTTTTTGGGCCGACCCCCTCCAGGTTAAGAAGTTCTACCAGTGATGGTGGTACCTTTGCACGGAGTTCTTCGAGTTCATTGCAGGTACCTGTAGCAACGATCTCCCGCACCTTCTTTGCAATCGCCGGGCCTATCCCCGGGACCAAATTGAGTTCCTCTTCACTCATTACTGCTGCAGGGTTATTGATACGTTCAATGACGTCCGCAGCCCTGTTGAATGCACGGATTTTAAAGACATTGTCTCCGGTAATTTCCAGAAGTTCACTGATCAATAATAACTTTGACGCAATCTCCCTGTTTGAGACCTCCATAACCTTGTCAATGCTCCTGAATGCTTTCGTTGTACGTATAGCAATGATGAACAGGTAAATTTGTTTCTTCTTGTCAATCAGAAAAGTGCCCCATGACATGGGGGGCTTCCGGGATCAGGGGAAAAAAGGTGTATTTCCTTAACAAGTGATGCCGGATCCCCGCGCTGGTAACCTGTTATGTAAACGTTATTGTTCCGGGGGTGTTTCTTCAAAAATCTTTACCGACTTTGGCATTATCCCTGGTCGCTTATCGGTCATCCACGAAGTATACGACAGCACATGGACATGATATTCAAGATACCCACGGATGAAATCAGAGAGGCCTTCACTGCGTCTGCCTAGAATGAGGATCACGAACCACTGGATAAACATTAGAATTCCTGCAATGAATCCATACACAATGAGGACAATTGCTATTGCAATACTGTAAAATATACGGACAAGGAGTTCCCATCTTCTGGCCGTATGCTCATACGTAAAGAGACGGGGCATGGTTTCTTCTGCATCAGACATCTGAATTCACCTCTACAAGGCCGGACTGGAAATTGCTCCGTTTAAACCGGGCTTATTTATATGTCAACGTTTTGCGTGATGAATGTTCTTGAATGTAAAATTTTAAACGCGTAAATTTCTGAATTTCTATTGATGCACATGTTTTTAAGCCATGAAAACGAAGTTATTGAGTCAGATCATAGTCTGATAACGCCAGTGTCCCGGTAGGGTAGTGGACATCCTAGAAGCCTGCGGAGCTTTTGACCCGGGTTCAAATCCCGGCCGGGGCGTTCCTATTTAAAGTTAAAATCCCTTCTGCATCCCCCGTTCCGCGGTGGGATCTTTTCAACGCAAGTTTTAAGAATAGGCTCCCGTATCAACATAACGTGCCAGAATCTGATATCCCCCGGAGAGCTCCCCGGCGGGAAGACAAGCCCTTTTATAAGGACAAACCCGAGTATGCCGATCATACCCTCAATCGCGCCCTAGAAGAGGGGCAAATATTAAGGGAAGATCACCAGCTGATCCGACTCTACACAACGGAACTGAAGGCGACAGAGGGGATCTGTGATATTCGCGAAAGAAAGCTGATCTACATCCTTACCATATGGCGTACCCGGATCGGACCGTATACCCAGAACACCATTCTTGATCTCTACGCGGGGATTGAACGCATTAAGGAAGCGAAGACCCGGTACGGCACACCCTACACCCAGAACTCCCTGAGGGACCATATCGGGTTACTTAAGCGGTTTTATACGTGGCTAATAGAGAACTCGTATTCATCAGTATCCCTCGAGAAACTCCGGAAGATCAAAGTTCCGGCTATTGATAATATGACCGTTACTGCCGATGAACTTATTACCCGTGATGAGATCAAGGCTATGATCCAGCATTGCCTGAACAGCCGCGATCGCGCCATGATTGCAGTTCTCTACGAGGGAGGGTTCCGGATCGGTGATATTGGCGGACTCACCTGGAACATGGTGAAGTTCGATGAGTATGGTGCCCAGGTTAATGTCGATTTCAAGACGGGTATCCCTCGCTATGTAAGGCTCCTTATTGCTGTGCCGTATCTTTCTGCATGGAAAAATGATTATCCCTTCCCCATCGAGCCTGAGGGGCTCGTGTTCGTGTCCAATCGGAATACTCCGACAACGTATGCGGGGTTATCTGCACAGATCAAAAAGATCGCGAAACGGGCAGGGATTCAGAAGGCAATACATCCGCACCTCTTCAAGCATACCCGTGTGACTCACATGCATGAGGAGGGGTACCATGATAGCACAATAAAACAGATCTGCTGGGGGCACCAAGGGACAAAGATGCTTGCTACCTATGCTCACCTCACGAACAAGACCATCGACGATGAAATATTTACCATCCATGGAATCAAGAGGACAAAGGATACCGAGGCAAGCAGCATGGCTGCACGACAATGCCTCTACTGCAATACCATCAATGCACCCACGCAGGAATTCTGTAATACGTGTGGCAGGCCGCTCACCGGCGAGGCAACTACCGACCTCTCAACCGCAGTGACAGCGATCGAAGATCACCCTGTATACAAGGCAATTATGGAGAAGATAAAGATGGAATTACCAGCTCTTGCCAAAAACTCAACCTCTTAACTTCTAATATTCGATAATTTTTTTAGACCCTGGAATTTTGAACGTGATTATGCAAGATGACCGTGTGGCGAGTCACCAATTATTGGAAAAATCTCCTTAAATTTCACCTTTTTTACATGAGATCAAATCAGCTTTCTGCGCGTGTCGAAGTCCCTATGCATGATCGGTTTTCATATGTAATTGGCTCTGGATAATCGCCGGTTTTTACAACGGCCGATCCTTACACCCCGAAAATTTAATCCGACTCCATATGTAATTGCATTATCCATTTAGAGGTCTTTAATCGAACATTTTATATAGCAGTACTTGTTAACATTGTTTTTATACGGGGCCTATTGAAGGCTCTAAAGTAGATAATACGCGGAAATATTGCTTAATTCAGGTTATAGGAGACAACATCATGATACGAAAAATCACAAGAGAACTGCTTGACCATCTGCCAAGTGATCTCCACCGCCAGATTGCGATTGAAGTGTTCGTTAAGAGTGGTGAGTGGGTAATAGAGGAGTACTATCTCACCAGGACAGGGAAGGAGGAGAAATCAGCATGAAAACGCCGTTATGCGATCCGCAATACCGGAATAACAGAGGATGGAACCAGGGACCACCGGTAAGGAAAACACGTGGCCCCAGTGGAACTACGTCCCCAATCAAGGGGATGGGAGCGTTTAGATACAGATTTCTATTATGGATTCTGGTTGTAACTGTGTTTAATTCGTCACATGTGCCGTTCAGTGTGTTGAAAACAATTCATGGCTATACAAGATCTGATTTTTATCTCCTGAAAACAGCCGGCCTGATTGTAAAGGTGAATAAAAGATATCGTTTAAAAGAAGATATTGCTAGGATGTTTGGGGAGAATATGACCGCTTATGTAGACATACAAAAAGGCCGAACAACAATTATGATGTCAGATAAGCTCCGTGGGATGTTGGGGATGCGTGACACCGATTTTCATAAGGATACTAAACCGGAGGTTTTTCACCTTTCCAAAGAAAATTGTCCGTCACTTTTCACATAACCACAATTGTTATGGGATCGGAACCTGTATCCAGTTTTTACCCGAAAATGCAGTTGAATACATAGCAGGTATACCTGTCTCACTGATGGGTATTTCGATAGTACATTAGACTTGTAAAATCTGGAAAATCCATTAAAAAAAAGAACCAATATTTTACGTGAAATTTTGAAAATGGCTTGTGAAGATACGTGCGGATTTTGAAAATAACGGGATTTCCCCGAGAAACCTCAAAAATACGGGTTGACTTTTATTCGGATAAAGTCCAGAGACCTTAAATAAAACACGTGCTTACGTAATTCGAATTACGTATAATCTTCGTGTTTTTTCCTTAACTGTAGAAAGTGCCTAATGTAGAAAATGCAGCACGATCTTTTCGCGGGCGACAATCGCATTGTCCTCGTAGGACGAAATGGTGACGGCCTTCCTGGTGAACGTGACGGTATAATCTTCGCCGTTTGCATCATGGCAGTTCAGCGAGATGGAATACCCTTCATTTTCAGTGTCCTGGATTGCAGTCCCGCCGATTGCGGTCGCAAGAGCAGTGTTTCCCACAAGTGCGGTCGATGCTGCGGTATAACCTGCAACAGTTGATGCCTTTGCGGTGGCATTACCCATGTTCTTCAGGGTTGTCGGGTTCTCATAGACCACACGGATACCGAATGACTGTGTTCCACGGCTGGTACCGGGATGAGTCTCACCGGCTACAAGGTGGTCCACGCACTGGAATGCGTTGGTATCGATGACACCCTGTACAAGGGTGTTTAAGGCTGCAACATCAGCAATCTTGGTCGTAAGAGTACGGACCGACCGCTTGACATTTGCCTTCTGTACGAAATCAGACATTTCTTTTCTCTCCTGCCCCTTATGGGACGTAAAGAGGGTAAGAAGTGAAATAAAAAAAGAAACTATGGAAATGTAGCCTAGGGAAAAAGATTATCGATACATTCCTTTCGGCACCGTCATTTCGAACCTTGCACCCTTACCCGGCTCGCCGGTCTCACGGATGATAATGCCGGTGATTGAGAGGATCTCCTGTACAAAAAAGAGACCACGCACGGAAGCACGTGCTCCTTCACCGCGGAAAAAGATCCGCTCCTTCTTATCAGCAGATATACCAATACCATTGTCATCAAAAATAACCGTGACCCAGTCCGGTGTGATCGTGTGCGAGACCCGTATTTCGCTGACATGACCCCCGTGTGCAACGGTGTTTTCTAACAGACCCTGAAACGCCTTTTCAAGCAGCGGATCGGCAAAGATTTCGAGGGTTTCTGTCTCAAGGCTGTGCCGGATCTCGCCAATCGATATATGGGAGAGCCCTAACAAAAACGCCAGTTTTACATTCTGCCATCTCGACGGTTTTTCTCCCATGTTCTGGTAATCCTTGGTAAATTCCGTTATCTCTTTTATAGACCGGACTGCTCGTTCACCGCTCTCAATATTCTTAATAATCCCGTCCTGTCCTTTTGCCTGTTTTTTTGCCATCTCAAGGAAGCTGTTCACGATAAAAATCTGGGTGGTTAAGTCCTGTCGTGTCAGTTGGGAGAGGACATTGAGTTTTTGATTTACCTTAAGGAGAGAGTTAAGCGTTGTGTCCCGTTCAGTAACCGTCCGGGCCAGCGTGATATTGCTATGACTTAACGTAGAAACCATCCGGGCAAACTTTGTATAAAATGCCATTACTGTATCGATCGTTTCCTGGTTCCACCGGGGGACCCGGTCAAGTGCATCAAGATATGACTGCTCATCAAATCCGTAACGCACCGCTTGGGCGCGGAAGAGTTCATCGTTCACGGACTCATCCTCAAACAGGAACTGGCCCAGGAATAGGTTACCTACATGGCTTCCCCCGATAACAATGGGTGTCACGAGGTCCCACATATTATTTTTACACCGGTAGCGCTTGACCGTTCCCGGTTCAACCCCGCTTGAGAGGAGAGTATCGCTTTCCGCACAGTTCGCACAGGTTTCTGGGTTCACCCGGTGGAATTTTGTGCAGATGTCCTGCCAGCCGGTGGCAACCAGGATTTTCCCGTTGATATCAAGAATCGCAATGCCGATATGCGTCAGGGCATTGAAATCATCCATCATTGACTGGATTTCCTGAACATTGATGATGTCGGCAAGATCCAAGTTACCGATATCTCCCCCCGGGGACAGGAGACTTTCAAGTTTATTCCTGACACGTCCTTCGCTCTCACGGATCATCTGTTCACTTTCCGCGAGTGCATCGAACTGCCCTTTGAGTTCTTCTTCAGCTGCTGCAATCTGCTCATATGAGGCATTGAGTTCTTCGTTTTTCTTAACGATCTCATCTTCTGCCTTCTTGCGTTCGGTGATGTCCCGGAACGACCATACCCGGCCAATGCGGACGCCATCTTGGATCATCGGGAATGAATAACGTTCAAAGACCCGGCGGTCCTTGAAGGTGAGGGTGTCCATGTCCACTGCATCCGAATTGTATAGCTCCTGCACTTTCTTGAGAAATGCATCGGGATCGGTCAACTGGTTCAGCACAAAGTCAAGCATTGCCTGGTCATTGCCGCGCTCCATGAGAGATGGTGGGATTTTCCAGATCTCGGCGAATCGCCGGCTGGCAAGTACCATCTTTCCCGTATTGTCCACGGCGAGAATGCCATCTGCTGTGGATTCAAGGGTGGCCCGGAGTTGCGTTTCGCTCTCCCGCAGTGCCCGTTCCTGCCGTGTGAGTTCATCAAGATTGCCACGAAGTTCTTCTTCGGCTGCTGCGATCTGCTCATAAGAGGCATTGAGTTCTTCGTTTTTCTTTACAAGTTCCACTTCGGCACGCTTACGCTGAGTAATGTCAAAAAAAGCACCATCGAAAATGAGCCGGTCATGTTCCATTATCGGGCTGGATACTGCACTAACCCAGATCTTCTCACCGGAGGGTTTGACATACGGGCTGTCAAACTCCCACAGGGTTTGTGTTGTTACGGCGTGCTGAATCGAACTGAGAAACCGTTCACGGTTTTCAGGAACTATTCCTTCGGTAAATCGGTTATCAAACGTGGCCTTGTCATTCTCAAGTCCGAGAATCTCCCGGCTGCGCCCGCTGATATAATCAAATCCGGATGTCCCATCGGGGTTAACATAATACCGAAAGACAACCCCGGGTATGTTGGTGGCCATTGAGTCAAGCTGGCGCCTGCTTTCCTGCAGTGCTCTCTCCCGGTTTCTCTCATCGGTCATGTTATGGAGCGTACCAATGGTTGCCGGCTTTCCTCTGATGTTTGCCGATTTGACTTTCATTTTGACCGGGATCCGGCTCATCCTGTCATGATGAAGAACCGAGAATTCGTACACCTCGGAGTGGAGTATCCCTTTGAGCCGATCATGATGCCGGGCCATGACCAGTTCCCGGTCTTCAGGGGCAATCATGTCAGCTATGGATCGCCCTGCAAGTTCTGAATCGGGGTAACCGGTCATTGAGGAAAAGGAAGTATTGAAAAAGACGATGATGCCATCCTGGGCAATGAAGATGCCATCATGGCTCTGCTCAATGACCGTGCGGTATTTTGTTTCGCTCTCCTGTAATTCCTGTTCCTTTCTGGTCAATTCATCCAGATTGGCCCGGAGTTCCTCTTCGATTGCAGTAATCTCCTCATAGGATGCGTGGAGTTCTTCGGCATTCTTTAAGAGTTCCTCTTCAGAACGTTTCCGGGCCGTGATGTCGGTCAGCATCGCAAAAGAGCCTTCAAACGAGCCTTGATCACCCATAATCGGTGTTGCTGATACATTGAATGTCAGAATAGTCCCGTCTTTCGCCCTGAACCGTCGTTCATAGGAGCCGGGTTGTCCATGCATCCGCTCCTCGATTTTTTGCTGCTGGTCGGCAAGGTCTTCACCCGACATGAAGGACTGGATCGTTTTTCCGAGTATCTCGTTTACAGTGTACCCGAGCATCTCTGCCATGCGCTCATTGACATAGGTAGTAACAAACTGCCCGTTCATCGCCCAGATGCCTTCGTGGGAAGTTTCAACTATGCGGCGGTATTTCTCCTCGCTGTCCCACAAAGAATATTCGCAGGCCGGTGTGTCTGATTTCTTCTCTCCAAGCGTCTTCTTCCCTGCAGTCATCAGGCATCTTTCCCAGTCATCCGCCACATACCCTTCGGCACCACTATCTCGAACCGTGCTCCCTTGCCCGGCTCACCGGTCTCAGTAATCATGATACCCGTAATTGCAAGGATCTCACGGGAAAGGAACAACCCCATACCTGTATTCTTCCCGAATCCACGATCGAAGATTTTCTCCTTCTCATCTGCAGCGATGCCGACACCATCGTCCTCACATTTGATCACAAAATTCCCATTACGTTTCTCAGCAGAGAACCCTATAATAGTAATCTTCTCCCCGTATCGCACGGCGTTATCCATCAGGTTATAGAAGACTTTTACTATCATCGGGTCAGCAAAAACTTCTGAATCTGAATGGAGATCGTTCATCACGGTGATCTCTCCGAGCTGGATTTCCTTTGCAGCGGTTTCCACGAGGATGCGGCAGTCCTGCCAGGAAGGTGCTGTGACCCCGATGCTCTCGTATTCCTTGGTGAACTTGATCATCGCAGATATCCGTTCAGCAGCGGTGGAAACTTTCTGGAAATACCCACTGGAAGTGGGATCCATCTCCTTCTTTTTCAACATCGAAAGGTATCCCATCTGCACTGTCAGCTGGTTGTTGATGTCGTGCCGGGTGATGGAAGAGAGGAGGTTGAGCTTTTTATTCGCCATCTGCACCGCCATTTCTGCCCTCCTCCGCTCAACGATCTCGGCCTCACGTTCTGTAACAGCATGCTCCAGATCCTCGTACGTCCGGGCAATCGTAATCGAGAGGCCAGCGACCTGGCTGATGAAGTGAGTGAGATTAAGGTATTCATCCAGATATCCGGGCAGCGATAATCCTTCAATGGAAAGAATCCCGAGCTGTTGTTGATCATGCATCACCCGGAACTGGAACCCGTCACCTGTATTTGCGATCCGGTACTGGACGGAGGACTCTGGAAACGGTGCCAGCCCATGTTCCTGATTATCTGCACTCTGTGGAATGCTGATAACATCCTCGTAAACACCATCGCGGAACGGGAGGAATTTCGCTTTCTTAGGTGAGAAGAGAAGGAAGAAGAGATCGAGCATCTGGAGGACGACAGTCTTTTCATCATGTGCTCCGATAATCTTTGAAGTCAGGTCTGATACCATCGAATAATCCGCCACTTTCTTTTCCAAAGCGTGGACCTCTGTCCTGCACCCTATGACCTTCTGTTCGCACTGCCATGTAAGGTAGAGTTCTATAAGCCGGAGGCGGAAATAATCAGTTCCAACAGGCATGACCCTGGGCGGGACCCCGATAAATTCAGAAAACTCTGTAAGAATCCCGGCAGTGCCGGGATGTGTTCCCGTATCAAGGAGAATGATTTCCCGTATCGATTCTGCATACATTTGCCGGGCGGTTGCCTGGTCCAGCTTGTCACAGTGAGCGTTTTGCTTCCAGCGGGAAAGCCAGCCGGGCAGGACGACCAGTGCACCGTTTTTTAGGTAACTGTTGACAAGGTCCTCCGGCAGGAACAAGGATGCACCTGATGTATGGAAGATGAGGGATGAACCCAAACGGACCTCCTGAGGAATGTCAAGTGTATTGGCGCATCCGCACCCGCACAGGTAGACCCGTGCTCCGGCCTCTTCAAGTTCGCGATACTGATCGCTGACCGTTTTCCAAAGTGATGGGATATGGCCACAATGGAAGGGAAATGATCTGACGGTGGCCCGGGATAACGAACCCGTGGCAAGTATGGCATCCACCTCCGGCCTGATATTCTCGCAGCAAAGGATACAGAAATTATCCTTCATCCGGCACCCAGTCGAGTGGATAGCGACCCCATTGTTTTACTGCAGCACTGATCGCAAAGAGAACAGAATCGGGAACCTGCCAGGGAATCTCCCCGTGGTTGTCCGAGAGAATGAATCCCCCGCCCCGGCCTGCCTTTGCAATGGTTTCCTTCACGTTCGCTTCCGCCATTTCCGGGGTCCAGCGCCGCATCTCAATGCCATTGAGGTTACCGATAAGGACCATCCTGCCATTGATTGCCCGTTTTACTTCCCCAATATCATCAAACGCGGAAACCCCCACCCCAATCGTACCGGTTTTTGCCAGATCGTCAATACGCGAAAGAGTCCGTGCCGAAGCCAGGTGGGTTGCAACACCGCCCCTGATCTGTGCAATTGTACGCTGTGCAACAATAAATCCGGTCTTACGGTAGAGGTCAGTGGGAGTCATATCCGGTGATGCAAGAGGATCGGCACACCCGATTGCCGTAGCTCCGGCCTCGAGCTGGGCGTTTGCCCATGCTACGCAGAACTGCTCATTTTTCTTCATGAGCTTCCAGAACAGGTCAGGTTCTCCGTACATCAGCTCGATGTAGGCTTCAAACCCCATCTGCAGGACAGGGAGTGAGAAGGGGGAGATGACAGATCCCATGATGGGCACATCAGTAGCGACCCTTTTCTTTAACAGTTCGATGGTGCGCAGGCCGGACAGAAGGCTGGGACTATCTTCAACTGAAGGGACTTCAATCGTATCGATATCTGCATTCGTCATGATGATCGGTTTCCCCGCGTTTGGGGGGCCATCATCCCTGAATATGACATCCCCACCCCATGCAACGATCTCAGACGCTGCGTACGTGAAAGGGTTGACACAATCCCCCTGGAATTTTTTTAACAGGCGCATCTGGCCTTCAGCGATATACTCCGGCTTTGAAAAATAGTCACGGATCGAGAGTCCCAGCTCCCTGGCCCCCTGCATCGTGAACAGTAAAAAGAGCGGGACCCGGTCCGGTTCTTTAAATTCCATCGTATCAAGCGTGCGCTGCATTGACGTCATGGAACCTGTCATCCCTGCACCTCCGCAGCCATTCGCCTGACGATCTCAAGTGTCTCAGAAGCCGCATGCCCCATCGCATCCGCCCCGACCTCTTTCCAGAGCAGGGGATCGAATATGAACGGTGCTCCCCCGACAATGATTTTTATACCCGGTTGTATTTTCCTGATACGGGTAATTGCCTCCTTTGACCTGAGGGCAGCAGGGAGCATCAGGGTGGAAATCAGGAGGATGATGACGTTGTCGTGGGTTACCTGGTCAACGAGCTGGTCAACCGAGACCCCGTGACCGTAATCTGTCACCTCGTACCCACCAGCCCGGAGCACGGAGAGAACTATTCGTTTCCCAAGCGTGTGGTGATCTTCGAGTACTGCAATTGCCATCTTTGGCTGGTCCACGCGACGCGGGTCCCCGGCAGGGAGCATGGTGTCTACAATCTCTTCACAGATCCGTCCGCTCATGTACACCTGAGAGAGTGCGACTTCGCCGGTTTCCCAGCGCCGGCCCACATCTTCAAGCGCCGGGACGATGAGGGTTTCAAGACACATGAACGGGGAACCGGTTGTGCAGGAATCCCGGACGATCCTGATGGCCCTGACCCGGTCGACCGAGATCAGGGCATTTTCCATGTCTGCAAGCGATGGGGATGGGACGCTGTTCTTTCTGTTGCCTTGTCCTGCATCCAATGTATCAGAATTTGATGTAGGTAGTATCGTCATGGTTTACCCCTCTGAAATATCATTTGTATCAATGGTTCCTCCGCCATGCCTCTTTCGGCACCACTATCTCGAACCGTGCTCCCTTGCCCGGCTCGCCGGTCTCTTTGATCGTTATGCCGGTAATGGACAGGATCTCTCTTGATAAGGCCAGACCAAGGCCCGTGTTCTTCCCGTATCCCCGCTCGAATATCATCTCCTTCTCATCTGCACGGATACCCTCGCCATCATCTTCACAGGCAACGATGTGGTCATCACCGGATTCCTCAACACAGAACCTGATCTTCGTGATCTTTCCCCCGTATTGCACTGCATTGTCCATCAGGTTGTAAAAGACTTTCATGACCAGCGGATCGGCGAAAATTTCCGTACCGGCAGGGATGTCGTTCTTCACCATGACCTTTCCGAGCAGGGCCTGTTTTACCGCAGTGTCTACGAGTGTACGGCACTCCTGCCATGCAGGGGCATTCACACCGATCGCTTCGTATTCTTGAGTAAACCGGATCATGGAGGAGATCCGTTCTGCGGTGGTTTTGACCTTGCTGAAATACTCGCTGAGTGTGGGGTCGGGCTGTTTCTTTTCCAGGACCGTGAGATACCCCATCAGTACTGTGAGTTGGTTGGTGATGTCGTGCCGGGTAATGCTGGAAAGGAGGTTAAGCTTTTTATTCGTCCGCTGGAGCTCTTCCTCCGCCCGCTTTCGTTCAGTGATGTCCAGATAGGTTCCCAAGACACCAATAATCTCACCGGTTGCATTCTTCAAGGGGACTTTACTGGTCAGGAGGGAGATCTTTTCTCCGGAGGGGGTGGTCTGCGGCTCCTCGATTAGGAGCCGGGGTCTTCCACTCTCAATAACAAGACGATCATCGGCCCGGTACAGTTCCGCCTGTTCGCACCAGCCCATCGTATAATCATCCTTTCCGATAACATCCTCAGGTTTTTCAAAGCCGGCATCACGGGCGAACTGGGTGTTGCAGCCGAGAAAGGTTAGATCCTTATCTTTCCAGAAGACCCTTGCAGGTATAGTTTTGATGATCGTATCCAGGATCTGGCGCGATTCACGGATAGCCTCTTCGAAACGCTTCCGATCGGTGATGTCCTGCATCGTTCCGAGCATGCGGACCGGGGCATTCGCCGCATCATACTCCACCATCTCGGCCCTGCCGGCAATCCACCGGATATCCCCGTCAGGCCTGATGAGCCGGTGTTCAAATTCATAGCTCCCGGTCTCCATGATCTTCTCGGTCTGTTCCCTCTGAAGTTCGCGGTCATCGGGATGGATCATCTTCCGGACTTGTTCGATGGAGAGGGGGGATGCCTGCGGTTCCTGGCCGAAAATACGGAACATCTCTTCCGACCATATAACTTTATTCTCCGGGATGTTGAAATCGAAACTCCCGACGTGGCCAATCTTCTGGGCATGGATGAGGTGGGTTGTTAAGGTCCTGAGCATACCCTCTGCCCGCTTCTGCTCGGTTATGTCTGTGCAAAAACCCAGGTATTTTCCATCCGGCATGTTGACAGCGTTTAAGATAACCGGCAACAGGTCTCCGTTCTTTTTAATCAGCAATGATTCTGCCATCAGCATTCCGGTTTCCTTTAACTTCGAGAATCTTGAGAGACTACTGGCCAGGTGATCGGGAGGTACCATATCACGGATGGAGCGAACAAGAACTTCCTCGCAGCTGTAGCCGAGCATGAAACATGCAGACGGATTTACATCCGTGTAGTTGCCATCCTCATCCACGATAAAGATCCCTTCTGGGGAATGGTCGATGTACATCCGGTATTTCTCTTCACTTTCCTGCAGCGCCCTCTCCCCAAGCCTCCGCTCCAGCTCTCCGGCCGCCCGCATAGTTACCATATCGAGCACTACCTTCGCCATTTCGGGGTTCTGCAGAGGCTTGCGCCTGATCAACGCAATCAGTCCTATGGGTTTGCCTTCAGAACTCCAGAGCGTGGTCCCGATATAACTCCTGGCCCCGAGGTCCTGAAGTGCCGGATCGTTGGGAAACAACCGGCAGACTTCGTCAGAAAAACAACAGATGGTTTTTCCAACAACAACTCCGCACGGAGTATCTTTTAACGCATACCGTACGTTTATGTCGAACTTCCCATCGTTGTACACGGCAACCGTCTGAGCGGTCAGGCCGTCTCCTTCCAGGGTATCGATGCAGACGTAGTCCATATTCAAATGTTCTGCAAGGTACCGGGCCAGTGAATTAAAGAAATCTTCCCCGGAACCAGGGTAACCGCTCTGAACAAGGAATGCATGGGTCTCCTCCCTCAGTTTGCGCTCGGTGATGTCCCGGCAGAAACAGATCAACCTGCCGCCATCACGGTTGAGGTAGGTCACGGAGATCTCGACATCGAAGACACTGCCATCCTTCCGGAGGTGCCGTGTCTCGAAGACCGCCGATCCGCTGGCAATGACATCCCTGATGATCTCTGCCTGCCGGGCAGGGGTCAGGAGAGCGTCGATTTCCGGGATATGCAGGGTAAGAAGCTCATCCCGGGGATAGCCCAGCATCCGGCAGTAGGTCTCATTGACTTCCATCACCCTCCCGTCAGATATATCGATGACCCAGAAACCGTCCATGGTTGTCTGGAGGATTGAACGGTACCACTCCTCACTCTGCTGCAGTGTCTCCTCTGCCCGCTTGCGTTCGGTGATGTCCTCGTGCATGAAAACAAAACGTTGTGGATTTCCGTGCCTGTCATTCAATGGAAAAATGATTGCCCGCACCCTGGTTGGAACATCCGGCAATTCAGGATAGATATCGTGCGGATTGAAGCTCATATCGGGTAAATTAACAGGTTCCCCGCTTTTTACCCGTGAGATGTGGTTCTCAAGTTCAGGGTAACTCTTCACAAGATCCGTAATAATCGAGAAATCCGGCGGAGGAACAGAACCGAAAAGCCGAATGAATGCCGGGTTTACCCTGAGCGTGAACCCCTCCCTGTCCACAATCTGGATTGACATGGGATTTTTTTCAATGATATCTCGTAATAGTTCCTCGCTCTCCCGCAGTGCATCCTCGGCCAGTTTGCGGTCGGTAATATCGTTGATAATAGAAAACAGAATTGTCTTGCCGCCCATTTCAATCGGAGAGGAGTGCACTTCTACCGTTCGTATCTCACCATTCGCCAGCCGGTGGGGGAATATGAAAAAGTTGTTCTTTTCGTGGATAGCTTTCTGCATCTCCCGGGAGACCTCTTCAGGGGTGAGGATATTAATCTCCTGGATAGTTTGTTGGCAGAATGCCTCGTGAGAACTCCCATAAAATCGTTCTGCAGCCTGGTTTGCGTCGATAATTTCGCCTGTTTCTGGATTGATGAGAAGCATGACCGAATCGTGTGACTCAAACATTGAATGGAAACGCTGTTCGCTCTCCCGCAGCGCTTCTTCCGCCTGCTTGCGTTCGGAGATATCAATACATATCCCACTCATTCGCAGCGGTTCACCTTTATCATTGTAGGATGTGCTGCCTGCGGCTCCAATCCAGCGCAGGCCCCCATCCGGGAGGAGAACCCGGTACTCGTTCCAGAGTTCCTTGTGATCTTGTACCGACTGATCGATCTTCTCCATGGACGGTTTACGATCGTCCGGGTGCAGCGTTGCAAGCCATGTTTCAAAAGAAGGTGGGACATCCGGGGACAGACCTAACAGTTCAAAGAACTCCGGGGACCATACGAGTTTCCCGGTAGGGAAGTCCCAGTCCCATGTCCCTGACTTTGCAGAACGGAGTGCCAACCTCAACCTTGCTTC
>JBAXJR010000019.1:0-44652 GCA_037137755.1 Methanomicrobiales archaeon | reverse complement strand
ACTTCTGAAAATGGGGGAAAGATTTTTACTCAGGACTTTCTAATTGGAGAGTCTCTATATATTTAGAACATTCCGAATAACCCCCCTGCCAGAAGTACTATATCTTAGAACTTCGAAAAGAATATATGGAATCTCTTGTTGATTTTGCGTTACAGGAGCGATATAAACAAGTAAAAGATCTCGGAGACCGATTGGGAGAACTGGCAACCCTCATTGAATGGGAACCATTTCGAGAGATAGTCGGAGAGATTTACACAAATACAACAGAACAAGGAGGGCGACCCAATATCGATGTCGTTCTCATGATCAAATTACTGGTACTTCAATCGATGTACGGGTTATCCGATCCGGAACTTGAACGCCAGGCCAATGACAAGATCTCGTTTTTGAGATTTCTCGGCTTTCCCGAAAAGATTCCAGATCACACGACGGTCTGGTATTTCCGGGAACGATTATCAAAAACCGGGAAAGACAAAGCGATCTGGAACGAACTCCAAAGACAACTGGATGGTAAGGGATTGAAGATACGGAAAGGTGTGATCCAGGATGCGACATTCATCACAGCAGATCCAGGCCATGCATCTGTAGATACTCCTCGGGGAGACGAAGCAAAAACTAGGAGGAACAAAGAAGGTACCTGGACAAAAAAGGGTAACAAGTCTTATTTTGGATTCAAACTTCACACGAAAGAAGACTGCGATTTCGGATTGATACGGGCACTTCAGACAACGACTGCATCTGTTCATGATAGCCGAATCGATCTGTCAGAAGAAGGTGAAGTGGTCTATCGGGACCGGGGTTATTTCGGTGTTGAACCGAAGGGTTTTGATGCAACTATGCAACGTGGGGTGAGAGGGCATCCGATTGGTATCAGGGATATTATCAGAAACAAACGGATTTCACGAAAACGATCTCCCGGTGAAAGACCCTACGCGGTCATCAAGAATGTGTTCCATTCCTCTCATACCCACGTGACTACGGTTGTTCGAACTCATATCAAAATGATGTTTGCTGCGTTCAGTTTTAACCTGTACCAACTGGTGACTCTGAAAAATCAGGGTGCCTTCTAGCGTACGCTTTGCAAAAATCATTTGAAAACAGGGACTATGACTAGAAAATTTGTGTGAATAACTTACTCCCGCCCTCTATTTTGGATCTATTTTGTCCAGTATCTTAATTTTCCCGGGTTTATCGGAATACTCTTTAGGATTTTGGCTACACGGTAATCGCTGAGTAGTGAGCAAAATCCTCTCTGCATACTCTGGGATCACACGCTCCTGATAAAGGCTTAGTGATTAACTAACCAAAAATCTCTGAAATAACCCAGAATTCTCCCGGTAACTTTCTCCTGAATGGTCTTGATCATATGGATGGAATCGTGAGGGGTCATTTCTCCAACAATATGAATGACGGGAAACTAATAGCGGAATACTTTTGCGTTACGCCAACAATCTATATTCCCCTGGCGATTTCTGCGACACCTGTAAGAAGCATATCCACGTCATACTCGTTATTATACAGGGCCAGGCTGGCACGCACGGTCCCCCTGGGCAGTCCCAGTTCCTCCATGAGCCGGTCACAACCATGAAGGCCTGATGATACCATGATATCTGCACTTTCATCCAGGTACCGGGTGACGTCATCCGGGTCAATGGTCCCGATATTGAATGAAACAACCCCTATCCGCCGTCCGGGATCATCCGGTATAAACACCCGTACGCCGTCGATACTGTCCAGCCCCTCAACCAGGCGGGCTGTAAGGTGGGTATCATGGCGCCTGACCCGGTCCATGCCGATAGTAGTAAGATAATCGGTAGCCGCACCAAGGCCGATACCCCCGGAAATATTGGGTGTTCCTGTTTCATATTGTCGGTATCCTTGTGCCGGGATGAGCCCGGTTGCCGCCAGAGGCCCCGCTATTCCACCTCCAGACCCCGGTGGGGAAAGGGACCCGGGGTCTTTCATCCACAGGAAACCGGTACCGGTCGGGCCGAGCATTGTATGGCCTGAACAGCAGAAGAAATCTGCTTCCAACTGCGTTACGTCCACGGGGATGTGCGGGACCGACTGTGACCCGTCAACAAGCAGCAGGGCCCCATGCTCGTGGCAGACCCGGACAATCTCCCGTACCTGGGTAATTACCCCGAGCACGTGAGACGCATGCGGGATGGCAATGAGCCTCACACCACCCCTGCCGAGCAACTCGTCGAGCACGGACAGGTCAGGTAAATAATCCAGACCAACCGGAAGGACTTCGAGGGTTGTCCCAGGGACATATGCCTCTTTCCACGGCAGCAGGTTGGAACTATGCTCAAGCACGGTCGTAATAATGCGGTCCCCACGCTGCATGGAAATTCCATTGGCCACGATAGTCAGCGCATCGGTCACATTTTTTGTAAAAACCAGTTCTCCGTTGGCTCCACCGATGAACCTTGCGAGCTTTTCATGTGCGTGGTGGTACCGCTGGGTCGCAATCCCTGATAACCGGTGAACGTTGTTACCTACATTTGAACGGTAATTCCGCTCATATTCCAGCATTGCCTGGAGGACCGGTTCAGGTGAGAGGCCCATCGACGCATTATCAAGGTAGACGGTATCCGTAAGCAGGGAAAAGTCACGGCGGACACCCTCAAAAAAGATAGTGTCATGCTGTGGAGAGATGACCAGGTTTTCACCCTGCAGGACCGGGATTTCACTGCCTGGTGTAACAGCCCGGACGGGTTGACCAGGTAATGGTACCGTTGCGGGAGTCATGACCTGATTTACATCTGGCATATCGCCTGGTTCAGCCATTCGTTTACCCAGCTTTGAACTGGTCACCCCGGCAAATGGCTGATGACTTCGTTGCGGGTTTTCTTTTCCCTTAAGGGAACCCATCGTTTCTTTACTCGCGGGGGCTGCACTGATCTTCCCCATTCTCCTTGCATCCCGCCGCGATTCGGGTGATTTACCTGGGGCCTGGGAAACCCCTGGTTTTTCCTTTAACTGGACCGTCGCGCCTGAAGACCGCGGTACTACCTCTACCCCGTCTGCAGTCTCCCGGAGTGGAATATTGTGCTGCCGGCAGAGTTCCTGCATCTTATTCGGGAGACCTTTCCACCGCCAGAGCCCGAACGTGACATATTCTGGGGGGAGTTTCTTCTTTTCTGCCCAGCGGGTGAGAAATTCCGTGCACCGTGCCATGAGGTCCGGGTGAATCCTCCCGAGTTCAGAGAATTCTGATTCAAGCATAGAGGGGCATGGATAACAGCCGATCCGTTCAATCCCCATTTCGTAGAGAGGATTGATCGGGGCCCCCTGCCACCAGAGGTAGAGGAATACTTCGAGTGCCCTCCAGTTCCGTATCGGGGAGACATTCAGCTGGAGCGGGTTTAAGGGGTTCTGGACTGCAAGTTCGAGGTCGGCCCGGTTCCACGACTCGTACCACCGGTTACCCTGAATCGTCACACAGGGTCCGGTGTTTGCAAGGTGGAGCCGGAGCGGGTTCTGTTTCTGGAGCTTGCAGCACCAGCGGTTGTCCTTCGCGGGTGGACCTGCCTTCTCGACGGCTGCCCAGAAATCGCCCGCCCCGCTGATGAATTCCACCCCTAGTGACCTGACAAATTCAATCGTCTCCGGGAATTCGATGCCGGTATCGAGGAAAAATGAATCATTCACCCCTGCCTTCCTGGCCAGCAGGAGGATGGCTGTGCTGTCCTTTCCGCCCGAGAACGAGACATTTGCCACCGGCCTGTCATGCATATGCTGTTTTATTGAGCGGACCGCGTTTCGTTCGAGATTTTTTAAGTGGTACATATTCCTGGCGACCACTTCTGTCCATTCGGGGTCCGCAGGTCTCACCGGTGAAACCGGCAATACTTCTTTTACCCGGAGTGACCCTTCTTTCAGCACGGCTGTTCCGTACCTACCACGGTACTTCACGATGACGGTGCCGTCCGGGACACCGGTTGTAATCGTGAAACGTTTTCCCCCGATCCTGCCCCTCGTATCACGGTCACCGGATAGGACCGCAGTCTGTTCGAGGTCTACAATGCCCTTCGAAGCAAACGGGAGGACAAATGGTATGGCCTCGGGGGTAATGTCGAACCTGAACTGCCTTGTGACCGGGTCAAATGACAGCCAGCCGAAACGGGTGCCGTTGACAATTACGAGGTCATTCCGGTCGAGGCCCCCTGCTTTATTAAAGAGGACGATATGGGGGAGTGGGACATCCCCGAACTGCCCGGAAACAAGGGCCTGGACCATCTCACGGTCCGCCCTGAGCGCAGGCCGGACATCATATGGCTGGAGGAGCTCTATCGCCCGGCCATTGGCGCCACAACTACAGGACCTGCCAATGAGCGGAATATTGCACTGGTCGCACCAGAACAGGGTGGTCTTTACCGGGGGCTCTCGCATCAGAGTAGCATTGGGGCGGAGCGCTCATAATAGCGATCTTTGTGGACTGTGCCGATACCATTCCCATGTAACCGGGTGAACAGACCGGTCACCGGTTCCGGTATATCCCGGTGAAATCCTCGTCCATAGGATGACCGATCCACCATCAGGTTCGCGATCGGGCTTTCCCGTCATGGGGGTAACCATTATCGTTATCGACATTTCATCCTTCATTAGAACTGAAAAGCGAAAATCGGGGATTATTCCTGCATGATCCTGGTGGCCGGGAATCACGCTGGGGAACTGACCTGGAACCGCTTCATTTCATCAAGGTCGGACTCCATGATTGAAACCTGGCTTGCTGCTACTATACTCGTAATAACCGGGGTACTTGCTGGTTTTTCGTCGGGGCTTCTTGGACTTGCCGGTTCGTATCTTGACAACCCGGTCATGTACTGGATGCTCACCCATTATGGGTATGACACGGATACCTCCGTCCGTGTCGCATTTGGTACATCGGTTGCCATTGCACTAGTGATATCAGCGGTCAATACCCGTGAGCATGCGAAAGAACGGTCAATTATCTGGAAAATTGTTGTACTGATCGGAAGTGCGGGGATTATCGGGGGGATTATCGGGGGCACCATCGCCACGCATGTCCCCGGGGGACCATTAAAAATACTGTTCGGGCTGTTTCTTATCATATCGGCAATACGGATGGTCCTGCCCCTGCCCCAGGACTGGGGGAAGAAAAGAATCCCCTGGATTTACTGGTGTATTGCAGGTTTTTTATTCGGCCTGGTATCCGGGATCATCGGGATTGGCGGGGGACTTATCATTCTCCCGATCCTGGTCTGCATTTTCGGGGTGCCGGTGCATGAAGCGATGGCAACGTCCTCGGCATGTATCATGTTCTCTTCAACCGGCAGCACCATTGCATATATTGTTAATGGGATCGGTGTACCAGGCCTGCCGCCTTTCTCGATTGGGTATGTAAACCTGGCTTTCTGGGGGATTATTGTTGCAGTGACCATACCGTTTACTATCATTGGGGTACATGTTGCCAATCACCTCCCGGCAAGAAAACTATCGGTAATTTTTGCATTCCTGCTTATTCTCATCGCCTTGTACATGCTTGGCCTAATTCCAGCCCCAACGTAAACCGTGGCATTTGGTAAAAAGCTCACGTTCCATTAAAAAAAAACCCGGGTAAGCCTTTAGTTCTCTGGATACAGGAACTCACACTCTAAAAACAGGGCGTATCAGGATTATAAAGGGCAGCAGAGCCGGGAAAAATCTTTTCATATCGCCCTGTTGACCCGCTCTCAAAATTATCCTGCAGATCTAGGGAATTCCCAATATCCCTCGCTCCCGGGGCTGATAGCCCGCAGCTTTGGCGACCCTGGTTGGGATAGGTAATGATCTCCAAAACTCTCAAATTCTCAGGAAGACCCGCAGGGTTTCGACAAAGCAATACTATCTTTTTTTTTTCGCAATGCACCCCGGGTTTTATTCCCGTCGTTCAATGGAGGAAATATAGGATACCCCGATTTTTGCCTTGCGCAGCCGTGTCTCATCCAACAGGTGGCGCATATCGACGAATTCCCCGTCCTCTGCGATAGTCTTCACCTGGCGCGAGAGTTCGAATTTCGGGTCATAGGGGGTGTTCCGGAAGATTACGCCGTGGTTGTGGAGGTACATTGTCGCGGCCTCTTTGTTCGCCGGGTGGACGTAATGGAGAGCGGCGAGGTCTCTTTTGGAGAATGCAGAGAGGTCACCGGACAGATCAATACCAATCCCGAAACTCACGAGGGTATCGCCACGGTACCGGGGCTCCCGGTTGGTATCATTCCATTCGTCGTAATTTTCAGGGTCCATGATCGATTTATGGTTCGCCGGGGACCGCTCCTGTACAGGGGAATGCGTTATCTCCGAACTGATCACACCCTCCACCACACCCCAGATAACGAGGCTCAGGATACCATGGAAATCTGCCCTCCGTGTCCGTGCGAGGGTACAGAGTGCTGAATAGATCTCTGCCAGTGATACCCCGTTCTCCCTGGTGGTCTCAAAAGTGAACAACTCGTGGAACGGGCCGGAAAGCCGCACATTGAACCCCGTGAAGATTTTTACCTCCCCTGTTTCTTTAACCGGGGTGAAGAAGTCCGGGGTAAAATGGCCATCTGTCGGGACGTAGACCATCGAACCATGCAGGGTAATCATCTCCCCCATCAGAGACATTGCATCCGTTGCATCCTTTCCCAGCGCCCCGAGACCGAGTGAATAATCTGCCTCCTTAAACCCGAGTGTCCTGATGTCCGATGCGGTAATGGCTGAGTTCAGGACTTTTACAAGGTCTCCCGTGACGATAAGCGAGGCAGTTTTCGGGGACCCCGGTTCGACCGCATAGGTAACCCCGTCAACGGTAAAAGATGGGTGCCTGATCCCGAACAGGAGCCCCTCTTCGCGTGGTTTCTCCCGGCATGCAATCTGTGCCTCCTGGAGCGTGGGATACACATCAAGTACTTTCTGGAACCCGGCCATTTCCAGAACGCTTTTTGGAAACTCCTGGACATTAATCAGGGCCAGTGTCCCGTCTCTCAACTTGAGTCTCTTCTTCAGGCCAAGGAGTACACGGATACCGGCACTTGAAAGGTAGTCCACTCCGGCAAGGTTAAAGATCACCGATCGTGTATCGTCCCTCACAATTTCCTTAAGTCCCATCTCCAGTTGTTGTGCTCCAAACCCGTCGAGCCTTCCCGTCAGGGTTACTATCGGCACCTCGTCCTCGTTTGCCAGCCGGATCTCAATACTCATAAAAATCTCTTCCTGAAAATGTGTATGGACCCCAGTCCTCATTAAATGGGTGTATCTGTCCGGGTACCGGTGGTTATCCGGGAAAATGTGACACGGCCCCCGTTCTCAATATAGCGCTTGACTTTTTTCTGTGTTTCTGAAAGTGCGCCTGTTTTTCCGCTTTTTACCTCGACGAAAATAATACCGTCGAGGTCTTTTTCCTCCGATAAGCCGGAAAAGATAATCAGGTCGATAGGGGTGCCAATAAAACGCGTGTCCCTCGGGTTCCATGGGAAATCAGGGAAATATGGTACCAGGTGCTGTGTTATATTTCCCCTGATCGTTGCGCCACTCTGCTTCACCGCTTCAGCCCTTGATGTCTTCTCCCGGTCAAGCACCCACTCCCGGTTGAGAAGATCGGCACGGCGTATTGCCTCCTGTTCAAGAGTACTTCGCTTCCATTCTTCGAACATTTGCCTTGCACGGGACTCAGTTCCACCGGCGAGTGATGCGTACCTGAAAGCGATGATGACGAGTCCGGTGCCAAGGACCAGGGTAGCCATAAGGAGCACAGCAATGACGATATCCATTACCAATCCATTGGTGCTTCCGGGTTAACTGGTTTACCGGTTATCCCAATGCACCAGAGTTTCGGAAAAAATACCATTACCCCCGGTCGACAATGGCATGCGATGACCCTGTTGCAGACCTATCCCAATCACGTGGAAGTTATTTTTTCAAGGTTAGCACGTTGTTTGCCGCAAGGAGAAACGCGGGTGGTCCGGCCTCACCACCTGTCCTTCCCCGGAGGTGATGACGATTACGGATAAAAGAAGGAACCCTGGCAGTTATTCAAGCATGCAGTCCCGGATGGTCTCTACCCGTTTCCGGTATCGTTCTGACCGGGATTCGGCAGTTTTCTCATGGCAGGTTTCATCCCCAGGTTCTGTGTCCCTGACCTTTCCGTTTCATGTCACAATCCTTATCCCTTGCTGTATATCTGGAGTTTTGGACGCTTAACTATTCGGTATTCCCTCCTCCTCCGTGAGCCCCGTGAAAACAATCCTGGGTGCTATTCTGCCCCGGTCCGGAGGCCCGCTAGGTTTTTGTCCAAACGCCTATGAGAAACCGTCATACAGGCTGGATTGCAGGACCGTTATCCTTATGTGTCATCCGGGCATTCACAGGAGAGATAACGAGTGAAGTTCGAAATCCGTTACCCGCCTGCATATTCCCTTCTTGTTGTGACACTCAATCCCGGTGAAGCGATTACCGCCGAGGCCGGGTCAATGACATACATGCAGCCGACAATCGTGGTGAAGACGCGGAAACGTGAGAAAGGATTTCTTGGTACACTTGGCATGGCGCTGCTTGGCGGGCAGTCATTTTTTGTCAATGATTTCACTGCTACCACCAGGTCCGGGGAAGCCGCCTTTTCCGCCGCACCGATCGGGGACATAGACAAGCTGGAAATACGGCCCGACCAGGGGTTCATCATCCAGAAATCGGCGTTTGTCGCATCAGATGCAACGGTCCTGCTCGATGTACAGTGGCAGGGTTTTACCAAGGGACTTTTCGGGTAGGGACTCTTCATGATTAAAGTTACCGGGACCGGAAACCTGTTTATCAATACCTTTGGAGCGATCGACCGGCACCAGCTCGCCGCAGGGGAGAAACTCATTGTTGATAACTTCCACCTTGTGGCATTCAGTGATACCTGCCAGTACAAGGTGACAAAATTCGGCGGCCTCAAAGAGACAATCCTTGGTGGCGAAGGATTTGTAACGGAAATCACCGGGCCGGGCGAGTTATTCATCCAGACCAAGAATATCAGGGAGCTGGCCGACTGGATCTGGACATTGATCGAGCCAAAAGTGCAGGCTAAAGCCAGGTAAGTAACCGGAAGGATACCGACGTATCTCGTACAGCCCGGCAATGCCTTTACGTAAGATACATGTGAATATGATGCGAACCAGAGTGGAAAAGAATAGTGGTGTATAAAAAATGGAACGGCTTGAACTGATTGTACTTTTGATATCGGTTGTCATCGCGGTAATTGTGGGTGATTACCTCTATTCGGTCACCCATAATGTGCTGGTCAACGTGGTCACGATATTCGTCGGGACCCCCATCCTGTATTATGGCGTGAAATGGATTGCCCGGGCGGCCGGATACCCGCTCAGGGACTATTAAATTTTATAGGCATACAATCGTTTTTCAGAGGAAAGAGCCCTGTGATAACAATGTAATGTTATTCTGGGGTGGTTCATGACCGCCTGGTACGGAAGGTACCCGGCGTGACCCGGGCAATGACCTGGCTGGTAAATTCGCTGGTCAGCCGGCCACGTTTTCCGACAACATCACGGGGGTGGATGGTACTGGCATGGGAAAAAAGGATATAGCTTTCGTTGAACATATCAAGGCCCCCCTCCAGAAAATCATCCAGGGACAGAGGTAATGACGGGGAGTCTGTCGAAGGCTGGCTGCTTACCGGGACGACGATGAGGTCATTATTCCGGTCAGTTCCAACCACTACGGCCGGACGGAGTTTTGCACCACCCCTCCCAAAACACGGGACATGCGCGATAACTACGTCCCCCCTGACAAAATGTCCCATGCAACAGTTGTTCTCCACCAGGGATATAAGGCGTTCGATTTCGTTATTTCATCCCCGTGACTGCCTGCATCAGCGTCCTGGTATGCATGAATCATAATTTATAAGGTTCAATGGGGTAACATTATCATCTTGAAAACCATGCGGCCGATTGTTAAAAACCCCTTCATACTCTGCAGTATTGTGATGCTGGTAATGTTCGCCCTTGTACTACCGGTATCCGCAACATTCCAGATCCAGCAGTCTGAACTCAACCCTTCCCGAACACCACTGCAGCCTGGGTCACAACAGTCTGTAACTGCAATTATTGCGATTATTCCACAGGGGTCTACCACTTTTATCATTGGAAACCAGTTGCAACTGACAACCGGACTGGCCGTACCCCAGTGGGATGTGCAGGTAATGGTAAATGGTATACCCGCGGCAGTAATACCCGCGAAAGGAAACACTGCATTTATCAATGGCTTCCTCCTGTCGTACCCTACAAGTGATGATGTATCGGTATCAGCATCCGTGACCGGCATTGTTCCTTCAAGTGTACCCAGTGTTAACCTCCTCCAGGTATCCCAGCAGAACAATGCAGGACAGACCGTACCCGGGGCAGTCCAGACAATTTCAGAACCTGTAGCCGTCCCTGCGACACCGGTGATGACCGCCCCGCCTGCTGCTTCGTCCCCTGTCACCACCATGGCAACACCAGCGCCCACCAAATCTTCAGGATTGAGCCCGGTCACTCTCATTGGCGTATTGCTGGTTGCCGCTCTGGCAGCCTGGAAGAATAAAAAAGACTAGCCTGCTGGTAGTAACCAATACCCTTGTTTATTTCCTGTATCTACCCGTTTAATCACCAGAATCAAAGGATTCGTCCTTATAATCGGTCTCTGATTCATCAGGGTCAGCATACATGTAGGCGTCCGGGTCACGATCAAACTCCTCCCTGCATACTGCCGAGCAGAAATAATACTTAATCCCTTTGTATACGCTCTCGTTTTCTGCACGCGCTTCACGGACATTCATTCCACAAACCGGGTCAATAGCCAATTTTTCCAACTCCTTTTAGTTATCCAGAAATCCCGTTCGGAGTTATTACGCACAGGGAAATAATAATTTGCATCGCGCCATGTGACCTGTGCATGGTGCATGCAGTCTCCCGAAGTGCCTTTCAGCCGGTGAATGGTCACAAAAAAACGAGAGTTATGAATGGAATAACCAATTACCCGGGAATATCGAGTTCACTGAGCCTGCGGCATGCTTCATCAAGGGTCTCGTCCTTTTTTGAGAACGTAAACCTGAGCCTGTCCGCGCCACCTTCGCGGTAAAATGAGCTGCCAGGGACTGCCGCAATACCTCCTTTCTCTACAAGGTATCGTGCGAATTCAATATCAGGCATTCCGAAATCACCGATTTCGGTGAAGATATAGTAGGCCCCCTCTGGCAGACGGCACCTGAAACCCGCATCGGAGAGTCCTTTGAAGAGTTTCTGTCGTTTGGACTCATAAAGACCGGCCAGGCTACGATAATACGAATCTGGCAGTGAGAGTGCCCCGGCACAGGCTGCCTGCAGGGGTGCCGGGGCTCCGACAGTGAGAAAATCATGGATCTTCCGTATCCTGCATGAGAGAGCCTCGCTGGCGAGAGTATACCCGACCCTCCACCCGGTGACACTGTAGGTCTTCGAAAAACTGCCGATCGTGATCGTCCGGTCCTCCATGCCGGGAAGCGAACCAATCGAGACATGTTTCCGGCCATCATAGAGGATATGTTCATAAATCTCGTCGGTCACGGCGATCACGTCATGGTCGATACAAAGATCGGCAATAAACCGCAGTTCTTCCAATGAAAATACCTTCCCGGTAGGGTTATTCGGGGTATTGATAATAATTGCCCGGGTATGTTCTGAAAAAGCCTCTTTCCAGGCCTCCTCCTCAAGCGGGGCATCATCGGCGATCGGAACAAATTTCGGGACTGCCCCTGATATGATGGCGTCGGGGCCATAATTCTCGTAAAATGGCTCAGGGACAACCACCTCGTCTCCGGGGGAGATCAGGGCGAGCATCGACGCCATCATCGCCTCAGTCGACCCGCAGGTTACCGTGATCTCTGTCGCCGGATCAAATTCCATATGGTTATACCTGCTCACCTTCGCTGAGAGAGCTTCCCGGAGTTCCTGTGCCCCCCAGGTAATTGCATACTGGTTGATATCCGCATTCACCGCATCGCAGGCCGCCTGTTTCAGTTCATCGGGGCATGGAAAGTCAGGAAACCCCTGCGCGAGGTTAATGGCCTTGTATTTGATGGCAAGGCGTGTCATTTCCCTGATAACCGATTCGCTGAATGCATCTGCACGTGAGGATGCCAGCCTGGGTGCAGTTCTCGCATCGTTATTCCTGTTCGTCACTGTCCTGGTCTCCCTGGTGCCGCACATGGGCCAGCCAATTGTTCCGGATAAATAGCCTTTTTGAAGCGAGATGAAAAATGTGCCGATTCAAAAAAATATTTCCGTGCAGGTGCAACCACACCTATATCCGGAACCTGGAGAATTCACCGGGTATAACCGAAAGGCCTCCAATTTGGCAATTATTACCCATCATTACTATTTGTCGAACAGCAACCGGGACAGTTTTTATACTTGTCACTCTCAGTCAGAGTTACAAGAGATGATTCTGATGCGAAAAATTTGGATCTCATTCATGGTAGTCCTGCTGGCATTGCTTGCAGGGGGCCAGGCCGTTTCAGCCGCAACCCCTATCGGTGGAGACCAGGGCTGGTATGTCGTGCATTGTAATGTTGACGGGGCAAATGTCTATTTCGACGGGGTTTTAAAGGGACAGATTGTCCAGAATACCCTTACAGTACCTGTCTATACGACCGGAACACCGTATAAAACATACTCCGTTCAGATGGAAGGTTACACAACCTTCAATTCGCCAATCACACAGTATCCTGCAAAGGGAGAACAGGTTGATCTTTATGCAACATTAAACCCGGCTGTTCCGACAACAATCCCGCAACCAATCGGGGGAAATATTGGCTGGTACGTGGTAAACTGCAACGTGGATGGTGCGACAGTCTTCTTCGACTCGACCAATGAAGGGCAGATCGCACAGGGGACTCTCACGGTACAGGTTTACGTAACCGGGACCCCCTACAAGACCTATAGTGTCCAGATGCCCGGGTACACGACATTCAGCGCGCCAATTACACAGTATCCTGGCCAGGGTGAGAAAGTTAACCTCTATGCGACCTTAAACCCACTGCCCACAGCCCAGCCAACCACGAAAGCCCCGTTACCCGTAGGGATTATTGTGGTAGCCGTCATGATTGCAGGTTTGGGACTTGCAATTGCTGCACGAAAGAAATTCTAACGCTGTCCGGTTATAGTAGCCCGGCTATTTTTCTTTTTTCCCTGCCAGATGCCAGGATATCGGGTACTATCCGGCAACTGATCCCCTGCCTCTTCCTTGAGACCAGATGCAGGTAGCATTACCATATTCTGGTGAAGAACTCCAGTTACAACGGTAAAGTCCCGTCGTGAACAAGGTGCGTTACCCTGCAAACGTGTTTACGTACCCGGTGCCTGCAACTCTGCCCGGGGTGAACGTTAATTCAGTCCCGAACTTCATGGCCCACGGCTGGGTGTCAAGGGTGAATACAAACCCCCCATGATCGGGTGTGGTGTAGGAAAACATCACAATACGAACAAGGGAATCCTAAAAAACAGGACCGTCCGTATCAATATCCCCTCCGCTGATATGCTGGAAAAAACAGATTATTGTGGACTGGTTTCGGGAAAGGATACGGATAAATCAGGAATGTTAGATATTTTTTGCGGGGGACCCGGGAGACCCGCATCAATGATCCGTGAGTACCCACCCTTGCCTGGATACCGCCTTGTGAATACGGTAGAATGTCCGACAAATAATTTCTCTACCAGTGAGACCGTGGCGTCGAATACCAAAGAGATATACCTGACGAATGGTCACCCAGATAGTAAAAAGATGAACCTCCTCCTCCTCACCATGCCTGACAACCGGTATACTGGGGTGTCAGTCAGTACATGGGTGATGCCTGGAAGGCAGGGAAAAACCTTAAATAATGATATCATATCTTTCCGCTTGTAGCATTTCCGCAGCGAAGGGCAATACCCTTACGGTGAGTTATTACCGACCACAGGGGAAAACCAATCATGAACTGGTGAAAACCGGGAATGAATGCAAAGGAAGGACTCGGCTGGATCCCGTGCCAGAGCTATCACAAGGGATTTTAGGAGTGGTGAAACGCGTATGTTATACCGCACAATGAAAAAAGCCAGTGAGAAACTCTCAATACTGGGATTTGGATGCATGAGGCTGCCCCAGACTCCCAACTTTCACATCGACGAACTAAAAGCGACGGAAATGGTGCGCTATGCCATATCGCGTGGTGTGAATTATTTTGACACTGCCTATGTGTACCATAACGGGGAGAGTGAACCGTTTCTTGGGAGAGCCCTTTCAGGTGGCTACCGGGAAAAGGTTAATATTGCGACAAAAATGCCTGTCTGGGCCGTGGAGAAGCCGGAGGACATGGACCTGTTTCTCGACGAGCAGCTGGTGCGTCTTCAGACTGACCACATTGATTTCTATCTCCTTCATGGGCTCATGAAAAAGACCTGGAACCATGTAATAGACATGGACGTGACCGGATTCCTCGACCAGGCAATTGCAGACGGCCGTATCAGGTATGCCGGGTTTTCGTTCCATGATAGTCTTCCACTGTTTCAGGAAATTGTCGGCTCGTATAACTGGACGTTCTGCCAGGTGCAGTATAATTACATGGACGAGGAATACCAGGCCGGGACAGAAGGGCTCCGCTACGCTCATGAACGAGGACTTGATATTATCGTCATGGAACCGCTCCGTGGAGGAACGCTGACGAAACAGACCGGTGCAATGAAAAAAATATGGGCTGAAACCGGTATATCCAGGACTCCGGCAGAATGGGGGTTACAGTGGGTATGGGACCACCCTGAGGTGACGGTGGTGCTTTCAGGGATGAGTACACAGGGCCAGGTCAAAGATAACGCGGGCTATGCCAATCACGGGACAGCATCAACACTCACACAGGAGGAACTCGCAGTATACAATACGATAAAAAGCGTGTACCAGGAGAAGATGAAAATCCCGTGCACCAAATGCGGGTATTGTATGCCCTGCCCGGGAGGAATCGCGATACCTGACTGTTTTTCGATGTATAACGATGCCTTCATCTACGACGATCTTGGTAATGCGAAACTGGTCTACGAGGTCTTTACGGGGTTTGGGGGTGCAGCGTCCTGCTGCCAGGACTGTGGGGTTTGCGAGAGTTTTTGCCCTCAGCATATCCCGATCCGCAAATGCCTGAAGGAAGTAGTACGGCTGTTCGGGAAATAAGTGAGGGCCGTATTCAAAATCCGTGCGGGGTATGGAATTTATTTCTCCGCGTTCGAAACCCCGGATATTTTTAAAATTTCTGCCATTCAGACATCCTGCCTGACAGAAAAAAACGGGGATATTGAGGGATGAGTGGTTTGACCCCACCCCCTATCTCCCCTGGGAAGTTATTCTGCGGGCAGGGTTCACCCGGAGATTTTCTGAATATATCAAAAATTAGAGTGGGCCGTTCCTATTCCCAATCTGAGCCCCGGGAGTGTGGAGTAATTTTATGAGTGTTGCCATAAATTTGTAACAATAGTTTTTAGCGGAAAAGTGACCAGGCGTGCTATGGGCCTCCTGGCAATAGATGAGGGTAAACGTGACCCTCCTCATGTTGTCCTGGAATTTTATATCATCTAAAAATTATAGCATATCGTCCGTGCACCCACCCCTGCAGGAACTAAGCTTATGCCGGAATAACCCGAATATACGGGACGAGGATGAAATGAGCGAAAACCCGATGGAAATTTTCCAGAACGAAGCACCGGAAGTAGCGAAGGCGTTCAATGGCCTGATCATGTCACTGGTTGCCTCAAAAGGACTTGACCAGAAGACAAAGCAGCTGATCTACATTGCCATGAAGGCCTCGATGGGGGACGAAATGGCGGTGAAAGCGCATGTCCCCATGGCAAAACAGGCCGGTGCGACAAGAGAAGAAGTTGTTGATGCAATCCTGATGACCCTGACGGTGTCTGGGGTGCGCGGGGTTGTAACCTGCCTGCCGGGTGCAGTGAAGCAGTTTGAGAATTCGTAAAAAACGTTGCATCCCGGCAGGACAAAGGTCTGGTGGACCCGCATAACCCCGGGGTATTCTATAGGACCCGGTAAGGAAGGTCCTTCAATGGACGGGAAATAAAGCAGGAAGTGTGGTTTTCATTCTGCAACAAATGCTTGGGTTAATGCAGGAAGATAGTAACATACCTTGTATTCAGCTTGGTGAAGGGTGAGAATTGTGTCGGATGCCCATAAAAAAAATGAACCCTCGATCAGGATTACAAAAAACGGCCCCTATATCGTTTCAGGAAGTGTCCCGCTTTCAAGGCAGACCCTTGTTTGCAATTTCAGCGGGGATGCTGTCGAATGGAAGGAGGGTGATGAACGGTACCCTGTACCGGAGACCTCAGCCCTGTGCCGTTGCGGGGGTTCCCATTATAAACCCTTCTGCGATGGGACACACCAGACCAACCACTTCGATGGGATGGAAACTGCCAGTCGTGTACCATATCTCGAGCGGGCTGAATGGACTGATGGCCCGGGTATCCGGTTAAGTGATGCACCGGGTTTTTGTTCTCATGCCCGTTTCTGTATCCGTGGAAAAGGTATCTGGGACCTCGTTGAAGAATCAGGTAACCATGAAGCGAAGAAAACAGCCATACAAATGGCAGCTGACTGCCATTCGGGGCGTCTTGTTATCTGGGATAAAAAAACGGGTGAGCCTGTTGAGCCAGTGTTTGAAAAATCCATCGGGCTCGTTGAAGGACCCATAAAGGGAATTTTAGGACCCCTGTGGGTCCGTGGTGGTATTACCGTCATCGCTGCCGACGGGTTTGTCTATGAAATCCGCAACCGTGTTACCCTGTGCCGTTGCGGCAAATCAGGAAACCAGCCATGTTGTGACGGCTCACACATGAGGTGAGAGGGTGTCATCCTGCCGCCTGGAAAAATGGGGATGAGTGCGTACCCCGGCATGAATTTTTTCAGAAAAAAATTGATTACCTGTCCCTTTCATTCATCAGACGAAAATGAAGATCGCTGTGATGTAATCTGCTGACTTGATGGTTCTTCTGGTAGCGAATCCCCGGGATGAGAGGCTAACATTGAGCCAAACCTAAAATAAAATGAGTGTTGGATCGTTATGCTTCCGGGATTAACCGGGAGAGTTTATCCTATCTTCTTTCCCGCATCGGGGCCAGCCTTGATAATAAAGATTTCAGTGATCTTCATGATTACCGCGGACTTGGGGGCAAGGTTGGGCCTGAGTTCTTTCATCCACGCGACGTCCTGTTTAAAGACCTCGTCATTGGTGTGGATGGTTACCGAACCCTTGATCTGGAAGCCACCCTTATCACCCCAGTAGGATATGGCGATCTTCGGGTTTTCTTTCATGTTCTTCAGCGTCTTGTTGAAAAACTGGTCGGAAATAAGAAGCGTTTCGTCATTCAGAAGCTTAAACGCTCCAATAGGGACAACATTGGGTGTACCTTCCTTTGAAGCGGTAGCCAGGAACACGAGCTTGGTCCCTGTCAGCGATTCCTTGATCTCATCGGTCAGTGTTACCAGGTACAGATTCTCCTCGATAGATAACTACTTCAATCTAGGCTTTTAATGTTTGCAGCTCTTCGTAGTCAGAAGGGGTTAGAACAGTCTCAAGGTTGCTGCCTTCCTTCAACCACAGGGCCCGATCATTGAATGATGTTTTTTAGCACCGGGACTGGGGGTTCCGGTGCCGGGTGATCGGGAATCATCGAAGTCCCCCCACGACACCAGGTATTTTCCCCCCGTGAACCGCGAGAAAACTTTACCCCCTCTACCTGTCTGCCCGTCTCCGGCTGTTATGTTTTCAGATAGAACCGCCATTTGCAGAACATGTCGTCCGGGTGCGGGTCCGGGGGAGCGAAGAGGCATTCAACACAGATCCGGTCGTCAATTTCCTTCGCAAAACTGGTGAATTCAGCCCGGTGCATCTCCCTGCATACATATTCCTCCAAACCGCGGTTCAGCCGTGCTTCCTGAGTCGGGCAGGACGGTACTGATATGATAACCTCATCATCGCGTTCCTCAATAGTATATCCGACAATAATTGCCCAGGGAAAGAGACGGAGGGCTTTTACAAACCCTGAAAGACCCTTTTCGGTAGTATTGAAACGCCTGACAATGTCCCTGGCGGCCATACCTGCAACGCGGCCCCATACCTGTTCATTCAACGACTCCGCAACAGTCTGACCATACTTTTCACCAACGTAGATAAACCAGAACGCGTCCACGACGCGGTAATGCCAGAGGATAAATTCCAGGAAGTTTTTCTTCTCCGCATCATCCATCATTTCGAAAATTTCAAGGTCCACTGAATAGCCCTCCTGTTTTTTTCTTTCGCGTAATCAATAAAAAACCCAACTGAACTATTTCCTCATGCCGGATTGTCTCCAGCCATGTATCGTGACAAAAAAATTCCTCACGATTGATTCCCCAGTCCTGTAAACCCGGGTTCCCGGGACCGTTGTGACTGCAAAATCCTCTGCGGACACGAGTAAATGACAAAATAAAACAGTTCCGGGTAGCGGATGGATTATTTGACAACTTCAACCCGTTATCGTGAATGGAACGGTCACATTGCGTATGGAAGATAGACCTGTTGTAGTACTCAACCATGACAGGTACCGGGTCCTTGGAGATTTACGACCTGATATAGTGAGAAGCACCTGGCATCGGTGATTGGGTTCAACCCTTTTCACCGTTATAAATGTTGGGATACATTAATTGCGTCAGACATCATTTATACTCTGAATCAGGAGTTGGGTCAATTAGGAATAATCAGAATAAAAATGGCGACGAAGTAGATCTGAATGCAGTAAACCCGGACGGAACCCCGACCGCCCGTGTCCGCTTACCAAAAAAATGGGCCAAAGAACAGTTCGCGCAGGCAGAACTTATGATGGGTGCAAACCATATCCGGGTCCGTTGTTATGACGGGATAACCAGGATGGGCCGGATTAAGGGAAAAATTAAGAAACGAGTATGGATCCGGGAAGGAGATACCCTGATCGTGACCCCCTGGAGTTTCCAGGACGAGAAGTGCGATATCATATACCGGTACATGCCCCCCCAGGTGGACTGGCTCCGGCGTAACCGGTACATATAACCGGATTTCGAAATTTCAATATTTTTTTCAAAATTTTACGTATCTGAAAGGCATGTACGTTGTGCTATAACCGTGCAGGTTTGCAAAGGTCGATCAATAGTCGCCATTGAAAAGGTTAATCCGGACTGTTTACGCAAACAAAAAGAGAGACAAAAACCCGTAAGAATAAAAGGTGTGAGGAAATTTTAGAAAACGTAGAATGATGATACACTATTTTTACGTGTACTACACTATCTCCGGGTCAGCCCTGCCTCGTCCGCCAGACGAGCACCATGAATGCAATAATGCAAATCACCATTGTTTCCGGGACGATTCCTGCTGCACGGTAACGGGAGGAGGTATGCCCGGTGGTGGTGTTCCCTCCCCAAGCGTTTGCTGTACTGGTATCATACGGTCCCCTAAAACCCCTACTTCCTGGTTGGATGCAGTGTATCCGGGCTTCCTGGTATCCAGTATATCATACCCGGGTACCAGGTACCGGAGTAAGATCGGGCTTACTCCGGCCTGCATCTCCTCTATAGAAATTTCAACTCCTACTGGAGTAGTATTGACGTAGAGGGGACCATTCTCAACAGGTAATGGTACACTGACCCTGGTAAGGGCTCCCTCAGTAACGATGGCCTGTATTTTCTGGTCCTGGTAGCCCGGGCTGGAAAGTACGAGCACGTATACTCCCACGGGAAGGTCAGGGATTGTTACCGGGGTGACTCCCATGTCCTCACCGTTCAGGGAAAGAACAGCCCCGCCTGGTATTGTCCTGACCTGGAGTGCCCCGGTTGCGGTTGATGACCTGGCAGTTATCCCTGGCTGTTGCAGGAGGACAGGGATGGAACGATAATTGCTCCCGCTTAGATGTGACCTGTCCACCGGCCTGTCGGCCACCCATACCGTATAAGTACCGGCATCTATTGTTCCGCCAAGCTCATTCGTGTACCATTTGTAGACCCATCGGCCGTCTGGATCGACATCGGCAGTTGAAAAGCCCCCCTTATCAGCCATATGGTTAATATTGTTCAGGGCCACCCCGTTTGAGGGAAGGTTCGGACCTGTCATGAAGAGATAGACGATATCGCTCCCGGGTGAATACCCCGATAAATTAACCATATCTCCGAGGTAGGTCATTTTCATCTTTGCTGCCGAGACATTGGTTGCAACAAGGAGTAAGAAAATGATAGTAATTCCAATGATTGCAATTGTACCGGTTCCCGGATGGTCCTGCTTCCGGGGCGTGGTGCAGGTTCCCGGGCCTGGTTGTTCGCTGCCAGATATGCGAAATTCGGATGTCATATGGTTCCTCGTCCTGAACATTGTACCGTCATGGTCATGTCGTTCTCACCATGTCCCATTGCAGGGCCTGGTGCCGGAGTCCTGAAAAATAGTAATCCTGGGTAGTTCCAATGAATAAAGAAATTATCCGTAACCCCCCAGGTGAACCCTGTCCACAGAATATCCATGGAGGTGCCTGGGCAGGGTGTTGGTGAAACTCCTCCCTTTAACGTGAATTCCGCTTTTTAATACCATAATGCAGGATGTCAGCAGGGTCATTTTTTTATGATTTCCTCACCACCAGCACGGAACAGGGGGATGTCCGGACGATGGTCTCGGCGACACTCCCGAGGATGAGTTTTCCGAGGCCGGTTTTCCCCTGCGTCCCTATTACCAGCAGATCTGCACCATGTTCTTTTACAAACCGGGTAACCTCATTTGCAGGTTTCCCGGTAAGAAGAAATGTCTCCGCATCAAGGTCTCCAGCCAGCTCCTTTGCCTGTTCAAGTGCCTGTTCCCCCTCCTCGCGGAGGCTGTCATACATGCCGGCATATGACTCCTCGATGACACCCGTGGTCAGGGGCTTCGTGTCAATTACATAGATAATCTGGAGTTTTGCCCCGGAAACGCGGGCGATCATCAATCCCTCAATTACCGCGCTCAGGTTCTTTTCTGATCCGTCGGTCGCAATTACAATCTTCTGGTAAATCCCGATCAATAGTCCACCCCTTGTTGTTAGCAGGCGTTACTCCCCGGTGATGAGTATAACCCGCCCTTGATCCATCCGTTGCACGGCGGGGTACTTATAGGGTATGATTCAATTACCTGCTGACTTCACCGGGTCCCGTGTATTCAACCCCGTGTCCCACCGGTCACTTGTTAAGAAAACCTGGCGGATAATGGAAAGATAACAACCATTACCCTGGATTTTTTCGGGGAGGGAGTCCCGGAAATCATTGAATAATAATAACATGAATAAACAGCAGGGCCTATTAACACTGAGAAGCGCAGATTGCACAATTCAACATCCGTTTTACAGCACGTAACGGTGCCCCTCACTTTTGAGCAGATCCCTTCGTTCTCGGTAATCAGGCATCACTTCCCTTAATGCTTCCCAGAATGCCCGGGAATGGTTTTTATGCCTTATATGGCAGAGCTCATGCATCACCACGTATTCGACGAGACCGATCGGCGCCATCACGAGCCGTATATTAAAATTCAGATTATTTTCATGGTTGCAACTCCCCCATCGGCATCTGATATTTCTCAATCTGAATGGTGGCGGTTCTACATCGAGAACCAGGGCATATTCCTTAATTTTCTCTCCGATTATGCGGGAAGCCTGGTCCCGGTACCAGTCCTGCACCAGTTTCCTGATAGAATGCGTCTGACCAGGCCCGGTTAATGACCCTGGAATACTCACAACAAGATTCCTTTCATCCTGGCGGACCCCTCCGTTGACGACCGTGTTGGGGTTAAAGGACAACGTAAACGGGGTACCGAGGAAAAAAATACCTCTCCCTCGTGGTATTTGCGTTCTGTATGGAGGGCATTCATTGAATCGAGAACTATGAGTCGTTTTACTATCCAGGTCACTTTTTTCATGGTAAGGTCATGGATGAATGAGGCGGAAGTGCCGGTGGGGGCCTTAATTTCAACCCGTTTCGTGTGGTGGACTAGTATCGCTATACTCTTCCGTCTTGGGCTGAATGTGATATCATAGGGGATCGTCAGTCCCTCGTAGTGTACTGAATTACCCGTGGTCATTCGCGGTCAGTCCTCCGTGTATACCTGCCCCGTTGCAACCGGCAATCGTTGATCACGGTTAGGATGCGGCCTGCTCCGCCTTCCCGCTTGAGCTCGTTATGGGCACGGGCATATTCGCTAAACTATCCGTTGCTTTTTACCTGTACTGCCAGGGATTCTGTGCCAAGGAGGCACTGCTCAATAAATGAGCTGTCCATAATACCCCCCGGGAACAGGTCATTTCCCGTGTAAAATCTTTCTTTCACCTGTAAAACCGGGGCTCTTGCATGGGAGAGTCCTCCGTTCCGGAGGTCGTGAATCGCCCTTGTACTCCCGAGATACACCTCTTCAAAAGCGATATTGTTATCCCAGAGTTCCTGTTTCAGGTCATTAGAGTGTTCGCAGGTATCGAGGCAGAATACTTTAACGGTGTTCATGGTATCCCGGGTTGTCGTTTTTTTATGTCATGTTCGGTTTTCATGTTGCTCGTAACCGGGTGTTGCGGCCCGGAAATTTCGCCGGTGCCCAATCAAACCTCGTCTTCACCCGCATCCCCTGGTGATATTCACGGGAACAATTAAAACGATTGGGAAACGAAGCGATCGAACAAAAAAACTGGTGTAATCCTTCATCTATAGGCGACAATAACGGATGAATGTTATCATGAGATGTACAACCCTGACTACGTTTAAAGTTTCCTTCCCTGCCAGGTATCGTTACGTGAAATGCGAATCCCTATATATTAATGCGTTATATAGGAAATCCATGACTGATAACCTTCCAAAACCCGCACCCCTCAGGATTGTTGCAGGTGTGATCCTCGGTATATTTGCCGGATTTTTTATATTTTTTGCAATTTCGCTCCTGATCGGGATGGTCAACAACATTCTCGGGACCTCACTGTCAGTGAGCACGAAGTTCAATGAAGATATCTGGAGTGCCGTCCTTCTTGCGGTAATCATCATTGCCTGTACAGCAGGGGTGTTATGGCTGATCTATAAAACTCCACCTACACCTGAGTCCGAAGACTAAACCCCCTGAAAATCAGGTATGGACTGCAATGAGAGCGATTTCCCGAGAACCCCGGGCCGGTCATTGCTCATTTTTCTCCAGTACACCTTGATACCCGGGCTCCCCTGGAGGTTGCGAATTCTTCTGAAGAAACACCCCCTGAAAACTACGTCGAAAGAGCATCCCGCTGGAAAATCCGTGTGAGATTCATGCCTATGTGCATGGCACACCCGGCACCACTGCATAAAGAGGAATTATTTCCCCTGCTGTTCTATAGGATACCAGCAGTTGACGCGGTGAACTTATATGCTTGAAAAAAACAATCCTCACACTCTCGCCTTAGTAACGTTCAGGACAATTGCCCACTTTTACGATTCTGATGACCCGTCCCCGGAAAATGACCGTGAACTTACCGACCGTGCTGAAAATGCGATCGTCCTCTCTGTCCTTGATGTGCCGGATAAAAAAATTTCACCTATCTGCGATCACATAGAACTGCGGTTCCCTGTATCAGATCTCACTCCCGGACGGCAGAATGCCATCGTTTCTGCGACGAGGGCCCATTTTAAATTCCGCTCCACCGAGATACAACGAAGCAGCATCCTGACGGTCAGGGTTGGTCTGCGGGAAGTCTGGCTCACCCTCGGGGTCGCGATACCCTCCTTTATCGGGATCGCACTGTTAACCGAGTTTCCGCATGTTCCCTCGGCAGTTATTGCACTCAACGTCCTCGTAATTTTCTGCTGGGTGGTAATCTGGCAGCCATTCCAGTCCCTGGTTTTTGACCGGTGGACCCTCGCGGAAAAATCAAAAATATACCGCCAGATCGCAGATATGGATATCAGGGTTCTTCCGTCCACGGGAGCTTAAGGCCCCCGGGGGTATTGTTATTTCTTCCCTTTAGGGGCAGCGGTGATCTCCGCAATCTTCATCCTGCACCGCCCTGCTTCATCAGTCCTCCCGACCGTTTCAAAGGTGACAGAAATATTGTTCCAGGCGTCGATGTTAACCGGATCGATTTCTATGGCGTTTGCATAACATTTGAGTGCCAGTGAATAATGCCCTTCCTGGACCACGGTATTTCCCACGGTTATCCACTGTGTTGCATCATCAGCAACCGCCCGGAAGAGTGGGTTGATGAGAAATGCTTTCATCCTGGTAAAACTATCGGACGACAACCTGTCCGTGCCGTGCAGGTTCGTGATAAGGACGAGCAGGTCGTGGTCCATTGACGGCATATGAAGGTGTCGTCCCTTAAACCATATAGGTTAGTACTACACGGTGAAACGGCCTCTGCTTTGATGGATGACTTTTTCGTTTCACGGGAAAGACCTAAAATAACATATAATTAATATAATCACCAGAGATGCAGGTAATTTTCACCAGCCTGTTGCTGAACCGGCCCCCTGTTATCAGGTGCAGATCGCACCGCGAGGGGGTAGTACGGGAGAAAAAACCGGACTGACCAGGAGTGGCCGGTCCACGAGGTCTTCTGGTCCCCCCCTCATACCCGTGAGAGATGACCCCTATCAGGAAAAGGAGAACTGATTCGTTAATTATAAATCCTGTATTGTCACATTCCGAATGATAACAATGGATTGGATTGCTCTTATCTCATTTATAGTTGGTATTATCCTGGTCATCGTCGGTATAGCCTTTCTCTTCAACCTGTCTGCCATCATGCTCTTCTTTGAGAAAATAATCGGGTTCCTCTGCCTCCTGCTCGGAATTGTGGCTCTGTTTTTTGGATGGAAACTCGTAAAAAGTGTATGATCCCCGGGTCCCGGCCAAACCCTATTTTTTTACCACCGTGGTATACAGGGCTATGATGCCGACAATGATCGCGATGAAATATACCATGAAGACTGCATAGAAAAGGTTGCCCATTATCACCGTACCTGATGAGAGGGCGTGAACCACGATCGAAGAACCAACAACGATAGCCGCAATAATCACTGCAATCATTACCCTGCCCGATGCCTGCTGGATACTGGTGGCCAGGGTCTTCATGTCATCGACCTCGACCTCCAGTTTGAAATCGCCTTTCCCAAGGGTATTGAGGGTATGATTAAGTGCCTTCGGGATGTTCATTACCCCCTCCGCCATTTCCATGAACGAGAGCGGGAGTTTTTTCAGGGTATCGGGCGAAAGGTAACTCCCCTCAATAATCTCATCGAAATAGGGCTTAACTCTCTGGTTGAAATTGAACCCCGGGTCTAGTTTTACCGCGACAGCAAAGATCATCCAGATAACCTTGAGCACCATCATCAGGGAACCCGGTACCGCCACGTCATATTTCTGCATGATTTTTGGCAGGGAATCCATGGCACTCCCGATATTCAGCTGGCCGAGTTCAGAAGTCTGGTACTCACGAAGGGCGGCGTACAGTTCGTCTTTTAATGGTTCAATATCTTCCGGCCTGAATTCAATTCCGAGTTTCTCGAAACTTTCGACCAAGGTATCGACATCGCACCCGACGATAGACATCAGGACCTTGATGAAGATCTTTCGCCGTTCCGGCCTGATAAGGACGACCATACCGAAGTCAAGAAATATCAGCTGGCCTTTGGGGGAGACGAGGAGGTTACCCGGGTGAGGGTCGGCATGGAAAAACCCGTCACGGAATATCTGCCTGATATATGCATGAAACCCAACATCCGCGATGTGCACAGAGTCCACACCATATGCCCTGATACTATCAACATCGTCAACTCGGCACCCATCAACGAATTCCATGGTGAGGACCTTTTCCCCAGAGTATTGCCAGAAGATCTTCGGGATTTTTATCTCCGGGATATCGGCCATGCTGGCCGCAATAATCTCTGAATTCTTTCCTTCATGGGTGAAATCAAGTTCCTTCCGGATCTGGACTGCAAACTCCTGTACCATGATCTTCGGGTTGAATACCCGTGCATCCGGCGAAAGTTTCTCGATCCTCTCTGCCATAGCCTCGAAGAGCGGCAGGTCGGTCTCGATTGCCTCCCTGATGCCGGGACGACGGATTTTAATTGCAACAACGGTACCGTCCCTGAGCACAGCCCTATGTACCTGTGATACCGAAGCAGCAGCAAAGGGCTTCGTATCAAACTCAAGGAATACCTCGTCAATAGGGCCGCAATATTGCTCCACGGTAGCACGGAGCTCTTCGAATGGAACCGGTGGTACCTTGTCCTGGAGTTTTACCAGTTCATCATACATCTCCGGGGATATCATCTCCCGCCGGGTAGAGAGGATCTGGCCGAATTTTACGAATGTCGGGCCCAGGTCCTCAAGGACATGGCGCATTCGTTCATATACGGTCATACCACGGATCTGAGGGTGGAGCCTTGTACTGATATCCATGTTTCTCAGGCCCGGTGAGAGGTCCTCGAGGACCGTCGAGACAAATCCCCATTCATACAGTACCTCCGCGATCTCCTTGTAGCGTTTCAGACTTACCCCGGTCGTCGTCGGCATGAACTAGTAGTTGAAACCACACCGGGAATAAAGGTTGCATATGGTTTTATACCAAGGGAATGCCTGGGTCACATGAAAACATACATGATTCTCATCTGTGACACAAGCATACAAAATGAAAATGCCGGTTACCTTTTCATTGGAAATTATGGAAATTGAGGTTTTCATTAAAATACCTCGCAAAAAAGGCTTTTTTATCCAGAACTGCTTTTTTAATCCCGGCAGCTATTGAGCCTGCGTCCGTCCTGTTACCGTTCATCCATCATTCGTATGAATGTCCGGGAATATCTATGTCCACTCATCTCTTGGATCATCAAGGAATGTCAGGATTCGCAGGATTTCCAAACGTTAATGAGGGATGTCCTAGGGTTGTAAGGGAACAATTCAGTGCCCGTTGCGCACCATCAGAAACCTTGGTATTTTCAATTGATTTTCCTCTACCATTAACCACCTACCTATACACCCTCATAACCTGTTGTTGCCGCTGTACCCTATCGGTGTGCGGTTGCACTATACGTCCATTTAAATATTGATGAGGAGAAGGAAATCATCTTCCATATATACAATCCCGTCTTACGGTTGACGTTACTCGAATGAGGAGCATTGTTATGAGCGAACACGAGAGAGAGTCAGTTATTAAAATAAAGGATATCACTGCGGGAGCCGGAGCACTTGGTCTCCTGGGATATGGGATGACGGGTGTCCTCCTTGGCCTTGCAAACGCCGGGTTGATCGAAGTTGGATCGATGATCCTCGGCATGGTCATCTTTTATGGTGGGATCGCGCAATTTGTTGCCGGCCTTATGGAATGGAAGAAAGGAAATACCTACGGGATGGTAGCATATGCATCGTACGGACTGTTCTGGTTCTCGTTCGGGGCGTTGCTCCTTCTCCCGGTGCTGGGTCTTGCAAAGACGACCGGTGGTCCGGGTGCAATCGCAGCATACCTTGCATTATGGGGTATTTTCACAACAATCCTGTTCATCGGCTCTTTAAAGATGTCGAAAGCGCTTCAGTTTGTACTTGGAACGCTTGCCCTTCTCTTCTTCCTGCTCGCCGCAGGGGCTGCAACCGGGAACAGCACTCTCACCATGATCGGAGGGTATGTAGGAATAATCAGCGGATTTGCGGCCATTTATACCGCACTTGCACCTGTCTTAAATGATATTTACGGCAGGACCGTTGCCCCTCTTGGATGATCGGAAAAAAGAACTTCCCGGTCATTTTCATTTCTTTTATTTCCATCATTCATCAACTGCTCCCCGGGCAGTTATTCAGAATGTAATGGGAGTTACGAATTTTTCAGCGGTTCCAGGTTGGATAGGGCGATTGTTTACTGGCGATCCATCCTTCATCTGCAGTAACGGCAGAAGTAATCCTGATAGTACCCCCGGTCTAAATTGAATAGTTTAAATAAACCGGTGAACAAGGGCATTATATGGCATTATCAGAAAAGCAGGAACTGGAAATTATTGAGACGTTTGCGTTCTATGCAGAAGCATACCATAAAAAAGATAACCTGGCACTTGCCCGGATCTGCTCCCCTGACGTAATCGGTTTTGGAAGTGGTCCCGATGAAGTGTTCCAGGGCAAAAATGAGTTCCTTGTTGGAGTTGCACGTGATTTTAAGCAGGCAAAGTCTGTATATCTCGGGTTTCCAGCAATGAGTATCAACGGAGAGGGCCGGATCGCCTGGGTCACCTGCTGGAGTGAATTTTCTGCAATTATCGGTGATAACCAGCTCAGGATGCTTGGAAGGATGACGGCCGTACTGAAAAATACCGGCAGGGCCTGGCGGTTTGAACAGATACACTTCTCAATGCCCTACGAAGGACAGGACGCCGGACAGTCATTCCCGGGCGGAACTTCCGGGAAATGAAAACGTATCGAATACAGGACTAACATGAGTCCGGGGCGTGTTACCCGTCCCGGGCTCAAATTTTTCTGCTGTGTTATCAACATCCAGTAACGCCAGTGGCAGCATTACTGCCGTGATGCGAAAGGTGGCAATATGATCCCCGGAGTGTTATTACTCGTCCTTCCCTATTTTAAATCGCAGCCCAAAGTGCCATTTAATTCCTAATACTATCATGCAGACACCAATAACCATAAAAATTATCCATTCAGGGGCAAAAAAAGATGAACTTACAAAAATCATTATGGGAAAAATAAAGATGAGACCGCCCAGCAGGATAAATGAAATAGTAAAAATGTCAACCATGATCCCCTATTGTCGATAATCACATTAGCCGTTTTCGGAATAACTCTTCCAACGTAACAAGGAACGTTATGGGAATCCCAACATATATATCAGCCCAGCAGGGTAAAGATCTTCGGAGCCAGGGGTATGGTGGAATTTGGCCATGGACAATGAATCATTCACAGGTCTTGAGGCAGCCATGGTCCTGATTGCATTCGTTGTCGTAGCTGCGGTATTCTCATATGTAATGCTTGGGGCAGGGTTTTTTAGTACACAAAAAAGCCAGCAGGTCATCCAGGCAGGTATAGCCCAGACATCAGGGAATATTGCGGTCAAGGGGGATATATTTGGTATCGCGAATAATGATACCACAAATATTGAACAAATCCGGTTCGATATTGGTCCTGCAATCGGGGGGCAATCGGTGGACTATTCCAGGATTTCGATAACATGGAGTACCAATAATGTGACCCCGGTCAAGCTGAATTTTACCAGGTCAGCTCCTGTGGCCGGGGAGTGGTCAATCCTGGATGAAAATTCCATACCGGATCCGGGAGATCTCGTCAATAGTAACAAGATTATTACCTTTCTCGCCTGTCCGTCCTACCCCCTGTTCCCGGATGACTTCTTTACCCTTGAGATGTTGCCGGAATCAGGAGCACCAATGAGTGTTTCCAGGACTATTCCGTCAGGCATTACGCGAAGCAACATGCTATTCTGATGGGTGGACAATACTTATTCCATAGAGGGCCGGAGAACATATGAAAGAAAACCCTTATGTCCATGGATATTCACCGAGAGAGTCGGAACGGCTCGCTGACCAGGCAGAGACACTGACCTCACTCCTCCATTACGATACCCGCTATCCCGCCGGCTCACGTGTCCTGGAGGCAGGATGTGGTACCGGAGCCCAGACTGTAATCCTCGCAGGAAACAGCCCCGGGGCGCTGATTACTTCCGTGGATATATCGGACGAATCCCTGCAATGCGCCGGGGAGAAGATACGGCAGGAAGGGATCAATAACGTCACATTCCGGCAGGGGGACATCTTCCGGCTTCCGTTTGCACGTGGCAGTTTTGACCATATATTTGTCTGTTTCGTGCTGGAACACCTTTCAGAACCTGTCAGGGCGCTCAAAAAGCTCCGCCCCCTCCTCAAAGAAGGCGGGAGCATTACGGTGATTGAAGGGGATCACGGCTCTGCTTTCTTCCATCCTGAAGATGTGGACGCCCGCCGGGCTGTGCAGTGTCTCGTACATCTCCAGCAGCAGGTGGGTGGCAATGCCTTAATCGGGAGAGAACTCTTTCCGTTGGTCAGTAGCGCCGGGTACCATGATGTCCACGTCTCCCCGCGGATGGTATACGTGGATGATTCCCACCCGGTTCTCGTGGAAGGGTTTACGAAACGTACCTTCACCGCGATGGTCGAAGGGATTGGCCTGGACGTGGTGAAACAGGGGCTGATGAGTGCTGATGAATGGGGCCGTGGAATTGCGGCACTCTACCGCACCGCCGGGGCTGGCGGTGTCTTCTGTTACACGTTTTTCAAGGCAACCGCCCGAAAATGAACCCCGGGGAAATGGAATTAAGATCTCCGTAATCCCCAAGTCCACACCGATCAGGGGTGTTAAACCCCGCGATCATAGAAACGATCATGGAAACCCTCCGGTGGAACACCATTTTTTTCGTTATTATGGCTTTGTTCCAACGCTCTCCAATCTATTTTTTTGAACCGGATATTCCAAAGCTATCTACACTCCGGGGGCTCAGTGGCTTTCATGCCCCGTCCCCCGTGCATACGATGCGGCAATACCAACCAGGCCGATGACGAAAAAGATCGCAAACGCGATGGTGACACTCTGCTGAAGATCGGGATAAACCTCAGGAGTGATAGGCACCATGCCGATGACCGCAGAAAACACCAGCATAGCGATGGCAAGGCTGAGCATCTGGCCGATGGCCCTCATCGTGGAGACCATGCTGGACGCGAGACCGAGGTAACGCACCTCCACGGAACTCATGATCGCATTGGTGTTTGGCGATGAGAACAAGCCATACCCGAGGCCGAGAATAACCTGCCCCCCTATAATGACTGCGAGCGGGGTTCCCGGGGAGAGGAACATCAGGATTCCAAGACCGGCCGTGCTGCACGCCATCCCGACCGTGGCAAGGACCCGGGGTTCGATCCTGTCCGAGAGATGGCCTGCAACCGGGGAGATGACCATCTGGACAACCGGCTGTGCGATGAGGATCAGCCCTGTGGTCTGGGGATCGATACCCCGGTTGTACTGCAGGTACAGGCTGAGGAGGAACCCGACTGCAAAGACCATCGCATAATTGATCAGGGCTGCGATATTGGAAAAGAGAAAGACCGGGCTCTTTTTGAACAACGAGATCTCGACCAGCGGTGCGGGTATGCGCTGCTCCCACCAGATAAACAGGGCGAGGACCGCAAGGCCGAGCAGCATCCAGGAGATACCTGGAAGTGACGGTAGCAGGGTGAGGCCATAGATACAGCCAAACAGCATAACGCTGTACAGGGCGGCACCCGTCAGATCGAAACGCCCCCCGCTCGTCTCGGTCCATTCCCCCGGAACATACAGCACAGTGAGCACGACTACGAGGATTGCGAGCGGGATATTTACCAGGAATATGCTGGGCCACCCGATGTGGTAGGTAAGTACGCCGCCGATGAATGGCCCCAGGGAGAGCCCGGCATACACTGTTGCCGTGATGATACCGATCGCCTTTCCCCGTTCCCCTGGCGGGAAGACCGAGGTGACAATCGCAATAGATGTTGAGAATACCATCGCACCGCCGAGGGCCTGGATGACCCGGGCAGCGATTATGACAGGACCCGACCACGCGATGGCCGCAAGGAGCGATCCCAACGCGAAAAGGAGATTTCCCAGGATGAAAAACCGTTTCCGCCCGTATATGTCGGCAAGCCTGCCAAACGGGACAATGCAGATCGCGGCGGTCAGCAGGTATGCTGAAGTAACCCAGCCCAGCATCACGGCGTCGATGTGAAACGACGAACTGATGGCCGGTAGCGCCACATTCAGTGAAGAGACGGTATAAGGGACGAGGAAGGACGCTAGTGAGGCGACCACCAGAATGACCCGTTTCTTGCTATCCCCGTGCATTGAAGGAAATGTTGGGTACATAGGATGATGATGATTTTTATCTGCGGTTTTCTGGTCTGTCTGACTATAATGTACCACCCCGCTCCCTGTTGAGCTGAACCGCTATTCTGAAATGCCAGCAACTCCTTCCGGTACATATCTGATGCCAATGGACCTGGATGCACATATCAGGACACTCGCTTACTCACTCGATGCTGACTATTTCGGTGTTGCGGATCTCTCATCTGCGTATGACGCTATCCTTGCACAGGGAGGGGAACGCGTTGCCCGGTATCCGAGAGCGATCACCATCGGTATCGTGTTGCAGGATAGCCTTGTTGATCTCCTGCCGGAAGATGACCCTGCCGCCGCAATCCTGTACCGTCACAACAGCTACGATGTAGTAAACGAGGCTCTTGACCAGGTTGCGCTCCGGGTTGCAAACACGCTCCAGCTGGCCGGGTTCGATACGTTCCCAATCCCGGCATCAAAGCGGACAGACGACGATCATATCAGCGGTATATTCTCCCATAAACTCGCAGCCAGCCTTGCAGGACTGGGCTGGATCGGGAAGAGCTGCCTGCTTATCACCCCTGATCACGGCCCACGCGTTCGTTGGGTCACCGTTCTTACCGATGCGCCACTCCGCCCGACCGGATCACCTGTTGAATCACAATGCGGTGCGTGTACCGCGTGCGTGGATATCTGCCCACAGCAGGCCTTCACCGGAAGACCGTTTCACCGCGATGAGCCGCGTGAGGCACGCTTCGATGCCGCAACCTGTGACCGGTATTTTCGGGAGACAGAGAAGTCCAGGACCGTTGCAGTGTGCGGCTTGTGCCTGTATATCTGCCCGCACGGAAGGAAATCCGGATCTGTAGTCTCTCAATCAGCACAAACACGATATTTTTCAGATTGATCCGGCATTACATTGGATTGCGGAGTAGTTTTTTCGAATCCTGGATTGCGAGCAAAGGAGTGGTAATACCGTTTTCCAATGCCGGGATTATACGGTAAGACTCTTATAACGGTTCATCCGGACCTGTTGGCAATTGAAAGCAAACAGGAGTATTTTTGTTAATCAGGCACATAAGAGTGGTTGAATCCCTCCTGGTATACACCTATACGTCCAGCTGGTGCCTCCTTCCAAACTAATAACCGGTCTGTACTTCTTCCGGTTTACCTTCAGCGCCGGATCGATGCTCCGTGTTCATGTGAGCGAACGTAATCTAAAAACAGGAATTAATTCCCTGGGTCTGCCTTACTCCGTTTTTCTTCCAGGTATGGGACATAATGCTCGAAACGGTGGACCCGGGCACTCACCGGGAACACAATACCTGAGGTACTGATTACGGCATCACCCCTCCGGAGGGTCTGGATCTCCATATCCATCCAGGAAAGGTCCTGTTTAGCGCTGGATGCGATCATTGCCCTGTCATTCCGGTCCGAAAGACCGAGGACGATGTAGGTATTAATCTGGGCGAGGATGCGGGGGTCGATATTTTTCGGGTGCTGGGTGATAATACAAAGGCCAACACCGAATTTTCGACCTTCAATGGCACATTCCCGGAATATATGGGTTTTATGTCCGCCTGTAGAAAGTATCCGCTGTGCCTCCTCAATTGCGATCAGGACGGTATGTTCCATTTTTTCCGGGCCCATGACCGCAGACATGGCAGATTCCTGGTACGCCTTCATAATGCCCCGCGTAATGGCAGAGAGCAGCAGTAACTCAGTGCTTTCCCCCATCAGGGGCGCATCGACAAGGACAACCTTGTTGTCCATGAGATCGCGGATTATTCCGGGGATTGATGACCCGTTACGCCGGAGGAATAACGCAGTTTCACTGATAAGAAGACTCATCCGGCTCTGTACTGCCTTCAGGTTGCCGCTGCTTGCCCCGCGGAGTGCATATACGATATGCGGGTACCTGCTCTCCTGGTTCGTAATCCTGTGTGGTGAAGGTAATGATTCTACACCTTCAGCGACAAAAAAGTCGATAATTTCATCCCCTGAAAACGGGTCAAGGGATTCTATAATTTCCCACATGGGATCGGAAAGGTTGAAAATGAGCCCGAGGTCGGTCATCCGGAAGTCATTATGCTCGATGGTGAGTTCTTCCATCCCGAACCTGGCCCGTTCCTCTGCAGGGCGGGTGGAATATACTGACAACCCGGTTCTTCCGCCTGCATAATTCAGCAACCCGATTGAGCCCCGGGTCTTACCATGCCCGATGAGATACTCCCCGTGGGGGTCAACAATGAGGAGACCGAGTTTCCGGATATCCATACAGGACGCCGCAAAAACTTTCATAAGGTTACTTTTTCCCATGCCCGTCGTGCCGAAAATGCCTACATGCTGGGGGGCCGCTTCGCTTGGTACAGCGACCGGTATGCCTTCAATGATGCCTATTCCGGATTTTAACGCTCCGATTTCGATATCTCCCATTACGTCAGTTATGAAGGCGAGATCGGCGGCACAGGGCCTGCTTACCTGGGACCCGGAGCCAGGGATAAACCCCGGGGGCTGGAATTTCCCAGTCCCATCGACAAAACCAAGGGGGAATGCTTCAACCTCGACGTCATACCCCTTGCCCGGTATGCAGGTTACGGCCGAAGGGTATGGCTCATGTTTTTTGTGGCTGAGACCGGTGACTTTTGCAAAGAATGTAAACGAGGTCCCGGGATCACGTATCCGGACGATATCTCCGATGAATAACCCGGCGCCGGTGCATTCAAAAAACCGGTACGTCAGCAGGGACGGCGCAATAAAGTCCCTGCCCACGGGGGTATGCCCGGGGTCCAGCCCTGTATCTTTCTCCTCCGTGTCCTTCATCACGATACCTCGGTTGTTTGAGGAATTACCTTATGTAACTATCTCAATGGGGTGCCCGAACGGAACCTGTCCTGTTGTATCAGCGCTGTCAGGCAGGATTAATCAGGGAACACAAGTTTCGCAACTCATTTCACATAATCGTCGTGCGGTGCTTGATTGTGGTGAAACGGGAGGTCTGGAATAGACCGGTCAGCACTGACGCGTATAAAACGGTTGGAATACATGTCCCCTGTTCAACCCAACCACGCCATCCTATGGACTAATGGTATAAACGATCTTTCCGTCCCTGAAAATGGATATCAGGCCTCCACTCTGCGAGACCACGACCCCGATTGACCTGGTGACCTGGGTTATGCCGGCGACTGACGAATGACGTGAACCCAGTCCTCCGGGAAGGTTCACCTTGCTCAGGTCCACGGTGATGCACCTCCCTGCCGCCTCGACCACCCCGGTGCCCGTGACGAGGAATGCCCCGTCCAGCTGGGCAAACTCCTTTATATTTCCCCTGACCCCTGCATCGGTTATCTGCCGCTTGGCCTCATGGTAACCATGGAACGGGTTTAAGACAAACTGTTTTGAGTTGGTGAGGACGTTATCAGTATCGCCGACTACAAACGATGTTCCTATTGCCTGTCCCTCCCGTCCTTCCCTGGCAATTTCCACGGCGACCCGTATGACCGGATCGAGTACTTCCGGGGTAACGTCGGTACCGGAACATATCACTGCCAGTTCTTCCGGTGAAGGCAAATTTTCCGGTCTCGGGCCTGCCCTTGGCGTAAAATTTTTCGGGATTTCCGGGGGATGCAGCCGCCCCCTCCTCCGCATGGAAATCTGCTGCACAACGACCACGATAGCCACGACGATTATGGCCGTGGCGATGATGATGAGATAGACCGGCGTTTCATTCGGCGGGGCGTGGGGTGTAACCGGCCCTGGGAACCCCGGGACCTCTTCCTTGAGGTCCATCGTAATTCTCTTGGTGGTCGACAGCCCGTCGGATTGCTTTCCGGTAATACTAATGGTGTAGATCCCAAATTCGGAGTACTGGTGGGTTACCGGCAGATCGGTAGTTTTCGTTATGGTCCCATCATTCCATTCAGCACTCACTGAATCGATGGTAACACCCGGTGATCCGGGATTGAGATTCCCGTTCACCGTCACATTCATACCGTCGGTAACCGGCTCAAGGAGGGTCAGGAGTGGGGTATTTGCTATTACCGGGAGCAATGGGGTCCCTGTTACCGTGGTGTTCATCGTTGCGGGAATGGTAAGAGGGATAACAGGTTGCACTGCAAAAATGCTGGTGGTTTTTGTGACATACTGGTGGTCGGACTGCTGGGCCGTTATCGTGAGGGTGTAGGTTCCGGGGCTGCTGTACCCGTGAGAATACGGGAACCCATGGTATTCCAATGGTTGGTTGTCTCCCCAGTCCCAGCGGGTACTTGCCATAGTCACGTTTGCCGAACCCGGGGCAACAGTCCCGTACATAGTAACGGTAAGATTTTCAATTTTTGGCGTTCCGAGGATAAGGAGCGGAGGAGGATTGACCGCAGCGGTTGTGTTCTCCCTGGCAGTGGGAACTGGTGTCGCCTGTTGGCTTGTGACTGCAGTTACAACGGTGGTCGTGACCGTGGAGCTCGAACTCGTAGTACCACGAGTCAGGGGGACTGTGGGCACCGCTGTTGTCGTCTGGATGATTACTCCTGGTATACTGGTCGTAACCAACGGGCTTGAAGTATTATTCACGAGGGTCTCGGCAAAGACAGCGCCCGGCAGTATGAATAGGATAATACATATAACTGCCGTAATCAGCCGTAATCCTGAAGATGTACCCCTGTCCTGGCGCATAGAAAATCCAAATCTGTTTTTTGCTATTAGAAATATCGTAATGCTTGTTCTTAAATACGGACGTTCTCACTTCTGTATGCAGGGTGGGGACTGCCCGTATGGCCGGTAATCGTGTGGAAAAATATCATACTGTATGACGATGATAGTCCCCAACTACCCGGCAAAAGTTTAAAAAAGTGATCCCCCGTAATCCACGAGTGTCTTCATCGTCTTGACCCTGGCATACCATTTATCATCAGACGGAATTACGGTCCAGGGGGCAGACTCGGTGTTTGTATACGAGATCATATCGTCGATAGCCCGCGTGTAGAGGTCCCATTTCTCACGGTTGCGCCAGTCTTCTTCTGTAATTTTCCAGATCTTTAATGGGTCAGCGACACGCTGCTGGAACCGCTTCAACTGCTCATCTTTGCTGATCTCCAGCCAGAATTTGATTATGCCTCCCCCATGTTCTGTAAATTCTTCTTCCATTTCATTGATCTCAGTATATGATCGTTTCCATTCAGTCTCTGAACAGAACCCTTCCACCCGTTCCACAAGGACACGCCCGTACCAGCTCCGGTCAAAGATGGTTATGTGACCAGCTTTCGGGTACTTCTGGTAAAATCTCCAGAGATAGTGGTGCTTTTTTTCAGTATCTGTTGGTGCCCCCACCGGGGCAACATTGAACCCGAGCGGGTGCATAAAGCGGGAAATACGGAGGATACTGCCCCCCTTTCCTGCCGCATCCCGCCCCTCATAGACAATAATCAGCGGGATCCTGCGCTTGTGCAGGATAGAATGGAACTCGATCATTTCGAGTTGCAGGTTTTCAAGTGATTCCTGGCATTCTTCCTTAATGCAGGCGTTAGGGGGTGATGACTCAAGTCTGACCATCCGTGTCTTCGGGAGGTGGACCTCCTTATTTACGCTCTTCTCTTTCTTACTGGATCTCTTCTCATCCCCGGTTTTTCTATCGATCCGGTCTTCCAGTGCCTTTACAAGGCATGCATTAACTTTCAACAGGGCCAGGCCGAGGTCAGTTGCAGGGATTATGTGCCATGGGGCATAACCGGTATCCGTTTTTTCAAGAAGGTCATCGATCAGCGGAAGGTTATCATCGTACTGGTGATAGATATTCCAGACCCGTGGGGTGACCTGCCATGCGGTCAGCGGGTTTCTCTCCTGGTGTTCAAGGCGGCGTTTCTGTTCGTCCTTACTGATGTGCAGGAAAAATTTTACAATTACTGCGCCACTTTCAATGAGTTGCCGTTCAAAGTTATTGATCGATGTTCTCTTTCCTTTGAAAGATTTCTTCCAGATCGCCCGTGTCATCTCTTCTGCAATCGCCCTGCTATACCAGCTCCGGGCAAAAATAGCGATACGCCCGTTTTCCGGAGTTTTACTCCAGAACCTCCACATAAACGGACGGGCCTCCTCCTCCAGTGTAGGGGCCTTGATTGCATAAAGATCATATCCCCGCGGGTCGAGCGACCTAATCAGTTCTCTTGTTATTTCGGTGATCCCGGATTCATTCCAACCTTCAATCACGATCATAACCGGGATTTTACGGCTCTGGACCGTACGCTGGAGGACTCCGAGCATCTCCTGGTGGGGTGGAAGTTCTTTTTCAAGAGTCCTGTCATCAACCGTTTCTGTCAGATCACATTTTTCCAACATGGGAGCCTGCGTATGGTATTCCGGTTATTGGTACTAACCTGATTCACCCGCGTTATTGCGCTTGTTTTGAACTACGAGGTAATAAATCCATGGATCAACCGGGATGATGCTAAATAATAACCTTATATGCAACCATCGTGATTGTCCGTTATGTATTCTGAAAAGTCTGGGTTGTTGAACGGCACCCCGGAGAACTGACTTATAATAGTCCCTGTCGGGTTAGATTCCTCTCATTCCTTATCATAAGGGGATATTGAATTGGGTTTGGAGAGTGAATCACATCCCAACCCTTAAAATTTTAGTATGTTTCCTTTTCTTCATTCTGGCTGAATTATGGTTCATTCTTGTCCTGCGTTACCCAGATGATTTTTTCAGGATGGTAGCCTTTTGAAGATACATAAGCGGTCAGATCATCGTGAAGGTCTTTACTGATTTTGGGTTGGCGGCTTAATATCCATAAATAATCCATGGTGCTGCCTGTGACGACGACGTAGTCGTAGTCTTTGCCGAGCAGGATGACCCTGTATTCGCCTTTAAATGGCCAAAAGAAACTGACAAGTAACTTGCCGGTGCAGTTTTTATCCGGTACAGTCGCTACAGCTTTCGCCACTTCTATCTTCCCATTTTTGAGGCCCCTGTTAATGACCTGAATCCTGCCATCATTCCGAAGAGAGTAATTTGCGGTTGCATTGTCTAAGCCCTCTTCAAAAGAATGCGGATAGCGGGCTATCTCATACCATGTGCCGAGATACCGTTCCAAATCAACATTGCAGATTGGCGGCGTTTCATTTTTCTGTTTCCCGAGGAAAGTACTTACTATTCCCATTTCAATCATCCTTCCTTATCATGGTTATGGCCACGTTGCTCGCTAAAAAAACAAATCTTTCAAATCAGAGCTTCAAAATAAGATGTATTGCTGCGTGATTATAAGGCTTACATCTGTATGAAATTACAGTGGACCCGGTTCATTCTCATCGAGCAACTTCTGCACGAGCGCTGAGTCGAGGTACGCCCTTACTTCCACGATGGTTCCCTGGTCAAATCTGCAAATCCAGCAATAACTGTTTCTGAAAGGGATGCCGTTTCGTGCTAAAGAGAGTGCTTCCAATTCCACGAACGCTATCTCACCGGCACCACGATCACAGAGACCAGTGAGCCGGGGAAGGGAGCACGGTTTGGCATGACCGTGCCGAAGGGGATGTGGCGGTAAACTTTCCAACGCTTCCAAACCCCTCTATTTTTCCAACAAAACCTCCATGCGCTCCACGTTCCAAAAGGGGCAGAAGAAAAAACGTCATTTGTATCCGTACCTTCATGTTCTTTGTAATGCTGTTCCGGTGACGTTTGAATCACCTCCATGAATTGACGGATAGTTTATCTTCAACCCTGACTATCGAACTATTACCAGACATGGGGCTTGACGAGAGAAAACCAGGACCGGCAGGTGCAAAGTAATTACAAATTCAAATATATTGCAAGGTGAATAAGTAAAATATAATGTCAACTCCAATCCGGGTTCTCTATGTTGACGATGATCATAGTCTTCTTGAGATAGGTAAGATGTTCCTCGAACCTGCCGGAGATTTTTGTGTAGAGACCGTTGATTCAGCATCAACCGCTTTAAAACTTCTTGAAAGTGAAAAAATCGATGTTGTTGTATCGGATTACCAGATGCCCGGGATGGATGGCATAAAGTTCCTTATTGAGGTCAGGAAGAAATTCGGGACGATCCCATTTATTCTTTTTACAGGAAAAGGGAGGGAAGAGGTCGTCATCCAGGCGATCAACAATGGAGTAGATTTTTACCTCCAGAAAGGTGGTGATCCGGATGCACAGTTTGCTGAACTCATACACAAGATCAAGTCAGCGGCATCCAGCAAATGGGCAGAAGATGCACTCCGTAAGAGCGAGAACCTGTACCAGACGCTTTCCGAATCAAGCCCGGATATGATCTATCTTGTTGACCGCGAGGGTATCATACAGTATGCAAATCAACGGGCTGCACAGGTATTTGGGCTGACTCCGGCAGATCTCATCGGCAAACGGACTGACACAATTTTCCCCACGGATATTGCCCGTCATTTTATGGAGGAGATCAATTGCGTTCTCACGACAAAAGCGATTCGGACAAATGAGGTCCTTGAGCAGTACCCGACCGGAGCACGCTGGATCAGTACGCGCCTTATTCCTTTAGCCGGTCCCGGCGGTGAAGTGAACCAGATCCTTGGCATCTCTACCGATATCACCGAATCCAAACGCACTGAAGAAGCCAGACAGATCAACATTGAGCACCTGCGTCTGGCACAGGAAATCGGACAGACCGGAAGCTGGGAACTGGATTTAGCGACCGGCATGATCTGGGGATCGGAAGAGGCGTTCAGGATATTTGCAATTCCACGACAGGCGGATGGAATTCTCTCGCTGGAGGCTGTTGAGGCCAGGATTCCTGAACGGGAACGAGTTCATCGTGCATTAACAGATCTCATTGAAGCCGGCGCTGAGTATAATATTGAATACACCATTGAACCTGGCGATAATTCCGGCCGGAAGATCGTTCATTCGGTCGCAAGAATACTCACTGATGCTGAAAAAAAGCCCGTCAAGATCGCTGGCGTTACACAGGACGTTACCGGACTCAGGAAGGCAGATGAAGCATGGAAACGCCAGTCAAAAACGCTCTCAATCCTCAATGGTATCATCGTTACGGCAAACAAGGCCGGTAACCTCCAGGAACTTATCAGCAATATCCTGGAGGAATCGCTACGACTGCTGGACTTCGATGCAGGCGGAATCTACCTGGTGGATCGTACCACACGAATTGCAACTATCGTACACTCCAAAAACCTTCCCAAAGAAGTCCTTGCTGAAATTCAGACCGTATGCATTGACACGAAACCCTATGATACACTTTTCATTAAAAACGAACCGATTATCACCGAAAATTATGCACAGATCTCTCCTGGCCACGCGAAGAAGTCCGGATTTCAGTCATTAGCCAGTTTCCCCTTAATGTCAAAAGGGGTGGCTATCGGGGCGTTAAACCTCGCCAGCATGAAACGGCATGTAATCTCTGAAGAGGAGAAACAGGCGCTCATCTCTATCAGCGGGGAACTTGGAAGTACGATAGAGCGGATGGCAGCCGAAGAGGAAGCAAAGAGAGCCAGAAATAATCTGGAAACCCTGTTCAACTCGATTAATGAGATGGTCTTTGTGCTGGATATGCAGGGAAACATCATCACGGCAAATAATACCGTTTCGAAACGTCTGTTGTATTCACCCCTGGAACTTACCGGGATGAATGTCCTCCTGTTACATGTACCTGAACGGCGGGAAGAAGCACTCAGGATTGTGCAGGGAATGATTGCCGGGACCATCGATTCCTGTCCGGTGCCCGTTCTCGCAAAAGACGGTACACGCATCCAGGTGGAAACAAAGGTTACCCCGGGGTGGTGGAATAACCAGGAAGTTCTTATCGGGGTCAGCAGGGATATAACGGAACGGAAACGTGCAGAGAACGATCTGAAAGAAAGCGAGGAAAAGTACCGCATCCTTCTCGATGAATCATCAGATCCCACATTCTCATTCTACCCGGATGGGACATACCGTTACGTCAACCGTGCTTTTGCTGATGGTGTCGGAAAACCTGTTGACGCAATAACAGGGAGAAAAATCTGGGATGTGTTCCCGAGGGAAGAGGCAGAGCAGCGGTTTTCAGCCCTTCGCACGGTCTTTTCAACCGGTGAAAGCAAGGTATTTGAAGTCCGGGTACCAAGGTCTGACGGTGACCGGTATTATGTGACGACAATTGTTCCGGTTAAGGATGATGCCGGGTCGGTAACCTCCGCACTCTGTACTTCAAAAGATATCACCGAGCGCAAACGGACAGAGGTGGAGCTCCGGGAGAGCGAGGAAAAATTCAGGCTTATTTCCGAGAACTCTCCTGATCATATTATCATTCAGGATCACGATTTACGCTATGTCTGGGTCCTTAACCCTCAATTGGGCCTCACGATCGAAGAGATGGTAGGAAAAACAGATTATGATATCCTATCAAAGGCCGACGCAGATAAGCTGACCTCAATTAAAAGGCAGGTCCTTGAAACAGGGGAGACCGTAGCCTTTAATTCATCATTAATCTCTCAACAAGGCGAACCTGAGTATTTCGAGGGGGTATATCTCCCGAAATTTAATAATGAGGGCAAGATAAATGGCCTGATGGGATATTTCCGAAATATCACCGAACAGAAGGAGACAGAAGAGGCCCTGAACAGGCGCAATATCCAAATCCGTAATATCTTTGAAAATATTCCCATTGGAATGTTCCAATCGATACCTGAAGGAAAATTTGTTTTTGTTAACCTGGCAACAGCTACCATGTTAGGGTACAATTCGGCAGAAGAACTGGTGGAAACGGTCAATAAAACCTCAATTGCAGAGGCCCTGTATGAACAGCCTGGATTGCGCCCCGAATTTGTCCGTGAGGTTGAACAAACCAGGGGATCATGGAAAACTTTCAGGAACAGGTACCGGAAGAAAGATGGAACTATTATTGACACGTTACTTTCATTTTCGGAATCGATCAACCCTGATACCGGTGAAAAAAATCTTTATGGCTTTATACAGGATATCACCGAAAGTAAGCGGGCAGAGGAGGCAATGCAGCATGCCCTCGCCGAGCGGGAAGTCCTGCTCCGGGAAGTTCATCACCGGGTTAAAAATAACCTTGCGGGGATTATCTCGCTCATTGGCCTCCAGACAGCCACGCTCTCTGATCCCTCCGCGGCTTCACAATTAAGGGATCTGGAAAGCCGGATCCGGAGTATGGCCCTTGTCCATGAATCACTCTACCAGACGAAAGATCTTTCCCAGGTTAATAGTGCAAGTTACACTGAAAATCTTGTAAAACAACTGTTCCAGGTGTATGGGACAGGTGCCAATATCCCTTGCAGGATCGACATTGGAGATATCACAATGCCCATTGAGACAGCCATTCCCTGTGGCCTGGTCATGAGCGAAATTATTACCAACTCGCTGAAATATGCGTTCCCCACGACATTCTCCTGCCAGGATCAGCGCCATGAGCCCTGTACTATTACCATTAACCTGAAAAACGAGGGCGGTTACTATCTCCTTACTATCGAAGATAACGGGATCGGAATACCAGAGGGGTCCGAGGCAGACCGGGGCCACTCCCTTGGGTTGTACCTGATCAGGCTCATTGTTGAACACCAGCTTCGCGGGACTCTTCAGGTAAGTACCGCAGTTGGTACAGCGTATACGATCCGGTTCCCGGTACGGGATGTGAAGGAGCAGGTTTCCCATGAGTAAGTCCAGCATCCTCATTGTTGAAGATGAAGCTCTTATCGCGGCAAACATTGTACAGTCCCTGTCCTCCCTTGGCTATACTGTTTTTGAACCGGTTGCCACCGGCGATGAAGCGATCCAGGCTGTATTGGCCGAAAAGCCCGATCTCGTTCTGATGGACATCGAACTCTATGGGCCGATAAACGGAATAGAAACCGCGAAGAAGATCCGGGCAATCGCCAATATTCCTGTCGTGTACCTGACTGCCTATACGGACGAAATGCTCCTAAAAGAGGCAAGGCTCACGGAACCGTATGGCTATATTGTAAAACCATCCCATAACCGTGAACTCCATGCCACGATCGAGATGGCGCTCTATAAACATGCACTCGATTCAAAATTGAGAGAAAGCGAGGAGAAATACCGTACTCTCCTGGAAACACTGAATGAGGGGGTCTGGGTTATTGACAATGAGGCAGTCACGACCTTTGTGAACCCGAAAATGGCGGAAATCCTGGGATACACCGTAGATGAGATGACCGGTCGCAGCCTCTTCTCTTTTATGGACGATGAAGGGCGCCGTATCTGTGAGTGGAACATCGAGCGGAGGCAGCAGGGAATTAAGGAACAGCATGATTTTGAGTTCTTAAAAAAGGATGAGACACGGATCTATGCATCCCTTGAAGCCACACCTCTATTGGGTAAGGACGGGCAATACCTCGGGGCGATTGCAGGGGTCGTGGATATCACTGAGCGTAGACTGTCAGAAAATATGTTGAGAGATCTGAGTACATATAATCGCGGGCTGATTGAGGCGAGTCTCGACCCCCTTGTAACTATCAGCAGGGAGGGGAAAATCCAGGACGTGAATTCATCGACGGAAACGATCACAGGATTTGACAGGAATGAACTAATCGGCACCGATTTCCATGAATATTTTACCGAGCCGGAGAGAGCCCGCGAAGGGTACCAGCGGGTTTTTTCTGAGGGAAAGGTAATTAATTATCCACTTGAAATCCGCCACCACGACGGGCATACGGCCCCCGTCCTCTACAACGCAACCGTGTATTATGATAACGAGGGAGAGATTAAAGGGGTTTTTG
>JBAXJR010000018.1:0-44936 GCA_037137755.1 Methanomicrobiales archaeon | reverse complement strand
TATTAGGCGTTTTATTGGTCTGTCCAACCATTATCATAGCTGGTTGGACAGGCTCTCCTTAGTCATACAGATAATAAATTGTTAGGACATAGTTGGTTCATTGAGTATTACTCATGGATTGGCCAGCCAGGTATGGACCTCAAAAAAGATTTACAGGGCGGGAGTTGCCTTCTTCCACTCCGCTTCCATTGTCATTGCAACCTGTTTGGCTGCGATTTGTTGAACAAAGGCCGCCAGTGCCTTCGGGTTGCCAATCACATCGTCTTTCAGCAGGTCCATTGATCTAACCGCGTCTTCGCTGAGGGGAGTCAAGCAGGCTGCGCTGAACTCTTTTGTGTGAATGTTGAACGTAGCACACGCCGGGCACTGTTTGGGGGCCATACAACAACTCATTCCTTTTCATCTCAAACTCCTTTGGCATATGTTGCGAATGCAAGGAAACATGCGCCGATAACAGGCATGCCTGCGATCCAGTATAATGCCATCAGCCCTAATGCTGGGTCGAAAGCATGTGGAAAGCCTTGAACAACGAGAATCAATGCAATGGTGGCAGGTACGCATATAACCAATGTCAAGGCGATAGTGACGAACCTGACCGTCCTGTCTGCCGGGATGGAGTTGAACACAACCAGAGAACAGGGCGCAAGGAGGAGGAGTCCTGCTGCCCAAACAGATTCAGAAATGCTGCCGATCACCGATCCCTCATAGAGAAAACCGACCACCCTGAATATGAGGATGACTAGAAGATCCAGGGTGAACAGGACAACGGGAAATCGGCGGGCCGATCCCATGCATCTCTCGACCAGGATGAGCGATGCACCTACCGCTGAAATGGTACATGCCACTACCAGTACTCCGAAGAAAAGAAACGGGCCTCTGTATGGGAATATAAATGTAAATGCATACACGAGTGGCATCCAGAAGAATATTACGGACGCCATTACAAGTGGGTATTTCATCACGTTTGTTTTCGTCATGTCACAAAAAAAGAATTTGGTTATCATCATACATGGTTTCAGAATTCTTCGATGTAGCCCCAGTCTCCCCCCCCAGCACGGTCAGTATGCACGGTAATCAAAATGGACTGCGTTTCAAATAACCGTACTCTTGAGTGACAATTAGGTAATATTGATCATGGTATTCGATAAGAGTGCCGCGACAGCATTCATATATCGTTTTTCCTTTGCAGATTTCTTTAACAAGCGTATCATACTGACTGATATTGCCTTCGAACAAGCCAACCGTTCTCACGCCGTGATGCCATTCCGTTGGGTCGTTGTTCGTTCCGTGCATATAACTCTCAAGTTCGGGGAACAGCTGCATTTCTTCAAACGTGGCAGGATTACTTTTGATGAAATGGATGACACTTATGTTAACCTCCTCAACGGCAAAGCTGGCATCGATCTTTAATGGGACAACAGGGGTTGTATTTATTGGTGGTGTTATATTCTCCATCTGATTTCCTGATTGAAAAACAGAGCCTGATAGTACAAGATAAGATAGAATACCCGTGACAATGACTGCACAGACAATAATAATGATCCTGGCATTTCCGTTGGGAAATTTCATGAGACTATCCCCCTTGTTAACACTATGGCGGACCCCTCCGTTACAAATCTTTCCTGAGATATGATTTATCTTAAATTATTATGATGGTCAAGGTTCAAAGGTTAATAAAAATTAGAATTTACTGGGCGGGAGTGGCTTTCTTCCACTCCGCTTCCATTGTCATTGCAACCTGTTTGGCTGCGATTTGTTGAACGAAGGCCGCTAATGCCTTCGGGTTGCTGATCACATCGTCTTTTAGCATGTCCATTGACATCACTGCATCTTCACTCAGTGGGGTCAAACAGGCTGCGCAGAACTCGTTTGTGTGAATGTTGTACGTAGCACACGCCGGGCACTGTTTGGGGGCCATACTCTTCATCTTCTTGACTTCCGTTTCGTCGGTCAGATTGTAGAGTTTCATGATGGCCTTGTCCAGGTCCTCACCGGTAAGGTGGGCGTAGGTCGCGAACATATTGGTCGTGATGTTACCCCAGATCATTTTCTTGATCATACTCTCGGGCAGTCCCGCGATGATCAGGTGGGTGATCCTGGAGTGCCGGAAGATATGGGCATGAACCCTTTTTGTTATCCCAGCACGTTTCGCAAGTGTTTTGATGAGTTTCGATACTCCCCGATGCTTCAGGGAATGACCATGCAGGTTCAAGAAAACCGGGTAATGGGGTTTGACCGGGATCGGGTAATCGGTGAACCATTGGGCCAGAAGCGATTTTGAATCGATTAACCTGATGCGCCTGGGCCTTCCGGTCTTGTGGTCCGTATTCACAATGACTCCCTTGGGGTCGAATACGAGATCACCCCATGTGACCAGACCGATCTCACCGATACGAAAGCCCCCTTCGTATATCATGGAGATCATAGCCCTGTCCCGGGACCGCGTGCAGGCGGCAACGATACGGTCCACTTCCTCGATGCTGAAGAGATCCCCGGCAACCTTGGTCATCAGGTCTTTTGATGGTGGCCGGATTGCACGGATCTTCGCTTCAGCTTTCCGGTCGAGGAGTTTCGGGGCCAGTTCGTTTTCGATCATCCAGATAAGGAAGGTCTTGAGGATCCTGACGTGATCATACAGGGTGTTTTTCGCGAACGGTTTTCCGTTGTAGCTGTTACCTTCTTTCAGGTTGCTGATACCCTCATACACGCCGACCGGGTCAAGCGAGTCGAAAGGACCGATGAACCTGCGCCAGCCGGTGAGGGTCCGGGCAACTTTCAGGCTCCTGATGAGGCCGATGTTTGCGGAGCTTTTTGATTCGAGTAAAAACGCCTTAATGAGGGACGCGTCCCGTTCGGTCAATAAATTCTTTGCTAATCCTCTTTCAATACATACCCCGGGCCGGTCACCTTTTAATCCATAAAAGCTTTCTATAGTGTTAGCCGTGGGTTCCGTGGAAAGTCTGGGAGCCATAGAAGTCAGTCAATTCTTGGACTGATAAAGTAGCAGGATTGGGGATGTGGGGATTCCCACTTTGCGTTTGCCTTCCCGTCCGCAGCATCCGTATACAGGGTACGATGCTCTTCGCATCGACCCTCCTATTTTTTTAAGAAGATCCTGCGCAAGCTTGACTACGCCCATCTCACCGTTGAAGATACCGACCGGGCATTAATGAAAGTCTACGGCATCACCGACGAGGGAGAAGCAAAGAAAATTCATCCGATGGCCGCACGACAATGCCAGGAATGTAAACATATCAACCTTCATACAACAGAATATTGCCTAAACTGTCTTACTCCCCTGGCTGAAGAGGCGGCCCAATGCATGGATGTCCTCGCAAAGGATATGCGAACTAACCCTGAATCATTTATATCATATATGAAGCAGTTCGCTGCAAAGGCCGCTGCAGATGCGGTAGCAGTGGAACGGGCGGGAATTGGGTCGTCACTGTAAGTACATTTTTCCGATGAATTAACTAAATTTTTTTTTTTAAAATAACACAATTTCAATACGAAGAAACAACAAAACCGTAAAAAATTACCGGTACAATCCCCTGGGGACCTGAATCTCAAACCGTGCTCCCCTGCCAGGCTCGCCAGTTTCTGTAATTGTGATCCCGGTTATCGTAAGGATCTCCCGGGAAAGAAATAGTCCAAGGCCGGTGTTCTTTCCAAATCCCCGCTCAAAAATCTTTTCCTTCTCCTCTACAGGGACCCCCACACCGTCATCCTCGCAGACAATGACAGGGCCGTCACCGGATTTTTCAACAGAGAACCTGATGGTCGTAATCTTCATACCATATCTCACTGCGTTGTCCATCAGGTTGTAAAAGACCTTGGTGATGAGCGGGTCGGCGAACACTTCTGTTCCGGCGGGAAGGTCATTATTCACGATAATATTTCCCAGCGGGGCTTCTTTCTCCGCGGTATCAACGAGTGCGCGAATATCCTGCCAGGCAGGGGCGTGGACACCAATCTGCTCGTATTCACTGGTGAACTGGATCATCGTTGAGATCAGGGAACTGGTCCTGGTGATCCGGGTGAAATAATCCTCAAGTCCTTGGTCCCGGGTTTTTTTATGTAGCAACTCCAGAAAGCCATTCAATGCAAAGAGCTGGTTGTTGATGTCGTGCCGGGTGATGCCGGAGAGGAGGTTAAGTTTGCGGTTAGCCTTCTGGAGCGCCTCTTCAGCCTGTTTGATCACGCTTATGTCCTGCACAATGCCAACAGAGCGTAGCGGCTTACCCCCGGAGTCATAATCCGTATGACCGATTTCGTTCACCCATTTGACCCGCCCTTCTTTCATGAGCAGGCGATGTGAGATCTCGTATGGTTGCCGGGTTTTCAAAGACTCGGCGTAGGCCCGGTTGACCATCTCCCGGTCATCGGGATGGATAAGCTCCAGGAACGCTTCATATGTCGCCCCGAATTCCCTGGGATTGGTTCCAAACATCTCGAAAATCCCTTCTGACCAGTGCAGTATATTGTTAACAAGGTCAAGGTCCCATTGGCCCAGCCGTGCGATTTTCTGGGCTTCCCTGAGGTTCTTTTCGCTTTCGCGCAATGCCTCCTCAGCCCGCGTACGATCAGTGATGTCCTGGGCGATTTCAACCACACCGATCAAATTTCCCGTTTCATCGAATACCGGCTCACCCCTCTCGTTCCAGACCCTGCCATCGGGTGTGTACATAATTGTATGCTCCGGCTTTTTTGATTCAAAGGCCCGTAATGTAGGGCAGTTTTCACACGGTCGTTCCGGGTCCGCCCACAGGGCGTGACAGGTGTGGCCAATCATTTCGGCTGGCTGTTTGTCCACAGATTCGGCGGCAACCCTGTTCGCCCAGAGGATCTTCAGATTGTTGTCAACAAACGCAATGTTGGTGGTAATGCCATTCAGGATAGCCTTTTTTTGCGCATCGCTCTCCCGTAGTGCTTCCTCCACCTGCTTTAGCCCGGTGATATCAATGTTGACACCAATGATCCCTATAATATCGTCCTGTACCGTAACAGGGGTTATGATCTCGTGGTAGACCCTGCATATCTCCCCTGTCTCCCACACAAACTCGCCCGATACGGTTTCTCCACCCATCGCTTTCCGGGAGTTCTCCTGCCAGTGGTTGAGGACATCCTGCGGGTACACGAGGCTGGCAGTTGTCTTGTTCAGGCAGTCACCCCAGAGCCGGATGGATTGGGCATTCTGCAAAATGTACCGGCCGTCACTATGCTTTGCCCAGACGTCAAACGGGAGGGCATCAATCAGTGAGCAGAGGAGGGCTTTTTCCGTGCGGGACTGCTCCTCGCTTACTACCAGGGATTTTTCTGCAATTCTTTTTTCCGTGATATCAATGAGGAAATTCAGGGTTGCCGGTGCTCCTTCCCAGGAGATGGGGACTGCCCGGATCTCCATCCACCGCACCTCCCCGTCTTTTCTCACGAGCCGGAAACAATACAGGTCCGGGGCTGCTTCCCCCCCGGTCCTGCGTTGGTAGTTGGCTGCAACCATGCTGCGGTCATCAGGGTGGATGAACTCAATGAACGGGCGTGAGAGGAGCTCTTCGCGGGCATAACCGGTGACTTCGACCGTTCTTGGGTTTGCGAATTTCAGGTACCGGCCCTGCGCAACCACCAGGACTTCTCCTGCATTCTCGACAAGGATGCGGTATTTCTCCTCGCTTTCCCGCAGCGCAACCTCCACCTTCTTCCGTTCGGTGATGTCGAGAGCAAAGGCTACAATTTGTTCTTCAGGACCCGGCACCATGGCGTCGGACAGGAAGACCGGGACACGGGCCCCGTCCCGGCGTATATATTCCTTCTCGTATGGCGTACACCTGCCATGCTGGCGGAGTTCTTCTATTGCCTGTTCATCAGCAGGGAGCCATTCCGGGGGTGTGACGGCCCGCCAGTCAACCCTTCCCTGCTCAAACTCCTCGCGGGTATACCCGATCAGACGCAGATAATAATCATTGGCATCGATTACCTTCCCTGAAGGACTGGCGATTATGACACCCACGATATTGGCGTCGATAAAACTCCGGAGACGCCGGTGGGCCTGGTGCAGGGCCTCCTCCACCCGCTTGCGTTCGGTTATATCCTCTGAAACGGAGAGCATGTAGGTATGATCCCCAATCCCGAACACTGTTGCCGAAAACAAAATATTCCGGACCTCTCCTGTTTTTGTCCTTAAGGCCACCTCTTTTTTGGTTACTATCCCCTCTTTATTTAATAAACTGACAACCGCGTCCCGTTCTTCCGGATATACCCAGAAATTCATGCCAATAGTAGTTTTACCGGAAATCTCCTCCCGGGAATACCCCGACCATATTTCAAATGAATGGTTAATATCCAGAAGAGCCCCGGTTTTGATATCTGTGATAGCCATGGGATCAGGACTTGCATCGAACGCAGCAGCAAACTTTCTCTCTGAAAACCAGAGATTCTTCTCCGCAATCTTTCGTTCGGTGATGTCAAGTGCAGTAAATATCACACCAACGGAAAGGTTGGACGGATCGATGGGTGCCGAGGAGAGGAGGACATCAATAATTTTCCCATCTTTCTTCTGAAACCTGGTCTCGACAGAACCATGCCCTTTTGAGGCGATTTGGCCGTATTTCTCCTTGCCGACATAGTCGTAGTCCTCCTGTGCCGGGTAGAGAAACCGTGCCGGTTTACCAATGAGTTCGTCAGCACTGTACCCCGTTATCTGGCAGAACTGGTCATTGACCGACTGGATAACCCGGTTGATGGCAACACCAATACCAACCGGTGCAACCCGGATAATGCTGCGGAGGCGGGATTCGTTCTCTTCAAGCGCCTTTTCTGCTTTTTTCGATTCTTCCTCAGCGCTTATCCTCTCAAAAATAGTTCCGAGTTCCCGCCCGATCGAAATAAGTGTCTGCTGTTCATCCTCGGAAATTATGTGCCGCTGTTTACTTGCGACGTTCAGGGCCCCGATAATCATATTTTTTGAGAAAAGGGGGACACTTGCCAGGGAGTAATACCCCGTCATCCCGAAGTGTAGCGGGGAGACTTGTTCATAGTTATCGGTAAACAGGGGTACCCCTTTAACAAAAAGCGAGTCATACGGAGGAACATTAATGGAGACATTTCCGATTTCACTGATGAAACCGGGGGAAATATTTTTTGAACAAACAATCTCTGCTCTCCCTGCAGTATGATCAACCAGGTAGATACCCCCGGCATCATAATCAAGCAGGGTAAGTGTTTCGTCCAGGATTTCATCGAGAAGTTGTTGCCGGTTGACAGCCTTATTCACGGTAGTAATTATCCGGCTCAGTATTGACAGAGATTTTGTCTGCCGGTATAAGGACTCATTTATCCGCAGGATGGTCTCTTCAGCCTGCTTTCGCTCGGTGATATCACGCCACGTACCCTCAATCCCAAGCACGTTACCGGAATCATCGAAATAGAGGTAACTGCTTGTCGCAACAGGGAGTGCCGTCCCGTCCTTTTTCTTCAGGATAACCTCGTAATCGGACACGGAACCATTCCGGTTTACCTCTTCAACAAATCGCTTACGTTCGGCAGGGTTTGCATAGAATGTATCGGCGATATTTTTACCAAGACACTCGGAGAGGTCATCGTACCCAAGGTCTTTCACCCACGATTTACTTGCAAGAATAAGCCGTCCCTCGGTATCGCTCCGGTAATACACATCATTCATGTGTTCAAGCAGATCGACATATTCGTCACGGGCTTTCCTGAGTTCTTCCTCGGCCCGCTTCTGTTCTGTAATATCCCTGATAGATTCAATGGCGCCGATAGCCTCCCCTTCATCATTATACAGGAGGGTGGCTTTTCCAAGCAGGACTGAATATCTTCCCATAGGTCGGGGAAGTGTCGTCTCCGCGATGAGGATATCTCCCTCTTTTTTGACGATTGCGTAATAGTCCCTGGAAAGTTCTTCATCTGAAATAGATACCACATCGATAAGAATCGGGCGACGCACCCCGTAAAAGGGAATGGCGTATTCGTAGTCCCCCTTGCCGAGCATTTCTGTGGCTGGAATCCCGGTCATCTCCTCGATTGCCCGGTTCCATGCAATCACCTTTCCTATTGTATCTATCGCAAATGTCGCATCAGGCAGGAAATTAATAATATCATAGAGCCTCCTCTCTGTATCTTTTGCAAGTTTCTCTGCTTTTTTATGGCTTATTGCTGATCGGACCTTGTGTGCGAGTTCGGCAAATTGTGATACCGGGTCCCCGCCTTTCTGGAGATAAAAATCTGCACCCTCGTTGAGTGCTTCAATGACCACCTCTTCACGCCCCTTTCCGGTGAAGATGATAAACGGTGTTGTATTCCCCGATGCTTTGAGCTTCTTGAGGAACGTGATCCCGTTCATCTCCGGCATCTGGTAATCGGAGATGATAGCAGCAAAATTTTCCTCCTTGAGGAGATCTAACGCAGCAGAGGCCGAATTAATAGTTGTAACAGAAAAATCTCCGTTCACCTCCAGAAACAATTTGCCGATTTCGAGAAGGCCCGGTTCGTCATCAACATAGAGGAGAGAGTACATCAGTGCACTGATCGTCTAAATCATTTATCCTATTCTTTTTTTTAATGATTTAATATACGCGTTTCTCCCTGGAAGGCGGAACCTGAAAAAGGCGATGGCATATATTTTCTCCATCCATGTCCCAATCGCTGGAATGTCGCTTATACCTGTCCTCTTTAACCTGCCACTTGTTATGCTGCCGGTACAAATCGTCTTTCTCGAACTGGTCATTGACCCGGCCTGCTCGATCGTCTTTGAATCTGAAAAAGAAGAAAAGAACGTCATGGACCGTCCACCCTGGCAAAAGGATGAAGGGCTTTTCACGAGGTGGACCCTGGGACTCAGCCTGCTCCAGGGTTTGTTGTACTGGCGATAGTCCTCGTCGTGTATGTGAATGCCCTGGCCCGGGGTTTTAGTGAAACTGAGGTGAGGACGCTGACTTTCACGACCATCGTGGTTGCAAACCTTTTCCTTATCCTGACAAACAGGTCAAGGTCTGAGATACGATTCTGACAACATTGCGCACTCCTAACAAGGCAATGTGGTGGGTGTTTGCAGGGACGATCAGCTGCCTGCTGCTCGTCTTGTATGTTCCGATACTCCAGACGCTTTTTGGATTCGGGGTCGTGCCAATCACCGACCTTCTGATATGTGCTGTGGCCGTTGCACTCAGCATCGTCTGGTTTGAGTGTTTTAAGTACTGGAATGCGAGGAAGGCGCAACTGAGATGAACATCGTCACCACCGGGTTGAAAAATGATTGTGTAAATGGTCTGCCTGGAACGACGGTGACCACTATGCATTGAATAAACATCATGCATAATTGGTATATCGTGTGATAATTATGGGATCATTCATGACGAAATGGGGACTCATTCTCAAGGCATCAGGAATCACCCTTACCCTGCTTATTGTACGGCTGGTTTTTGATTACCTGAATTTTGACATACTCTCTGTGACAAACCTGATCACCGCGTTTATCGGTGGTGCGATTTTTACCATCGCGATTATTTTTGCAGGGACACTGACCGATTACAAGGAAAGTGAGAAGATCCCTGGTGAGATTGTAACATCGATTCGGACACTTTACAGCGATTTCACCCTTGTACGGGTGAAGGATGTGACTCTTGTTGCAGGCATGCAGGAAAATATCGCTGCCCTGATGCGGTGTATCAATAATAACTTCCGGAATAACAGGTGGAACCTGGAAGAGATGGACATTGCCATTGATGCAGTTACCGCAGACATCTCAACACTTGTTGACGAGGGAGTCCCACCGAATTTTATTATCAAACTAAAAAGTGAACTTACGGCAATTGACCGCCTTTCTCACCGGGTAAAGACCATTGCCGAGACATCGTTCATACCGGCAGCGTACGCAATTGCAGAACTGGCTGCGGCAGGTGTGATCATCTTACTGTTCTTTGTTAAGCTTGATCCCTACTATGAGGGTCTTGTCCTGTTTACGGTCCTCTCGATGCTGCTCATCTCCCTTCTCCTCCTGATAAGAGATATGGACAACCCGTTCGAGGTGGGAAAGAAGACCTATGCGGATATTGATATGTTCCTCCTCTGGGACCTTGAAAAGAAACTTGACGAAAAAACGGGATATAAGAAATAATTACATTGTTAAACCGTTTTCGTTCCAGAGTTTTACCCTATAGTGAGCCGGGCCATATAACATGAGGAATAAAAAAGCATACCCCCTGGCCCTGCTCCCGGACACCCCATTCCCGTAGTCCTCCTGTAGTAGCAATGCCATTATGATCGTATGGACCCGGTCCCGGAGAGAAAAACCGGGATTGCTGGGGTCCATATCTCAATGCAAAAAGGTATGAGGTACCAGGCAGAAAGTTGAATGCTATGGCAGGTACATTCCGGGTCCTCTATATTGATGATGAGCCAGGCCTGTTAGAGATCGCAAAACGTTTTCTGGAAAAGACAACTGAATTTTCTGTTGATATCGAAACTTCTGCAGAACACGCACTGCAATCGATCGGCAAGCACTCGTACCACGCCATTATTTCTGATTACCAGATGCCTGAAATGGACGGCATTGCCTTATTAAAAGCTGTCCGGAGCAACCATGGTAATATTCCTTTTATTCTCTTTACCGGCCGGGGCCGCGAGGAGGTGGTGATCGAGGCGATCAACAACGGCGTGGACTTCTACCTCCAGAAAGGCGGAGACCCGAAAGCACAGTTTGCCGAGCTGGCACATAAGATCCGGCAGGCGATTGCACGGCGGCAGGCGGAATTGTCAGTCATTGAATCAGAGAAACAACTTTCCGACATCATCAATTTCCTGCCCGATGCAACGTTTGCCATCGACCGGTCAGGCCGGGTCATTGCATGGAACCGCGCCATCGAAGAGATGACCGGTGTTTCTGCGGCTGATATTCTGGGGAAGGGGGAATACGAGTATGCCATCCCGTTTTACGGCAGTCGCCGGCGTATCCTGATTGACCTGATATTTGAGTCCGATGACCTCATTGCGGCGAAATATGCCAATATCGTCCATGAAAAAGATCAGCTGATCGCCGATACAACGCTACCCCGCCCGCAGGGCCGGATGGTCACGCTGATGGGCAAGGCAAGCCCGCTCTATGATCGCCAGGGTGAAGTTATCGGGGCGATTGAGTCTATCCGTGATATCACTGCATTGAAAATGGTAGAGGAGGAACTCCGGGCAGCCAACGAACAGCTCTCGGCGTCCCAGGAAGAACTTCAGTCACAATTTGAAGCGTTAATCCTGAGTGAGCAACAGATCAGGGAGAGCGAGGAGAAATTCCGCGACCTTGCCGAGATGCTCCCCCAGATGATCTATGAGATGGATCTCAATTTCAGGGTCACCTATGCCAACCGGTATGCGTTATCGGCAATCGGGCTCACCGAGGAAGATATTGCGCAAGGGATCTCCGGGCTCTCGTATATTGATCCCTCAGACCAGGATAGGGTCCGCGAAAATGCCGGTAAAATCGTTCGGGGAGAACCGGTTGAAAACCGTGAATATACCGCTCTCCGCACGGATGGGACTACCTTCCCTGTCCTCATTTATACCTCCCCTGTGTATCGTGATGGAAAAATTGACGGGCTCCGCGGTGTGATTATTGATATCACTGATCGGAAAAATGCCGAGGATATGCTGAAAGATCGCGAGGCGATCCTCGCAAGCATTTTTCGGGCGGCTCCTGTTGGGGTAGGGCTTGTATCGAACCGGATCCTGCTGAGGGTGAATGACCGGCTCTGTGAGATGACCGGTTATTCAGCAGGGGAACTGGTTGGAAGGAGTGCACGGGTCCTGTACCCTTCAGATGACGAGTTCAACCGGGTGGGCAAGGAAAAATATGATCAAATCCGGAACTATGGTACCGGGACTATAGAGACCAGCTGGCAACGAAAAGATGGCGCTATCAGGGAAATCCTGCTCAGTTCTACCCCGCTCGATCCGGATGACCTCGTCAAAGGTGTGACATTTACGGCAATGGATATTACCTACAGAAAGCTTGCCGAAGAGAAGTATCGCACGCTCATCGAGACAACCGGTACCGGTTATGTGATCCTTGATGACCAGGGCTGGGTCCTTGATGCAAACCCTGAGTATGTCCGTCTCACCGGTCATGCAAACCTTGGGGAGATTGTGGGAAGGAGCGTGACCGAGTGGACTGCTACGTACGAGAAAGATAAGAATCTGGAAGCAGTAAAGCAGTGCATCAGGGAGGGGTTCATCCGCAACCTCGAGATCGATTACGAGGATGCATCCGGGACAATCACACCAATCGAGATCAATGCTACGGTCTTACAATCCGGTGATACCGTGCAGATCCTCACCCTCTGCCGGGATATCAGCAAACGGCGGAGCACGCAGGAGGCATTGCTTGAGAGCGAGGCAAAGTACCGTACGGTCATTGAGCAGAGCCAGGACGGAATCTTCATCGCCCAGGATGGGTACCTCGTATTCCACAACCCTTCGTTTGCTACCCTGACAGGCTACCGTAGTGCCGAACTCGTCGGGCGATCTATTGCTGACCTGATTGCACCTGAAGACCGGGAACTGGTCATAACCCGTCATCAGAAACGACTCCAGGGGCAGGTGTTACCTGAAGTGTACGAGTTCTCCGTGCTCCACCATGACGGGATAAGGCGGATCCGGGTCAAGATGTATATTACTTCTGCAACAATCAACGGAAGACCGGCAACCATCGGGACGCTCCATAACATGATGGAGGAAAGGAGGCGGGAGGAGGCACTGCGGGAGAGCGAGGAACGGTTCCGCAGGCTCATTTCCAGTTCTTTTGACGCGGTTGTCGTCCACCAGAACAGCAGGATAGTGTTCGCCAATGATGAGGCAGTCCGTATCAGCGGGGCTGTTTCAAACGATGAACTGGTCGGCAGACCTATACTTGACCTTGTGTATCCTGAATACCGGGCAAACGTTGCAGAGTGGGTCCGGGAGATGTTGCAGTCCCCCGAAGGGACTGTGCCCCTGGTCGAGGAGAAATTCGTCCGTTTTGACGGCACTGCCATAAACGTGGAGGTTATGGCAACTGCCACACTGCATGATGGGCAACCGGCAGTGATGGTGCTGTTCCGTGATATCACGGGGCGCAAGCATCTTGAGGATAACCTGCAGGAAAAGACCGAGGAACTTAACCAGTATTTCATGACGAGCCTTGACCTCTTCTGCATTGCCGATACTGACGGATTTTTCCGGCGCCTGAACCCGGAATGGGAAAAGGCACTGGGATATACGCTTGAAGAACTTGAAGGACACCGTTTCCTTGACTTTGTTCACCCCGATGACCTGAACGCAACACTGGCCACGATTGCCGATCTTGCCGGCCAGAACGAGGTGCTCAACTTCACGAACCGGTACCGTCACAAGGACGGCACCTACCGCTGGATAGAGTGGCGTTCCTTTCCGAGAGGCGACCTGATCTATGCAGCGGCACGGGATATCACTGAACGCCGGAACATGGAGAATGCTATCCGGGAAGCCAACCGGAAACTGAGCCTCTTAAACAGCGTTACCCGCCATGATGTCGCAAACCAGCTTACCATCCTGCAGGGATACACCGAGATCGCAGCGACGAAAAACCCTGCCCCGGAAATTGCTGACTTTTTAGCCAGGATCGAGGCCTCTTCCCATGCAATTGCCCGCCTGATCGAGTTTACCAGGACGTACCAGGAGCTGGGGGTCCACTCCCCTGCATGGTTCCGGATTGACCAGATCATTGCAAAGGCCGGCAACCCCGGTGTTACATTTTCTGATACCTGCACCCATGCTGAAATCTTTGCTGACCCGATGCTCGAGCGGGTATTTTTTAATCTCCTCGATAATGCTGTCCGTCATGGTGAACGGGTGACAGGTGTTACCTTCCGGTGCAAACGGGACCGGGAGGGACTTGTCATCATCGTTGAGGATAACGGGGTGGGGATACCGGAAGATGAGAAGGAAAAGATCTTCATGAGGGGGTACGGAAAGAACACCGGGCTTGGCCTCTTCCTGGCCCGGGAGATCCTTGCCATCACGGGCATCACTATCAGGGAGACCGGGACCCCTGGCATTGGTGCCCGGTTTGAGATCCTGGTACCGGTTGAAGGGTACCGGTTCAACCGTACATAATCGCTCCGGAAAACCATTGGCGGGAGATTAAAAGAGTGTAGAATCCGACCGGAATGAACACGGGCTGGTAATGGTGCCTCCTTTTATACCATAACAACCGTCTCTCCGGGGGAATCTACTTTTGTGTACCCCTGCAAATTATCGCGGTAATAAAAAAGACTCGCCGTCCTGCGTTGTCTCAATATGACGAGATTACCAGGAACGAATCAATATCTCCCGTCGGAATGGTTACAAAACTGGGGAAATAAAAAAATATACGATTTTAATAAGGATACGGTCTTCACGCTTTTTTCGCGGACCTGATCATTGCACCCATAATGACGCTGAGGATGCCCCATACAACGAAATAGACCCCGATGAAAATTACTGCAAGGGCGACGCCGATAATGGGTCCAACAATGATTATGATACCCAGAATCAGTGACAGGATTGCCTGAAGGGCGAACAACCCGCGGTGGGTCATGTTCTTTTCTGAAATTGCAAGGATCAGGCCGATAAGACCTCCGATAAACAGCGCAATTCCTACAAGGATGAAGATTACTTTACCCATCACGTACGGTGACAGGATTGTTGCTATCCCGAAGAAAAATCCGATAATCCCGAGGACAGCGAGAAGTATCGATCCCTTAAGTCCCCCAGGTGCAACCGCGGACATCATTATTACCCCGAACGAAAGGAGAATAACGAATATTCCAATAAGCTCAATCAGCACTGTTGCCGTGAGTTGGGGAAACATTGCAATAACGAGACCAAATACCATTGCGACTATACCGAGAAGGACGAATGATCCCCACCTGAGGTCATTGACCTGACCCTCCATAACAACATCGTTTGCCATAATATTACCAGTTAATTGTCATGAACTGTGAATATAAATATATCTCAGAATTATAGGAATTCCCCCAAAAAATCCACCGGGACCTGAAAAATATTGGCTGGGACCCGGATTTTTGCGAGGATTGATCACGGGATCAATTCCCCGGAGTGACAAAGATTTTGGGAAGAACCTCATTTTTTTCAAAGGGCTGGATAATTTTCAATATGGTCAAATCTCCTGATATATTTCTTATGTTCTCTTCAATTGATCGGCAATTTTATCATGGCAAAAAAAGATCATGTTAATATATGAAGAAAATACTAGCGCTAGTTAGCGCGGTTTTCCTGCTTACAATTCTGCTCGCCGGTTGTTCCAGCCTGCCGGTAACCCCGGCACCTGCAACGACCGGGGGAGCGACGGCAACACCGACTATAACACCGGCAGTGGCGGCGGTTACCGGGTCATCATCCTTCCCCACCGGTGTGAACTGGCGGCTGTTCTCATATACCGATGGAAAAGGCGGTATGGCCACCGTGATCGGAGAAAAGCCAATTACGGCCCTTTTCAGGACAGATGGGACCGCAACCGGCTCTTCAGGCTGTAATCAGTACACTGCAGGTTATACCACGAGTGGGTCTTCTATATCGATTACTCCCGGAATTTCCACCATGATGGCCTGCGCCCCGGCAGTTATGGACCAGGAATCACGGTATTTCTTATTAATGTCGAAGGCGACCACCTATTCGGTAAACGGGGATAACCTGTTGTTCTTCGATAGTTCTGGTAGTGCAATCCTCGCGTATAACCGGGCCCAGGATATCCCGGTCACCCTCTCAACGCAGGCACCGGTTGTTGGTCCATGGGATTTGTTAACCTACTATAACGGGAATAATGCAATGGTATCGGTACAGTCAGGTACTAATATTTCGGCAGTATTTACTCCTGATGGAAAAATAACCGGCGAATCGGGTTGCAATGATTATTCTGCACTCTATTCGTTACATGGTGGAACTCTCGGCATAAGCCTGGTGAAGAGTACCAAGATGGCATGTGAACCAGATATCATGCAGCAGGAAAACCAGTACCTGGCACTCCTGCCTGGTGTGAATACCTATGAAATAAATGGTGACCAGATGGTCCTGTATACTGCGCTCGGACAAAAAATTCTCCAGTACAAGAAGGGACAGGCAGGTACCATATCAGTTGCTCCGACATCAACACCTGCACTATTCCCGAGAACACTGGTCGGTTCATGGGCCCTTAAATCGTATACTGATGGGAAAGGCGGGTCTGTCACAGTCCTGCCTGATGCCCCTGTTACTGCAAAATTCCTGGCAGACGGAGGTCTCTCCGGGGCTATGGGATGTAACCAGTATACCACCACCTACTCGGTAAGTGGTGAAAGTATCAGCATCAGCGAGGCTGCTTCCACGAGAATGGCCTGCGAACCGGATGTGATGGGACAGGAGACTGCTTACCTCGCACTCCTCCCGAAGGCAGGAAAATATGTGATATTCGGAGATTCCATGACATTATACGATTCGCGAGGGGTTGTCCTGCTGAACTATAAAGCCCCCTGATAATTTTTTAAATACACCCGGTTTTTATAAGTTTTTAAAAATAATCACCTATAAATTTCCATGTTCTGTGTATTTTCTGCCTGTCGTTAGCGTATTATTTGGTCCCTGAAAACACTACAGCAGCAAGTCATAGTTTTTAGATTCCACTGTTGCAACACTCAGGGAGTGTTACTCGCCCTGTTAGTGTTACAATACTGGCCTTCCTGTCCATTGTCGGTGCGGTTAACGCGTTATTCTATACGGACAGATTTTATACCTACTCCCGGTGTTTATCAGACGTGTTGCATTTTTCACGTTCAGCCTCATCGGGGCCTTCTTCTGGGGCCTCTTGTTCTTCATCTGGCTCTGGGTATTCCGGATGTTATGGGAGGTCAACCCCCAGGGATGGAAGTTTATGATGATGCATTCAGTTTTAAACCTGGTATTTGGCATAATCAACGTGATCGGGGCGTCATCATGGCAGGCGATGGCACCGATTATCATTGTCAACGGTCTGGTCCTCATCTGCTGCATAATGCCAGGTACCAAAGAGGCATTCGGCGTTCCCCAGTAGGATTGTTACCGGATCCGGATTTCAAATTTATTTTTCCGGTTTTTTGGTAAAGTATGCATCTTTCAAACCTGCGAAACCCGGGAACCCGGGAAAACGGTCCCCCGAACAATGACAACTCAACCAATGGCTTATAAACAATGAGTAATGATTGCTCTTACTAGGAATATCATGAAGGCTGTATACTGGTTCACCCTTATATTTTTCATCGGCACCGTTATGTTGGGTTTTGCAGGTGCGGACACACCGGCGAATGCAACAGGATATCTCCAGGTTTCATCCACCCCGTCCGGTGCAGTAGTTTACCTGGACATGGTGTATCAGGGTATTACTCCCGAATCAGGGGGGTTTATTACTATCCCCAACCTGAACCCCCGTGAATATAGCCTTCTTCTTAAGAAAGCTGGTTACCTGGATTATATTTCAACCGTGATGATCATTTCCGGACAGACGGTAAAGGTCTCCGCGAACCTGAAGCAGGAAACTGTGACTTCCCAGCAAACCCCGGAAAGCTCTATGGTAACGGTTGCTCTGGTGATCATATTTCTGCTGATAATAGTTGGGTTCGTTGCCCTTACTATCAGGAAACGCAGGAAACCAAAGAAACCTGAGAAGATTGAGCTGGACTAGTCATTTATTTTTTGCAGAAGACCGAAAACCAGTATCATTACAGACCTTCGATTGAGGATAAACCGGTCAGTCATCTCATTCTTTTTCTGGTATGATGTCATAAAAGAGTAAAACAGAGTGCTTTCGGGGTTATAAATCCTGGAATTTCTTCCTGGCTGCGGGGAATTCATCATCATGACCAATTCCTGAATTGTGAAGATCTGGCTGGTTTTTTATAACTGTGTGACTTAACGTTGGGTTCTAAAGATCGTATTCCCACAAGTCCAGCCGTTTGACATCGAAACAGCCCGTATAATGGACTGAAAAGTGGGATACTCGTAATCCGTCGCTTTTTTGGGATCTATTGAACCCCCCCGAAAATGAACCCATAACTATTTTCCTTCATATATCCAGAAATTAGCTCGTATGCTTGATAAATTTGTAAAAAATGTTCATGGTTTCCTTCTGTCGCCAGTTGATGCGTTTAAACAGGCAGGATCAAAAACCCTCGGAGCTGCGTACCAGTATTATGCAATGCTCCTGGTCATCTTCACGGTTCTCTATGGGATTGTTACCCTTGCAGTCGGGGCTTTCATGTTCAACAGCTATGTGCAGCAGGTTTCGATGGTCCCCCTTATCGGGAAGATGTTATCTGCGGGACTGGCGAAATTCGGCTCCTTTGTTATGGTTTCCCAGTTGTTCTATGTGTACATGGTTTTTCTGGCACTGCTGTTCGGGGTTTTCCTTGCGGGTTTCCTCCTCCATGTCTTTGTCATCCTGATGGACGGAAAGAAAGGTGTGCGTGAAACCCTCAAAACGACCATGTACGCTGCGACCCCCGGACTCCTGCTTGGCTGGATCCCCTTTGTCTGTATCATCGGATGGGCCTGGTCGTTTGTGCTCCTGATACTCGGGTTCAGGGACAACAACGGGTTATCCTTTGAAAAAGCGGTGCTGGCCGCCGTCGTTCCGGTTCTATTGGGACTGATTATGCTTGCATTGGGCATCAGCGTGATCTCAACCTTCATCGGGGCTCTCGTCTCATTGCTACCAGGGCATTTCTCGGGCTGAATCTGTCATATATCTATTTTTTGGAATATTCAGGGTGACTGTTACATATTTTGCAACTCTCAATTGTTCCCGGAGGTCATCATCTCCTCCTCTCAAACCAGCATCACCTCCTGCGGATGTTCAGGCGCGAGAATTTCCGGCATTTTGGTACCATCAGAATGAATATGAACAACGAGGGATTATGAATTTGTACCAGTATTTTCCATGACAGTAAAAATTCCCCCTTATAGGATCAGCAGATATTTCAGTTTTTTTATCATTGCAATCCTAGCCACCGCATTTGCCGGGTACATGTTCATGGAAGGGAACAACCCGGAAGTTACCGTTCTCGAAAAACAGGGAGCTCCTGGCGCAGTGATTATCTTCGTTGCAGACCCGCACCTCCGTACGAGTAACCTGGATTACACAAAGAAAGTCATCAATACAATCAATTCACTTCACCCGTCCCTCGTTTTAATCGGGGGAGATTTTGCCTACAGGAACGAAGATGACTTTACAATCCAGGATGTCTGGCGCACTATCGATGCCCCGGTATATGCCGTGCTCGGTAACCACGATTACCAGTCGGGTGACAATTCCCTGACACTTATCCGGAAGATGTCGGAAGAAGCGTCCCTCAACAGTTCCTCCGGTATATGGGATGAGGAGGCGTTCCAGGACGGATCTGCAAACATTACCTACGCAGACAACCTCGAAAAGGCACTCCAGGATAACGGTGTCCATGTATTACGAAACGAGTACAAGGAACTTGATATAAACGGGACAAAGGTCATGCTTGTCGGGATTGATGATTGCTGGGCGGGTATGGCACGTCCTCCGGTCATTCCTGAAAATCAGGATTTTACCATATATATGGTACATGAGCCGAAATGCCGGGGGAACTGGAGTGCTGACCTTATCCTTGCCGGACACAACCACGGGGGCCAGTTCGTCCCTCCCGGGCTTGACAAACTAATTTCCGGTGGATTACTGGAACTTGGCGGGCGGTTTGATTCAGGCCGGACAACGACATATATCACCCGCGGCCTTGGGACCTCCAATTTTGATGTCCAGCTCAGGGCATTTGCAACCCCGGAGATCGTTGTAATAAAAGGGGTTTGATCGGTAACCCACTACGCGGAAATTATTTATTGCGTAATATTCCGTGGCGTTTCGTTGCATCGCCGGATTTTTGTTGTTATTTTTTCGCTGTTTCCAGGCAGGAAACCGCATGAAATCAGAGGTCCGCACCGATTCCCGAAACGTGGTAATGCAAACCGTCGACGTAGCAGTAAAAAAAAAAGGAAATTTGCCTTTTTTTATCCCATTCTTACGGGTTTATCGCCTTGAACGGGACTATCTGGTCATATGTCTTGACTTTTCCTACGGTTGGTGCGGTCACCCAGATTTCCACCCTGTTCTTGTCAGTACTGCATGGGAATGACACGAATTGCCCCACGTGGAATGGTGGCAGCATAACGTCCTGCTTGGATGTTCCATCCGGCTTTGTGAAGGTTACATCAACCCGGGAATCGAAGTTCATTCCGTTTCCTCCTCGAAGCGTCACTGCCATGTAGGGGTTTGCGGTATCGCCATTACCCTGTACCATGAAATCAAGCATGTAGTTCGCCGGGAGCATCTCCGTTGGTCCCGGGGTACCCATCCCAACCTGCGGGATGGTTGCAACCGGTGCCGTTGTCTGGGGAGCTACCGGTGTTGTGACTGGAATTGCGGTCGGTGTCGGTGTTGCCACAGGTGGCGTAGCATTCTGGGTACATCCTGCTGTGACAACGAAGGCCACAACGAGTACCAGGCTTAGTACCATGATTGATAATTTCATACCATTCTATCGGGTAAAATACCCTATAATCCTATCGAATGGTATGTATCAGTTCTAAAACCGTTAAAGCAGAAATGGTCCTAATAATGGAGTAAAAAATTCAGGGAATCGGTAATGAAGCCCGAAGAATGGTGTCCCTGGACCGGCGGAATGTATATATTACGATGGGTGCATTGTGGTGGTATGAAAATTCTGACTGCCTGTGTAATTCTATGCACGTTTCTTGTCATAATGATGGCAGGATGTACAAGCCAGCCGGCCACGGCGCCGGTTGTTACACCGGTGCCAACCGCGGTACCGGCGACAATTAATCCAACTCCTTCACCTGCACCGATTACAGATCCTACCCTTCCTGGGACATGGTACCTTAAAATGATGGGAGAACAGGGTGGCACAGCGCCAGTACAGATCATGAGTCCGCAAATTACTGCGGTTTTCACCAATCAATCGGGTATCTACGGTTTCTCGGGCTGCAACAATTACAATGGGCAATACACCCTGACAGGCCAGGTCCTCCCGAATGGGAAAGGTATCACTATTGGTCCCCTTGCATCCACCATGATGTATTGCGCCGATACCGCGAATACCGAAACAACGTACCTCCAGATCCTTCAGGCTGCAAAATCTTACACGGTTAATGTAAACCAGGAATTGACGATAACCGATAACCTGGGGAGTGTTTTAGTATACCAAAGGACCCCGTATAATGCAGCATCCGTGCCCCATGGCATTTAATTTTTTATTTTTTTTGCTCATTACTCCTCTTCTGATCTTTCCCGGGGTTACGATTTTTAACGATTTGACCATGATTCGAGATCGATTCTTCTACCGTTATACCCAATGAGATCTTATCATTTCAGGGATCAGGGTATCCGGGATGTCGGTTGTAATAATTGTCTTATCCGGCTGAACAGTGCAAACGATTTTTAATGTTACCATAGCAGTAGATATGAGCTTTTAATGAATGGGAAAGGGTCTGTGTATAACGCAAGGAATGTTGAGATTTTTATCGTCCTTGTTTTTGAATTAATATTTATAGGGCTCTATATCCAGTCGATCCTGATCGGGGATATGACCCGCTCCCTCTGGCCACTCATCGCCATCGTTCTTACCCTGGTCCCGTTTGTCTTTGAATGGAAGGACAAGGTATCGCTGCCCTTCGGATTGAAAATGATGGTCCCGTTTGCCTTGTTCCTCCATGTAGCAGGTGGGATTATGCGGTGGTACTGGGAAGTGCCGTTGTTTGACAAATTCGCCCATGTGGTCTCGGCTATCGCACTCGGGCTTATCCTGTTCACCATGTACCAGTACCTGGATTACCAGGAATATGTGAAAAAGAAACCCTTTTTCAAAAAAACGATACGATTTTTCAAAACGCAGGAAGGAGATGTCCTTGCGGGGATCTTTGTAATCATGGTTATATTTGGCTTCGCATGGGAGTTCTCGGAGTTCCTGATTGACATGATCTACCATACTACCTATAATTTCGGGCTGGTTGATTCGGTAACTGATTTTGCGGGCGATATAATCGGGGTCCTTATTGTGATGTTCCTGGTACACCGCTCTATTGAAACTATTCCTCCAGGGGAACATCTTGATTACCTCCTGTTGGAGCACACCATTGGCAGTCGTTTCGCGAAGCCTGATGTACTCCCTGCTCAGGAAAATCCGGAATTTTTCAAATTTTAAGGTGGTTCCTGGAAATCGTGGAATTCAAGGGCCTATTCAAAAAATTTTCAGGATACTACAGGGAGCCTTTCTGTACAACCAGGATAGAACTATAATGTTCCAATCCAATTGCAAAATGTTCAGGATGAGGGAAAAAATATGAGAACGATATGGTGGATAGTATTACTCGTGCTACTTGGGGTGGTAATAATTGGTGGTGCATATTTGCGGTTGAAATTTTGGACGGGGCTCATGTAAGTTGTGACACAGTTGGTGTCGCTGCTGATATCTGCCTTATAGATTCCCCGGGAAAGAGGGTTATTCATGCCTGCGAGGGTAATCAGAACCCTTGATAACTCTACCAGGAGAATGAACCGATGGATTTGAGGTTGGGACTGCTCAAAACCAGGGATCGATCTCATTCCTGACCCTGTTATTCTTCGTATAAAATATCTTATAAAAATCCCGTGTTTTCTGACGAACTAAATTTTCCAGCATTGCAGGGACCAGCAATAACAGGAATAAGGGGGAGTAAGGCTGGTGGAGACATCTGCCACTCACCTGCCTGACTATCAATATGACGTTATTCAGGAGCCTTCAGTGCCTCACTCTTGCGGATCTGTTTGCCAAATAAGATCAGTACTACCATCCCTATGACGCCGGTTACCATTACCATAACCAGCACCGAATGGTCCGTGAAACCAAGAACCGCGATTACCCCGGCTATAGCAAGGTTTCTCTGTGCTGTTCCGAATGCAAGGACTTTTTTCATCCCGGGGCCGGCCCCAAAAAGCCAGCCAATACCAAAGGCCACAAGAATAAGGATAATGGCCGCTAACAATCCCCTGGTGCCCATCATCTGCCGCAATTCACTGAAGTAGACCCAGAAGACTGCACCGAAACTGACAATTATCGCAGCATAGGATATTTTCGATAACCACGGGCCGAACTTTATCGCAGCTTGTTCCTTCCTGGAACGTACCATGAGCCCGGTTACGAGGGGGACAACCAGGAGCAGGACGAGGGCCAGGATTATGAGCGGAAGGTTAACTGTCCCACCGGGAACGAGTGCGTAGAGGATGAAAGGGATATACACCACACTGAGTACCGTAAGGAAGAGGGCGAGGACCCCTGCAATGGAATAGTTATCGCCGCCCACCTGTACGATCCGTGGGAGAAACGGCACGCCAGCTGCAGCAGCCATCAGGATAAGACCGATGGAGATTCCCTGCGGCAGGTCCAGTGATGTAGCAAGGAGGTATGCCACGAGTGGTAGGACGATAAAGTTAGCGACCAGGACGAGGATAACCAGTTTTTTGTCCTGCAGCGGGCCGGGGAATACTTTCTTTGGAATCGAGAAACCAAGTGCGAGCATTCCGGTTATTGCAAAGATTATGATCCCGGTATAGGATGCGAACAGGAGCACCTCGTTAATTTTCGATGCAAAGAACAGCACAAAAAACGCCGCAATCACAAACCCGGTAACGGTAAAGATGATGGATGGCAACCGCTTCCATTTAAACACCCAGGCAATGACGGGCGTTCCATAGAGGCCGATACCCGGTATCCAGGCGATGAAACAGCAGGAAATGGCTCCATACTTCTTAATTACCGGGTGTTTGTCCGAGATTTTTGCTATCTTATCGATCCATTTCCTGACCCGTTCCGATGAGGCTGCCAACCCGTCGCAGATCTCGAAAATTGCCACTACCATCCCTACGGCAAAACAGGCCATTGTAACAAGGATTATAGCCGGGGATAACCCCATTGCCATCCCTACCGGGGGTGCGGCAGCCTGGAGCAGTAATGTCGAGGTGATCATGGCAAGGATCTGGGCACTGCCAACCCCGAGCACGGCGCCGATTGCGAGGGGAATTACTACGGCTATGCCAATGAACAACAGTAAAGCCTTTGAGAGCTTTTTTAACACAATTCTTCCGGCACGGGGCCCTGTATCTTCCATGATATCTAGTCATTGTGATTGATGAGTTAAATAATGGATTTGAAAAATTCTGATGCACCCGCCAGGGAATACCCGGGCACGATTAAAACCCTGCAATGATCAGGGTTTTAATCTCAAATCTGATGAAGCGAGAGACGTATTCTCCCCGGAACTTTCTGTTAATAATGTGAAAAAAAGTTGTTGTGGGTTTACATACCCAGGACTTTCTTCTTGGCAGCAGTGAACTCTTCGTCGGATAGTACACCCGAGTTATGAAGCTCTGCCAGTTTTTGCAGCTGTGCCATGGTTGCATCGTCCATACCACCGGCTGCCGGGGCGGTTGCTGCCGCCTGTGCCTGGGCTTGTGCAGCACCCTCTGCCTTCAGTGCCCCAGCTTTCGCAGCCTGCTGCTGGCCCATTTTCATTCCTGCTACGAGCATTAATCCTCTTCCTCTCATTTCATACACCTCCCTGTGCTATCAACTTCTGCTCTACACTCCTGACAATTTCGGGGGGGATACGGCCCATATCTACCATTTCCGCCTTTGAATTGAGGAGGCCTTCCTTTAAATGGATCGCCCACGTGTTTTCGTACAACAGGATAGCTGCCGAGCAATTGTTTGGCAAGACCGAGGCAATCGCTTCAATATCGTCTATCGAGAACCATTCGCTGGCTGTTGCAGCAAATGCACTGAACGCATCTCCCTCCATCCCACCGAGGTTCTTTGCTTCCGTAATCAACACATTGCCTTTCTGGTCTTTCAAAACGAAAGCAAGGTCGATAATTCGAATGGTTTTATTTTGTTCCAGCCTGGCAAGTTCAGGAACAATCTCCCCGCTAAACTTGTTCCCCGGAAATTTCAAGACCAGATAGTCCACCGGACCCATGATCCGGCTGGCTTTTTGAGGTACATTTGTTGTCATACTACACCACCAGCATGACTCCGATATAAGAAGTCATCAGCATATCTTACTGCCGAATATAACATATTAATATTCCTGTCCGTGAAAACGGGTTTTCTGGATCGTAGTTCCGCAGGATCCATCCGACTGGCAGGGTCAATACCCAGTATTCAAAAAATTATTTTCTTTTCATCCTGCCTCTGAGCCTGGTACCGTTAACCAGCAGCATCAGCCCCAGCAAAAAGGCGATGATGCCGACGATTACCATGAGCAACTGCAACACGCCCTTCGGGTTGAAGAATATAAGGGCCCCGAGCAGGAGTGAGATGATTGCAATGAGGACCCTGCTTATAAAGCCCTCAGGAATTGCCGCACGACCTTTTCCCGCCCGGAAGAGCAGGATAATGGCACTCGCAATCATCCATAGTGCAAGTATCCCGAGAAGTACAATTATCCATAGTGCCAGGGGCAGGTAAAATGCGATCACTCCCGCAACTATTATCCCGATACCACGAGATAAGAGACCTCCGGGAAGGACCCTGAACGGATGGGATGCTATGCCTTGCCATGAAGTGACAAGCCCGAGACCGATAATCGCCAGGGGGACAAGGAGATTCACGATGCCTTTAAACATTAACAAGGGGTTTGCGATGATGAATACCCCGACGAGCATGAGAAGGATACCGATAAGGACCTGTTCCTTCCAGGACTTTTTCTGGCCGTCCAGGATTTCTTTTTCATCCCCCGTCTTTTTCCGGGTTCCGGCAATAAGGGTGACAACGGTATCCCCGATCATGAGGAGAAGGGGGGCATCATCGATGAGATGCAGGTAGGGGTGGACCTTCGGGTCATGGTTGTCAAGGTGGACGTGCCATTCTGCCTGTTGTTCATGGCAATGGAATTGTCCTTTCCGGTAACTTGCAATGGTCCCCGGAGAAGGAACATTAATCGGTGATTTTACCCAGCCAGAATCAAGGGGTTCAGTAACCGATTCTTTTGGCACGATTACCTCCCATACTCCCTTATTCAGCGGACCGAGGAATTCGTCTAATGTTGTCACGATCTCTATCTCCTGTTCGTAATCAAATAAGAGATTTTTCCCCTATTAATAGCCTCACTCGCCTCACTCTCTGGTCCTTATTGAAACCGGGGAAAAACCAGGAGCCAGGAAAAAATTGTGAATACCTTTTGGAAAAATATTTTGTTCATTTCCCTTCTGGGTGGACAGGTTGAAATCCCTCATGTGAGCGATGAAAAAAATGAGAGGAATTAATGTTTGATGATCAGATCTCATCATGCCCCGATTTTTCCTAAATTGTTATTAACAATCAGATTACAAATTGTTTTACACGTGAACAAATATTTCGCAATCCTGAGACAACTCGCCAAGGCACTCATGATCATCATTGGGATTGGAATTGCCCTCCCTCTTATTATTGGCTATATTTTTGGCATTTCTCCCGGGTTACTACTGGCATTGATTGCTGCTACGTTAGCCCTGCAGGCAACGGCATCCCCCGTCGGTGTCGGGCTAGGCCTGCCCCCGGAAATAATCATGGCGGTAATGATCTGTTTTGCTCTCGGAATGGTCCTCGGGATATATGAAATACTTGATACCATGGCATTAACCTCACCAAAGGTTAAGGGATGGCTGGACAAGACTGAGCAGAAGATGAGTAAGTTGAAGAAATTTCAAAAATATGGCGCATTCGCCTGTATTTTTATCTCGTGGATCCCCGGACTCGGGCTTTATTCCACCCCGATGATTGCCTGGGTACTCCGGTGGAACAAATGGCTCTCGATTCTCTGCACGGTATTCGGATTTTCACTTGTTGCCGCTTTCTTCATGCTGGTTACATTGGGTATTGTGACATAGGATCCAGCAATCCGGCTTTCTGGCAAACCGGTTTTCGGGCAGCAATCAACTGGTTTGAAACTGAACAAGGGTCGGGGCGCTGTTGGAGGTCTCGCGATAACGTCCTGGTTGCAAACCCCAAAAGTCTGGTGAAGACACTATCATGACGACGAATGAAGGATTATCATCAAAGATCAACCAGGTGCCTGAAAGGAAAAAAACAAGCCTCGGGCTTTATCTGATAGCACAAGAAGCGTACGAGATGTGGAGGAATGAACCGGTCCGGGTCAGCATCCTCGATGTCCGTACCCCTGAAGAGTACGTTTTCGTAGGTCATGCGGAAATGGCGAGGAATATTCCCTTTCTCTTCGTTACGCACGAGTGGAACGCCGACATGAAAGAGTTCGTGATGGTGCCTAACCCCGATTTCTTATCCGAAGTGAAGCGTTTCTTCGTGCCGAGCGAAACACTCCTTGTCATGTGCCGGTCCGGGGCCCGTAGTGCCATGGCAGTCAACGCCCTTGCCAAGGCCGGGTTTGTGAATGTCTACAACATCATCGATGGTATGGAAGGGGACAAGGTTGATGACACCGGAAGCATGTATCACGGAAAGCGGATGAGGAACGGCTGGAAGAACTCCGGCTCTCCCTGGACCTATAATGTCGATACGGATCTGTTATGGCAAACTGCGGGTTCGTAGATGATGAGTTGTCCATGGGCCTGGGTACCTTTCCGCCAGAAACCGTTCCAGCTTTTTTAAAGGATGTTAAAAGAAGAAAATCCCGGAATACCTCCGGGGTGGTGCAAAAAATTACTTTTTCTCTTCCTTGGCGTCTACGTGTCCTTTAACTGTCTTTACGGCAACAACCTTTTTTAGTAATCCCATGATGTTTTCTCCTGCCTCAACTGGTATTACTTGATCTGCTATCTTACGTTGGGGTAAAGGCAGACTGTTTGTTATATGCTTGACACCTTCGGGTGTGCAGAATGGTAATTAGCGTTAATCGGTTGAGATCCATGAGGTGAAATGGAAGGGATGTGACGAAACAACACAGAAATTCCAACGTGGAAACTGTGGTATTTTTGGGATACGGAAAACAATAAGGGCAAAATAATGGCATATTAACGGTTTTTTAGTAATAAAACCGCAATAATCAACGGAATAGGGTACCTGTAAAAAATGGGGCTAATGCGGGCGATTTAAAGAAACGAGAACCGGGGGAAATTAAAACAGGTTAGGGATTTTACAGGTGTGATTATAGCATAAGGGAAATCTCTCGTAAATCAGGGCGTATTTTCGTTATTTGTAAGTAATGCACGGCGGAATTCCAAAAATGAAATTTTGACTCTCAACGAGTGTACAATAATTCAGGAACATTGTTACCGGCACCGGACGTGCCTGAATTGATATACGTCGCTGCATCACTATACTCTATACGATATTTGTGCCTGTACGGCGTAGTTATCAGGTGTCGATATGAAAGAGATCAAAATTGCAAAAACCCGGACCGAAGGAAAGGTTGCCATTGACCTGTGGTTTAAAACGCTTGACCAGCTGTTCGATGCGTCCGATCCGTTTCCGTTTCCGGAAAAGGAATTGACGGATTTGGCTGAAAATTCAATATTTGAGGCGGTCATCGATTTGTATCTCCGGAAAGATGTTGATCTCATACTGCATATCCCACGTGGCAGTGTGTCCCCTGATGGTGAAGATCAACTGGCGAATGCCGTGAGACGTCATTTCTCTTTCCGCCTGGATGACCTGGCACGCGAAAAAAAGTCTTCATGGAGAGAGGGGCAGGTAAGTGTCCTTCTCGCCCTGATGAACGCATGTATCGGCATCGTTGTGTTCTACCTATATTTTCAAAATCCCATACCATCGTTTATCTCAACCCTTATTTTCGGTGTCTTCGTGATCATCAACTGGGTGACTATCTGGGATACGTACGAGTATTTCGTTTATGACTGGCGAAAACTCTGGAGAAAATACCGGGTATATGAAAAACTGACCCGGGTGAACGTGATCATACGGCAGACGTACTAGGACCGTCCCTTACACGCCGGAATTAAGATAACCGATTTCCATGGACTGGAGTTGCAGAAGTGGCTGCGTTACCGGTGGGTAAAAAACGAGGATGGCAGTCTTACGTCCCGATGACTATCCATCATAACCCCCCATTGGCTTAAAAGGGCAGCCTGTTATCATTCCGGATAACCCCCGGAAAGAAGAAAGAGTCATTAAAAATTCTGCGATTCGAGGAAGACCGGCGATAAAAGAGACCTTAATAATTCAGAAATCTTAATCAGGAGTGCAGATGAAGATACTGCTGGTATTTTTATGTCTGAAACAATGACTCCTTCGCTCAACGTGACCCCGGGAACACACCTGTTCCCCTGGTGGCTTGTACTCATCCAGGGACTTGTTACCTTGATCCTGGGGATATTCCTGCTTTACTACCCGTACGGGACACTCCTGGTGCTGGTCACCTTCCTCGGTGCGTACTGGTTTATCAGCGGCCTTTTTGGTCTCATAAGCCTGTTTGTTGATCGTACGAATGCGGGTTGGAAGCTCCTCTTTGGTATCCTCGGTATTATTGCCGGAATCGCTATCCTGACCTACCCGTTGTACAGTACGTTCGTCGTTCCGTACATCTTCATCATCTTCGTGGGCGTGTGGGGCCTTATCATGGGATTCATGGGCATCTTCGCAGCCATTAAGGGTGGTGGATGGGGTGCCGGTATTATCGGTATCCTCCTGATTATCTTCGGCTGTTTAATCCTTGCCAACCCGGTTGTCAGCGTCCTGATGCTGCCGTTTATCCTCGGGGTATTCGGTATTATCGGTGGAATTGCTGCCATTATTGGCGCTTTCATGCTCAAGGGCCAGACCGCGTAACCTGCCCGAAAACCGGCCAGGTTCATCTTTTTTTTAAAAAAAACTGACATGAAGCCCTTGGGCATCACACCGAACCAATGAAAATATGAATGTCCAATTATTTTACGCCCGCATCGTTGTTGGATTTGCAATTTTCATGACAAAAAGGTATGATCTAATCTATTTCTCGTAATCAGCAGTGATTTCACCCGATTGTATTGCTTCGAGGAACCTTTCACAATCATGTTCGGCCTGGTACGCATAGAGACCCGCAAACGTCCCGATAGCCTTGTCAAACACATCCGTTTTCCCGAGGTATCCCGAGATCATCGAGGCGTCACCTGAACGTGCATGAGCACGGGCCAGGGTCCAGCCACATACTTCGGCATACCGGGATAGCTGGAGAGGACTCATAGTGGTAACATCCAGGGAGAATTTCATATCCCGGAGCTGGCGGATATAAAAATGGAGTCCCTTTTTGCCCGTCGTCCACCCGAGCATCAAATCACTCGCCGACTGCATCAGGCGCTGGCCAACAACGACACGTTGCCCGGGGTTGCTGAATTCACTTTTTCCTGCATAGGACTCAAGGACGGAAGGACGTGCTTCTTTCACCTGGAGAAGCAGGGGGTCATTCTCTTCTGCCATCATGAGCACAACACCACACCGCATACCGACGCTGCCAACCCCTACGACTTTGTAGGCGAGGTCCTCAATCCGGTAACGGTCAAACAGTACCCGGCGTTCATGTGGCAGGGTTTCGCGATAGTTTTCCAGGGCTTCAAGGAAAAACTTGGGGTCGACATCCTCATCCGTTGGATGGTATACCACCGGGAGTTCGTCTTTAATGAGCCGCCTTCCATTTTGGACCTTGGTAATTTTTGGAAATACATATTCTGTTACGCTTGCCCGGGCCTGCTGGGCAATTCTCTGGCGGTTGCGCTTCGCTTCGGCATCCGGCGCCGATGCAACGATCGAATCCATGTCAAGCCGGGCATACCACACATCAAGCACATTCATCGTGGAGAATTTCAGCATCGCCTCACGATATGACCGGACACAACTCCTCGTGATATTTCTGGACTCTTTGTCTGAAAAACCATTATTGAGGCCTGCAATACAAAAACTAGCTCCCAGGCGCTTGATATCATACTCAAATGGTGCAGGGAGGGTCTCATCGAAATCATTGATATCGAAAATCAGGTTTCGCTCAGGCGTCGCGAACAGGCCAAAATTGGAGAGGTGGCAATCCCCACATGCCTGGACCCTGAGGTCGGTCGTCGGTGTCCCGGCAATATCTAAGGCATTCAATGAAGCAGATCCCCGGAAGAAGGCGAAGACATTTTTTGACATGCGTCCGTAGCGGATGGGGATTAAGTGTTCGAGCCTTCCTTTACTCGATTCTGTTATTACTTCAACCGGGTCCGGCCGGTCAGTCGGCGGGTCGAATTCGCCGTGTGAAACCCGTGGGATTGCTTCCCTCAGGGCTTTTCCTTCCTGCCGCCGCTGTTCAGACGTTTTATATTCCGTAATAAACCGTGTAATGCCATATGCATCGCGCTTGACGGTTGTCTTGTTTTTCACGCATTCTCACCCTCGAAATGAACTATGTCGTCTGTATCAATCATGACAGTCATTATAAATAGACCTATTCCCTGCGGTCTGCACAATCGAAAATCCGGTAATAATTCATGTAAACACGTTACCAAAATCTTCGCGGGAGAAAGAATATCAGGTTATTATGACGGGCAGTGTAAAAACCCGCTGCAGGACAATTACCAGGAATATCATCGCAATCCCGATGAAAATTAAGGTAATCACCGGCCATTTCCACTTTCCGGAGACTCCCGCGAAGAATAACACCAATGCACCAAACACGGTGGTGAGGACGTAGCTGTCACTGTTCGCGTTCGCCTGCCGGACGTTGTCAAGGCTTGCCGACATGCTGATCTTCACCTGTTCCAGGTCGCGGCTCGTTTTAAGGGAATAGCTCTGTAACGAAAAAGGTGTTCCCGGGGGGACCTCCCCTGGTTTTGCACCCCGTAACCATTCATTGAAAGCCGGCCTGAATTCATCACGGAAACGGTCCTCGAGAAAAACCATTCTCCCTGTCTGGTTTTCACTTGCCGCCTGGACCCATGAAAGGAAGAGGTTTACATCGATTGTCCGTAACATATTGTCATTATCGGTAAGGCGAATCGATTCTCCCTGCGAGAGAGCTATAGCACCCACATTCTCCATCTGGACATTACCCCATGCAGAGGCCTCGTATACGCACCACGCTGAAGCTACGGTTGCTGTTGCAAGAAGCAGGAGTATCACAATCTCAATAATCCTTTGACTTCTCTGTTTCCGCTTATCGGGTTCTATCCCGGCATTTTTATCAGGGCTGCTGGTCCCAGCGAATTTCAAGAGCGATAATAAACCCATGGGTACCTTTCCAATCGGTGCTATCTCATTATGGTACAAGGATTATTGAAAACTTACCGTTTCGACATCGTTCCCGGGTTTCAACAATGCCCTGTATGAGCGGATCATGAATTTTTCACCGGAAAAAGGATTTCTCTCGAAAGATATAGGGGAAAAAACAATACCGGGATGATTTCTCCAATACAACAAGAAATCACAGGCGCTAGTGTTCCCGGCTTCCAGCCATTATCATTATAGTATTTCTAGGATTAAAGCAAAATTAAACTCATGGATCTCGCCGTAGCCATCCTTACCATTGCCGGCCTGGTACTGTTTGAGACTATTACCAGTATTGATAACGCCATTATCAATGCAGAAGTCCTCAATACGATGGGAGCCCGCGCCAAGAGATGGTTCCTAACATGGGGCATGATAATATCTGTTTTTATTATCAGGTTTACACTACCCTGGCTGATAGTATATTTAGCAAACCCCTCCCTGGGTCCGATAGGTGCACTGACAGCGACATTTTCAAGCGATCCTGCAGTTGCTCAGGTGATCGAGGACTCGACAAAAGTCCTCCTGATCGGCGGTGGGACGTTCCTTATATTGCTGTTTTTCTCCTGGCTTTTCCTCGAGACGAAATATTACGGCCTTTCCATCGAGAAATACATCGCATCAAAGGGTGTCTGGTTTTATGCCGTCATATCGATACTGCTTGCGCTGATTGTCTGGTTCGCGCTGGGTGTCGATCCCATGATGGCATTCGCCGCATGTATCGGCTCTACTGCATTTTTCATCGTGCATGGATTCAGGCAGAATGCAGAAGAGCAGGAACGCCGCATGCTCGGTGGCGATATGACGGATATGTCAAAACTTTTTTACCTCGAGGTCATCGACGCCACGTTCTCAATCGATAGCGTGGTTGGGGCCTTCGCTTTTACCATGTCCGTTCCCCTTATTATGATCGGTTGTGGCATCGGGGCTGTCATTGTCCGGCAGATCACGGTATCCAATACAGAAACAGTGAAAAAATACCATTATCTCAAAAATGGTGCGATGTACTCAATATTTTTCCTTGGTGTCATCATGATCCTGGACAGTTTCGGGGTAGGCATTCCGGCCTGGGTCTCACCGGTAATTACCTTTGTAATAGTCGGGTTCTTCTTCTGGAAATCGATCAGGGATATAAATCGCAAATAAAAAACTGCCTGGTACCAAGGATGCCTTAAGGGATCCCGAAGTAGTTGTAACCGGATTCCAAAAATTATTTTTTAGAATATTGAGTGATCTGTTCATCATCATCAGGGCCCCGAAAAAATAATCCCTGCAGGCATTTTTCCGGGATAACCCAAAACCCCAAAATCAGAAATCGTAATAGTTAAATTTAGAGAGATTAATCATTCAGAGCGAAAAAAATGAAAAACGATGACATAAATCCCCCTGACGGCAACAACGGATCACAAAATAACTGCCAGGAAAAAGGTGGTGTTCACTCCTTTATCCAGTCCATGGCAATAGGCAGCAAATGGCTGTTCAGCCTGGCTATCATTGGCACCGGGATCATTTCGGCGGTCCTTTTCATTTACGGGTTCCTCCTGAGTCTTACCGGGGTTTGGGCCGCAATATCAGGTTTCAGGTTTACGATGGAGACTGCTCTGGCGATGGAGACGGTCCAGGTATTTCTCGCAACATCAATAGAAATCATTGATATATTTCTCGTTGCGACTGTCTTTTACCTGATTTCAATGGGGCTGTATGAGCTCTTTATCGCCAAAGCACCGCTCCCAGGCTGGGTGGAAATTCGTACCCTCGACGATTTGAAAACCAAGCTTCTCGGACTTATTGTTATTGCATTAGCCGTCCTTTTCCTTGGGGTGGCCCTGACCCACATCAAAGGAATGGGTATATTGGAATTCGGTGCTGCAGTGGCAATTATGATTATAGCAATCTCCGCTTATCTGTGGGTTAAACATGAATAATACCTGATGATAACATGTTATTAGTGAAGAAAAATCCTTTTTTTACCCCACTCCGGATACTACAACTAAAAATATTGCAAATAGTTTTTCAGTAATTCCATTACATTATTAATTCAGGGGATTTCCAATGGTTCCAGAAGACGAACTCAGTAATGAAAAAGGGTTTGGGTATGAAATATTCATTGCCCTTGTATCAATATTATCGGTCATCAACCTCGCTCTTGTGTATATTCCGGGTGTGAACCCTGAAGCCGTCAACGTCGTAGAAATTATCAACGTTTTTCTGACGATTATCTTCGTCATGGATTTCGTGTATAGGTTAACTACCACGAAATCAAAGACCCATTATTTCTTCCGCGACTATGGATGGGCTGATTTACTTGCATGTGCACCCCAGTTAAGATTTTTGAGGCTGTTCCGTATTTTCAAGGCCTACCGGCTTGTAAAAGAACACGGGGTCAAAGAAATTACCCATTATCTCTCGTATAACCGGGCTGAAGCAGCTTTATACATCCTTGTTTTCTCTGTAATCATCATCCTCGAAGTGGGCTCATTTTTAGTATTACGTGCAGAAAGCAGTTCTCCCAGTGCAAATATCACTACAGCCGGTGATGCGTTGTGGTGGGCATATGTGACCATCACCACCGTCGGGTACGGGGATCAGTACCCGGTCACCGGTGCAGGGAGGCTGGTGGGTGTCCTTGTAATGACGACCGGTGTCGGGATTTTTGCAACATTTGCCGGGTTCATATCCAATAAACTCTTAACACCGCCCGAAAAAGAGGAAGAGGGGCAACCCAAAGAGGAGTTTTCGGAATTTGAAAAGCAGGTCCTCGCACGAATTGGTGAATTAAAATCATCCCTGTCACAACAGGAAAGGAAAAACAACGAGATCTCGGTCAAGCTGGAAAAACTGGAAATGGGTCTTGCTCAACATAAAACCATACCTCCTATGGAGAAAGAAGAAATTGAAGAAGCACCAAAGGAGGGCCCTGAACCCGGTGAAAAATATTACAAAGAGGGGAAATCAAAAGCAGATTATAAATCGTCGTTCTGGAAAAATATCCCCAAAAAATAACCTATTTTTAACGAATTTAGAATGTTAACTGGTAAAGGCGGGACCCGGAAAATCCTCTGAAAACCAGGAGTCCGGAAGAAAAGTTCGTAAAGAAACCAACAACTGATCTCCATCTGATTGGTGGTTTTTTTGAGGGAACAAAAACGAGGATTCCCGATTACCGTTTAATCTTCGTAAAACCTGGAGAAACCGGAAAAAAAGAATACTTCACATTTTTTAAATATCTTACCTCCAAAGGATTAGCTTGACATGCTTTCATTGATCCTCATCGGGGCCATTATTTTCGCGATAGCAATTTTTGTCTATTCCCTGGTTTCGCACCGTATCGAGGGATCCATTGTCACGGCCCCGATGATCTTTGTCGGGATTGGCCTGCTGGTAAGTCCGGAAGGGCTTGATGCGGTGGCTGTCGGGCCAGGCAGCCCCCTGATTCTGATATTTGCTGAAATTGCGTTAGTGTTGATCCTTTTTTCTGATGCGGCACGGATAGATTTCACCACCCTGAAAGGCAACCGGAGTTATCCATCGCGGTTGCTCGCGATAGGCCTTCCCCTCACGATTTTCGCAGGAGCAGTTACTGCAATTATTTTCTTTACCGATATTGCCCTGCCAGAAGCCGCACTGATTGGGGCAATCCTTGCACCAACTGATGCAGGGCTTGGCCAGGTAATTGTAAACAGCCCGAAGGTCCCGGCCAGGATTCGCCAGGCCCTGAACGTGGAAAGCGGGCTGAATGACGGGGGCGCTATCCCGTTTTTCGCCTTGTTTTTAGTCCTTGCTGACGCAGAAAAGGAAAATATTCCTGCAGCCCAGTGGATCCTTTTTGCAGCTGAACAAATCGGCCTCGGTATCCTCGTAGGATTAATCGTTGGCGTTTTAGGCGGTTACCTGGTCAACAAGGCCATTGACAAGGGATTGATGCGGGGGAGGTTCCAGTGGATAGGGTTCCTCGCACTTGCCATCATATCGTTTGTTGCCGCTGATGCCGTGGGTGGCAGCGGGTTCATCGCAGCATTTGTAGGCGGCTTTGCAACAACCCTCACCGGGAGACATGTAAGTGAATCGATCATTGAATTTACCGCAACAGGGGGAGAAATCTTCAGCCTTGCCGTATTTTTCATTTTTGGTGTCCTTGCTGCAAGTCTCATGTCGGGGATTACCCTGGTCATTCTTATCTACGCCGTGTTAAGCCTCACTCTTATCCGTATGCTCCCGGTTGCGATATCACTGTTAAAAACCCGCTTACAGCCGGAATCTGTACTTTTCATCGGGTGGTTCGGGCCCCGCGGACTGGCATCGATTGTCCTGTTGCTCATTACCCTCAATGAAGCCCCGGGTATCCCTGGTCTGAAGACAATTGCTATGGTAGTGAGCACTACTGTTCTCATCAGCGTTTTTGCTCATGGGATTACTGCAAAGCCTGCTATTGACTGGTACGCCGCAAAAATCGCATCATTGCCCTCCGACGCTCCGGAACTGAAAGAGGTCGTGGAATCCCCGACACGGCTTAATATTACAGTAAATCCTGAAAATGATTAAGGAATGAAAAAAATATTAGAAAAATTATCCGATGGTACCCATGACCGATGAAATCCCCCAGACCCAGAATGTCAACCCGAAAATCTGGCAGATAATTCTGATTGCAGTGATTGCAATCGCGTTTACAGCGATTTGGCTTGAAACATACGAGTCGCTGAACGCAGTTATCTGGATGAACGAGTTTGTGAAAGCCAACCGCTGGACAATCCCTGCCGGGGTTATTTTCTTCTCCCTGCTCGTTGGTCTCTGCCTGAAATACTTACATGCTCCGGATGTGATCCATGGCGGTTTTACCGATTCAATGAAGGGAGAAGGTGCACATGGGGACTATAAAACGTTTCCCGGCACCCTGCTCTCGTCATTTTTCTCCCTGTTCTCCGGGGCCAGTGTAGGACCTGAAGGCCCGATTGCATTTCTTATCATGGAAATTTCAGCATGGGTCCGGGAGAAACTTAACATCCTCAACGAGGCCTCCCTCGGATTTGACGTTGCTGCACTGGCATCGGCATATAATGGTATTATCGGAAGCCCTCTTTTTACCGCAGTCTTTGCAACAGAGTTCAATGTCGGCAATAAAGATGCACTGAAATTTCTGGCCTGGAACCTACTTGCAGGGGTAATAGGGTTTCTCTTCTTCTCCCTGCTTGGGTTGAAATCGTTTGCCAGTTTACTGGCATTCCCACCCATCGAAAGTATAACCCTTTCCTACGTGATCTACGCGGTTATCCTTGGGATACTGGGTGCGTTAATCGCCATTTTTATGGGACTCGTGATGCGGGGTATGGGAGATGTCATAGGGAGAGCATTCAAGGATCGGATCATGACCCGGATCCTTTTTGCAGGGGTGATCATTGCGATAGTCTGTTATTTCATTCCAGATCTGATGTTTTCAGGGGAAACATCGATTCATTCGATAATGATGAACCCTGCCCAGTTTGGGGTTGCTATGTTGCTTATTATGGCAGTTCTTAAAATTGTACTCCTCGCCCTGTCCTTCAAGAGTGGTTTTCTCGGGGGTCCCATATTTCCCACATTATTTACCTGTACTATGATCGGGCTTGCGCTAAGCCTGATGTTCCCCGGGATTCCGGTCGGGATCTTCGTTATGTGCCTTGAAGTGGCGGTTATCACGCTCGCTTTAGGTGTGCCCCTGACTGCTATCCTGTTGATCATGGTAATTTCAAGTACAAACCAGTACATGACCTCCTTACTGGTTATTTCAGCAGTTGTCGCATTGGTTCTCGGTATTGCACTCAGGGAACTTAAGGAAAAACGTGCAGGAAAGGAGGTGAAGGTTTCCAGTTAAGACAAAAATATATTTTTGATGGACCCCCATTGAACAGATATTATCCCGGTGCAGGCATCCCATCCGGCTGGACTCCTGCCTTTTCTACCCTGATGGAGCTCTTGATAATTCTTTTTGTAGATATTGCGATGGTCTTCTTTTGAAACAGGTACTGGTGGAGGAATATATCAATCGGGTCCCACAAGGCGACCCAGCAGAAAATTACAATTGCACCGATAACAATGTCTGCGAGAACCTGGTCGGTTATCTGGGAATACAGGTAAACCAGGATAATAATGAGTACTGCGGAAATACTGAGCCCGTAAATAAGTCCATATTTCATTCTTTTCATCAGCACCCGCAAATTCCTCCTCGCTCCTTCACACCGGTAGGTAAAATATGTCCTTACTGCTTCGGGAAGGCCTGATTCGATCTCCTCCGTTACCTGCGAAGCGGGAAACCTGATAACGTATTGTACCGGTTTTTTTGGTTCCCTGTCGATAATTGCCGCGATCATCGCCAGAAGTGCATCATCGGTAAGATCCCTGTTTTTTACGGGCGACGGGTCATCCGGGTCAAAGAACTGGTCAACGCGTTTGAAACTAAGTTCGACGACCAGCTGGTCCTCCTCTTCTTTGAGTTTTTCAATATAATTAGTCATAAAATTGGTTTCCCCTCCCTTTGTTATCCGCGGGAATGTTCAGCTCCCGGAAATCCACGAGGTTGACTAGTGCATTTTTCGTCTGCTCACTATTATTAATTGTTCTATTTCCTTACACCGGAATGATGTTTTTTTGCTTCACGGTTTTATTTCATATTCTTTAAGTCCCAAAATTACCATTAATTCTCATATTGTTGTGACCGGGGTAACCTATGACGGAAGGATTTTTTGCGAGAATAAAAGAGAGCCGGTTTGACCCGGACTATGTGCCGGTATTCGAGGGCAAGCTATTTTTTGAAGGGGAAAAACGAGATCGACAGATCGTAAATTTTATAGTCCTGCTGGCACTTGCGACCGTTATTGCGACCTATGGCGTCATCACGGACTCTACTGCAACGGTCATTGGTGCTATGATCGTTGCCCCGCTGATGACCCCAATCATGGCGTCCGCGGCAGCCGTTTCGATGGGGGCTTCAAAGCGGGCGCTAAGTTCCATGTCCCTTGTCGTCCTCGGTGTGCTCGGTGTTATCGGGCTTGCCATGGTCCTGACAGCAGTGGTACCTGCCCAGCTTGTATCCCTGGCACAAAATCCACAAATAACATCCCGCGTATCCCCGGGCCTGCTGGACTTGGCCATTGCCCTTGCCGCGGGTGCAGCGGGAGCTTTTGCAATAGGGCGGCAGGAAATAGCTGATTCCCTCGCAGGTGTCGCGATTGCGATCTCGCTTGTCCCACCGCTGTGCGTGGTGGGTATAGCATTGTTCCACGGTGGATATTCCGAGGCCGGGGGGGCTTTTCTCCTGTTCCTCACCAATTTTATCGCAATCCTGGTAGCCGGAACTGCCATGTTCGGCCTGATGGGACTACCGAAAGCAGTAAGGATGGAGATGAAGGAGAAGACGCGAAAAAATGCGATGGTGGCATTAATTATTGCAAGTATTTTGCTGGTAAGTGTACTCGCCGTTACCAGTTACCAGACATACCAGGTGACAAATGACCAGATCGTCGCGAAGGAGGTAGTAAGGGAATGGCTGGGACTTGCACCGTACCAGATACAGAAAGTGGTGCTGCTGGGATCAGGGACTGATGTAATCCTCGTTGGTGAGGGGCAGTTACCCCCGATTGCAACCCTTTCTACGATGATGGAGCAGAAATTTGGCCATAAAGTCATCATCCGCCTTCATACAATTCCTGAAAAAAGCGAAACCTATCCTTCGTTGCCGGCAGGGCTCTAAGGCCATAACAAAAAAATTCTTTTCGTACACGGATCATACAATGGGTTTACTGGAATCATACGTAACCTGGCCTGGAATTGTGCACTACTTCAAAAAGACCATTCACGATTGACCTCCTCCGCGTAGCGCATTCCCTGGTGGGTTAGGAACCTGCAATTCTGACGTTCGCAGGTTTGAGATCGTGGGTACTGATGGGTAGGTCACGTCGTCATATTCTGACACTGGCAAAAACCAAAAAGACTGGTCTGCGAAGTATTTTGTAGGACATTCCGAACAACTATATGCGCAAAACACCAAAATTACCCGGACAAAATGGTCCTTTGAAAACAATGAAAGAACCCGACCTGCTATCCCCGGAAGAACGGACACGTCTTGAAGAGAAGGGCGGTCTCGAGTCCTCAGAAGTCCCCGTTTACCGCGAAAGGTTTGGCGCTAACGTCATGACCCCCCCGGTACGGGAACCGGTATGGCTGCAGTACCTGAAGAAATACGATGACCCGATCATCAAAATCCTTATTATTGCAGTTATTATCTCCCTGGTAGTCTCAATAATCCAGGGGATCAGTATTTACGATACCCTTGGAATCATTATCGCTATCCTGCTCGCCACCGGAATCTCCTTTTTCAACGAATACCGGAGCAGTAAAGAGTTCGATATATTAAATGCTCACCGGGATGACGTCGGTGTCAAGGTCATCCGGGATGGTCACCCGGCCCTGGTAACCTCCCGTGATATTGTTGTCGGGGATCTCATCATCATCGAGGCGGGTGATGCGGTTCCCGCGGACGGCTGGCTGATCAGCTCAGACTCTCTCTCCAGCGACGAGTCCGCGTTTACCGGGGAAAGCGAACCGGTTGGAAAAGGGACTGCAGATAATGTCCTGAAAGGAACGTTTGTTACCGCCGGGAAAGGACGGATGATCGCCGGGGCGGTAGGTAACAAGGCCCAGATGGGCGTAATTGCGGCATCGCTTGGTATCGACCATTCAACCGCAACTCCCCTTGAACAGAAACTGGAAGCCCTTGCCGGGATCATCAGCAAATTCGGATATACTATGGGTATCCTAATCCTTGTCAGCCTGTCAATTCGCGGGATAATACTCGGGGAACTGACTGGCCTGAACCTTGATACCCTGAACCATGTCCTGCACTACCTCATGATTGCTGTCGCTATAATCGTCGTTGCAGTTCCCGAAGGGCTCCCGATGAGCGTCGCACTCTCCCTATCACTTGCGATGCGAAAGATGACCCGTGCCAACTGCCTTGTGAGGAAGTTGATCGCATGTGAGACAATAGGCTCTGCGACAACAATCTGCACGGATAAGACCGGGACACTGACGAAAAACCAGATGGAAGTAGTGCATGCCTCGGCCGGAGAGCCTGCACAACAGGGAAATACCCCCCATTCGCCATCTGAATGGATCACCCTCAATGCCGCTGTAAATGGCACTGCCTACCTGGAAGAGCGGGACGGGCGGATAATTGTCATCGGCAACTCAACCGAAGGGGCCCTTCTCCGCTGGCTCCGTGAATATTCACTCGATTACATGCATATCCGTGCAGAGACCACTACCAGGAAACAGTACCTGTTTGACGGGAACAGAAAAAGGATGTCAACTGTTGTGAATATCGCGGGAAAACCGTATCTCCTGGTGAAAGGGGCCCCGGAGATTCTCTCTTCGCTCTGTGCTATTCCACCTGATATGAGCGGTGTCAGTGATCTCGCTTCGAGGGCGATGCGGACTCTCGCGTTTGCCCACAAGGCGATAGTGAACGGGGACGAAAGCGAATCCAATCTTATCTGGGACGGGTATGTCGGGATACGAGACCCGCTGCGGGACAATATTGCTGAATCGGTAACTACCTGCATGGATGCAGGGATCAGGGTCCGTATGGTGACCGGTGATAACCGGGAGACCGCAAAGGCCATTGCAGAGGACTCTGGGATCCTCATGGGAGGGGTTGTCGTTGAGGGGAAGGAATTCCGATCGTTGTCACCTGAACAACAGGTCGAAGTTGCACAGAACCTTGATGTGATGGCACGAGCTGAGCCAATGGACAAATTACTTCTCGTCCAGGCCCTCCAGAAGAACGGGGATGTTGTGGCAGTCACCGGTGACGGGACGAACGATGCACCAGCCCTGAAAAATGCGGATGTCGGGCTCGCGATGGGAATCGCAGGGACCGAGGTAGCGAGGGAAGCGAGTGATATAATTCTCCTTGACGACTCGTTCGCCTCGATTACCAGCGCCGTGTGGTGGGGCCGCTCACTCTACGAGAATATCCAGCGTTTTGTGCTGTTCCAGCTCACCCTCAATTTCTGTGCATGTGTTCTGGTATTTATTGCCCCGCTTCTTGGATACCCGGAGCCGTTTACCATTATCCAGATCCTCTGGGTTAACCTGATCATGGACACGCTGGCCGCATTTGCACTCTGTTCGGAGGCCCCTCACCGGGAACTGATGAACCGTCTTCCCATCCGGAGAAACACACCGGTAATCACCCCGTTTATGTGGTTTTCAATTATCGTGACCGGTACGTTCTTTATCATCGGCGGATTGATCCAGATGAAAACAGGCTTCCTGGGAGGTACTTCTCCCGCTGGAATTACAACAGTGTTTTTCGCTGCATTTGTCATTGCTGCGGTCTGGAACGGTATCAACTGCCGGGCACTCGACGGGAAGATGCCGCCCTTTTTTAAAGGCAACCCAACGTTTTTTGCGGTAATGGGGTTCATTGTCCTCGCACAAATCCTGATTGTACAATATGGTAGCCTTGTGTTCGGCACGGTCCCACTCACGTTCAATGAATGGGTAACAATTATTATCGTGTCAGCCTCCGTGCTGGTAGTCGGTTTTGGAATACGGGTTGTATACCGCCAGTTTAGGGGCCGCATCAATTCGCTCATGCCCGGTGGCATAAGGGAATGAAATACCCCGGAACAGTGGATTTTCAAAACCCGTGAAAATGTACAGGGGCCCTCACACCGGGTGTAAATAGATAAGGTGTGAAACCTGGCAAAGTCTCCCCCTCCAGCCTGTCAACAGGAGGGTGTTTTCAGTTCCACCCTTAACCCTCCCCCGGAACGATATTCTTTGGGCAGGGTTCAACTGAATAATTCTTTGAAAAAGCGGCGGGCTGGAGCCCCGGATATGGGTACAACATGGAAAAATTATTGTCCTGCCTGCCTCTCTTTTAAGAACTTCCCGACAAGCCAGGAGACCAGTACCGCGATGTAGAGTGTCCCGCTGATCATTTCAAACATCATTATCGTTCGTGCGGTTGATGTAAGGGCAGCCACATTGTAATTTCCTGTTGTGGTAAGGATTGAGAAACTGTACCCGATATAATCGGAAATATAGACCAGCTGGTCAGTTCTGCTGGTTGCGATATCGAATGAACCGGGCGAAAATATCACCAGCACCATAATTCCGAGTGCCCATGTAAGACCAAGGAGGAAATATACCGATATTGCCCCGAATATTGTGTCCCTCCTTATTTCCTGTTCGCGAATTACTGCTGCAAAAATGGTAATGCACACCATAATGAAAAACACCAGGGTCACGACTATAGCAGCGTTGAAATAATGCGTGATATTGGTCAGATAATATAACGCGTATAATATAATCGTGATTCCCACAAGCAAAAACCCGGCCCTCATGAGGTACACCTCACGACTGATGGCCTGGAGAGCGAAAAATAATAAAATTACAAGCGTGACATCGGTAAAAACCCGGGCGGCTTCACTATCTTCGAGCAGTGGGAGGACGCAAAGAAAGACAATGAGTGCAATGAAATGGAATGTACATCTATTGTTTTCCCTCCATTGGAGAAAAGAAGCAGTTTTGTTTTTAATTGAGCCCTCTAAATTATTTTGTCCGGGCAGCCATGGCATATACAGATGTATCTGCCGACTATAGATATGGTTTTAGGTCAGGCCTGTTCCCAGGATCACGGCTGAACTTGACAGTTCCTACAAAAACCCCGGGAACTTTCGAATCAGCCAGGGCCTGTTATTTCTCCCTGGTCCCGGATCCCGTTACTTTCACACCGCCCATGGCGAGCTCGTTTATACTACACTCACAGAGTGGTTATTCGTGTCAGGATCATGTTACCAGGACGAAACAACACAATCGTTCCGGTAATTTTCCGTAAGGCTGCCAGAGCAGCCTGTGGTGGCGGTACCAGCCTTATGTCCCTGACACACCTGGAAGAAGAAAAAGGCTCCCCCAATACAAACCGTCCTGCACCATAAAGGTGGGCATCTGCACCATGCGGAAATGTCCAGCCGCCACCCAAAGATTGTGATCTGGATGCCAGGGTTTTTGGGGATATCAGGGAAACCTCGGGAAAACTGGTAATTTAGATCCGTTGCCAGGTAACCGGAAGAGGCCTTTCAGAGTTGATAGTAAAGGAGTGATGGAACAAAAACGCACATGACCCGCCACAACCCACCTGACAATTGTAGCATACGATTATATCGTCCGGAGTCCGTGACCCATTTGAGCTCTAACATTTGGTCCGGTCCGGCGAAATGGTAGATCTGCAGGGGTAAGCGCATGAAATGCGTATGCGATCTCCCGCCACAACCATTCTATTAAAAAAGTGATCAATCTCTTAAATCTCTCTTTTTATTGATCCGCGATTGTTAAAAAACCAAATTTGACGCGGTAATTTTAATACCCGCTACCCGCCGTATTTTAGGGCCGGTTGCTGCTGGCTTGCACAGTGGAAGGTCCCGTATCCTTCAACCATTGCCCGGGCATTAATCCCGATTACCTCCCTGCCCGGGAAGAGAGATTTAAGGCGATCTAATGCCTCGCTATCATGTGGATCATTAAAAACCGGGACGACAACCACCGAGTTACCGATAAAAAAATTTGTGTAACTTGCCGGGTACCGGAGATCTCCGCTTGAGACGC
>JBAXJR010000017.1:0-51856 GCA_037137755.1 Methanomicrobiales archaeon | reverse complement strand
CTGAGTGACTCGATTGGCATAGTACCTACTTGCAGCAGTTTAAAGGTTTAAATGTGTTCCCCGGCAGGCATACGGACAAGGCATCGATGATCCCCTGCAATCCTGCAGTCCAGAAAACCATACCTGGAAGATTCCGGTTATTTTTTTGTTCGCATGCAGGAACAAATCTGTGTTATGGGCCATCCGAAGCAAATAAGCCCCGGGAACTACCACCAGTACAGGACAATTTATGCTCGAACTAATAACTCGAAGGGAGCGCTTTGATCTCTTCATTGCGTGGCTTGGGATCACGATTGCGTTCACCCTTGCAATCGTGCTCTCAAGTTTTAATGGAAAAATAGACCCCCTGTTCTTCCTTTACATCTTTGGGATATCCTGCCTGACGGTGGGAATCGGTTTTGTTCTGCATGAAATGGCCCACAAGTTTACTGCCATGAAATACGGCTATTATGCAGAATTCAGGAAAGATAACGTCATGCTCCTGATGTCTGTTGTTTTAGCGGCACTGGTCCACGTTGTATTTGCGGCTCCAGGTGCCACGGTCATTTACGGGGGCGGGCTGTCGAAGGAACAGAATGGAAAAATTTCTGCAGTCGGCCCTGCCACAAACCTCGTGCTCTGCATTCCGTTCGGGATCATGGTCCTTATGACCCCCCTCATCACCGGATGGGGGCCTGTATTAGGCTTTGTCGGGATGATGGGACTCCAGATCAATGCAATGATTGCCGCATTCAACCTCCTCCCTATCAGTGTCCTTGACGGGAAGAAAGTCCTCGAATGGAACCCGGTGATATTCGTTGTCATGATTGCAGTTTCCTTCGCGGTGCTGGTCATTGCACTTACCATGGTCCCATCATACATCTGATCCATTTTTGTGGAACAAAAATCCCAATGCTGACATTTTATGCATGAATCCGGTTGAAATATGCCTAGTGTTTTTCGATACTTGGATGGTTAGAAAAAAACCGGAATCGATAATTAGTATCAAATAATAAAGTAATATTAAGTTAAAACAAATTTTATTGATTGGAGATATCGAACATATGCATATCATGGAAGGCTTTCTGCCGTTGAACTGGGCTGTTTTCTGGTGGGCAATCGCCCTCCCCTGCCTTGTCTATGGCATTTACCGGTTGAAAAAAGTGCTGGATGCCGACCGAGAAGCGCTCCCCCTGCTCGGGGTGACCGGGGGTTTTATTTTTATTCTGTCTTCACTGAAACTCCCTTCAGTGACCGGTAGCTGCTCCCACCCGACCGGCACCGGTCTCTCTGCCATCTGCTTCGGTCCATGGATAACCTCTGTTGTGTGCGCGATCGTGCTGCTTTTCCAGGCACTTTTTCTTGCCCATGGCGGGCTGTCCGTCCTCGGCGCGAATGTCGTCTCGATGGGGATAGTCGGTCCCATTGCTGGATATGCCGTATACAGGGGACTCCGTGAGACCCGTGTGAATATGTTTCTCACGGTGTTCCTTGCCTGCATGCTTGCTGATATGTTCACCTATATTACGACGTCGCTGGAACTGGCCCTGGCGTACCCTGCCCAGGTGGGCGGTGTAGGCAGCTCATTCGTTCTCTTTTTAGGTATTTTTGCTATTACGCAGGTACCGCTTGCCATCGTTGAGGGAATTGTCCTTGCGTTGGTGTTCAAGTACATCGTGCAGCTCAAACCTGATATCCTTCTGCGGATGAAGGTGTTCCCTGAGGAAAAAATAAACGCCGCAAGGGGGGAATAACTGAAAATGGCAAAAAATCACCGGTTAGAGATCCTGGCACTGGTAGCCGTTATTATATTTTGTATCCTGTTCATCTACACAAGTTCAATATCGGGCAACGCACAATTTTCGGGATCTGACACGGCCGGGTCAGAAAAAATTGCTGAACTGGCAGGAGTGCCGCCAGATGAAATCCATCCATTAATACCGCAGTGGGTCCCCCCAAGTGCAGAAATTGAATCCGGATTGTTCGCCCTGCAGGCAGCAATTGGCGGCATCATGGTAGGCCTGGTGTTCGGCTACTGGATCGGGCAGAAAAAAGGAACAAAAAGCACCTGAAGTGTCGCAGCAATGTATGAAGAGTTACTAGAAGATATTGCCCAGACGAACGGGCTGAGGGAGGTCAATACCTACGTAAAACTTATGGCCGGCCTCGGTGCAATCATTCTCTGCCTCCTCTCCACGAGTTTCATTGCCCCACTCTTTATTGCGGTCCTGCTATCCTGTGCAATCATCCTCCTCGCCAGGGTCGATGTAAAGACGTACGCGGAACTTTTCATCGTGCCGTTCTGGTTTGCAGTCATGAGTGTCCTGGTAATTATTCTCCTGTCCGGTGGAAATGAGGTATACTGGATCTGGGACCCACTTCCATGGCTCTCGCTCTCTATTACCCGTGAAAGCCTCAACGAGGGTATTTTTGTATTCTGCAGGGTTATCGGGGGGATGTCGGCACTGATCTTCATTGCCCTTACTACACCCATGACGGACCTCTTCATCGTGATGAGACGGTGCCGGATCCCTGAGGCAGTCCTTGACCTCACGATGATGATCTACCGGACCATCTTCATGATCATGCACCTGCTTGTACAGACATACCAGGCCCAGGTGATGCGCCTCGGGTACTCCTCCTTCCGTGAATCGATTGAGACCTTCTCCACCCTGTGTGGTTCAGTATTTATCGCCAGCTGGGATGCCGGGGAAGATCTGGTCCGGGCAATGGACGCACGTTGTTATTCAGGAAAGTTTGCGGTCCTCGGGGAGACCGGCCCGGTGAACTGTTATTCCCTGGTGACAGTTGGGTTATTTCTCCTGGTATCGTTAGTGATCGTGGTTATTACACGAAATATTGTCATGATATAGGTTTTGTTCCATGAGCAGCATCATTCTTGAAGCAAGGGAGATCCGGTACCACTACCCGCGGGGGATGGAAGCGATACGGGGTATCAGTTTTCATATACGGAAAGGGGAAAAAATAGCCCTTGTCGGTCCCAACGGTGCCGGAAAATCCACACTCATGCTGATGTTCAACGGGATGATACGCCCTGATTCAGGGATTATCCTTTTTGATAACGAGCCGGTCAGCTATGATAAGCAGTCGCTCCGGAAATTACGCAAACGAGTGGGTTTTGTCCTCCAGAACCCGGACCGGCAGATTATTGCACCGACGGTATACCAGGATGTGGCATTCGGCCCTGTCAACCTCGGGTACAGCGAGAGCGAGGTCAAGCAGGCTGTTACCGGGGCGCTCCGGTACGTGGGACTCGAGGGGTTCGAACGCCGCCCTCCCCATCTCCTTTCAGGAGGAGAGAAGAAACGGGTGGCGATTGCGGGGGTGCTTGCTATGGACCCGGATCTCCTCGTATTTGATGAACCAACCAGCGGTCTTGATCCATCAGGTTCAGAGGACATTATGGAACTCCTTGATGAACTCAATCACCAGGGCAAGACCATAATTATTTCAACGCATGACATTGAGCTCGCGTACCCGTGGGCTGACCGTGCAATCCTCCTGTTAGAGGGTAAAATTCTCCAGGAAGCAATACCGGATGTGGCATTTGGCAGGCCCGAATACGTCAGGCAGGCACACCTGTCGATGCCGATCCTGCTCGACCTTTATTTTGAACTTGAAAAGCGGGGCTATTCACTGCCGGAAAGAAAACCGAGGACCGTACTTGACATGCTGCAGGTGATTGACGTTGCGTTTCAGAAAACACCCTGTTCTCATGCTTCCCCCGGGACAATCAGCGTGTTCGATGTTGATTCGTCCCCGCATGATTCATTACCCGGGTGGCTCGCCTCACGCCCGGGAATATCAATCGGAGCGATGGGGACCCGTGCGAAACAGCATGCGGCAGACAATCACATCCCCCTTGATTTTACCTACGGGGTGATCGATAAATGTATTTTGCGGGCAATTATAGGAGAATCCTCGTTGATCCTGACAAGTACCGGGATGGTACGCCGGGTTGAGCAAAGGGTCCTGGAATTTGATACCGTGAGTGGTATCCGGATTGTGGTTGATGAGATGAAGGAAGGGACTAGCGGGAGATGAATCCTGGGTTATCAGGGTCCCCGGGAAGATAACCACATGGAGCAATGTCACGTCGATTCGAAATTTTGGGCAGCATCCGGCACATTTTGTAGATTAGTTAATAAAGTGTGAGGTGGTAATATACTTCCTACTACCAAGTGGGGCCTGTGATGATCAGAATCCTATATACTGACGATGAACCTGATTTGCTCGAAATCGGTAAAATATTTCTCGAACAGGAGGAGGACATAGAGGTTCACACGAAGATTTGTGTTGCTGATTCGCTTGACACACTTGCCACCTGCCATTATGATGCCATAGTTTCAGATTTTCGTATGCCTGGGACTGACGGGATCCAGTTTCTCAAGGTTATCCGTTCGGAGGGGAACCGGATCCCGTTTATCCTCTTTACCGGGCAGGGCAGGGAGGAAATCCCTCGGCGCAGTTCACCGAGCTTATCCACAAAATCAGAATGGCCGTTGCAAAGAGGAGAGACTAGGAACGAATATATCGCCTTAACAGGGCCCTTCGAATGTTTATCGAATGTAACCGGATTATTCATATTTCTACGAATGAACTGGAATTATACCGGCAATGTTGTGAAACAATCATTAGTATGGGGGGTTACCGGTTTGTGTGGATAGGGTGTGTTCACTATGATGCAGAAACGTCAGTCCGACCGGTTGTATACGCGGGATTTGAAGATGGGTACTTGTCATCAGTGAAGATTGCATGGGGAGAACATGAAACCGGTGCAGGACACACACGGCGGGCAATCTCTACCAAGAGTCCCGCAATCGCCCGGGACCTGGAGGAAGACTTTACGGATATGTGGCGTGATGAGGCTAAAAGACGTGGTTATGCCTCTTCAATAACCATTCCCCTGCTGTACGAAAGTACCGTTTCATGCGTCCTGAAGATATATTCCTGCGAACCTGATGCATTTGACAGGGAGGAAGAGGAATTGCTGACGAGGATGGGAGAAGATATGTGCTATGGCGCGATTGCAATAAGGAATGCAGAACACTCCCGGACTTAGTTAACCGCCCGTTAATGGAAAATTATCCTCCAATATTGATATCATCTCAATTAGTCAAGAAGTGGTTTAAAGGGATTCGGTAACTCTGACTACTTTTTCCCCTTTTGTGAATGCCTCTGATAGTGCAGTTGGATGTCCTCTGATCCCCTTGTAGGTGTCCATATCGTTGGCGATGATATTGTCATAGTATTCGATGCCAAGCGTGTTGAAAAATGCCGTTATCGCAGGAAAAGCCGCATCAAACACATGTTCCCACGGCAGACCTGCGGTTGAGATGAATACGCCTTTATGGCGCCGGATTACATCATCCTGGTAAAAACGGGACTTCAGTATAAACTTTTGTGCCCATATATACTGGGCCCTGTCGATCAGCCCCTTCAACTCTGCCGTAATCCCCATGCTGTATATTGGTGAGGCGACGGCAAGGCCGTCACAGGACATGATCCGTTCAATGATTATCTCGGCGTCGTCCTGGACAATGCATTCCCCTGTTTTATGACAGGCATTGCATCCCCGGCACGGGGTGTACTTCATAGTGCTTAAAATAATCTTGTCAGTTTCTGCACCAGCACTGAGGGCACCGTCAAGAAAACTATCCAGCAATGTCTCGGTATTACCATGACGGTGGGGGCTGCCCGAGATCCCAAGAACTGTGACCGTCATACATTCTCACTCTGGAGCCTGCTCCTGAGTTCGGCGATTACTTTCGGGCCGAGCTGTTCCGCATCGGTTTTAGCTGTTGGATGTGAAAGGATTGCACCTTTTTCGTCAACCCCCCTGATGAACAGGTACTGGATATCTCGGTCCCGTATCTCAATTACATGAAAAAGGCATTTGACCGACATGATCGCCCCGTCAAAAACATTCTCCCATGTTTGCCCTGCGGTCCCCAGGTAAATGCCCATCCGTTTACCTTTGCGCTCCGGGGGGACGACCGGGAGTTTCAGGACGTATTTTCTTGACCGGAACACCTGTGCACGGTCGATTAAGGATTTTCCCTGCGCAGGGATCCCCATGCAGAAGATAGGGGAAGCAAACACAATAATATCCGCCTCGATTATTTTATCATGAACACGGTCCATCCCGTCTCTCTGGACACAATAATTGAGCTTTTCGCAGGCATTGCATCCCCGGCAGGGATTAATATCCGCATCAACCATTACAATCTTCTCGACGGTCACATCGCTCTCACGACTCATTGACGAAAGCAGCCAGTCGAGGAGCGTCTCTGAATTCCCGCCCCTTCGCGGGCTCGAAGCGAATGCAAGGACCTTTATGGGCATGAATGAGCCTTTGGCGGCGTAGGATAAAAAAAGATTGTTGCAGTGTTTTAGACGGATTTAAAACAGAGGTACCAGTCTTTGCACTCGTAGCCCTCTGTCGGCCGCTTTGCCATTTCAGCCGCGGTTTTGGGGGGCGGGACGACGACCTTGTCACCAGGTTGCCAGTTTGCGGGTGTTGACACCTTATTCTTATCGGTCATCTGGAGTGCCTTCACGAGGCGGATAATCTCCGGGATATATCTCCCGTTCTGCAATGGATAGTAGATCATCGCCCTGGTAATCCCCTTGTCATCGATGAAAAATACACAGCGGACTGTCGCGGTTGTGCTCTGTCCCGCGTGGATCATGCCATAACTCTTTGCAATATTCATCGAAAGGTCAGCAATGATCGGGAACGGGATATCCACCCCCATCTTCTCTTTCACTGCATGCACCCATGCCAGGTGGGCAGAAACACTGTCCACGGAAAGGCCGATTAACTGCACATTCATTGCCTTGAGCTCGTCATAAACAGTTGCGAATGCAAGGAACTCGGTTGTACAGACCGGCGTGAAATCGGCAGGGTGTGAGAACATGACAACCCACTTCCCTTTCAGGTCAGATAGCTTAAGCGGGCCCTGCGTGGTCTCGGCGGTAAAGTCTGGCGCCGGTTCACCGATCATAGGCATCCGGCCTGACCCCATTTCTCCACACATGTTTTTTCCCTCACTTCTTCATTACTTCGTCAAGCTGGGCTTTTCCGTAGACATATGCCGGCATCCCTGCAAGCAGGAATGCGACCCTGAGAGCCTCTTCCACTTCTTTCTTTGTCACTCCGAGGCTCTCGGCACCAATCAGCTGCGCATGCACGGCATGCTGGTCCCGAAGAGATGCTGCAATTGCGATTGCGATAAGTTTCTTAGTCTTTTTTGTCAATGCCCCGTCGTCCCAGATATGGCCCTCAAGTTTCATCACCATATCAAACATTACGGGGTCGTTTTCAGTCAGTTCCCTGAAGAATTTCGGGACTTTTCCTATTTTCTTTTCAAGTTCATCCATGTCTTTTGTCATTTTGTTCACCCTTCTGTAAGTTTCATCGGCTCACCGCAACAGACGAGTTCTCCCCCGCCTACTGCCTTTACTACCACTATATTACCACAGATCTCGCATTCGTAGACCTGTCCTTCTTTCGATACATTTACCATAGTGCCCTGTTCTCCCGAATGGTCTGATAAGGCAGATTGCCTTTCCGGCAATGAACCGGATCTTTGTTTGAGACCTGTTCATTGCCGGTGTTCGTATGCCCTGACGGTATGAGGAAGAAAAAAAATATATTACTGGTTGCTCTGGCCACGCTTGGGTGGATTCTTTGCATCTTCCGGTGTTTTTACATCCGGCCTGATGTGATGCATCGGGAGACACTGGTACTCTTCACATGCACAGGCAGGACATTTGCGGAGGTCCTGTTCGCTCTTGTCAAGTTCATACTCCTTTCCGCAATCAAGGCATACATATTTCCCAGGGCCGACCTTTGAGCCTGCTTTATACTGTTTGGTTTCGGTCATAACTATCACCTGTTTTTGTAATTGGTGCAGTGAGTTATTTATTAGTTGTGTTTGTTCTCTTTAATTGCCGGAATCTCATTTAAATACCAGATCTTCAGGGAAAGCGTGACCGCCTCCGGCTACACAAAAGGTATACCGCACCATTCGTGGATACTCTTCTCTCATCGGAATGAAGATCCTCGGGTTCCCCGGCAGTCCCCTTGTGAAAGGGAATACCGCAAAACTGCCTGACCAGGCACTCCGGGAAAAATCGACTCTCCATGTCATCACCAGGGTAAAAAAAGGAACATGATAACCGGCAAATCGACGTGGACGACCCAGATCGCCTAAAGGTACCCCCTCTCTTTCATCGAGAGGTGGCCGTCTTTTGTTACGATAAGGTGGTCAAGGAGCCGGATGCCGAGGATCGCCCCCGCTTCTGTCAACTGCCTCGTAACCTCAAGGTCCTGCGGACTTGGCTCAAGCGTCCCGGAAGGGTGGTTATGGACACAGATGATCGATGCAGCCCGGTCCGTTATAGCATCTGCAAAGACCTCTCTCGGGTGGACAAGGCTGTGGTTCAGCAGCCCGACGGTTATGATACGGTTCCCGATTACTTCCCCGGCGCCGTTCATGGTAATGCAGATAAAATACTCCTGTTTTTTATTTGATATTCCATGGAGCAGGGGCAGTGCGTCTTCCGGACGGGATATTTTATGGGCCACTACCTCTTCTTTCACCGGATAACGGCGTGAAAGTTCGAAGCATGCAGAAATTTGTGCGGCTTTTGTCGGACCAACCCCCGGGATCTCTTCCAGTTTTTCATAGGTAAGGTGTTCCCTGCCGGAACTGAGCTCTTTCTCGATATCTCCTGCCACCACGAGCACGTCTCTTCCGGGTATACCCCTGCCGATAATCGCTGCAATCAAGTCCCTGTCAGAGAGCGCCCCGGGACCAAGACGTCGTATCCGTTCCCTTGGCCGGTCATGTTCCGGCAATTGTTTCATCTTTTTCATACCCAAGCACCATCGTTCTATCACCCGGTCGTTTCATCAACCGGCCGTTTCGTAAACGAATGGCTCCGCCGGCAGAGTTCCAGATATCAGCGTGGTGTGGTGATGATGTAAAAGGGTTCCGGAATACTATCCGATTTTTTTATCGTCTACTGTCCCGGTTACGATTCTCCGAAAAATAGCACTGAACCAAATTGACCCTCCTGCACCAGAACGATGAATACAGTTATAACCGATTTTGTCCCACTAGATGATCATGGCAACAAAAGAGAATGCAATGGAGGCGTTTGCCGGGGAATCACAGGCAAACCGAAAATATTCGGCGTTCGCTGACAAGGCGAAGGATGAAGGGTTTACCAATGTCGCGAAACTCTTCACCGCGGCATCAGAAGCGGAAGCGATCCACGCAAAGCGGCTCCTGAAAGTGCTTGGGTCAATCGGTAAGACCGAAGACAATCTGAAAGCCTCTGTTACCGGTGAGACCCATGAATATACCGAGATGTACCCCGGCTTCGTTAAAGAAGGGGACGCAGAGAAGCAGAGCGATGCGGTCATTGCCTTCACGTATGCAATGAAAGCAGAAGAAGTCCACGCCAACCTTTACAAGGAGGCATTAAAGGCGATCAGTGGAGGACATGACCTTTCCGGGCAGAAAGTCCTGCTCTGCCCTATTTGTGGGAACATCTTCCGTGGTGAACCCCCGGAGAGATGCCCGATCTGCAGTGCGTTCAAAAAAGTCTTCAGGGAAATTGAATAACCTGGCACTTGGCCTGACTCACTTTTTTTCGGATTACTTTTGGGATTATCCCTTTTTAGTCCCGGGTGTTCCAGCATCTTTATATCCGGATAGATCTGAAATGCAGGGTATCAATGCCTCAGGTTACCGTATATTCCACAAAAAACTGCCCCTATTGCAGGATGGCAAAGGCGTTTCTCGAAAAACACTCTATATCGTATACATCAATCGATGTCGGGGAAGACGAGGAAGCAGCAAAGCACATGATCGAGATCTCCGGCCAGCGTGGTGTCCCGGTTATCACCATTGACGATGAGATAATTATCGGGTTTGACGCCCAGCGGCTCAACGAGATTTTTGGTACCGGTACCGAAGGTGAAATTCTTGATGTTGTCATTATAGGTGCTGGGCCCGCCGGCCTGACTGCTGCCGTGTACTGCGCGAGGAAGCTCCTCACAGCCGTGGTCATCACTGAAAATATCGGTGGCCAGGCCCTTGCAAGCTGGACCATCGAGAATTACATGGGGTACCGGATGATCACCGGCGATGAGCTGATGAAGAAATTTGAGGACCAGGTAAAAGAGCAGAAAATCAGTCTCGAGCTCGACCAGGTCAGGGAAATTATCCCGTCTGAGGGAATATTCACAATCCACACCGCCACGGATACTACTTATCTTGCGCGTACGGTTATCCTTGTACCAGGGAAACAACCGAAAAAACTCGGTGTCGATGGAGAGGAACGTTTTCTCGGCAGGGGCCTGTCGGTCTGTTCAACCTGTGACGGGCCGCTATTCAAAAGTAAGGTCGTGGCTGTTGTAGGCGGTGGAAATTCCGCCCTTCAGACTGCGGTCGAAATGAGTAAGATCGCAAAAGAAGTTCATCTCATTGTGAGAAGCACTATCAGGGCCGATGAAGTGTATGTCAAGCTGCTCGAAGGACAAAAAAACATTATTCTCCATTCCAATTCGGTCGTGACCGTACTTCACGGGAATACCCTCCTTAACGCAATAACTATCAAAGACCGGCTCACCAGTGAGGAAATAAAAATTACCCTCGATGGAGTATTTGCAGAGATCGGCTGGTCACCCAACACTGATTTTGTTTCTGGTCTTGTGAAGCTCAATGACCAGAAAGAGATCATTATCGATATTAACTGTCATACCAGCGTTCCGGGAATTTTCGCTGCAGGAGATGTAACGAATATCAAGGGCAAACAAATCATCATTGCGGCGGGAGAAGGGGCCAAGGCAGCGCTGGAAGCCTATGAATATCTGGTCCAGTTGTAAGGAGGGCGGGAGATACGCCCTTGAGAAAACCGCTCTTTTTTTACGTTATATTTTTTATTCGGCCGTCGTCGTTTATTGCCCGTCCGGATAACCCTTTTATTACCCTCACTATCACAATAGGATATATCAGCCCTGGATTTGGAGTGCCGAAGTGAAACAATTACTGTGGTGGTTGATCGCTGGTTCAAAAGGAGGCATTAACAGGGCCCGGATAATTCAGGTACTCCATAAACGGCCTTATAATGCCAACCAGTTGACCTCTTTGTTCAGCCTTGATTATAAAACGGTCCGCCACCACCTTGATGTTTTGAAAAAGCACCAGGTTGTCCGATCAATGGGGGAGGGATACGGAACAATGTATTTTCTAACTGACCAGATGAACACGAGATATGAAGACTTCATGGAGATCTGGAAACAGGTCGATGTACCAGAAGTGGTAAGAGAGGAAAGATAGAATGGAGAAAAAAAATCTTGTCGTTTTAATTCTAATTTCGGTGATTGTTCTCGTACTTGCCAGTTTCCTAATCCCGATGATTATTAAAACACCAGCGCCCGGAGCCGTGCAAAACACCCCGCAAAATCAAATCCCTAACTCCCCTCAACAGCCACGTCCCATCCAGCAAACCCCTACACCGATGGAGAATCTTAAAACGGTAATATCATTCATTAATATCGGCCTGATCATCCCCCTGTTTATTATTTATGCAGGGATTTACCGGAAGATTCGGAGCTCATTTACCCTCGGTCTGATGGCAGTGATCTTTGCCCTGGGCATGTATGCAATCACATCCAACCCGCTGCTTGTGAGTCTCCTTGGTGGTCGGCCGGACTTTGTCGGGGTGTTCCAGATCGTACCTGATCTCTGTGCAACGGCTGCCCTGGTAATCCTCATCTGGATCAGCCTTGAATGATCCAGATTTGGGTATGATTTGGGTGTAATCCGGGGCAAATTCTGGCATTTCCTTATCTCTTTTCCTGATTAATCTGCATAATAGCCCTAATTTTGGGATATACCAGAAAAGGAGAATGTCAACGATGAACATATCAAAGAAGATAGGCCTTGTTGTCGCCGCGTTTAGTATCATAGCACTTGTGATAGCAGCGGCCAGTGCAGCAGGTACGTCAGGTATCGCCTGGCAACAGCCCCCGGGGACCAGTTCCAAGTTACCAGGAAACGGAACGGGACCGCAACAGCAGATGACGAATAATTATGTAATTAATCCTGTTCAGGTCCAGATTGGGGCCGGGAACGGCGGAACAACCCAAGGGAAGGGTGGTAACCAGGCATATACTATGGAACAGACCCTTTCCGACCAGGGCCAGCAGGCAACGATTGCGTTTGACGCACTGGCTTTCCTGACAGGCCAGGCCTGCAGCGATACGTTCCTGCCACCCGGCAAAGTTGCTGATTATGCAGGTTTCCAGTACCTCCGTGACAACGATGCCACGGAGATGGGACACAATACTGATTTTGTCACTCGGGCCGCGGATAATGTGTTATCTATCCTCAATGACGACCAGTTGGCACAATTTGTTGCACTATCAAAAACAGAGGCCCCGCTTTCGAGCCAGTACGAATATATGCGGTTCCCCCTGATGAAAGCGTTCCGTGCCCAGCTTGATGGGTCGATCCCTTCCGGGAGCAGTGGCCTTGACAAAACCGCCGTGATGGCATACTCGGCAAAACTGTATGATGTTGATGCAAGCATCAGCCTGGGGAGGGCGAAGACCTATGCCAGTGTGATCCGGTCCCTTAACCAGACCCAGCGGGCTTATCTCGACAAGATGGCATCCGGGGGAATGAAGACATGGCCGGTCGCAGATGCATCCGCCGCCCTCAGAAAAAGTGGCCAGGACAACTCGGTTGCGATTCGGACCTATGCCAGCGAAATGTTCGGATGGTACGCGGGGGATGTTGAATCAGACGTGTATTTCTGCCCTGAACGTCAGGCGACCTACTTCGGTTCATTCTACATGAAAGACCGGCCTGCAATGGGCAATTCGGGCTACTCCATCAGTACAACCCTTACTGGTGATTCCGGGCAGGAGTTCCTGGACCTGCTGACCTCCACGCAAAAAGAGAAGATCACGAGCCTTGTTGACCTCCAGCGTGCTGATCTCAACGAGATTGTGGCGAAACGGACTGCAATTGCAACCGAACTCCGTACAGCATTAACCGGGGATACCATAGACGAGAGCCTTGTCAGGTCCCTTTCTGCACGATACGGGGAACTGGACGGCGAGATATCGTATTATTACGCAACACACTTTGCAGAAGTGGGGAAATCCACGACAAACGAGCAGGAACAGAAGATGGTAGCACTCCGGAACCTCGACGGCTACGTCTGCGAAGGGGCATACCTGTATTCCCAGGCGATCAGCATGCCACAGAATATACCCTCTGATTTCCTCTTCGGTGTCGGGAAGTACGACAGTTCACAAATGTCTACCTGGCTACAGGGACTGCAGGTGGCGACCGTAAGCCCAACCCCTTCAACTACGCCAAAAGTTGTGATCACAAAAGCACCGACGCTACGTCCGACAACACCAACGCCCACAATTACCCCAAAGGTTTCCGTCACAAAAACACCACGGGTCCTTCCGACAACAATCACTCCTGTCACACCGCTTACCACCCCTACAAAAGCGGTTGTAACTCCAACCACCATGATTACCCGATGGCAGCAACAGGGAATATCAACCCTGAATCGTTTCCTGAATATACAAACAAATCAAATCGCCCAAAAACAGGTTTTTTCGCTTACCAGCAATGCCGTTATTGACGGCGGCAGATTACCGGTTGAATACACGTGCGATGGTGCAGGGTCTTCCCCTGCACTGTCCTGGTCCGGTGCACCTGCCGGTACAGAAGAGTTCGCTCTGATGATGACAACGTTACCGGGTGATGGGACGACCAAGTGGAACTGGGTATTGTATGGCATACCCGCGCCGACATCCCGCCTCGCCAAGAATACTGTGGGAGTCGGTACCGTAGGAACGGGTAGCCACGGGACGATCATGACCTACGATCCTCCATGCTCGGTGGGCCCCGGGGACAAGGTCTACACCTTTACCCTGTATGCACTATCTGGTCCACCAAGTCTTCCAGGTGACGCCAGCAAGGTTACCGGTCCTGTTCTCACCGACGCTATCTCATCTATTACGCTCGGCAAGGCGTCCCTTGATCTAACATATGCCCGGGCTTAATGAAAGGGAACTGCCGGGAAAGTATACAATCCATAAATCTGATCAGAAAACTAACAATCAAAAAAGAGGGGTGGGGTCATACGACACCACCCTGGTATTCCTCTCCTGAAAAAAGGGTGGATGCCCCTCGTCCTTTTTATCAGGCCGTTGTCTCCCTAATCTTTCCTGAACAAGACAATCCTGTTTGTGTTCGTCCCGGTATTATTGTTCCCGATACCCCAGATATTGGAAGTCTTGGTAAATTCCTGTTGGTTTATCAGGATACATTCACAATGGAACCCGGCTGAAATACCGGCAGGGATGACGTGCTCGTCGAGCCTGATTGTCCCGTTTTTTACTTCCCCCACCTCAAAAGCGACATATCCGCCGGGGCGGGTGATCCGGAACAGCTCAATGAATACACCCGTAATCATGCCAACCCAGATATCAAGGGAAGGTGTCATCGTGATCTTCTTTCCTATGGCGATATCGTCGATTGCATTGAACCAGCACCTGAGCCAATTATCCTTTGAATACTGGACAATATTGAGAAACGGGGGTGAAGTAACGGTCAGCTGGACAGAATTGTCCCGGATTTCCGGTGTCGATGCGGCATCTCCGGTTAGAAAAATTCCCAAATTCCCTGCATTGCGGAGCCTTTCACGCTCTTTAATGGTGAGGTTCCGGGTAAGTGTCCGGGTTTTTTTCACAATGATTTCGTGGGTGTCGCGGTACGGTGGTACCTGCTGCCGCTTGATATTGATCTTTACCTGGGCAACCGGGGATACCGCCTGGTTTGGCGGGAGTGTGTAGACAGAAAAGAAACCACTGGAATGCCCGGTGAGCCGGTTCGTTGCCACCATTCTGATCCATGCATTGACTTCGTCTTCATCACCCTGTCCCATGTGCCCTGTGAGGAATTCCCGGAGTGCGAGGATCTCCTTCCCGGTCGCCGGATGATAAAACATTGAAAGGTCGAGATCGGAAGCCGGTCCATGTTCACGGGGGACTAGTGAAAGGCGGTCGCTCACTGCCCCAAGGGATGGGACAAAAAAGCGCGGTTTTGTCAGCAGGACAGAGAGCGGGTTGATGTCATTCTGCACGACCTGGCGGCCGCGAAGCCCGGCCTCGATGACGGTCGTCCCCCTCCCGCCGAAGGGGTCATAGACCAGGTCTCCCTCCTCTGAAAACCGTTCAATAAAGAAGCCTGCAAGTTGCGGTTTAAAACACGCACGGTATGATATCTCATGGATGGAAGAGGCCTTTCTCTGTGCTGAAGTCCAGAGCTCCGCCGAGTATCGCGTTACCGTTTCATCCTCAACCTGGACCGTATCAGAGATTACCTGTCCGGGAAGATGGTATTTTATCCCGTTGGAAGGATCAACTGTCCCGGACCCGTCAGAAACCCACTCACGACACGTTAATGTTTCCTGGCAGGGGCGGATGTACTTATTTTTTTCTCGACGGGCCATCTCTATTGTGTATTCGTCTGCCCGGTCAAAATATTCTCTGTTATGCATCCTTTGCCAGGGGATCATCCATTAATCCCGCAGGATCATAAAAATATGAATGCATGAAGTGCTCAGGAAGGGTGTCCACCTCCTCATCGGGATCAGCATTGCGATAGCCATCCCGCTGGTCGATATGCAACTGGTCCTCTACGCATTTGTGATGGCCATATTTGCCGGCTTCATCCTTTCTGATGCGATATCCCGGGGCTACAAACTGCCCCTGATATCACGCGTGGTGTTGCTGCTCGAAAGAAAGGACGTGATGCCCGGGAAAGGGACGCTGTATTTTGCAATCGGTGTTTTTTTCGTCCTGGTCTTCTTTCCGCTCCAGGTCGTTATCCCGGCAATTATCTGCCTTGCCGTCCTCGACGGTGTGGCCACGCTCGTCGGGATCCACTACGGTCACCATAAAATATGGAAATCCAAATCCCTGGAAGGGACCCTTGCAGGAATTGGTACCGCGATTCTGGCACTTCTCGTGCTCACACCGCTTTCTATCCCGCTGGCTGCAGCAGCTGCGATTACCGCAGGAGTTATGGAGCTCCTTTCACCGGTTGATGACAATCTCACGATTCCATTGAGCGTGTGCATTGTCCTTTCCTTGTTACTTCTCTTGTGACTTAATCTCCAATCTGAACAGGGGCTGGCATGCCATGTTATGCCCTGCCCAAGGCAGGACTAACACCCCTCCTCTAAAAAAGAGTCTATTTACAAGGCTTTTCTTTTTCCTTGTAACCTTTAAGAAGAAGCGTTGCCAGGTGCTGTACCGGCTTATCGGTGTGCCCCGCGATATGGAACTCGCAGAACGGGCAGCAGGTGACTACCATTTCTGCCCCGGTTTTTTTAATCTCTTCACCCCGGCGTTCACCGAGTGCTGCTGCTTCATCCGGGAACCCGGATCTGACCCCGCCACCTGACCCACAACATACCGATGGCATCTCAGTAATGTCTGCAACCTTCCGGAGGATCGCCCGGGGCTGTTCAGTCACACCCTGTCCCCTGGCGAGGTGACAGGGGTCATGGTATGTGACGTTGAGTCCAAGGTGTGCCGGTGACCCGAAACCGGTCTCGGTGAGCAGTTCGGAAAAATCCAGGACTTTAAACGGGGTCTCATAATCATGCTTGAGCGTTGAGCCGCACCCGGCGCACATGGTCACAACAGTATCGATGCCGAGTGCAGTGAATGCCGTAATGTTCCGGGTTTTTAAGGTATCGACATATTCAGTCTGGCCGGTCCTGATGAGCGGGGAACCACAGCAGATCTGGTCACGGGGGATGACAACCCTTACCCCGTTCCTCCTGAGTACCTCGATCGCGTCCAGTGCAGTCCGTGGCAGACGCAGGTTGTACATGCACCCGACAAAGAACCCGACTGTCTTTTTTACGGGGCCATACGGTTCCATTACCTCCGTAGTCAACTCGAGGAACGAGGGTTCAGTCCAGGTGACACTCCGTCCGGTCTCCCTGACCAGGGCTGCGACCTCTGCATGGCGTGGGAGTGTATGGCCCTTGTAATGCGCCAGTTCTCTCAGCTTTTCAATGGCTTTTCCGGGTATCTGTATCTCTTTCGGGCAGACTGTCCAGCACGCCTGGCAACTCGTGCACCTGAAGAGACCCCCTTTTACTGCTTCAGCAGCCCTGTCTTTCTTGTCCCGTGGATCGAGGGTAAGACGCATTTCCTGCCGCATCGCTGTCGGCCCCTTAAAGTCTGAAACAGAAAGTGCGGGGCACACCGAAACACAGGCCATGCAGCCGATACAGCTCCGGAGCGGCTTCATGGTCTCGACCAGATCTTTCCCTGGCATTTGTGCGGTTGCTGTCGTCTCCGGACAGATAACCGGTAATGCCTCAATATAGGGAAGGAGATCTACAGTGAGGTCTTTGATCACCGGGATTTCAAGTGGTTCTACAGAAATTCCGTCCCGGGCCTCCTCCATGCAGGCAAGTACCGGTTCCCCGTTCACCCTGACGGCACAGCTCCCGCACTGCCCGGTCCCACAGCAGTAGCGGTACGTGAGGGTCGGGTCGCAGTCATCGTGGATTGCATGAAGGGCATGGAGCACCCTCGCACCGTCATGGACCTGAACGGTGTAGCTCTCGAAATGCGGCGCAGTGTCTTTTTTTTGATCGAACCGTAACACCCGGAGGGTCAGTTGTTTCATCTGCTCACCGTCCCGATCCCCCGGCAACCCCGGGAGATAAAGGTATGCCCAAAGGGTGATGTTTCCATCGTCCAGTCCTGTGTAATGTCTTTCCTGACATGGGCACCCCTCGACTCAGGGCGGAGAAGCGCAGAGTCGACGATAAGCGAGGCGGTGGTAATCATGTTCCTGACAGTACAGCAGTCCACCAGGTTTTCTGCTGCCATTGCACGTAGTTGCAGGGTCTGTAGGCCCTGGATCACCGAGCGGGTCTGCTGCAGGGCCGGCAGGGTCCGGAAGATCCCGGCACCTTTCCACATCGATAGTTTCAGTTGTCTCCATACTCCTGCAGGGTCAGACGTCCCGGTATAATACTTCCCGAGCCTGTCCCTCTCGCCCTCCACCTGGGCAGGATCGTGGTTCCTGCCGTGGACTGCCGCTTTCCCTGCAGCTTCTCCCGCCCGCTTTCCAAATACCTGTGTTTCAGCGAGGGCATTGCCCCCGAGGCGGTTGGCCCCGTGAACACCTCCGGCAACCTCACCACAGGCAAAAAGTCCTGTCACGGTAGTGGAACAATCAGGCCGGATGCGGAGGCCTCCCATAATATGGTGTGCCGTGGGTGCAACTTCCATCGGCTCCACCCTGATATCCACCCCGAATTTCAGGAACTGCTCGAGCATTACAGGGAGGCGGCTCTCTATCTGGGAAGCAGGCAGGTGGGTCACGTCAAGGTAGACCCCCCCATGTTCCGTACCCCTCCCTTCCAGTATTTCTGTTGCAATTGAACGGGAGACCACGTCCCGGGTGGATAATTCCATCCGATCGGGGTCATACCTGGTCATGAACCGCTCCCCGAGCTTATTTTTAAGCAGGCCCCCTTCACCACGGACCGCCTCGGTCACCAGCCTGCCCCGTGCATCATAGGGGTACACTGCACCGGTCGGATGGAACTGGATCTGTTCCATGTCGATTACTTCCGCACCGGCACGGTAACCGAGGGCATACCCATCCCCGGTACCACTCGAGGAGTTTGTCGAGATATCGTATACACGGGTCCCCCCGCCCGTCGCGATGACGGTGCTGTCCGATCGGAACAGCATGACCTCGCCATTGCGGTCAAGTCCCATGGCCCCTGATACCCTTCCTTCGTATTCAAGGAGCGAAATGATCGAGACCTCCTGGTAGGTCTCCACCTTTGTGTCAGCCATCCGTTCGGTGAGGGTGGTCATCATCTCGTGACCGGTCCGGTCCCCTGCGTAGCAGGTCCTCGGGAACCTCTGGCCACCAAATGGGCGCTGTGCGACACATGCGCAGTCATCCACATCGAAAACGGCCCCCCAGCGGATGAGATCGCCCATCCTGGCAGGTGCCTCGTCAACCAGTACCCTGACCAGGGCGGGGTCGTTTAAGTACGCTCCACCCCGAAGGGTGTCCTCATAATGGCCCTCGCAGGTGTCCTGTTGGGCGAGAACTGCATTGTAGCCACCTTCAGCCATTGGTGTGCACCCCCCTTTGCCAACGATAGTCTTCGAGACAAGCACGGTATCACCGTATTGGTCGGCTTCAATCGCGGCTCGTACCCCTGCTCCACCGCTGCCGATTACGAGGACATGACAATCGACCACTTCATCTGACCGCATCTTATTATTATCTGCATCCTATAATTACATAAATAGCTAGGGAATTGTAAGAGTGGCCAAAATGAGGTTTTTAATGAAATTTGGCGGCACTTCTGTTGCGGATGCCGCAAGCATTTCCCGCGTCACTGGTATCATACAGAAGTACCATTCAGGCGGGAACGAGGTTGCGGTTGTTATTTCCGCACAGCGCGGGGTAACTGACCAGCTTATCGCGGTTGCCACGGAGGTCGTGAACAGTCCTGAAAGTATCATGGTCGGACCCTTTATCGAGTCCCTCCGGGTACGGCATATGAAGGCCCTGGAAGGTTCGGCAAAGGATTACGTAGCTGAAGTTGCCCCGCTCATTGAAGACCGGCTGGAAAAACTGCAAAATATCCTCTATGCAGTCCACAACTTAAGGGACCTCACACCGAGGTCGAAGGACTATATCATCACCTTTGGCGAACGCCTCAATTCACTGGTGGTAAGTGCTGCCTTCCGGCAACAGGGGATCCATTCAACAGTTCTTGATGGTTGTGAGGCAGGAATCCTGACTACGGCCCAGCACGGTGAAGCAATGGCGCTGCCGGAAGGGGAGAAAAAAATAAAAAACTCTATCGTACCTCTTCTCTCCAGCCAGGTGCCGGTCATCATGGGGTTCATGGGGTGCACTGAGAACGGTGTACTAACCACGTTAGGCCGGAGCGGTTCTGACTATTCTGCAGCGATAATAGGTGCCGGCATTGACGCTGACGAGATCTGGATCTGGACCGATGTGGACGGGATCATGACCTCTGACCCGAGAGTGATTAACGATGCCCGTGTCCTCGACTCGGTATCCTATCTCGAAGTCATGGAACTCTCGTTTTTTGGCGCAAAAGTGATGCACCCGCGCTCCATCGAGCCGGCGATGAAGAAGGATATCCTTGTCAGGGTGAAGAACACCTTCAACCCCGACCACCCCGGGACCTGCATTGTCAGGAACGTCCGCGATGACAGCCGCGTTGTCAAGGCGATTACGTACATCGAAAAAGTTGCCGCCATCAATATCAACGGGGCCCAGATGATCGGCAGGCCGGGAGTCGCGAAAGCAATATTTTCCGCCCTGTCGGAGAGTGAAGTGAACGTGATGATGATCTCGCAGGGGTCTTCCGAGGCAAATATCTCGCTCATTATTGACGAGGCACAGTCTGTAGCAGCATCGGAATCGCTTGCAGCACTGGTAAAACAGGGGATTGTCCGCGAGGTGACGCTCGACCGGGATGTCTGTGCGGTGGCGGTTGTAGGTTCCGGCATGGCGGGAGCGAAAGGGACCGGGGGACGGATCTTCACGGCACTCGGCCGGGCTGGTATCAATGTCCGGATGATCTCACAGGGGTCATCAGAGGTCAATATTTCCTTTGTTGTGAAGCAGGATGACGGGCCGCGTGCCGTGCGGGTACTGCATGACGAGTTCAGGCTTTCAGAGGAATGTGATGACTGAGGACGCGTACCGGGAGGCAGGAGTTGATATCGACCTCGAGGCGGCAGCAGTAAAATCGCTGATCCGGAACCTGAGCTACAGGCGGAGTGGCCAGAACAGGATGCTTGGCAGTGTCGGCCATTATGCTGGTCTTATCGATTTTGGGGAAAAAGTCCTCGCACTCACCGTGGATGGTGTTGGGACCAAGATGCTTGTTGCTGACCACATGCACGACTGGAGCACCGTCGGTATCGACTGCATTGCAATGAACGTGAACGACCTCTATGTGATGAACCTCGAACCCGTCGCATTTGTTGATTATGTTGCGACCGACCGGCTCGATACCGGAAAAATGGCACAGATCGGTATTGGACTGAACGAAGGAGCCAAATTGGCGAATATCGATATTGTTGGTGGTGAGACCGCAACGCTCCGCGGACTCGTGAATGGTCTTGACCTCGCGGGCACGTGTCTTGGGATCCAGGATAAGAACAAAGTGGTGAATGGTGAAACGATACAACCCGATGACCTGATCGTCGGGGTCCCCTCAAGTGGCGTTCACAGTAACGGTCTCACCCTCGCCCGGAAAGTAGCAGAAGAACACGGCGGGTACGAGGTAAAGCTTGGGAATGGCAGGACTCTTGGTGCTGAACTTCTTACGCCGACCAGGATCTACCATGAGTGCCTGGATGTGAACCGTAAGGTGGTGGTACATGGGATGTGCCATGTAACCGGCGGAGGATTACTCAACTTCACCCGTCTTTCCAGATATGGATTTAATTTCAGCGATCCGTTGCCCCCGCAGGAGATATTCCGCTGGATACAGGAGAGTGGGAGGATACAGGATTCTGTGATGTACCGTACCTTCAACATGGGAATGGGCTATGCCTACATCGTTGCCCATGACAGAGCAGGGGATGTCATCCGCGAGGTACCTGGTGCAAAGGTTGTGGGAGTGGTGACTCAGCAACCGGGTGTCGTGTTGCGTGGGAAAACGGTTATCTGAATTCTCTGATTGATGTGGACGGGGACGAAATCTCGCTCCAACATCTTTTCCTTATTGTCAATTTTTTTCGCTCTGACATCTTTGGTGTTTAATAATAGAAGGGGAAATACGCGGGCAGGAGGGGTTTCAACCTCTCCCTGCCCCACTCCCAAAAAAGATAAACTTTCGGGCAGGGTTTCTATAAGGCTCATTAGTACAGAATATTAGGCAGGGTCTCTATCCCAACTGGGGTCACCGAAGCGGCGGGGCGAAGCCCCAGGTGCGTGATTAAATATTGGGACTACCAGAGACAATATGGCTAATTGGGGGTGGATTTCCCATGAAACAGACATGATGCCGAAGGGCCACAAGCATACAGGATGAAAATTGAATACCCCAGGGTATGTTGTAATAATGTGGGCAGGGAAGGCTGCGAGAATTTTGGGACCGGGATCCCGTCATGAAAACTAGCCAATTCATTAGTCAATCGAAGCATACATGCGTCGTCGAACGCGAATATTAAATTACCTTCGAGGAGTAATGTCCTGCCCACACCGTGAGGAGCAACGATGCAACCCCACTACAATTGTGTATGCGGAGTAGATGTACATAAAGAATTTCTCCAGGTGTGCATACTCAAACGGGAGAAAGACCCGTTAAGTTTTCGGGTTTTCAACAATTTTAGCGGCATTCAGAAGCTCAAAAAGCGAATTGAGGAAGAAAGCTGCGAGTGTATAGCATGTGAATCAACCGGTGTGTATTGGTATCGGCTTTACCTGGCATTCGAGGGCCAAATGCGGGTAATAGTTGGAAATGCGTACCAGATCAAGAGCATTCCCGGTCGGAAGACCGACGTTCGTGATGCGCAATGGATCGCCGAACTCGCAATGAACGGACTTATCAACCCTTCGCGAGTCTTCCAGAAAAATGACAGAGAATTGCGGGAATTGACCAGATCGCGGGAATCCACGGTTAAGTCAAGGACCCAGATAAAGAACCGGATTCACCGCATTCTCGATTCTGCCGGAATTGCCTTAGGTAAGGGAGTGCAAGATATCTTTGGGAAAAGCGGGATCCACCTTATTTTGGGGCTTCTGAACAGGGCAGACACCGACGATATCATCTCAACTCTTCCTTCAGCCAGAGTTAAAAAGAAGGCGGACGTACTTCGGGAGATATTATCCGGTTCGTTGTCGGATTTACAGATCATTCTGATCAAGAGAAATCTCGATATGATGGCTCATATTAATGAACACATTCGTGCGCTCGACGAACAGATCATCGCAAGAATGACAGAACAAGATAGTATTCGTGATGTTGAGATCGCGTGTTCAATTCCTGGCATCAGTGTTACTTCGGCGGTAACTATCCTGGCAGAAATCGGGGATTACCGTGATTTCGAAAATGCCGAGAAACTTGCTTCGTGGGCGGGATTAGTGCCGTCGGTGTACCAGTCCGCAGGGAAAAATTGTTCCGGAAAAATCACTAAACACGGGTCCGAACATCTCCGTTGGATTCTTGTGCAGGCGGCAAAAGCTGCGGGAAGAACGGTCAATACAACGTTCAGGAAATTTTTCAACAGGATCGCATATCGAAAAGGCGGGAATACCGCGACTGTCGCACTGGCTCGGAAGATCTTATGCATTCTCTGGCATCTTCTCATAAAAAAGGAACTTTATATCGATCCGTTAAAAAATACAAAACCAACAAAACCGCCAGTCGTTCAGAAATTCTCAAAAAATTCCCGCTCTGATGTTCAAAAGGCTATTGATTTTATTATTGAATGTGGCTTCGAAGTAATTCACCCGAACTCTTCTCTTGATCAAAAATTTCGAGAGGTGAGCCACTGAATCATCTATTTTCATATTAAATGCTCGAACGGACAAAAAAACGAGGTTATTGGTAGTGTATTTTCATAGTCCGGAAATGAACTTCCATTCAGTTCTGTTTCAAAAGAGCCAATTTTTGTAGTAACGTTACTGTCAAAAGGACCGAACTATCTATAAAGGGACCGTTCCAAGTGGATTATTCTGCAGATCTCTCCGGATCGTCCCCATCATCTCCCTCCCCCTCATCCTCCGGATAAGGCAGTTTCCTCGTTTTTTCAGAAATAATGGCACTGTTTCCGGAAGGATCATCAATAATGAGAGTCACTGGTCTCTCACCCCTCTTAACCGCCGCTACATCTTCGAGGAATATTCTGGCATTTTCCCGTTCTGTAGCATCCCCATGGGCCATTACCCCCTCGACCGCCTCAGTGACCCGGTTGAGTACACCTTCAATATTGGAGACAAACCCTTCGCAGGCAGGGCCCGGATCGATCCTGACCCCGAGTTCGGGTATCATGACAATTCCCTCCATGCTCCGTACAACACGGACATCGATATCATCAGGTGTCTCAATAAGGAACTCCTGCCGTCCTGGCGCCTGGGTGGTGAGCACCTGGGTATCGACATACCGGTACCCGCACTTGGGACAAAGGGCACGGATCATAATAATATCCGAAAAATAAGGGATATTATCTGTCTGATACAGGTACTCGATCTCGGCATTACATACCGGGCACGGTCCGGGGACAATGGTCAGCACTACACCGCTCCGCCAATCTTGTCGCGGGAGATCTTTACCGCCTGCGGTGTGACCACGACGTACCGCTGGTCGCCAAGACCAATAATGTCACCGTTCACATCTTTTGCGACTTCCTTTAAGTCCTTGAGCACCCGCTCGTACATGATCTTGTCCATCTTCAGCCTGCTGATGTCCACGATAACGATATTACCGTTGTACACCTCATCCTTGATTTTCGGGCTGTCTTTGATATCAGTTATTGTTGCAATCTTGACAAGCAGCGCCGGAGCATCCTCCGTGCCTTCATAGTCCTCCAGATTGAGTTCCATATAGTCGCCTTCTTCGGCAGGGGTGCTGGACTTGCCAAGAAGAGTATCGAATATTTTTCCCATAAAAAAATGGTATGTTGAATTTTATTTAATAGTATCTATTCAGAAAACCGGCGGATTTTTATTTTTGGTTATATTGCCCCGGATTCCGGTGAGAATGCCCTTTCATAAAATGGCAAAGAACCAGAAGGGACCCCGGGTCAGTATTCAAGGACCCAGATCTCGTCCCCGACATGGTGGATGTTCCTGCACATCTTCCCGGTCGTTTTCTCCCGCAATTCCTTCGCATCAAAAAGGGGGATGCAGATTGCGATCGGTTTCCCATGCCGCTCCTCGACGACCTGGGCAGGGGATCCAGCCTTTATGTCATCGGTAACTGAAACGATCCCTGGGCGCATAACATCCGCCCCGTTCACGACATACGAGACCGCACCGGAATCAACCACGATGCGCCGCTCGGGGAAGGGTTGCTCGAGGAGCCCTCGCAGCGTGGGAAAAACCACGCCGTCCAGGTCCATGAGGAGGGGCTTCTTATCGACCATGTAGAGTTTGAGCGAGGTGTTCGTCTCGACAATCTCGAGCTGGTCACGATAGAACCGGGATTCTGCCTCACCAATCTCCGACTTTAATCGTGAATAGATGACAGATACCTGGGACTTTCTCAGGGTATGCCTTTTTTTCAGCTGGATCTTTGACATGTTCGTCCCGGCTTATTGGTATGTTGCCAGGTGAAAGAAAATGTATCTCTCCAACCACTCGTTTTATAGTTCTATGAATCAATGGATTACCTGTAGCTACTACGGTTGATCCCCGTCTGGCAGGCTGGATATCAGGCTGACTGTTTTGTGTGACTGAAGTTGCAGAAGTGATCATAGACGTTATATTTAAGTATCCTCCTCACTCACATATATTACTCCAAAGCGATGTAAACAGGGTAATTGTATGACAAAAAGGCCGTTGGATATTTTGGACCTGGTGCTGAATCGTCAGCCTGTTATCGTATCTCTCAAAGGGGGAAGGGAACTTCGAGGAATCCTTCAGGGGTATGACGTGCACATGAACCTTGTGCTTGAAAAAGCCACAGATGTGGAGAACGACGTATCAAAAAATGTCGGGACACTCATCGTACGTGGAGACAATGTGATCTATATATCACCCTCAGTTGAACAATAAGTAAAAATTTTCCAGGTGAAAGGCTATGTCAAAGGGAACTCCCTCAATGGGAAAGCGGAACAAGAAGACCCACATTGCGTGCAGGCGCTGCGGCAGTATATCCTATCACTGCCGTCATAAGACCTGCTCTGCGTGCGGTTTCGGTAAAAGCAGCAGAATGCGCAGTGTAAGATGGCTGGATAAGCGACCAAAAGTGCCTACTCATTAGAGAGCTCTGACATGTGCGGTATCGTTGGCATCGTGGATGCTGGCGGTGTATCTCTTTCTTTATACTACGCCCTGTACGCTCTCCAGCACCGCGGTCAGGAGAGTGCAGGGATCGCCACGTTCGATGACGAAGGCCGCCTTTACAAACACAAGGCGTCCGGACTTGTAGCTGACGTGTTCAATACGACGATCCTTTCAACCCTGAAGGGAAATGTGGGTCTTGGGCATGTCCGGTACCCGACAACCGGTGCAAACCGCCCGGAAAATGTGCAGCCTTTTAATTTTCATTTCCAGACCCATGATATCTCGATCGCACATAATGGGAACCTGGTAAACACCGCAGAACTTCGGGACTCCTATGAACAGCGCGGCCAGATCTTTTCGACGACCACCGATACCGAGATAATCGCGAAGCTGATTACCGAAGAGATCAGGGGCTCGGGAGGAGTGGAGGATGCGGTCCTCAACTGCATGCGGACTCTCCAGGGGTCTTATGCGGTTATTCTTATGGTTGACGGGGTTATTTACGGGTTCCGTGACCCGCTCGGTATCAAACCCATGTGCGTAGGAAGACTAAAAGAAGGGTACATGCTCGCGTCAGAGAGTGTTGCAGTCGATGCCCTCAACGGGACATTTATCAGGGATGTGAAACCCGGGGAGCTGATCAGGATCGACGGGCAGGGGATGAGGAGTACCCAGATAGCAGTCGCCAGCCGCCACGCCCATTGTATTTTTGAATATGTATATTTTGCACGCGCCGATTCGGTCATAGACGGGGCACTGGTGTATGATGTTCGGCGGAATATCGGCGCGAAACTATTCGAAGAGGACCCGATCATTGCTGACAGTGTGGGTGCTGTCCCGGACTCGGGCACGTCCTACGCGATCGGGTATGCCCAGCGTTCCCACATTCCGTTTGTAGAAAGCCTGATGAAGAACCGTTATATGGGCAGGACGTTTATTATGCCCTCCCAGAAACAGCGTGAGAATGCAGTCAGGATAAAGTTAAACCCGATTAAAGAGCACCTCCGTGACAAATCTGTTGTCCTCGTGGACGACAGCATCGTACGCGGGACAACATCACGACGGATTATCGAGATGATGCGGGATTCCGGGGCAAAAGAGATCCATGTGCGGATCGGGTCCCCTGCAATTCGTGCACCCTGCTATCTCGGGGTGGACATGCCTACCCGGGGTGAACTTATTGCAAGTAACAAAGTCGAGGAGGAAGTGAGACACAGCATTACGGCCGACTCCCTGCACCATATCTCTATCGAGGCACTGGTCACTGCAATCGGGGAAGAACGGGGGAACCTCTGCACCGGGTGCCTGACGGGGTGCTACCCGGTCCCGATCGAAGGCGAACAATCGCAGGAAACCTTGGTTGACTTTGTTGAAGGCACCTACCAGTCGAGGCTTGAATCGTTTGGGGGAGATGGATCATAACCCGCAACCTATCATTTTTTTCAGGAATACCCTTTCAATAGTCCCGCCTCTAAAAAATACCCGGCAAGTGCGGTACCCGATGATCATGCCGGGAGCATAACCTGATGATCCACAAGAAAAAAAGACAGGACACGGGAAACAGGGATCCGTGCGTGAAAATGGCCGGGCCATTTTCAATGCAGAAAAGGGAAGAAGGAATTTTATGAAACACATCCGGGATGCATTTGACACGATTGCACAGGAATACGATGCGCAGCGGGTGCACATAATACCTGACCTCCACCAGTATTATGGTGCGGCAGTATGGGCTGCGGTTGCAGAAGGGCCTCACCCTGAAATCCTTGATATTGGTGCGGGCACCGGCCTTTTGAGCGCCCTGGTCCTTGAAAAATTCCCCGGTGCCTCTCTTACCCTGCTGGATATTTCAGAGAACATGCTTGCAGTGGCACGTCAGCGGTTCTCTCACCTGGAAACGGTCCGGTATGTGGTCAGCGATTATAGCAGATCCTCACTTGGAGGGCCCTACGACCTGGTATTTTCCGCTTTATCGATTCACCACCTCAGCCGTGATGACAAGCGTCAGCTGTTCCATGGAATTTTTACTGCCTTACAACCAGGTGGGATGTTTATTAACGCCGATCAGGCAGAAGGGGAGACTCCCCTGTTCCAGCATATGTACCTGGATTACTGGAATGATTTTATTGTAAGCGGTCCCCTCAGCGAGAAGGAGCACCAGGAGATACTGAGACGGAGAGACACGCTTGACCGGAATGAAAAGCTGTCATCCCAGCTCCGATGGCTTCAGGAATCCGGGTTTTCCGATATCGATGTTGTTTACAAGAACCGGACGTTTATCGTTACAGCGGCACGAAAAGGATGAGCCCTGTCTGAATTTTTTGAAAGGGTGCAAAAACCCCCCAATCAACCGATGCCCGGCAATATCCCGGTTCCGGGAATTTGATGTTGGGGTACAATCTACGTCCAGGGAATCAAATCCCCTATATTCCAGTCCTTTATCAGGAACGGTCAAGAGCAGTATCTTCCATATTTTAAGATTTGTTCTGATTGTCCTGTGACATACCTGATCTTACAATTGTCTCATTCAGGGCATGCCTGCTGCTGGTAATAAATCCTAAAAAGAACCAGTAGCGAGGGATGGATTTGAACCATCGGTCTACGGGTTATGAGCCCGTCGGGATATCCTGACTACCCTACCTCGCTGCTCTGGAGGTTATTATATACCCTCTCTGCGCTCTTATAGTTTACTCACCCTCCTGTTTTTGACGGGAGCCCACATGGGGGATGGATTAATAATTCCGGCAGACTATACCGGAGATATGGATGAGGAACTCGGGAAGATCCGCCAGAGAAAACTAATGGAAATGCAGGAACGGATAAAGATGCAATCTGAAGGAAAAGTCCTGCATCTTGAACAGGGCAATTTCACTGCATTATTGCACGCGCATCCGGCACTCGTGGTGGATTTCTGGGCAGAGTGGTGTGGTCCCTGCCGCACGGTAGGCCCGGTTGTAGAAGAACTGGCCCGGGAATATGCCGGCAGCGTGACATTTTCAAAGTGCAATACTGACGATAACCAGGGCCTTTCAGGCCAGTTTGCGATATCCGCGATACCCACCCTCCTGTTCTTCCTGCAGGGGAAACTGGTTGACCGTGTTACCGGTGCCTATCCGAAAGATGCCCTGAAAAAACGGGTGGAAACAGCGTTTGGCCTCGCCGGGAAAAGGACCTGAATATGAATATTAATCCCCTGTGTCCTGATCCCTTCCTCCGAGGTAGTCATAGCGTCTGGTGTCAGGAAAACCTCCTTTGTAACTGGTGGACACTTGTTGTCCTGTGTTAGCGGCGGCATGTCTGACCACAAAGGCAAGATATCACCTTCTAAATATGATAGTAACAAAGAAGGTATGGAAAATATACCCCTGATTACCGAATTGAAATAAAACACATGTGGGTGTAACAATGGAAGAAAAAGGTACAGACCAGAGCCAGACAATTGTCCTCGAGGATAATGACGACTATTATATTGAGCTCTCCGAGTACCTCGAGGTCCTTTCAAACAGCCAGCGTTTGAAAATCCTGAAGATACTTGAGAAGGGCCCGAAAGAGGTCAGAAAGATTGCTGCCGAGATCGATACCAGTTATGAAAACACGAAAAAACACCTGGACAAACTCCTTAGCACCGGTTTAATCAAGAAAGAGGCAGGTCTCGGGCAGGCAACCTCAAAGGGCGTTCACCCGGTATGGAAATACTCCCTTATCCCCGGGGCTATGGAAGCAATTGTCCGGAACCTCGGTCTTTTCTCCAATATCAGGATCAACCCCGCGGATACCGAGCTACGGAGCAAACTCGATGCGGTCAGGGGTAGAGTTGCAGAAGAACTCCTCGCCCCGACGCCATCGGTTGTGATGCTTGGCGGTCCCGAGGATGGGAAGGTCTTCCTGCTATCAGGTACAGAGGTGCGTATCGGGCGTGTTGACCCCCGGAGACCTGCCAGTTATAATCCTGACCAGGACGTCATCCTTTCTGCAGAGTATACAGCTGTCAGCCGGGTCTCGAAACCGCATGCGAAGTTCGTTGAAGAAAGCGGGCAGTGGTATATCGATGATGCAGGGAGCACAGGTGGGACGATGGTGAATACTGTTGTTGTCACCCCGGAAAAGCGCGTCCCTGTTCGTGATGGGGACCTGGTCGAACTGGCAAAGGGGATATATGGTGCAAAGCTCCTTGTCATCATGCCAAATACTACCTGAAAGAGACCTGAAATTTTATACCGGAATTTTACCCAATATGAATCCTCAGTTTCGAAAACGGTCCTACCAAACCCGGGTACTCCTGTATATCCTGATAATCGGGGTGATGCTTTCCTTAACAGTGACAACTGCGGCATCCGCATATACAATTACCGCCACGACGCCTGGGGGTCATGGAACAACTGACCCTGCAGGACAGGTCCCCGCTAACCCCGGTGACAATATCCAGGTTTGGATTACCCCTGAATCCGGGTATCATATTGAGGTAATGAGAATTGACGGATCAGTGACTCCGGCAGTCCCTATGTACCAGTTTGTCAGTGTCAATGCTGATCATTCCATCTCTGTTACGTTTGCTCCCGACCTCGGGTCGGTCATGGTCCGTTCAGACCCGAATGGTGCAACAATATTCATAGACGGAGTTGACTCAGGGACAACTCCAAAAACGGTGGATACTATTCCTGCCGGTACGCGCCAATTACGGGTTGCTCTTGCCGGGTACACTGATTATTCCAGCACGGTGATAGTTGAGAGAGACCAGACAACGAACGTCCCTAAGATTAACCTTGTTCTCCTGCCCACCGTCACGACAACAGTTCCCACTACAGCACCCACAACCGCCAGAACAACAGTTCCCACCACCGTACAAACAACCGTCAAAACGACAGTTCCCACCACCGTACAAACAACCGTCAAAACGACAGTCCCCACGACGGTACCCACCACTACTGTCAGGACAACCGTGCCGGTGACGACCTTCGTAACAACTCAGACTACCGCGGAATCTACGACGAACACCACAGACATTCCCACGACATCCTCAACGTTCAACCCGTATACCATTCTCCCAACCCCGACGGAGCGCACAGTCTTACCGACCACGGTCCCCACCGGTAACCTGACACCCCAGCCGAGTGCAACAGTAACTCCTGTCCTGAACGGGACCTTAATCCAGGTAACACCGGCGGTGAATGAGACCTCAAACCAGGGAACAAATAATACGAGTGTTCTCGGACCCGCCGGGACATCCCCGCAGGATACCCGGGCGAACGGCTCTGCAAATATGACCGGGACCGGGTTACAACCTCCCGCGGGACTGGCATCATGGAATGTGATTATCTTCCTGTTTATTGCGGTAATACCCCTGGTCCTCCTCCTCGCCCACGATTATCTCGGGATCGGCCACCTGTCATTCCCCCAGCCGCTGGCGGTCAGGGCCGGTGTGGCGCTGGGGCAGGTTGCATGCGGGATCGGCCTGTTGTTTGCCCTTTCAAGGATGATAGCGCTGCTGCCGGCACTTACCAATACGCTTACGCTCCCGCTCCTGTTGATCGTGCTGCTGCTCGGGGCATACCTGATTTTTTCTGCACTGGCACTTGCTGTTGGATCCCTCTTGTCGCGTCCCCTCCGCTGGACCCTGAAAGTCCATGTCGTTATCGGTGTGATCGTCCTCATCGTTACCCCGATCCTGCTCTTCTCGCTTGGACAGGGGGAAGTGACGGCAATCCTCGTGACGATCGTGGCAGCCCCGGTATCAGCACTGCTTGCCCTCTGGCAGGATCACTCACTCGCATTGCAGGTGCAGCAGCGTGGTTTCCCCTATGGTTTTTTCAACGGCGACGAGACGAGAGTGCCCACGGGATCCGACCCCTACCGGCGTTCGACTGCAACGAGGCCTGATATTTTTCCCCCGGAACTTGCAGACCGATATTCAAGTATAGACTTCCTCGGGATGGGTGGAATCTCCCACGTGTTCCGTGCTATGCGACTAAAGGATGGCATGACGGTTGCGGTTAAAATACCGATACGGTTCGATGAAACCACCGGAAAATGCTTTATGAAGGAGATCCTCGCCTGGGAAGGACTCCGGCACCCGAATATCGTCGAGATCACCGAGGTGAACATCCTCCCGATACCATACGTGGAGATGGAATTTGTGAAGTCCGGGCTGGCGGACTTAAAGACTCCGTTACCGGTGAATGACGCAGTGGAAATCGTGGTCGGAGTAGCGAATGGTCTGGCTTATGCACACGAACAGGGGATCATACACCGCGACATCAAACCCCAGAATATCCTGATTGACCGCAAAGGTGTTCCCAAGATCAGCGACTGGGGGATGAGCCGCCTCATCGGTTCTTCTGCAATACCTACCGTTGCCGGGTTCTCACTTGCCTATGCGTCCCCGGAACAGATCTCTCCCGGCAGATTTGGTGAGACTGATGAACGGACCGACATTTACCAGCTCGGGGTCGTTTTCTACGAGCTTGTGACCGGGAAACTCCTGTTCCCCGGCGATGACCTCGCGGATGTCAGTAATGCAATCATCTCGCGGATGCCGGTGCCGCCGTCCGATATCAACCCCCTTGCGCGGCCACTCGATCCGATTATCCTGAAATGCCTGCAAAAGGACCCGGGAGCCCGGTACCAGTCCGTCCGTGCACTGCTTGAAGACCTGAAACGGTTCCTTGATTCACAGCATGATACCGGGGAGAACGGTCCCGGGTCCGATTGGTCCGGAGTGGTGGAATGATGGATGGGACTATCAGCCTAAACGGGAATATCGTCGGAGTATCCTGTACAGGAAAGCGAAATAACAATGAAGACGCTCTTCTTGCCGAGAAAGCAGGGGATGGCTATCTCATTGCCATCGCCGATGGGATCGGGGGCCACAGGGCCGGAGAAGTGGCATCGGCAATTGCGATAGCCCGGTTGTCAGAGGAATTTTCGAGACGCTATCATGAAACCATGGACCCTGATGAAATCGGGGCATTATTATCAGACTCTTTCAAATCTGCCCATGAAGCAATAGAATCCGAGGCCAAAGACGAGAAGGAAGGGATGGGGACCACGATGGTCGCCGCCTTTGTCCGGAACAACTCAGTGGTGATTGCCAATACCGGGGATTCCCGGGCGTATCACATCAGGAGGAGAGTAATTTTCAAGACAAAAGACCACTCCGTTGTTCAGTCGCTTGTGGATTCCCACCAGATCTCCGAGGAAGATGCACGGCACCACCCTCTCCGGGCGATGATTACCAGCAGCCTCGGGAGCAGTTTCCTTGTTGATATCTCTCTCCGCACACTGCAGCCCGGCGATCTGCTTCTCCTGTCAAGCGATGGCTTCCATGACTATGTGAGTGAAGACATCATTACGGAGGCGGATAAGAAGGCACCACTTTATGACCTTGTCTCGGGATTTGTCAATGCCGCACTCCTGACATCCAGGGATAATGTGACCGTGCTTATCTACAGGGCAACGGTATGAAAAGGGCGAATTTTTTCTTTTTATTTTGCGGGCACCCTCGTTAGGGTTCATAAGCCAACCAGGGAAATTCTTCCGGAGACACTCCAGGGGCACGCAATGGCACCCGGTTGGTTTGCAGTTGGTCACCGGAAGCGATTGTGATGCACTGCCTCCCGCGCACAGGGGAATTGAAATAACGGCCAAGGTATTTGAAGTTTCGCAGAGTGTAGCAAGGGAAAAAATGGAAATCCCTTCCCTGCACAGAAGGCCTTTCTGGTGAGAATGCCCGGTGATAAGAGAAATTAGTCTCAAATGGCCATTTTTAACTTATTTTTTGTCCTTTTTTACTATAGATGGCAGATTTGGAAATATTTATATCAGTGCAGTTTAACCACTCAATTGCAGAATTACACTGTGATTATTACCCGGTTAATGTCCCATTTCCGGGGGGTCTGGGACATCAGGTGTATTTCCGGGACGGAGAATTAGCGTTATTGTGTGGCCGGTATAAAATCTCCGTATAATACCGGTATATCCCCTATAAGGTGGTGATAGAGGGGTTTATTAGGGAAAGGGTTGTTTTTGTTGGTGTTCCAGGCCGGGAATTAGGCTGGACAGAACGGTATAGTTGTTAATTATTCACATGCTCTTATGGACGTGGTCTATGAGGGTTTCTCATTACGGGAAAATTGGAACTTACAAGAGAGGTTGAATGTATTATGATTAAGGAAGAAGGGTTAAGCGTAAAAATCAGGGGTGATTCCTGATGGTATGGGTAGGAGCTGTAGGTGGATTGTATTCGGACAGTGCTAATCCGGAATTTGATGACCCTGTCCAGGGAACGTTATGCCAGAATTGCTCTTTAATTGCGGGGTTATCTGCGTTGGCATGGGTGAATCCCACATATATCAAGGATAATATCAGTATTAACCAGGTCAGATTCTATAACTGGCAGGAACGGGCTCAACAGCCATGGGGATTCTCGCCAACTATCTGGGCACCATCAGCACAGTTCTGCCATTCACCTGAAGCATTTGAATTGTGGCCTGCATATTACGAAAAAGCCTATGTATCCTGTGCTCTCAATATTCATGGAGATCCAACACAGGCTCAGTATACTAGTACCCTGGATGGTGCGGCAAGTATTACTGCATTGAACCGGATCACACAACCCCAATGGTCGGCTTTTGCTGCATGGGGTGGGGATTTTTACCAGTTCTTAAGCAGTAATAACCTGTTGTCAGGAGAATCCAATTACCCCCCTGCAAAAACTGCACCGCTTGCAGGGAAGTCCCGCCAGGTACTATATCCCATTCTTGTCTCAACAGCAAATCATACGTATTCGGTACTGGGAACGTATACAAATGCTGCTGGAACTACCTACCTAATTCTGAGAAATCCAAAAGGCAATGCGGTCGGTGCGGCACCGGGTGGAACCCTGCTGGCAGATCCCTGGTGGGTTAACTATATTTCACATAATGCCGCTGGGAATGCAACAGCCCCGGTGTGGACAAAAATTAATCTCACGAATGGAGTTTTTGGAATTAAAAAGGAGGATTTTGGGACTTATTTCCAAAAATACTCTAAAGTCACCATCTAAATTTTTTATTTCCTTTTTTTCTGAAATTGCGGGGAATAAAATTAATTTTCTGGAGTAGAGATATCCTTTAATACATTCGATTCGGATTCTTCTCATAATCATCACTAATTATCTGCATTGGGGGGATTAGGATGGATTATGTATGGAAACTGTGTACCTGGGTTTTAATTATATGTGCATTATGTTTTCCCGTTGTTGGTACCACAATTACAATTGGTAATGGGAATAATGCCTCCGGAAACGGTAATAATTCATCAGAATTTGTCAATGCGGATAATTTATCAGTGTACAGCAATGTATCAGCCCCTGATACCAACCTGAATGTTAGTCGTAATAATACGGTCTTCACGGATGTTGCTGCCAACCTTTCCGGTGCCGGTCCTGTAAAACCCGTCTCTCTGCCAACATATCAGGCGATACCGAATATTACACAGAATATAACCGGAAATACCGATGCGAAAGTAACGGTCCCCGATATTACACCGGGTGCCAAACTCCCCGTGGATAGAAAAAAGGCTGATAACCTCAAGGGTTACCAAGGCACCCTCACAACAATTACTGTCGGGACTGGGGGTTCAAATCAAAGATACCCGTCGATCTATGGGGATAACCTGGTCTGGTTAGATGGCCGTAACGGCGAGCAGGCAGTTTATATGTATAATTTCAATACCTGCCAGGAAAAAATAATCTGCAACACCAGTCCGAATGGGCCTGTAATCTATGGTAATCTTATAGGGTACGGGGTTCAGGATAGCTATTACGGTACCTACGGAGTAAATATTTTCGACATTTCAACCGGCATTGAATCCCAAATTACCCCGTCTGACGGTTTTAACCGGTTAGACCCCGCGATTTTTGGAGACCGGATTGTTTATGTGGATGACTCCCGGGGGGTCAGGAATATCGTTTTGTATAACCACACTACGAACCAAACCAGGTTCTTAACGAACGACACGTCAGGTCCGGACCACCTGTACCCTGCAATATATGGCGAATGGGCTGCCTGGTATGTTGGGACAGACGATGATTCAGTACTTGAGGTCTGCAATATTTTCACCGGCAACAGGACTATCCTCGAGAGCACGTGTAAAGGCGTTACCAGGACACCCCCTTCGATATATGGCGACCGTGTTGTATGGCAGGACTGGCGGGGTGGCCAGTCTGACATCTACATGTATAACTCCTCTACACGGCAGGAAACGCTAATAACCCCGGGTACCGGAGATTCTGATCAGGGACACCCTTGTATTTTTGGAAATATTATAACCTGGGATGACAACCGTGACCAATCCTACGGGATTGAAAACATTTTCATTTATGACCTGACCACGAACCTATCATCCTCTATCACCTGCACTGATCCCCCAGTGCACCGGGTAAACACAAAAATATACGGGGACAGGATTGTCTGGGAAAACCGGAATGATCTTGATTACGACATCGTTCTGTTCACCATCGGTCCGACACAGGTATCGGTTGTATCAGGTTTCTCTGTAAACGCGACCCAGGGAATGGTACCATTCAGCGTCCAGTTTAACGACAAATCCTCAGGGAATCCATCTACACGCCTTTGGGACTTTGGCGATGGAAATGGATCCTATGAAGTGAATCCTGTGTATACGTACCTGGAAGCCGGTCATTTCAGTCCTTCGCTGATAGTAAGTACTCCATATTCACGCGATTATTCGGTTAAGGAAAATTTAATCACTGCGGGAGCTGTTCCCGTGACAAAATTTTCAATAAGTCCCTCTTCAGGTCCGGCCCCGTTAACTTCCACATTCACTGATTTGTCCTTGGGTTATCCGGATACATGGAACTGGGATTTTGGTGATAATTCTTCGTCCAATGAACAAAATCCTACCCATTTTTATCCCAATCCGGGAAATTACAGGATCTCGTTAACAACAGGGAACCAGTTTGGTAATAATACGGCAATTAGTCAGGTTCATCTTATCAGTTCTACGGTAAATGTCTCATCGTATTCAATCCCCGGTGTTCTTGAGTACTCCCCTGATGCCGGATTAATCGAAATTTATACAAAAAATGAAACTGCCTATTCGTATAGTATAGGGGGGAATAATTCACAATTATTGGTTATTCCAAAAACAAAGGGTGCATTGCCGTCATTTACACTGATATCAAAAGAAAATACTACCTTTTCTTTGTTGAATTCAATTATTTCGGGGGAAGTGTCAAAAATAATCACAACCAGTGAAGATATTTCCTCCCCGGAATTCTCTGATATGATTGGTCCCAATTCAATGGTGAACTACAGCTTTGTGACTCCACAGTATTTTCCAGATGGTTCAATAAAAACGGTCATCTCCAATGAAATAACTCCAGAACAACACGAATCTTTCAATATTTCAGTCCAGTATGCAGATTATGGCGATTATGTATCAGGAATTGCATATTCGGTCCAATGCATTGAGAACAACATGTCAGTAAGCGGTCCTGCCACCATTGTAATGGGCGTACGTCATAAATGGGTCGTAAAGAATAGTAATTACGTTGATGTCCAAGATCGGTTTAAAGTTGAGCAGATGAATCCGGATGGTTCGTTCAAATCGCTTACTACGATATTTTCTTTTAAAAATGCCACGGATAACAGGGATTATTACACGGTGACTTCCGCTGATGGAATTGATCTCGACCGTCTGTATATCCCTGTTGTTGGGAACCATACTGTATCCGATGGCAGAATAAATCTGATATCCCCCTCCGGCCCCATCTATGCTAATCCAACAACAATTGCGTTAGGGATAGATTCAGATTGGGTTTCTAACAATAATCTGGGTGGTATGGCAAGTGTATATGACCCTGTTGAAATTATCAGGGTTGATGACCTGGGCACTATTGAGGTATTAAAAACCCAATTCCTCTATTATGACGAGACCAGGGATTTGGATGTATTTTCAGGTCTCTCCCCCAATGGGCTTTCACAATTTACTCTTACTACCGTTGGCCACTATACCAACCCCCTCCAGATGCTTTACCTCAGTCTCTCAATCAGGGTGACTCCGCCTGCCCCGGCGAGTAATCCAAATTCAGGCGGTGGAGGAGGCGGCGGTGGCGGGAGCTATGGCGGAAGTGGCAACCAGGTAACTCAGGTTGCATCAGAACCAGCTTCCACAAAAGGAAGCCAATCGGGAACAATACAGGAAGGGACCTCCGGTACCTCATCCAGTAACAATATGGAACCCAATTCTTTATCCACGGAATCCGTAGCAGCGGGCCAGCCTTCTGCCAATCCTGTTCCACGGGTATCGAATGCTCCTGCAGCGAACCCCCCCGTGCTCCCCCCGCAACCCACGAACTCCATATTTACAATCGTTATTGAAGCCGCAGCGATAGTTTCTATCTCCGTTCTGGTAGTATTCAGTGTCTACACTCGAAACCGTAGACGTGATTGATTCAATATCATATATGTATGCAACGGAGGCGGCTGATTGGGCAGATGGCCCAAACAATATTGCCTATACGCTTCACTGTACTAAAAATAACCTGACTGATACTGGTCCGGCAACGATTACCATGAGTATCAGCCAAGAATGGATTGTCAAGTACAGCCAGTTCACTATCCCGGAACACCGCTTTACATTGTATAAAGTTGATGAAAACGGGCAACCCCTTTATGATGATCACTGGAATTGCACCGCTGACAAATGATTACCAATTCCTCGTGACAGACCCGGGGGGAATAAATGTCTCGCAGATTGGGTTAGTAGGTGTTCCCTTTTACGACGATCCATCCGATCTTCCCGTACGACTGGTAGACAATAATACGGCATCGCCCCTTCCGACCTCCGTTACATTTGCGGTAAGCTCAGCTTATATCGATTATACCCTGAATGCTACCCGGTGGCATTATGTCCAGGAGCCAATGACCATAATCCGTGTAAATGATATGGGCTCAACAGAGGTACTTGATACTAAGTTCCTCTATTATGACCCGGTTAAGGATGTTGACGTATTCCAGGCCTATTCACCACACGGGTTATCTAATTTTGCCCTGATGACGGTGTATACTGCCGGAAGTCCATTGCAGTTACTATACCTGAGTTTCAAGGAGCGTATACCGGACACAACCCCCCGGTGAATAATGGCGGGAATACTATTGGCGGGAATTCGGTAAACACCGGTGCCGTCAACCACAATAGTGTAACCAGCGCAAGTGCAGCTTGCGCTGGCGGAGGAGCTGGAGGGGGGAGCAACCTCGTTGTTTCTGACGTCACCGAAGCATCACCTGCGTCCGCAGTTTCTGATCAGGACAAAGGGACTGTGAGTGAAGAACCCGGGCAAGCGGTACTAAACAACGGTCCGGCCCAGGTCACACAGGTGGCGACCAAGGCAACCCCCGCAAATGCCGATATGGCCAGGGTCGCGTCACAGGCACCGGGTAGTTCGATATTTTCGTTATTTATCGAAGTCGCGGCAATGATCTCTGTCATCCTTATCGTGGTGATCAGCGTTTCGTTGAGGTACCGGGAAGGCAAAAGGATTGACTGGTAGAGAATATCGCATATTTTATTTTTGAAAACAAAAAATAGGTTAGATTTGCCGGTGTTAAGCCGGAATGCATGGATTGGTTGAACGTATGATGCTGAATGGACTGGAAGCCCCGGAAAGGTGGTCCGGACTTTCCTTATACCCGGACCGGTGCAGATTCTGGTAGTTTGCGATTCAGATCTGCTAAATGAGACCCATTTTCCCGGAGAGGGAATGTTAATGGTGCTGAATTGTTCCTTCGTGATGACAATACCGGTGCGACAGGTGCAATCTATACTGGTGGTGTCAATGACGACATAATACAGAATGCGATACCGATTGCGACCAATACTATCCTGATCATTTCATAACTCCTTTGGGTCTTCTTGTGGGGAATACCCCGGGTTGGTCCCGGGACTTCACACTCATATACTAAACCGGAATAGGTAATAAAATACTAAAATAGGCCGGGTTAGAGAGGTATCCGTTCAGGTTGGCATGTTGAACCCGGAGGATACATGAATGCCCGGTATTGGGGCCCCTTTTTAAAACCCATTTTCCGCTTAAAAATAAACAAATGGGGTTAATTTCCCTGTATTTTATTACGTGGCCGGAGTGGGTTGGGCAGTCTGTCCGTTTCTGCGGTCTGCATAGATTTGTAACACCACGATAACCACTGCGGAGAGCGGAAGTGCAATGACGAGCGGGTCGACCGCAGCCCAGGGGAGTCCTGCGAGGCTTACCTGGCCGGTAAGAGCCTTGCAGAGTCCGAATACCGATGCGTATCGGGCATTCATAAACAGTGCATAGATAAACCAGACAACTGTACCGACTATTAAACTGGCTTTTGCAGCGGTTTCATTAGGTTTTTTGGCGTACACTGCCACCGCAAATACCGGTAGAAAGGCGGACGCAGTCAATCCCATAAACATCGCGGTTGCAAGGGCAATGATACTGCCTGGCATCAGGAAGGCAATAATTACACTCGCGATAATCATTATCAGGATACCGACCTGGTTGGCCCTCATTGATAACGCACATTTACGTCCCCTGCCCCAGATATCGCAAATTAATGCGGTACCCATCGTGTGGAAGAGGGAGCTCAACGTGGACATCGCCGCAGCAAGCAGTGTGACCATGAACAGCACCACGAACCAGTCCGGCAGTGCCTGGTTGATGAAGATGGGAATGATCGTGTCCACGTTACCACCGGGTGCCACCTGTACGGCTATTTTACCAAGAGTCTGGTAGAAATAGACATTCGTCAGTGCACCGACCGTAAACGCCACCCCGGTCATCATCAGGATGAAGGGGCCGCCAATGAGGACTGCCCGGTTCAAGGACTTGTTATCCTTGGCGGTCATGAATCTCACTACCAGCTGGGGCTGCGCCAGCACACCTATCCCTACCCCAAGGACCAGAGTCGTGATTACCGTCAGCCAAATGGAAGACCCGAACACCGGCATCGTTGTCCAGCCGGTCATTCCGCCTTTTGCAAGGTTTTCCGGGACAAGCGGTGCCATTGCAGTTAGACTGCTGTTCGCAGCGTTAACCCCCCCGAGCAGCAGGTACGTCGCCACCAGGAGGATCGTCATACCGACCAGCATGATTGCTCCCTGGACGGCGTCCGTGTACATAACAGCGATCAGTCCGCCGAATATCACGTAAACTGCAACGATAAGGGCAAACCCTATAAGTGACGTACTATACGAAATATCGATGGTTTCGCGGATGAACTGGGCTCCTCCTATAAGGACTGCAGCAGTGTACAGGGGCATACCGACAATGATGACAACTCCGGTAAAAACCTGCATAAATTGTGACTGGTAAATCTTTCCCATCAGATCTGGGAAGGTGACAGCTTTCAGCCGCTGCCCGATCTCCCTCGTCTTTTTACCGAATATAACGAAAGCCAGCAGGATCCCCAGGCCGATGTTCAGCACGGTAAGCCAGATCAGTCCCATACCGAGATTTGCAGCCTGGCCACCGAACCCGACAATAGCTGATGTACTGATGAATGTTGCCCCGTAGGACAGGGCGATAATTACCGGGTGTGCCTCTCTCCCGGCGACCAGGTAATCCTCGGAGGTTTTCGTCTTTTTATAACCTAGCCAGCCAAGGTATAACATAAGTGCAACATAGATGGCAGTCACGGAGATGAGGGCAAGGCTGTTTACTGCCATATCAGGTGTCCCCTCCTTTATTCCAGTTCCGGAGGCCGTACACTATACACGCCAGCGCCAGGCCGATTGAGAGGCCATAAGCGAGCAATATCCAGGGGTCATTGATTCCAAGCATAATTACACCTCGCGGTAAACTTTGGAGAAACATTACAGGGGATCCGGCAGAGCCGCCGGTCCCCTACCTAAAGAAGAAGAAAAAGTCGACACTCAGGAATGATCCGCTTCGCACTCCACAAGTCACAGACATGAGTTTACCTAAACATACAATCGAGGTACTGCTATTTATACGTTTTTTTTTCGTAGTGTATTGCACACAGATATGAGATCGTTCCAGTTCGGCAATCCCCCAGCATGTATTGCATACCATGATCCCGCATTCCTCCCGAAAACAGATATTTATTCCCGACACATGGTGAAGTAACGTGTCTTCTGTGTATGAGGGGTTGCACGAGTCGCTCCAGTCAGTACTCCTGCAGCGTCTCGGATGGAGTGAGCTCCGTGATGTGCAGGAACAGACCTGCCGGGCGGTATGGTCAGGGAGTGACGTGCTGGTCCTCGCACCAACGGCCGGGGGGAAAACCGAGGCAGCGCTGATCCCGGTCACCGATACCATGTTAAAAGAGGGGGCCCGCGGGGTCGCATGCGTTTATATCTCCCCGTTAAAAGCGCTCATCAATGACCAGGAAGGCCGGTTCCTTACGTTTGCCGTTCCGACCGGGCTTGAAGTACAGAAATGGCACGGCGACGTACCGAAGGGGGACCGTGCATGGGTCGCAGGGGAACCTCCCCATTTCCTGATGATCACCCCAGAATCCCTCGAAGTCCTCATGCTTGAGCGGAAACTCACGGCAGACCTTAAAAATCTCAGGTTTGTGGTCATTGACGAGGTGCATGCATTTGTGGAATCCGAGCGGGGTGTCCACCTCCGGTGCCTTCTAGACCGGCTGGACAAGGTGGCCGGGAGGAATGTGCAGAGGATCGGTCTTTCTGCAACGGTTGGCAACCCGGAGGAAGTGCTCGGGTGGTTGTCTGCACCGGGGAGGGCCCAGGAAGTTGTCCGGGTGCCTGTCCCCCCGCGTGAAAAGAAGTTCTCATTTACGGTTGAACCAGATGAAGTGAGACGCATCACCTCCCTTGTCAGGATCGTTTCGGGGAAGAAGGCAATTGTTTTTGTGAACAGCCGGAGCGATGCTGAAAAAGTAATAAAATCGCTCCGTGGCCGGGTAGACCACCTCTCCGTGCATCACTCCTCGCTATCGCCAGAAACGCGGAGAGAGGCGGAATCAGCATTCTCACGTGAGGGGAGTGCCTGTATTGTATGCACCAGCTCGCTTGAACTCGGGATCGATATCGGCGACCTCGATATCGTGGTCCAGCTCGGCTCCCCAAATTCCGTTTCCTCGTTCCTGCAGCGCATGGGGCGGAGCGGGCGGCGGGGAAAACCGCCGTTTGTTGCATTTATACTCCGTGACCCCTGCGAACTCCTCTGTACCGTTGCCGTGATAGAGTGTGCGAGTAAAAAGGAAGTAGAGCCTCTTGTTCCGCATATGCGACCATATAATGTGCTTGTCCAGCAACTCCTGCTGGAACTGCTGAGAAGACGCAGGGCGTCCGCAAGGAGCCTGATAACAGCATTGCGTGTCCTCACACCCTTCAGGGAAATCCCCCCGGTGGCAGTTGAACAGATTATCAACAATCTCCGGGCAGAAGAGTACCTGGTTGCGGATGGTGAGATGCTGATGCTTGGGGCCAGGTCTGAAAAAGAGTTCGGCCAGGCAAACTGGCGTGACCTGTATTCCGTAATCACCGGCGGGGGTGAGTTTCGTGCCGTCACTCCCGATGGTGAAATTGTTGGGCGGCTTGATGCAAGGTTCGTCAATAGTAAAAACAGTGCAAACTTCCAGCTTGGCGGGAAGAACTGGACAATGATTACCTGTGATGAAGCACGTAACCGGGTTGTCGTGGTACCCGGGTCTGAACAGAAAGGGGGGATATTCTGGACCGGCGGGGCGCATGGATATAGTGAAGTGGTATGCAGGGGGGTCTCACGGATAATCCGCAGGGGTAAGTCTGCACTTCCGCTCCCGGATGATGCTGTTATCAACCTGGCACGCGTGATCTCGAAAGTCCCTGCAGGTTTTAAACGGGGAGACATCGTAATTGAGGTACGGGAGGGTGCAAAGGGAGTGGGTGTCCTCCTCCTCACCTTCAGGAACAACAATTTCGGGAAACTCTACTCTTCCCTGCTCAACCGGACACTCGGGTCGAGGGGCAGGATGAGCTATAATGACTTCTCGCTTCTCGTACGCGGTGTCAGGGGTGACGATCCGTTCGGGACGGTTGTCCATGCGGCGGAGGAGGCGGGGATGTTTTCCCGGGAAGAGGTGGAATCTGTCATCCTGCTCCCTGCACCGGATGGATGGAAATTCGGCAGCTTAATCCCTGCCGCAAGGTTCCGCGAGATGGTCCTGAGTGATATGTACCATATAGACGATTTTATGGTTGAACTATCGTCAGCACGGGTGTTTGTATCAGAACCGGATAATCCAGAGGCCACAATTGCTCCGGATGATACATAGTCCTCATCGATGGTCTGGGATATCAGCTAAGGACTGATTAAGCAGGCGATGATTGTCGGGTCATCTATGCAGAGTACGATAGGATAAGCTTCGAAGAAATCCATGACTAAAATGAAAAAAAGTTAACAGGACTGCTGAGGCAGCAGGGGGTTTCACCCCCTGCCTGTCCCTTTCCCAATGAAGATATTCATTGGACAGGGTTCATCTGGAGTGACCCGGAATATATATCTGATTCCGGGAATCCTAAAATATCCCCGCCTGGGCCATAAAACGGGGGAGGCGGAGCCATGTGAGCGTGATTCAACAGAGCAGTCCGTTGATGTGGTTTTTATGATAAATAAGAATCCTTCGGGAATTTGTTGTTGGCCTGCAACAAAAACCGGGTATCGTTCCTGATCAGGTGACAACGGCCTTTTTAAACCTCCACCATGCGACACCGAACATGGCGACCGCAAATATGACGAGTATCGTGAATGAGAGGAGGATCCCGGCAGTCGTATAAACATAATGAATGCCCATCGTGGTGAAATTATCCCCGATTGCAAAATACCGGACACCGTTGACCAGCTGGGAGAGCGGGTTTACGGTTGAGATCGCCTGTAAAACCGGTGGAAATGCCTCAACCGGGTAGAGGGCGTTGCTTGCGAAAAAGATGGGCATCGTCAGGAGCGTGATAATCCCCTGCAACCCCTCCGGAGTCTCCATCGATATGGAGATGGCCGCGGAGAAAAAGAGGAACCCGATAGAGAACATCCCTACAAAGAGCATGATCCCAAGCAATGCAATGATGGTATGACCGATGGTAAATCCGGCAAAAAACGTTACCCCGATAAGCAGCCCGAAAACCATGACAATAATTACCTGGATGAAGGACTTTGTCATGCCTGAGAGCGCAATACCGAATATGATCTGGTCCCTCGGGAGCGGGCTTGCCATGATCTCCCTCATCAGTCCCCAGTTTTTGTCAAACAACAGGACGATCCCGCCGAACAGGCTTGTGAAAAGCACGGTCATTGCAATGACCCCTGCCGCCATATATGTCAGGTACTGTACTTCAGGGACACCCGGGATTGGGGGGATTGAGGCCCCGAGCCGGTCAAAATTGGCAGACATTGCAATGCCGAAAAACGCCATCCACAACGCCGGCTGGACGAGCGAGGAGATCAGGAGTGTCTTGAACCTCAAAAACCTGATCATGTCCCGCCAGTAGATAGTCAAAAAGCCGTAGTGCATAGTTCATCTCCTCCCGAATGCTGTTGAGATCTTTTCCGGCTTATCGTCACGAAGCTCGCGACCGGTGAAATGGACGAATACATCATCCATCGAGGGTTTCTTCAGGTTCACTGTAATGACGCTGATACCGCTGTTCCTGATCTCCTCAATTAGCAGGGGGAGTACCTTTGTCCCGTCGTCATTCGTCGTGATGAGGATTCCCTTCCCTTTGTCACTGACCCCGCTTACACTTACGAGGTCTGTAATAATGGCCCGCGCCCTTGGATTATCGCTGGTCTCGAGGTAAATAATGTCCTGGCCCAGTGCATTCTTTAGTTCATACGGTTTCCCGCTCGCGATGATCTTCCCGTGGTCAATAATACTGATCCGGTCTGACAGGCTGTCCGCCTCGTCCATGTAATGGGTTGTGAGGAAAATGGTAGTCCCCTCTTCGTTCACGGCCTTGATGTAGTCCCACATCCTCATCCGTGTCTGGGGGTCAAGACCGATGGTCGGTTCGTCGAGAAAGAGTACGATTGGCCTCGTCATAAGCCCCCTGCCGATTTCAAGCCGCCGTTTCATCCCGCCTGACAGTTTCTTTACGAAGGTGTCCTTCTTTCCTTCCAGTTTCACCAGCTCGAGGATCTCCTGTATCCGCTCTTTCCTGTCTGAACGGGTCATCCCATACAGCCTGCCGTGGAATTCAAGGATCTCCCAGGCCGTCATGTCACGGTCGAGGGTCACCTCCTGGAAGACGATCCCGATTGACTCCCTGACTTTTTCAGGCTCTGTCCTGACATCGTAACCGGCAATACTGGCCTCGCCTTTCTGGAGCTTTAATAACGTGATCAGCACATTAATCGCCGTGCTCTTTCCTGCCCCGTTGGGCCCGAGGAATGAGAAAATTTCCCCCTTCCCTACGGTAAAACTGATCCCGTCGACTGCCTTGAAATCACCGTACTGGTGTTCGAGGTCTTTAACTTCGATAATACTGGTACTCAAATCAGGGTTCGCCTTCCTGTGTCAGGCCTCTATAGTCTCTTTTATAGTATAAACCAAGTGATCCGGGCAGGGCTCACGGATAACGCTTCCAGGGAAAAATATGGTACTCGCCGGATCAAAAAAGGGTTCTTCTTCCCTGTGGGTCCCGGGTTACCGTTAGTCCAGTTTCTGTACGAGTTCAGCGACATTGGTCGCAAACAGGCGGATTGTTGTAATACCCTCCGTATCGCTCCAGACCTCGCCTGGCTCACGCCCGAATACCATGTTCCAGTAATTGGAACCCGGCACGATCATCTCGTTGATCAGGAAGAACATCAGCATCTCCTGCACGGTTGCCGTATGGCCCCCCCGGCGTGCGATAGCGATAGGTCCCCCGACCATCCAGCGGAGGAAATTATCGGTCACCATCGAAACAAGGCCCACCCGCTGCAATGCGGACATTACGTCCCCGCGTGCTGTGCCAAAATACACAGGGGATGCTACGATGAACCCGTCTGCATCCCGGAGCAGTTCGATAAGGTCATTCAGCCCATCGTTAATTACACAGCAGCCGAGTTCCCTGCACTGGTAACAGGCCGTGCAGGACTCAATCTTTTTCCTGCAAGAGAAAATACCTCGGTTTCAACCCCGCACCCCTTGATCACCTTCACGCACTCTTCAATGACCTGGGCCGTATTCCCCTCCGGCCTCGGGCTCCCTGTGAGCAGCACCACTTTCTTTGGCATAACTTAGTGTATCCCTCTACCGAAATAATATCAGGTGCTCCCTTTCGTGGAAACATGCACCACCTGCGTGGTACTGGATCGGATGGCCCCGGTTGAGGGGACCGGCAGCACTTCAATTTCCATCGTTGTAATTTTATCATAAATTTTACGTTTCTGGACAATCGGCCACCAGCCGTAGATGAAAATATATGCCGGCTCCCACAGGGTGACCCATCCTAAAATTAAGAGGCCTTCCTGGGCCATCCTGATTGGGAGTGTCTGTTCTAGGGTTGCGAGGATCTGGCGTGCAAGGAGCGTTGCGAAAAGAAAACCCATGGCGATAACGAGTACAATCCTCCCCCGTTCGAACAGTCTCCGGAGTTCGCGGTCTGAAACCGAGGACTTGTAGATGAAATGGTTATGGATCCCAAGGATAATTGATTCCCGGATAGTCTCGGTAATCGACTCTCGCGGAAGATAAATGGCCATTTTAACCGGAATTTTCTTCCCCTGGTCAAGGACCGCGTTGAAAATATACTCCTCCGCGTCCGGGTCAAGTTCTTTTTCATGAAATGGTGATGGGTCCAGGGAATTGAAGAGCTGCATCACGTTCCGGAGGACGAGCTCAATGACTACGATCCCGTTATCTGTCCGGTATACTGATTTGGGTGGGTTCATGTTTACACCACTGTATTATTTCCCTGGGGAAAAGCCAGTTTCAAATTCGTATGCTTGCAATTCACGTAGCACCTGGAGGTCCATATAACTCCCTGGGAGTAAATTGCCAAGGGTATTCCAATGATCTGTTTCTTATCGATGAGCTTCTCAACGGTGATATAGTATTGTTCATTCAATCGCATGAGTGATAGTGATGAAGGACCAGCAGAGGTATCCTGTCAGAATGGGATTTCCGGGTGAAGAAAACACACCTCCCCCTGATCCCCGAACCCCTGGCCATAACGGGTCGTTTGAACACAGCGAAGATGACAAAAAGGAACCGTTTGATGAATCTGCAGGTGCTAATCCCCCGGCAGGTGAGGATGAAACGGATGAATATGAGAAAAAGTTCCGGTATTATATCGCGATGCTTGAAAATGAGGATTCTGGCCGCCGATGGAAGGCCGCTGAGTCCCTTGCCCGGATGGGAGATGCCCGTGCGGTCGGTCCCCTGATTGAGGCCCTTTCTGACGAGGACTGGAGGGTCAGGCAGAAAACTGCCTGGGCACTCGGGTACCTGGGGGATCCTGCGGCAATTCCGGCACTGAGAAAAGCGTACCGTAACGACCTTGACGGGGTCCGGGAAATGATTACCGAGGCGATCACGGTGATCACGATGGGGGTGCCGGACTAAAAAAGCGGTTACCCGGGTTGTCCGATCCATCTTCATACCTGGGTCCGTGGTTTACGGGGAGAAGATCCCGCATTGAAGGTATTATTATCCCCCGGGGAGAATTTATCAGGTACATTTCGCTCCAGATGCCACCCGGGGTGGCGCCCTGGTGCGAACCCAAGTGAACCGTCCCCTCGGTACATGCCCGTTTCAAACACGGTAAACCCAAAGTTTTCCGTCTGATGTGGGTGTACAATGGAATTCCCAAGGATTAACGGGAGATGAGACCAGATGAGTTTGACACCAGAATCCCTCAATTTTGACGAGGCGAGACTTGACAAGATCAGGACGATACAAGAGGCCGGCGTGCCGCTGTACCCGGCGAAATTTGAACGAAACGATACCATCGAAGAGATCAAGCAGCGGTTCCATGCAATAGAACATGAAAAGAGCGAGGAAGGTGTCACAACTGCCGGGCGGATTTTTACGGTCCGGAATCACGGGAAAACAATATTCGCTGACCTTGGAGACGAGAACGGCCGAATACAACTGTATATAAGGAAAAACGATCTCGGGGAAGAGCAATTCGATTTCATCGACAGGAACCTCGATCGGGGTGACATTATCGGGGTGACCGGGCATGTATTCCGGACAAAAGTCGGGGAGATCACTATCTGGGTTGACCAGGTAACACTCCTCTGCAAATCCGTCTGTGCATTGCCTGAGAAATTCCACGGCTTAAAAGACATCGAAAAGCGGTACCGCCAGCGCTACGTCGACCTTATAGTTAACGAAGAGAGCCGGGAGGTATTCAGGACGCGGAGCCGAGTTATCTCCCTGATCAGGAGGTACCTGGACGACCGGGACTTCCTTGAATTTGAGACCCCGATCCTTCAGCCAATCTACGGCGGTGCAAATGCTCGACCGTTCACGACCTATCACAATTTCCTTGAACAGAAGTTATTCCTTCGGATCGCACCCGAACTCTACCTGAAACGGCTGATAGTCGGCGGTTTCGAAAAGGTCTTTGAAGTCGCGAGGAATTTCCGGAACGAGGATATCGACACCCGCCATAACCCGGAGTTCTCAATGGTGGAGATCTACGAGGCCTACAAGGACTTCCGTGATATGATGGTGCTGATGGAGGGGATCATCTCCCATCTCGTTCACACCATTCATGGAAACTATGACATCGCATACGGCGACGTTACGCTCCGGTTCGAACCCCCGTTCCGGAAACTTTCGATGGAAGATGCGGTAAAAGAGATTGCAGGCGTTGATATCCATGCACATACCCCGGACGAGCTCCGCGAAATAGCAAAGAAGAACCGGATCGAGGACTATGAAAAACCGAAGACCCAACGGGAGTTCCTCGTCCTTTTCTTCGAAGGGATGGTGGAAGAAAAACTAATCCAGCCGACGTTTGTCTATGATTTCCCGGTTGAAAACTCACCCCTTGCAAAAAAGCACCGGGAAAAGGAGGGCTTCACCGAGAGGTTCGAGCTCTTCATCAACGGGATGGAGATTGCAAATGGTTTTTCCGAGCTGAATGACCCATTGGACCAGCTGGCCCGGTTCGAGGACCAGGACGCCAAACGGAGGGCCGGGGATGTGGAAGCCCAGATGATTGATTCTGATTTCATTACCGCGCTCGGATATGGTATGCCTCCAACCGGCGGGGTCGGCCTGGGTATTGACCGCCTTGTTATGCTCCTCACCAACCGCGACTCGATTAAGGAAGTGATCCTCTTCCCGCAGATGAAACCTGAAGCTATAAAACCCGAAGAGACGGCGGAAGAAGTAACGAAAGAAGGGATCTGACTCCTCACAGAGGGTTTAATCCTTTATTCCGGATTACCTGGGCCCAATTAATAATCCATTTTTTTCGATATAATTATTCAGGTCAGATCCTGGCATCAGAGTGACTAAGCATCAGATTTTGTAATAAGTGACCCTTTGTGGGACCAAAAAAAGAGAAAAATTGTTTTTAAACCAATGCCTGGGTAATCCCGAGTACACCGACCTGTACGATCAATGCAACGGCAACGATCACACCGGCCATCTCCAGTGCAACTGCGACATTTCCCTTCTTGAGCTCCTCGAACTCCTCAATGCCCTTTGTCATTTTATCGAGGACCCTGAGTGCAATGTAAATTGAAGCCACTGCGAGGATGATCCCAAGGATGAGCTGAAGGATTGCTACCCCGATTGCGATATATGCATCTGTTGAACCAAGCCCTGACGAAAGAGCCGATCCCACGCCGACAGATACCCCGGCAACACCGGACTGTACAACAATCGCTATGGCGAAAAATACGGCCGCTACGACAATACCCACCGCGACATTACCCTTCGCGAGTTCTTTCTCTTCATCGATACCCTTCGTGATCTTGTTTAGTACTGAAAATCCAATATACAGGGCAACCACTGCGAGAATGATTGCGATGATCAACTGGATAATGCCAACTGCCACATTTGCAAGTAACATGTAAAATCTCCAAAATTTTTTGTATTATTGGGGTGTAGGTAAAATAAATTTATCGTAGTGGTTATCTTTTTTAAGTGCCGGAATAGCATTTTTCAAAAGGAATACGAAAAAAGTGGTATTTTTGAGGGTTTTATTACCTAGCTCCCATGCGCGTATTGATAGTTGTAACCACGATCAGTTTCGCCGGGATCAGATATCCAATGATTTGCCTTCAAACACAAAATGGCATCATTGTATATGGCCTTAACCCGATTTATGGCAGGATAGCTTTTTATTTGAATCCTCCATATATAGGTCTTATTAGGTCACAATATGTCGCAGAAGAACCACATTGCCAGGATCATGACCGTATTGCTCATTATCTCAGTAATGGTCTCGATGGCAGGTGTTGAGGGTGCGTTTGAAATTAAAATCAACACCGTGCAACACTCAACACCGATCAACGGGGAGGGATCTACGGGTTATTCACCGTCTGTAACTATTACTCCTGTTACACCATCTGTTACATTGACGATCCCCGTTACCCTGACCCCTGCCATGACCCAGCCCCCCCCTCAGGAAACGGTTAATCCCACTAATAATGGGGGTGACGTTATTAATCCGGGATCAGGGTCGAATGATTTCTGGTCTTTTATTAATTCAATGTTTGACGGCTCAACCAGTGAACCAGTACCGACCCCGGTACCGACCCCGGTACCAACCCCGGTACCAACCCCGGTACCAAC
>JBAXJR010000016.1:0-52557 GCA_037137755.1 Methanomicrobiales archaeon | reverse complement strand
AGGACAGGTTAGGCATTCAAAATCTAATTTGTTGCTGGTTGTGAGCTATCCTCTACTATGTGATTTCTTGTATTCTTCGAAACCTGTTGTTAGCGTTTTCACATGGTACTGATCAAAATCTGTAACCTGGTCAAATATCGCCGCATTTTCTTAACAGATGAACCCCGGGAAATGAGTGGGGATGAAAATGAATTGTTATCCGGTCAGGAATTGTTGTAACAGCCATACCGGCCGTCGTTACTTTTTCATTGCACACTTGCAGACGTCACACAGCGTGATATGGTCATCTTCACCGGCCACCGCCATTGCCCAGCGGTCAATCAGGCCGTCGATGTCCCCGCAGAGTTGGACCTCTGCACCACGCTTCTTGCTCATATATTGAGATATTGCAGCGCGCGTAACTCCCAGACGCTTCGCTGCATCGCTCTGGCTCATACCCTTGTCGTTTACCAGCCGGTAAACCATCTCGGCCCTGATACCCGGGAGGTATTTTCGGGCGAGTGAATCGCATTTCATGATGTTGCATGGGCTTTCGCTCATGCACACACCATCGTTTGCGCCCGGCCCTGGTAGATGATCTGGCGTGCGTCCCTGAAGTTGAACTTCTCTATGATGAGATGGTTTTCTTTCAGCTTCTTCAGGGCATAGCGTACTGTCCTCGGGGCCAGGTTACTCTTCTTTACAATCTCCTTGTGGGTCATTGCCCCACTCTCGTCCAGGAGGGAGAGGACGGTCTTTGATGAGGGGGGAAGATTCGTTCCTGACATGGTGCATATGTTAACGCTGTTAACTCATAAAGCTACCGGTTATTACAATGTACGACAATAATCTGGATCTATGCTTACCCGGCAGGAACGAAATGCGTTCATACTTCTGACAATCGTAACGCTTGCCGTTGTTGCGGGGTATATTCTTATCGAGTCGGCCGGGAAATCCACCTTTTCAACACGGTTTACCAGTACATCGGCCGACGGTGCCCTCGTCCTGCTGGAAGGAAAGGTGGACCAGTTGGTTGTCACAAAAAACGGGGCAGACCTAATACTCAATGTGAATGGGACATCCGTGTTTATCCCGGCCTCTTCTGCCAGGGGGGTCTCATTGAAAAAAGGAGATACGCTCCAGCTGTACGGGGTTGTCCAGACGTACAGGGGTGAAAAAGAAATAGTTGTCCAGCAACCCGGGGATATCCACCTGATCTGAAGGGTCTGCATTGGTATACAAAGTGCGAACGAATACCCTATCCCTGCCGCAAAAAAAATTGCAGGAATATTCGAAAATAATAGCGGTCAAAGGTTGGATTTTACCTCTATGCGGGAAGAATCGATCCACCAGGTTGCAGATGCCAGTGATCGCCTATAGGCCGGGTAGTATCAGAACCGGCATCTAACCCGGAAAAACCGGGGTTGTGGGATTTTTATGAAGATTTCGATGGGGACATGGATGAAAAAAGGGATTTAAACCTGGTTAAATAAATAAAAATACCTTGAATCTCTGGATTTTTACCAGGACTCAGGGAATGCCATGTTGGTATACATGTCTTCAAGTCTTGCCTTATGTCCCCGTTCCATGTTTGCCAGCTGGGAAAAGAGCAGCTTTGTCTCGGTATCGCTGGCAAGGTTTGCGAGCTGGGTGTACATCTGCATGGCTTCCAGTTCCTTCTTGATCGAGATAACAATGCCATCGATTGGTTTCAGGTCAGCCGTAAGGGGTGGTGACGGGAGCGCATCTGCTACCTTGTAGTCATGTGATGCATCAAATTTCATCTTCGATACATCCTTCGTGAGCATTCCCTGAAGGAACTCGCGGTGTTGCTTTTCTTCCCCGGCAAGATCTGCAAACACTTTCTTGAGGTTAGCATCCTTTACTTTATCGGCAATACCACGATAAAATGTGTATGCCTCGACTTCTCTGTCGATTGCTGTAGAAATAATCTTCTTCGCATCTTCTGGCTTCATAGCTCTTCTTTCCTCTTTTAGTAAAGTATAGATAATTACCATATATAAGTCATTGGTTTTGACCACATTGATGGCTGATATGCCCTACCTGGCGAAGAATACACCGTTTTTCGCCATTTCTATCATGCCTGGCATGACCCTTGTAAAAAGGGCATTTCGGGGAGAAATCCAAACCTACCGGGTAAAAAGGGGGACGTCCTGTGACCCTTGTGTGAATACCTGGAATGGGAATATTACTGCCCTGAGCGGAATGGGAAGAAAAAACCCGTGCAGTACGTGCCAGGCTTTTTTGGCCGGCTGAATAATTTTGGAAATCATACCGTGTCTAACGCATAAGGATAGACAATTAAACGAGAACTAAAAAAAAGACGATTATCAGGTTAGTACCTGGGCTGCCTGTGCTTCGGGAGGCATTCCTGGCAATATACAGGTCTGCCTTCGGTCGGCTTGAATGGTACTTCACAATCTTTTCCACAATCTGAACAGACTACTTTTGTCATTTCACGGGGGCCGTAATTACTCGATCCACCAAAATTTGATTTATACATGATATTTCTCAAACAGCTCTATTAAAACTGCATACTATACAAGCTCCACTAGGATAAGAAGCTCTGTATCGTACAAACGGCCAACAACCGTCTGAAAAACGGAACATCAGGGACTATTAGTGGGATACCGTACCTCTATCCGCATTATTTTTCCCGGGAGGACGAAAAAAATTATTTCTTAATGGCTTCTTTTAACTGGTTGTATTCTTCAAGACTGATCTCACCCTTTGCCAGCCGGGTATTGAGGATGGTAATAGCGGCTCCGGTATCTGCCTGAGAAGTCTTTTTTGGTTTGAGGTCTCCTTTCACACGCTGGAAAAAGTCCGACAACAAGGAGAACCAGTCGCTCCCGAGATCGTCACGGAGTGTATGGTCCTGCCACAACGCGAGCAGTGCCGTAATCAGGGCTGCAATGATGGCAACAATGACAACAACCGTCCGTGACTGCAGGATTTCGGGGTTAGTTCCGAGTGTGATGATGGTCACCGGTGCAAGAATAAGTACGGCGATCCCGGTAATACCATGGGTTTTAAGAGTCCAACGGAAGGCCTTTGAGAGCAACGAGCCAATAGCGAGAGCAAAAGCCGACAGTGTAACATAAGACACTAACAGGAGAACCAGCAGGACAAAAACCGGTGCAAGGCCGCTCTCTGCCACTACAAGGTCTGTGTATATCGCCTGGAGTGTAAAGAGGACGAAGAGGAGGCCGATCCCACACAACACCTGGACGATGGCAATCGCCACCCGTACACGGAATGGTTGTGGGATGGAAAGTTTTTCTAGACCGAAATAATCGTGGAATACCAGTAGTCCGAGTGGTATGAATGACATTAACAGGAAGATGATCGTAATAATCCCGACTGGTATAAGCATGGATGAAGACGGGGCTGATGTTGAAGGTGTTGCAGTGGTACTGGCCCTCGTGGTGGCTGTCACCACTGGTGTCTGGCCAGAGGAGAGCTGAGTCGCGGGTGTGGTTGTTCCTGATGGTACTGCCGGGCTGCCGGGCAGGATAACATTCGCCTCGCGGATTACTGCAGTACCGGGATATACCTCGTTTCCTCCGTTATAGACCCCTACCTTAACAACGGTCTTTTTTCCGGTTGCTGATACGGTGGGGACCTCCCCTGTCATGTTTACCAGTATCGACAGGTCCCTTCTTGACGGGTACGACAGTACCCAGCCATTAATATCAACGCTATTGCCGCTATCAGTCAGCGGGGGATTTATATTACCGTCCAGCACGGTCGAATATGACCAGCGGGCATTTTCAAGGTCGGTAAACATATCAAGCGAGTTGCTGCTCGAAAATGTCATTCCCCCATCCGGCACGAAATTGACTACAAAGGAGACAGCCACCTTTCCAGGTGGAATCTTCCCGGAAACGAGGTCCCCGGATGGAGAAACTACCATATTTTTGACATTGATTGCCCCTGATACCGACTGAGTAATGAGGATCAGGAGTATTAACACACACAGGTAATAGTTGAGCCTTGCCATAGGTCTTCACTCTTATGCATTCTTTATATGAGGTGAGAATTTAGTCTTTTCCAGAAGAAGCAACATGTGAAACGAAAACAATGCGAGGGAGGTGATTCGAACACCTGAACCCCTTCGAGAATGGACCCTAAACCCATCGCCTTTGACCTGGCTCGGCAACCCTCGCTCCATTACATATCTGAGCGGGCCTTATTTATTGTACTCTTACTGCTGCGGTGTCGCCTGCCCGGCCCGGCGGCCCCTGGTGATACTTTTGTTCATCCCGTGCCTAAGCCCGGGGTGTCATGGGATAAATATGCCTCGAAATATGTGCCATAACCCTGTATCCTGAATAATAAAAGCCGGGAGTTATTCTGGTAGTTAGTCTTGTGTTTTCCTGCCCGCCCCACAGGCTTCATGATCTCCCTTCAGGATGTGATAGCCTGTTATCAGCAATACAAGGATTAGCGGGCCGAGCACGAACCCGACAAGCCCGAGGGTATACAGGCCCCCGACAAACCCAATCCACATAATGACAGGATGAATGCAGGTACGCCGGCCCATAAGGACCGGCCTGATAAACAGGTCTGGAAAGGCGCAGACTACAGGGTATCCAATAAAAATAAGGAGCGCCAGGGCAGTCATATCGGATATTGAGAAGGCATACACCGCGAGAAATGCCATGAGGATTGACGGGCCAAGAATGGGAACAATTTTTAAGAGGCCCGCAAGTGTGCCAAAAAAGAGCACATGCCCGAATCCAAGGAAATAAAAAAACGGTAGTGCGAGAATCAGGGTAATTATCACGATAATCAGCTGGACAACGTAGATGGCATAGAGGGTATCGACTGCCGTATGTGTCAGGTGCCTCACCGGCTCTTTTAAATTTTCCGGGAGCATCGCAAACGATGAAAGGTACAGTTCCTCGCCCTTGTAAATGAACACGGAAAAGCTCAGGAAAAACACCAGCAACTGGAACCCCAGTGCCGGTATCTGCCCGATAATAGAGTCTGCCCACTGGTTAATCGTCTGGTTACTGTTACCAATTAGTCCGTCCAGCTGGGTCTGGTTGATATGGAGCATAGCGGTAATGGAGTTGTTCTGTCCGGGGCCTGCCCAGTTGATAATGGTCGATACCAGACTATTGAGGAACTCCTGGTTCTGGAGCAGCAACCCCACGGTAAATGCAATGACGAAAATAAAAATTAAAAACGCTATTATCGTGACCAGGGCTGCCGATGCCGGTGCCCCAATCCTGGCCGTGAACCGCTTGTGAAGTGGCAGGGCGATGACGGCAATTGAGGCTGCGAATATAAGTGCCACCATGAGCTGCCAGAATATAAGTATCGCGACAACAGCAATTGCTGCGACGAGGTAGAGGGTGTAGCGGTCTCTCTCTTCTAACACACCGGGCATCAGGTATTACTCTCTCCGGGATTTTTATTAAACTGTCCTCTCCCACGCCGCCTGGTCTGTTGCCATAACCAATATGTGTTACTTGTCCCGGGAGCAGTTGTTCACGTTTTCGACCTCAAAAACCAATCTGTTCTTAAAACCAGCCATTGAATAGTTCAGATGAGGGATCATTACGGAATCAGGGGAGTGCAGGCTCATGGTAATCGCATTTGGGGCAATAGCAATCGTATTGTTTATCGGCATGATCGCCCTTGCAACCATGGCCACGGGTGAGCAGGTATCGCAAACGGTTACTGAGCAATACGAAATGCAGAAGGCGCTGTTAGAGGCAGAGGGGTCTGTGGGGGAGGATCTCGCAGCGATGGATGCAGCGGTGACAGGTGGTGCAGTGAAGATTGGGTTAATCGGGCTCAACGGTGCGGAAACGAAAGCGGCACTTACCGGTATGGGCCAGTTTCCCTGGGCGGTTGACATGATAACGGTTAATGAAACAGGAGTAATCGAAACAGTCGAACCGGAACACTACAAGTCCGTTACCGGCATAAACCTGGGTGATCAGAAACACCTGCAGCGGTTGTACTCGCAGAAAGTGCCGGTAATGAGTGACGTTTTTCTCTCTGCAGAGGGGATACCTGCCGTCGATATCGCGTCACCCGTGTTTTCACCCGGGGGGAGATTTATCGGGGCGACCACCCTTCTTTTCAAACCGGAACCATTTTTTGTACATAACACTCCGGAAAAGTCAGATGGAACACCCTGGCATCTCATGGTAATGCAGAAAGACGGACTTATCGTGTATGAACCTGATACGGGGCAGATCGGAAAGAATGCATTTTCCGATCCGCTTTTCAGGCCGTTCCCTGAACTTATCGCTCTTGCAGGGAATATGTCCCGGGAAAGAGTGGGAAATGGTACCTATACCTTTATGGACGCAGAAGGGACGAACGTCACAAAGGAAGCAATGTGGACAACCGTTGGTATCAGGGGTACTGAATGGCGCCTTGTTCTTATTCGGATTGCTGAGCAAACAAAGCCATAAAACCCCGGGAATTGACCCCTTCCAGTTTATTCTCTTCTTTTAGGACGCTCCGGACATACATTTCTATGCAATTTTTAAATCGGGGTCCCCCTTATTGTTCACGCGGGAACCTGGTTGATCATTGTTTTTCCTGGTGAACCTGGTGTTCGTCTGTCAGGGTAACAGAAAAAAACAACATAATCCAGGTACTGAATAATCACAGGAATAAAAACAGGATGAGGAGTGCTGACGTGAGGAATGCTAGGAGAATAACGACGACGGCGGATTTCCTGATTACTGCCCCTTCGATCCCGGGCTGGTCTATTACCGCAGCGGCATTGATAATCTTGGCAGGTGCAATTCCTGATGCGATCCCACCGGCAACCATGTGGGCTGCGTAGACTTTCGTGAAGTCGAGGTTGAGGACCTGCGTGGCTTTTTGCAGGATCCCATAGAACATCACATTTGAGGACGTCTCGCTGCCGGAAACAAAGGACCCGAATAACCCCAGCAGAGGGCTGATAACGGGAAATGCAATCCCGAATACCATGGCAAGGGTAAACCCGATCACGGCGTTCATGTTGAGGTCGTACGACCCGGAAACGAATGTAAGGGTATTGTTAATAACGGTCTGGCCTGACCAGTCCATCACGTACGCGATTGCAAAAAACACTGCCGCTGCGAGCGTCGGGCTCCATGCCCGTTTAACCCAGATTTTTGTTATCTTTTTGCTTTCTGCCCATGACCTGATGAGGAACGGTGCTGCAATAAGGGTGCTGACCACCACCCAGAAATATGCCTGGTTCATAAGTTTCAGGTCAACCGCCTTGTTTGCGACCACGGTAATTTTCTGGGCATTTCCAAGGATATTGTAGAGCCCTGCCTGTATCTGCGGGATACTGATGAAAATCACCAGCACCACGAGGAGGGCCCACGGGAGCACAGCCTTCCAGAGTGGCATCAGCGTGGGATCCCGGGCAATCGCAACAGTATCTTTAGTTTTTTCCTGGGCAGGATGTGTCCTGACCCGTACTGCCCGGTGCAGGAACAGGACTGCAATCGTGACAAGCCCGGCGAATACTCCGACGAGGCCGATAGCAGATGCAGGAAGAATATTGACGAATATAATGGCGAAAATACCCAGGGATAGCCCTGCAAGGACTGCGGGGACAATGCCTTTCCGCACTCCTTCCATGCCATCCGCTACCCACAACATTCCAATCGAGAGGCCGGTGGAAATTACCGGCAGGAACAATGCGACGTTACTGCCCATGATGACGGCATTAAATCCGAAAACTGCTGCCGGAAGGGTGATGGGGACCGCGAGGAGCGAAAATGAAGTGAGCGGGTCATACCCGAGGCATGGCAGGGCCACGGATGCAACGGGTGAGAAACCCAGTGCCATCATGATAGGCGGCAGCATGGTAACGGGTGTTGCCCCGATTGAAACAAGGAACGAACCAAAACCCACGTTCAGGATCATGATCTGTTCGTACCGTTCCGCCGCGATTGACCTGATATATTCAGAGATGCTTCGGATCGCCCCTGTCAGGTCCATCATCGTGACCTGGAGGATGGTAAACAGGACCATCAGGGAAATGCCAAAAGAGGCAAGGATCCCGCTTGCAGAGGCATAAAGGGCGACAGCAGGTGATGTATTAAAGAACATAACCGCAACAAGCATGGTGAGGAGCCAGCCAATTACTGCCATCAGGGTGCCTGACTGTTTCAGGAATACAATACCTACAAAGATGACGATGATGGGTAAAATCGCAAGGAAAAAAAGAATTATCGAATTCAATAGTATGCCAGCCTTTCTACTAATTTCCAATGCCATCACATAACCATTTTGGAATGTTTCCCGGATTCAGGCGGGGTATTCATGAAAGAGACGCCCGATGAAATGTCCTGATGAAGTATCTGCGCAGGCTGGGGACAAAGTGAACTATGGAAGAAAAAAGTGGGTGCACGAAATTAAGGGTCCGCTTTCCCGAAAGAGCCTCTTTTACAACGCCATCGTTATGCCGGCTTTCCCTGCCCCTGGTCCCGGGTGCCTGGTACATATCCGAAGGTTACATCAGCCTGTTCCTTGGTACTTACCAGCGGTTGTTCCTGATTGCATCACGCCATGCTTTCCTGGCACGTGCAAAGGTACCCCGTAATGAAGGTCTTTCCAGGTACCGGTGGATCAGGTGAGTTTTTTTATCGTTGACAGGTTTCATACCGGATAATCCTGTGGGTAAGTTTCCGTTCTGTTCATTATCACTATGCGTCGGGCACTACTCAGAAGCTTAGTTTTGGAGATGTACCTGTTTCATGGCAATTTCTGAAGTGTCCCATTCACCTAGGTTACTCCGCGATGAAATAAAAACATCCAAATATCTGCCCACTTACTTCTAGCTGTGGGGTGAACCCGGGAATTACCGGATTGAAATTATGTTTGAACAATATAACCTCGACGCAACTGTTGATGAGAAAACCATTGAAAAGACCCTTCCCAGAATTAAGGAGCAACTGGGGGAACTCCAGCGTGCATGCCGCGATAACGGCATCCCCGTCGTGATCCTGATTGAAGGGTGGAATGCATCAGGTATCACCTCTGTTTCCGGTGAAATTGTCCAGGCCATTGATCCCCGTGGATATAACCTCTATTCGATCGGTACGCCAACGGACGCAGAAATAGCACACAACCTAATCTGGCGTTTTTTTATTAATACCCCTGCAAAAGGCAGAATTGCAATTTTTGCCCGGAGCTGGTACAGCCGTACCCTGGCAGAACAGCTGAGTGGTCTTAACTGGAATGAGCGGCTGAAGGAATCCACATCGGCAATACGAAACTTTGAGCGGCAGCTCGTTGATGATGGGACACTTGTCCTCAAGTTCTTCCTCCACATCAGCAAGGAGGAGCAGCGGAGGCGGATGATCGAACGGGAGAAGGACACCCTTACCGGGTGGATGATCACACGGGGTGACTGGGACTTTCATCACCATTATGACCTGTATCTTCCCGTGATCGAGCAGATAATTGAAGATACCGATACACCGATTGCACCGTGGACCATCGTTGAGGCGACCAATCCCGCGTATGCGTCGTTCAAAGTTATTTCAAGGATTACGAAGGCCCTGGAGAAGAGGATTTCCGGAAAAGAGCCCCCTGGCAAAAACCTCAGGGAAGTCACCCCAAAGAATAAAAAACGCCTGGATTTAGACAAAGTTGACCTGACAAAAACCGTTTCGAAGCAGGATTACTTCGGGCAGCTCAAAGAGTACCAGGAACGGGTTCGGGAGGCACAATACCTGCTCTATAAGCGGAAAGTACCCCTGATTATCGTATACGAGGGGTGGGATGCAGCCGGGAAAGGAGGCAATATCCTCCGCCTTACGGCGAGTATGAATCCAAGAGGTTACGAGGTGGTACCGGTTTCCAGGCCGAATGACTATGAATTGTCGCACCATTACCTCTGGAGATTTTATTCCCACTTTCCGAAAGCAGGTCATATTACCCTGTTTGACCGTAGTTGGTACGGGAGGGTGCTTGTTGAGCGGGTGGAAGGGTTTTGTTCCGAAACAGAATGGAAACGGGCCTATACCGAGATCAACGAGATGGAACAGAATTTTGTATCTGAAGGTGGCGGGATAGTTAAGTTCTGGCTTGAAATTGACCAGGAAGAACAGCTTGCGCGATTTCGCCAGCGGGAAACAGACTCAAAAAAACAGTGGAAGATAACTGATGAGGATTGGAGGAACCGGGAAAAATGGGGGGAATACCGTGAAGCAGTTAACGAAATGCTTGCAAAGACCGATACTCCCTATGCCCCGTGGACCATTGTCGAATCGGACGATAAATTCTATGCCCGCCTGAAAACCCTGCAGTCCACCATCGATTACGTAGGGACGCTCCTGTAGTCTGGTGTGATATATGCCGGAAAGTGCCCTCCTGGGAACCTGGTATACAGTACGCTAATCAAATAGTTCAGCCTTGAAACGGGATTTTCTCTCGTGGTCGCCACGTTCAATGTCCCTGGGAGGTTTTGATTTTTCATATTGTACGGGCAGGGCCGCGGGTGTGCCGTGGAGCGCAAGACCACAATTTCCTTCTTTTAGAGAAAACAGCATGCAGGGCTCTCCAACACATTCCAGTTTATCAAAAGGACAGAGTTTTCTTTTCATCAGTAATCCGACTCCCTTGAATCGTTATGATCCCCGGTTTCATTTTTACCGCTATCAAGTACGTGTTAAATACCTGTACTGGATACATTCTTGATATAAGCCTTGGGGAAACAGGAAAATGCACCATGCAAATTGTTATGACCTTCGCATAAGGGATTCCAACGGGAGATGAAAATTCCCATAATTCGAAAAGAAATAACCTCTGTTATGGAGTGATCTAAAATTAACCAGGAAAGCGAGACGGTAAAGCAAATCGGGTTTGGGAAGAACAGGATTGAAGCCCTTAGTGACTGTATATTCGCCTTCGCGATGACCTTACTGGTCGTCGGGATTGAAGTCCCCTCTCATATCAATGATTTCACCCCGGCCTTTGTCACGGCAACGCTGCAGGAACTCTACCCTGATTTTGTTCATTATTTTATTGCATTCCTCCTGATTGCGGGTTTATGGGTCATACACCATATGCAGTTTCACAAGATCCTTTATGTAGACCACAACCTCCTCTGGATGACAATCGGATCACTCCTCTTTGTGGCGCTTATCCCGTTTTCTACTGACCTGGTCGGAGATTTTCCGACTGATCCCATTTGCGCGTTCATTTTTGAACTCAACCTGCTGGTAACAAGTTCCCTCTTCTACCTGCAATGGAGATATGCTACTGCCAACCGCCACCTGATCGATCCTTCAATGAGCAATGGGACAATCAGGGCCGGAAAACAACGGGCCGCCGTGATACCCGTCCTTACCGCCGCAGGAATTGTACTTGCCTTCGCAGGTATCCCGTGGAGCACTCTTGTATACCTGTTTGCTCCCCTGGCATTCCTTGTATTACACTTGTATGGTCCGAAATTACCCGGCGGGAGCTGGGGGTTCTAGAAGTTACTCTTGAAAGATGAGAAAAATAATTTAACCCCGGTGTTTTTTAGCCAGGGGCTATCCCAGGTGTGGGTTCTACCGCTTTACGAACCGCAGGGAAGCTGAATTCATGCAATAGCGTTTATGCGTCGGCGGCGGGCCATCATCAAATACATGCCCGAGATGGGCCCCGCACCGGGTGCATAGCACCTCTGTCCGTACCATCCCGCCGGTCTTATCGGCCGTGGTCTTTACGTTCAGGTCCGATATGGGGGCATAAAAGCTCGGCCACCCGGTACCTGAGCGGAATTTCGCATCCGAAGAGAAGAGGTCCGTGCCACAGCAGACACAGTGGTAGGTCCCCTTTTCATGGAAATCATAGTACTTGTTTGAAAACGCGGGTTCGGTCCCGGCTTTGCGTGCAACCGCAAACTGGTCCCTGGTCAGGATGGCACTCCATTCCCCGTCAGTCTTTTCCATCCGGTCAAGGAGCTCAACACGTCCTGTTTTCTCCACGAATATCGGTACTTTATTATCCATAGCTCCGGCCTGGGTAGATGACATCCGGTCCTCCGGTTATGAGCAGTGGTATATCGCATTATTAATATCTTTTTATCTGGCTACATCCCAAACCTGTACCAGGATAATTACCCGTCAGGCTGCACCCGGAAAGGGTGTACATATCTGACAGGACTACTGAACCATGAAGGAGAGCGCGGTTAAGAGCAGGAACTGTAGTACCTGTGAACTGGTATGGTAATCCCATTATTACAGGGATTACCGGTTGAACCCGGCGGTTCTCCCCGTGTATTGATCCTTGGGAGTTTTCCAAGTCCCCTCTCACTTGAGTCGGGAGAGTATTATGCAAATCCAAGGAACCAGTTCTGGAAGATCATGGAGATCCACCTTGGGATATCAAAGGGGTTACCGTATAAGGAAAAGCTTGCAGGACTGAAGGAACGCAACATCGGACTCTGGGACGTAATCTTTTCCTGCGAGCGTCATGGTGCAATGGACCATGCCATCCGGAATGTTACCCCAAATGACATCCCGCTGTTCCTTCATCACCACCCGAGCGTCCGGTTAGTAATTGCCAACGGTTCTACGGCAGGCTTGCATCTTGGGAAATTCAGGCCGGAATGGCCGTCGCAGGTACATGTTCATACCCTTCCCTCGACCAGCCCGGCCAATGCCCGGACTTCGTTTGCCGAAAAATTACATGCGTGGGAGGTTGTGCTCGAGGCGGTGCATGGTCCATGATCAAGCCAGGATAACGATCCCGGGAACCTGGTCCTACCGGGAACACCAGGACCAGAACATATTAATGGGTGGCAGTAAACCGGATAAAAGGAACAGATTGGGAGTGTAAAAATGGACATTATTGGTCTTAACGGAAGCCCACATGGTAAAAACAGCCAGACCCTCCGCCTCGTGATGAAGGTACTCGAAGGTGCGGAGGGTTCAGGTGCGGATATCGAATATATTGACCTCTGCGAACAAGAGATCAATTTCTGTACCGGCTGCGGTGTCTGCTATGCGAAAGGGGAATGCATCCATACCGATGATTACCCGGAACTGCTTGAAAAAATTCTTTATGCCGATGGGATTGTCCTAGGCTCACCGAACTATATCAATAATGTGACCGCCCAGACCAAGGTTATCCTTGACCGGATGGCTGACGTGATCCACTGCCAGATGCTCTCGGGAAAGTACGGCTGTTCGGTATCGACCGCAGGCGGTTCCGGTGCAGAAGACGTTGCCGCCTACCTTAACCGCTCACTCCAGCAAATGGGTGCAACGACTGTAGGTCTTATCGGGGTGAACATCCTTGGCAACCCGGCCGCCATCACGAACCGGGAGAAAGATGCCTATAACCTGGGGACCGTTCTCGCAGATGCGATCATTAACGCCGAGGAATTCCCAGAACAGGATAAACTTCACCGGGAGCGTGCGGAATATATGAAAAACCTTGTCCTTATGAATAAGGACGTATGGGTCCATGAGTACGAGTTCTGGAAAGAAACCGGGAAAATTAATTAAACCGAACTGTTTTCCCCCTTTCTTTTCCGGGTCTTTTATATGATTCCGGTCCCGGTGGACTTTTTGGTTGCGATACAGCGGGGTCTGGCTGACTGAAAGAATGCCTGCTTACAGGTAACCCGCTAACCCTGAAACTATAAACCCGGATGGATGACATGTTATACGGTCGAATGTCCCTTCCTGCCGGTCATACAACCGCTGATACGAAAAAGCCACGATTCATGGCATTTATCGTTTTTGCTGCTATTTTTATGGCAGTCCTCGACGGTAACGTGGTAAACATCGCTCTCCCCACTATTACAACCTATTTTGGGGTGGATGTAACGTACTCCCAGTGGGTCGTCACCGCGTACCTCGTGACGCTGACAAGTCTTCTCCTCATATTCGGGAGAGTTTCGGAGTATGTCGGAAGGGGACGGATGTTTATTCTCGGATTCGTAGTGTTTACCCTTGGATCACTCGCCTGCGGCCTCGCACCTGACCTTCCGGTCCTGATCTTGTTCCGGGTTGTCCAGGCTACCGGTGCTGCAATGCTGTTCTCCATCTCGAGTGCGATCATTTACCAGTTATACCCCCGGGGGGAGCAGGGAAAATCCATGGGGTATGTCGGCGCCACTGTCGCCATAGGCAGCATCGCAGGACCGGTACTCGGGGGTTTCCTTGTTGATACGCTTGGATGGCAGTATATATTCCTGATTAATGTCCCGATCGGAGCGGTGCTGATCCCGGTCGCAATGAAATATTTCGGCTCCGGAGGCCCTGTCCGGAAAGATGCCAGGATGGACTGGACGGGGGCAGTGACCATGGTCATTTTCATGGTATCCTTAATGCTCGCACTGTCATCCCTTGCAGCGGACCTCGCGGTTACCCGGCCGGTAGCGGTCTATACCGCTATTTTCCTGGCCTCGTTTGCACTCTTCCTTTTGACTGAGCGGAGGGTGTCAAATCCCCTGCTGGACCTCTCAATTTTCCGCGTACCTGCGTTCTGCCTGCCCGTCCTCGCCACCGCGTTATATTTCATCGCTCTCTTCATGGTGAATATCCTCGGCCCGTTCTATTTTGAGGGTGTCCTCAATCTCCTTCCCTCGCAGGTCGGCCTTGTATTCCTGATAATCCCCGTGATCATGGTGGTAGGCTCCCCCGTGGCGGGATGGCTCTATGACAACCATTATTCCCCATATTATGCTGCAGTGGGTATGGCTGTTACGACTGGCTCTTTGCTCCTGCTGGCCGTCCTTTCCACGAGGATGGAACTGCTCCTGATCGTGCTTGCATTCATCCCGATGACCATTGGTATGGTACTGTTCCAGAGTCCCAACAATACCGAGATCATGAGTTCGCTGCCGGCGGAAAAAATCGGTATTGCATCAAGTGTCAGTGCAACGGTCAGGAATCTCGGGATGGCACTTGGTGTTTCGGTGGCAAGTATCCTGTTATCGATCAGTACCAGCAATGCAGGCTATTCCGGGCCTGTACTCCAGGCCGGGCCGGTCATCCTCTCTTCTGCATTTTCCCTCATCATGGTAGTTTCTGCCGTGCTGACCCTGCTTGCAGCAGGTGTCTCATTGCTCCGGGCAGGAATCGTAAAAAAAGAGGCCTGACCTGCTCCTGCGGTTTATCCCGAAAAATGGTGGTGGATAACAATAGGGTACCGTTGAAATCACCGTGGTCCTGCCAGACTGGGTTTACGACAGGTATTGCTGGAAGCGTGGTATCCCCCGGGACATCACAGGTATGTGCATCGCGGATAATTCTGGGAACTTTCGAGCTGCGAAGCAACTGTTTCACAGAATGTATAACTTCGCGCACCACCTGGGCATTGTACGGAAATAACTGAAAACCTCCTGTATTATTCGGAGAAGCACTGTATTTTTCTGCCAATTGGAAGGCCATGGCCTCTTCCTGTAAAAACTCGCTCTCACGCCGAAACAAAATAAAATTAACTTTCCTTAAAATTAATCAGGATCATATAATAATGGCGGAATTGCGTCTCATAGTAATTTAATAGCAATTATTCACGTTTTCAATTATGGATAACCGGCAGGAGACTATTAAAAAGATAAAAACCCTCCTCCGCTCCCATCGCAACGGTCTCACCATTACCGACATCGCCCAGAAATTAGAGCTGAACCGGAATTCAACCGCAAAATACCTTGAGATCCTCCTCATTTCCGGGGATGTAAACCTCAATACCTACGGTCCGGCAAAGGTTTACACCATCTCGCAGCGGATGCCGATTTCGGCCATGGTGAAATTCTCCGCAGATATCATCATCCTGATTGACAACGATATGCGGGTGCTGGACGCGAATGAGAATGCACTTTCGATACTCGGTCTCTCCCGGGATGACCTTGTGGGGACCCGGATTGATACAACAAACTCCCCCCTCCTCGAACGCCTCGCCATTCCTGAAGTGTTTGATGAAATCCAGAAAAATGGGGAAATTCAGCGTGAATTTGCCATTACATCTCATAATGAAGACCACCACTACCGTGTACGCCTTATCCCGACGGTATTTGATAACCTGGAAGAGGGTATTACGATAATCGGGGAAGACATCACAAAACAGATCAGGTTCGAAGAATCCCTGATGGTCTCTGAAGCCCGCTATCGTGGGATCGTGCAGGACCAGACTGATTTTATCTGCCGGTGGCGCCCTGATGGTACCGCTACCTTCATTAATGAACCACTTGGTCGCTTCCTCGGTCTTTCATGCAGTGATGCAACCGGGAAAAGTATTTTCTCCTATATCTCTCCAGAAGACCTCCCGCTTGTTAAGGCAAAAATCTCCGGGATTACTCCGGATCAGCCAACCGGATATATTGAAATAAGGGTGCTGAATGGCGGTGGCACATACCGCTGGCACGCGTGGAGCAGCCGGGGTATATTTGACAATACTGGCATTTTTGTCGAGTGCCAGTCTGTCGGGCAGGATATTACCGAACGTAGGGAGGTTGAGGAAACCCTGACCCGGATCCTGAAAGCGGTGGACAGCTCAAGCGAGGCGATTGGGATCGCAACTTCTGATGGCCGTCATATCTACCAGAACCCTGCCTTAACCAAACTGTTCGGATACACGACCGAAGAATTCGCACGTTCGCCTCTCCCCATAATAGCGTATGAAGATGCACAGAAAGGACGTGAAATTTTTGAGGCCATTATGCAGGGTTACTCCTGTAGCGGTGAAATCGTCGTGATCTCAAAGGATGGACGAAAATTCGATGCCAGTTACCATGCGGATGCTATCAGGGACGATAAGGGAACGATTATCGGCCTCGTAGGTATCCACACGGACATCACGGAGCGGAAGCGGGTTGAAAAGGCCCTTTCAGAGAGCGAACTACTGTACCGTACCATCCTTGACAATATCCAGGATATATATTACCGCTGTGACCCTGAGGGGACTATTGTTATGGTAAGTCCATCCGCACCAAAGCTTTTAGGGTATGATTCTATTGATGAAATTATCGGAGAGAAAATTACAGAAAAATTATATGACAACCCGGCGGACAGGGAAATTTTTTTAAAGGTCATTTATGAAAAACAAAAAACTACCGATTACGAGGTCACATTAAAAAAGCAGGACGGATCACCCATCGTAATCTCCACGAACAGCAACCTCCTCTTCGATTCGGACGGGCATGTAACAGGTATCGAGGGCTTTATACGGGATATAACGTTCCGGAAAAATGCTGAAACGGCTCTCCGTGAAAGCGAAGAACGTTATAGGGGTGTGGTGGAAGATCAGACCGAATTCATCTGCAGGTTTACCCCGGATGGTACCCACATATTTGTGAATGAAGCATACTGCCGCTATTTCGGGCTGAACCGGGAGGAGATAATCGGCTCCCGGTTCCGGCCTGTTATTCATCCGGATGACCGGAATAATGTTGCCCGGCTTATTGCATCCCTAAACCCGGAACATCCGGTTGAGGTGATCGATCAGCGGACCGTCATGCCGGACGGCAGCATCCTTTGGCAACGATGGGTCGACCGTGCGATCTTTCAAGCTGAAGGCCGCCTGAAGGAGTATCAGTCAGTTGGCCGGGACATCACCGAACGCAAGCGGGTGGAGGAAAACATTGTTGCTGCGTTGAAAAGAGCCAGGGATCAGCAGGCGGTGCTGGGTACTATCTCTATCTCCCCCTACCTGTTTTCAGGAGACGTTCATGGACTGTCCGCAAGTCTTACTGAAGTTTCTTCAGGAGTGTTAGGTGTGGAAAGGGCAAGCGTATGGCTTTTTAACAGCAAAGGAGATGAACTGCGATGCATTGACCAGTACGAGGGCTTGTATGATCGACACTCCTGCGACGCGGTATTGAAACGTCATGAATATATAAATGAATTTGACGCGTTAAGCACAGCAAAGTACATCGATGCCAATGATCCGTTGACAGACCCACGCACGGCGGGATATGTGGATGGCTACCTCAAACCGAACCGTATTACCTCAATGCTGGATGCGGTGATACGGGTCACCGGGCAGAATCTCGGGGTCCTCTGCTTTGAGCATGTTGACCGTCAGCATCACTGGGATAGTGACGAGGTCGCATTTGCATGCCAGCTTGCCGACCAGATTGCGATTACACTGATGAACCATAATCGCAAGCAGGCAGACCTTGCGCTAAAAGAGAGCGAGGAGCGGTACCGCACTGTTGTCGAGGACCAGACTGAGTTTATCTGTCGTTTTACCCCTGATGGAATATTCACGTTTCTGAACGATGCCTATTGCCGGTATTTTGGATTACAAAAAGAAGACTGTATCGGGTCCCCTCACCACGTGGTACTACCCCCCGACGATGCCAGGTCAATGAAAGCTCACCTGGCATCACTCACACCTGAAAACCCTGTAAAAACTGTTGAACACCGGGTCCTGATGCCCGATGGAACGATCGCCTGGCATTGGTGGAGCGATCGTGCAATTTTTGGTTCAGGCGGGAAGGTGATCGAATACCAGTCCGTTGGACGGGACATTACCAAAAAGATGGAACGTACAGAAAAAATCCGGGAAAGTGAAGAACGGTTCCGCACACTTGCTAATCTATCTCCCTTCCCTATCTCGATAATGGATAATGGATCGAATTACCGGTACCTGAACAATATGTTTGAACGCCTGTTCGGCTATACGCTTGCCGATATTCCCACTGGAAAGGACTGGTTATTAAGGGCATTTCCTGATGAAACTGGGCGCAATGAGGCGATACTCACATGGAAAAATGACATCGCACACTCAAGCCCTGAAGATGTCAGGTCCCGTGTATACCCCGTCACATGCAAAGATGGAACTGTTCGCCAGGTCCGGTTTTTCCCGTTAAACCTCCAGAACGGGGAGCAGTTCGTTGTGTATGAAGACCTTACCCCGAAAAACGAATCAGAACGGCTCCGCTCAATTCTCGCCTCAATTGTGGACTCTTCCAATGATGCTATCATTGGAAAAACGCTTGACGGGACCATCATCAGCTGGAATAATGCAGCGGAGCGTATCTACGGCTATCTTGCTGACGAGATAATCGGGAAATCTATTGCGGTGATTATTTCACCTGAATTGCGGGACCAGCTGCCGATATTCCTTCAACGGGTCCGTAATGGGGAACGCATTGAACATTTTCGGACAATCCGTATAAGGAAGGACGGGTCACCTGTCGCGGTATCCATTACCCTGTCTCCTATCAAAGATGAAAATGGTCACATATTCGGCATATCGACGATTGCCAAGAATATTTCCGGTAGCGAAGAAAACGATCTCAGGCGGGTCTCCTGAAAAATTGCCGCAACACAATCTTCTTCTCATCCGTTCGGTGCTATCATGGAAACCGGGGAAATAAAAAAGGATTGGATGAAATACTGTAACGAAATACCTGTCCGGTCCGTTAAGACCCCCGGGATTACACCATCATCTGACCGGGGAAATTCTTTCGATCGCTTCTTCCGCCGCGATCCTCACATAAGCGTTATCGGATTTCAGTACCGATTCAAGTCCCGGTAATGCCTTTGGGTCCCCTATCTTGCCAAGTGCTGCAGCGGCAGCAAAGCGGACGTCCTGGTCATGATCTTTCAGAAGCGTGATCAACGGGGTCACCGACTGGACCGCACCGATATTTGCAAGTGCATCTGCCGCAAGGTACCTGACCCACCTATCATCGTCCTTTAGTGCCGGGATCAGATAATCGGCTGCCGGCTGACCGAATCTTTCAAGTTCAATAACTGCTTTCCAGCGCTCGATATTTTCCTTATTTGCAAGTGATGCTGCTGTATTCTTCATTTTAATAACACCGTCCCCCCATTGGGGCAGATGAGTAATCCATCTGGGTATATTATCTTTATTTGCCAGAAATTACTGCATGGCACTACTGACAGGCAAAAACGGAACCCGTTGACCGAGGGAATAGTGAATTACTGAAGTGTAACAAGTATGGCGAGGGACAAAAAAATTTAGTTCGGACCTCCGGTATATAATATCAGTTATTTGACTAATCCAGCCTCCAATACTTACTATGGCCAGAACCGCTGCGGGTCCGGCAATTGCATCGGTACTGTTTACCGCTTCAATCGTTGCAACAATTATCGGAATTATTGTAACGATCTATTTCCTGTTCATTAACCCTGATTTGGCGTACAGGGTTGCAGCAGCAACCCTTGTCGGGATAGTAGGGCTACTGAGTTTCCTCCGGCACTCGGTATTCTACCGTTCAGACCAGGCAAGGATGGGGTGGGTCCAGGACCGCCCGGAGTTCCAGCTTGAGGTCGGGTATGCGAACCTTGCGATCGGGCTGATCGCCTTAACGGCTGCGGGGTTGAACTGGGGGCCCCTCGCGTGTGGGCTTAGTCTTCTGACCTATGGCACCTACCTGCTCTGTGCCCTGCTCCTCAATGCGTACGATGCAATGTACGTCTTGGAAATCAGGGCACGTGCGACAAAGAGCGTCATCAATACAGCATTCTTTGTAGCAGCGCTCTATATCTTCGGATTTCTCGCCCTTGCTGCCAGTCATACCGCACCGCTCTGAGCCATAGACTGGTCAATATTGAGGGAGTGGGGATTTGAAATATCACGATACCCTGCTCCAGGATACAATCCTCTCAGTTCTACCTATAAAAATAAGAAAAACAATCCGGAAGAGCCTGATAATTCGAAGAGAAGAATTTGTGAAAAAATGGCAATTAACAGGAACAATAAAAATCGAACGATTATTTGTCGTAATAATACCGGTCCGCGCCTGCGGACTTTTGTGGGCACTAAGCAAAGCGGTGGAATTTAATACTCCCCGGTTTCCCACTCTGTAAAGGAGAACGCGATGCCTGAGGATGTCAATAGTACTAAGATCGATGAACCCACTGATTCGTTAAACAGCAGGAAGTTTTATTTCCTGCTTATATTTGTCTCCATAGTCGGGGTAATCGGCGCCCTCCTGATGATCGCTTTCTTTTTCCTGGAGAATGTAATCACCGGGTTCCTGTGGAACGGGATTCCCGTGTACTCCCTGTATCCGGTCTTTAATCCCTGGATCCTCGTAATCTGTATTATCGGGGGGCTTGGTGCCGGGCTGATACGGCATTATTTTAATGGCGAGATTGCCATCATGGCAGAGGACCTTGTCGAGTTTACCGAGAAAGGCAGGTTCGACCTGAAACGGGGAATTGAACTCTTTCTCCGGGGACTGGTCTCCCTTGTCTGCGGGGCCCCCCTCGGGCCTGAAGGACCACTTACTGTCTCTACTGGTGCAGTTGGTACAGCAATTGCCGAGAAAGCCCGTATGCCTCCCCCGGTTGTCACCCTGTCATCGCTCTCTGCCATCAGCGGGTTCTTCGGTGCATTCCTGACCTCACCGTTCGCCGGGCCGCTCATTTTCATCGAGACAACCCTTGAGAAAGGTGTCATGACCTGGAAAGCGGTCCTCCCGTCCATTGTTGCGGCTACGGCGGGATTTGCAGCCTATTTCCTGCTTTCCGGCACATTCCTCGGCAACGTGTTTACGCTGCCGGCCTACCCTGAGTTCCGGAACATCGACCTTCTCTATGCAGTTGGTCTTGGCGTGCTTGGCGGGGCATGCGGGATATGTTTTATCCTCACGTACAAGAAAATGCGGGGAATATTCGAACCGCTTGAGAACCGGCCGGTGCTACTCGGCCTGCTTGGAGGTCTGGGGTTAGGGGTTGCCGGGATGCTCCTCCCTCTCGCCCTTTTCATGGGTAACGAGCAGCTCCAGGTACTCATTAATAACTACCTCGAAGTGAGCATCCTCCTGCTCTTCGTCCTTGTCGTAGTAAAAATCCTCCTTGTGACCTTCTCATTTTCCACCGGGTTTGCGGGTGGATACATCTTCCCGAGTTTCTTTATCGGGGGTACGGTCGGGATCCTGGTATTCCGGCTCTTTCCCTTCATCCCCCTCTCGGTATGCCTCGTCTGCGTCATTGCCGGTATCAGTGTCGCACTACTCCGGAGTCCTATGGCCATTGCCCTGATCATTGCCATCGTTTTTGAGAAAACACTCGTCCCTGCAATGGCCATCGCACTGGTGGTGGGCTTTATTGTGAGCTACCGGTATTCCCTGCCTTATACGAGAAAGGGGGGTCACCGGGAGCAATAATCACTTAATTTGTTTTATCCGGCAGATTGCCAGAATGGCGATAATCTCAAATAGAGAACCCCATAGGAATAAGGTGTAGTGCCCTTCCTTTGCGGGATCACATCGTTTGGCTGATCCTTTCAACACAACCAATTCATGCCCGGAATTGAGAATAGATTTTAATACGTGGTAATAAGGCCAGGGCCGAGACTCGAACCCGGGTCGGGGGATCCACAGTCCCCTAGGATAACCAACTACCCCACCCTGGCAAAATATCCCTCTTACTTTTGTGATTGAATATACTTAAGCTAACTGCTTGAGACTCCAGCATTCCAGTACTGGTAAGTGGGTGATTTTTTTTGTTCATCCAAAAGCGGCAGATGTCCTGCGAGGTAGTCCCAGCCACTTTCTCTCATGCCTGTTCTTCTCAATAGTTTCCCGGGATTGCAATAAACGCAACAACTGCCCGGATGCGATAAAAGAGACTATTTAATAATCACTATGCGCTATTACATAGCAGTGAGTGATGAATTGTTGTCTACCTGATGAATAGGGGGGAAGACCGCGGACATTCGCGGTCTTTTCCCGATATTTATCCGGGCCCTGCTCTCAACACTTCCATATCATCCTGTCAATCGCTTCAGGGGTGGTGAATACGGCAACACATCAGAAGATCCGGACGCCTATTGTATGCGTGCTCGGGCATGTCGACCACGGGAAAACGTCCCTGCTCGACAGGATACGGGGCTCATCAGTAGTGAAATCAGAAGTGGGTGCGATTACCCAGCATATTGGCGCAACGATGGTCCCGATAGATGCCATCAGGCTGATGAGCGGAGCGATGGAAAAGCTCTCAACCAATGTCCCTGGCCTCCTCTTTATCGATACGCCCGGGCACCAGGCATTTACCACCCTGCGCGCCAGGGGTGGGGCACTCGCAGATATGGCGATTGTCGTCGTCGACATTAACCAGGGGTTCCAGCCACAGACTATCGAGGCATTGCAGATCCTCCGGGCCTGCAAGACCCCGTTTGTCCTCGCGGCCACCAAGATGGACAAGCTGCATGGCTGGAGGCCGAACCCGGGTGACGCATTTTCCGTTACGTACTCAAAACAGAATGAACGTGTAAAGGAATTCCTCGAGAAAAAAGTCTACGAAATTGTCGGCAAGTTATCAGACCTTGATTTCTCTGCAGAGCGGTTTGACCGTGTGAATGATTTCCAGCGGAACCTGGCAATAGTCCCTGTCAGCGCACATACAGGTGAAGGGATCGCCGAGCTGCTGATGGTGATGATCGGTCTCGCACAGCGGTACATGGAAGATTCCCTTGCACTGAGTGTGGAAGGGCCTGGAAAAGGCACCGTGCTTGAAGTTAAGGAAGAGCGTGGACTCGGAACTACCCTTGATGTAATCCTATATGACGGTACGTTATCGGTCGGTGATGAGATTGCCGCTGCCACGCAGGACGGACCGATAATTACGAAGGTCCGGTCGCTCCTCAAGCCACGGCCTATGAAGGAGATCCTTGTCGAAGACCGTTTTGAACGTGTCAAGTCGGTAACCGCTGCGGCCGGGATCAAGCTGACGGCACCTGATCTCGAGGAAGTAATTGCCGGTTCACCAATCCGTGTCATACGGGGGGACCCAGGCGAGGCAATGGAAGAGATCAGGCGAGAGATGGAGGATATCCATGTCCAGCTCAGCCCTGAGGGGCTTGTTATCAAGGCAGACACCATCGGGGCCCTTGAAGCGATCTGCAAGGAGCTGACAGAGAAGAATATCGAGGTAATGAAGGCCAGTGTCGGCCCGGTCAGCCGTCATGACATCATCGAGACTGGGACGATAAAAAATCCATATTATCGTGTTTTATTAAGTTTCAATACTGCGATCCTTCCCGATGCGGGAGATATGATCAAGGATCCCGTGTATGCCCATATCCGGGTTTTTTCCGGGCGCGTGATTTACCAGCTCGTGGATGATTACGTGGCATGGCGCGATGATGTAAAACGGAAACAGGAAAAACAGCGGTTCGAGCAGATCGTGATGCCGGCAAAGATCCGGGTCCTCCCGAATTGTATCTTCCGCCAGAGTAACCCGGCGGTGGTAGGTGTCAGGGTCCTCGGCGGCGCACTCCGGACCGATGTGAACCTTGTCCAGCGGGACGGTAAGAAGGTCGGCCATCTGAAGTCCATCCAGTATAACCAGGAGGCGATCCGGGAGGCAGAAGCAGGTAAGGAAGTTGCGATCTCGATTGAAGGGGCGACCGTTGGGCGGCAGCTGGATGTGGATGACGACCTGTATGTTGATATCCCGGAGCGCCATGTAAAAGTCCTGGAGCGCGAAATGCTTTCCCATCTCCCCATCCCGACACAGGAAGTACTCGGGGAGTTCACCTCGATGAAACGACGGACTGAACCCTTCTGGGGAAAGTAGTATTTAATAGCATATTCGCCCAATGTACTTGGTACTTCCCGGATGGTTCCGCACGGGCGGGCCGTCACAAAATCCAGGATTTTCACCCCAGGTGTGGTCCTGTATCCATCTAAAGGGCAGCAAACGGGATTGCGGTATCCCCCGGATCAGGATAAAAATAACCGGAGAATGAGATAAATGGTTGAATTTAAAATAGTCTTATCAGACCCGAAAAACGGACAGTCCCACAAAGTCGACGTAAGCGGCGGCGCGGCAGCATTCCTTATGGGTAAACATGTCGGAGACGAAGTAGATGCAACATCCCTCGGCATTGCCGGGTACAGGATGAAGATCACCGGTGCATCAGACAGGAACGGTACTCCTGCAAAGCAGAACCTTCCGTTTGCGGGACGCAGAAAACTGCTGCTCGCAGGCGGTGTAGGTTTCCACCCGGTCATGGATGGGGAACGCCGCAGGAAACCAGTCCGCGGGAACGAAATTACAGCAGATTTTGTCCAGATAAATGCAAAGGTCACCACATACGGTGAAAAAGCCCTCGAGGAGATCTTCCCGAAGGCAGCGCCCGCCGAAAAGGCAGCATAACTCAATACTTTTTTAACAGGTTTTCTTTCAGGGCCGCAATGTGTTCCTCAACAGGGACACCGTAGCGCTTTGCAAGAATAATCACGGCAGCTTCGGGCCTGAGAAGGTCGTCAAAATCCTTCGACTTCATGCGGTTCATCTCGGCGATGATCTCGGTCTCCTGCCTGCCGCTTGATTTTACCACCTGGTCGACCAGTGACTGGACCGGATCGTTTAATTCAAAAACCGACTGGGATGGTTTGAAGCCGATAGGGATCTCAACAGACTGGATATCAAATTTCGGGGCGAGCATCTCCCCGTCATATCCAACGAGCCCCTCGTCCAGTGCACGTTTCAGGATGATATTGGCCTGCTCGATACTCATCCATTTCCTGTCAAATGCGAGGTAGTATACGATCTCATTTTTCTTGAGCCTGTCTTTCCTCGTATGCCGGAATGGTGCCGCAATCGTTGTTATAAGGCTCAAACCAGGGCCTCCCCTGTCATGTTTTCATCCCTTCGTACCACCATGTGCCAGATTCCCATGTTGTCCCCAGTACTATTCTGCCAGGGCTGCTATCAATTCATTGGTGCCGCGGGTTCCTCTTCCCGTATATCAATAATCATATCCCGAAGTTTTCGCCTTCCATACTGTGGGATTAGTGGTGACGGTGGAATTGCGAGCACCTGCAACGTGGTTAGAATTCTAAAAAATTGTCCGGGATCCCCTGAAAGCCGGGAAAAAAAGAATTTATTCGATCAGAATGGCATTGATTACGCCGTTCTGGCCGGGGCGGCTTATAATCCGTGCGCTACCGAGTTCGGTGTGAATAATTGCGCCCTTGGTAAGGAGATTTCTCCGTACGTAGTTGGGGTTTGCCCCGTTTTTCTCTACCTTTTCGATCTTTACTTTCTGTGCCTTTCCGGTTGAACGAGTGGATACGGTTGCATAGGCTGCCCGTAATGCACGAATCTTCTGGTTCCCGCCAAACGTGCGGACAAGTCTGATCCTGTCTACGCCAATATGGGTATCTGCGGGTCCTGAACCGATCTCTGCTCTTCGTTTACCCTGTGCAGGCCGGTACCTTCCGCCGGTTGCCTGCCTGACTGATCTACCTTGCCAAAGCATTGTAATTGCCCCATTTACGATATCATCGCCGGAATCCTTCCCTGCGATAGTGCTCTAAATATTGCCCCCTGTGCTATATATGTTGAACTGATCACCGGAGTATGGCACCGAGGAGGGGTGCGACACCGTCCCCAGTCTTTAAATTAGTACGGAATACCTGCATTCCCGGGTTATAACGGTGCATGTCCCGCTCCATCCGGTCGAGATCAGCCCCTACCAGCGGTGCAAGGTCTACCTTGTTGATCACCCCGATCTGGCAGCCGCGGAACATCATCGGGTGCTTGTTGACCACGTCGTCGCCTTCCGTCGAACTCACGACCACGATGCGTTTCTCGGCACCAAGCCGGAAATCCGTGGGGCAGACCATGTTTCCCACGTTTTCGATAAAGAGTACATCAATCTGCCCGAGGGGCAGGTGGTCAATGGCATGCTCGACGATGTGGGCATCCAGGTGGCATTCCTTGCCGGTGTTCGCGTTCACCGCCGGGATCCCCAGGGCCACGATCCTCTTGAAATCATCATCACCGTACACATCGCCAGCAATAGCGCCGGCTTTTAAACCCTTTTCCAACAGGAGGGGGGCCATCCGTTCGATCAGGGCCGTCTTGCCGGACCCGATTGCCCCGAGCAGATCAAAGGCCCGGACCCCATGCTCCTTAAGATGGGATGAATTAGCGTCGGCAATATTATTATTGACGTCGTATACATCTTTTTCAATTCTGACGTCGATATGGTGCATGAGTATTATGTTTCCTCCGACATTGTTTATAGGTTCACTCCCAAACATATGAAATCATGAAAGGAGCGTGCATTCTCTATCCCTGCTATTTCAACGCGAGCCTTAAGCGCGAACAGGGGAGGAAAGTGCCTCTGTCAAAGGCGATAAAAAACCCCACACTCGCTGACCTTGAGAACTCGCTGAAAAAAAGCGGTGTGAAATACCTTGCCGAACAGAAGCATCACCCCGGTCACTGGGCCAAGCGGGAAGGGCGTATCGTGGTCACCTGGGATAAATCGAAACCGGAACTGCTGAAACGTGTATGTGCAAAACTGGAGGCCAGAAAATGACCGGGCTCTACGACCTCCATACGCATACGCTTGTGAGTGACGGGGAGATGCTGCCGGTTGAGCTGATACGCCGGATGTCAGTCATCGGGTATACGACGGTTGCAATTACCGATCATGTCGATGCTACCAATACCAGGGCAGTCGTTGAAAACCTGCAGGTATTACGTACCTCATCCGGGCATTTCGGTGTCCACCTCCTGTGCGGGGTGGAGATCACCCATGTACCCCCGGTTGAGATCCCTTCCCTTGCCGAACTCGCGAAAAATTCAGGTGCGGATATCGTGCTGGTACATGGGGAGACCCTCGTTGAACCTGTTGCACCGGGTACTAATCATGCAGCATGCACCTGTCCCCTGGTGGATGTCCTTGCCCATCCGGGACTTATCACAGCGTCCGATATGAAATTAGCAGCTAAAAATGGGATTGCCCTGGAACTAACTTCGCGGGGTGGCCATAACCGTGCGAATGGTCACGTGGCAAAACTTGCAAGGGAGCATGGTTGCACGCTCGTGGTGGACTCGGATGCCCATGCCCCGCACGATCTCCTCGACGAACGCGCACGGATTTCGATTGCAAGGGGTGCTGGACTTGATGAGGAAGAATGCAGGCAGGTAATGTCTTTAAATATCAAACAATGGTTGTCCCGGTGAGTTTACTAAAATCAATATATAAAATTTTACAACAACCTTTTATACAACGACTATCAATATATATAGATTGCTAAATCATTCAGCTGTACAAGTCAGCTGCCCGGCATTCTATCGAGGTAACTTCTGTGAGAGCAATTGGTCGCGCTCTGAATAGATATGGCAGGCGTATGCTGATCGTGCAGTGTGATGCTGCACAACTTCCCCGTTTATACAGCGAGGTTATTGACAGGCGGATGAAACCCGTTGGGAAAATTATGGACGTGTTTGGAAAGGTCTCGTCCCCTTACGCGGTTGTCCTCTGTCGTAACCCGTGTGAGACGGTGGCTGGTGAGAAGTTATATTCGAAGTAGGGCAGGTGAGGCAGTATGCAGGAAGTAGAAAAATTAAAAATTCTCCAGAACGAGAGGGAAGCCCTCAAAAATCGTGTCAAGGAACGTGTGAAGGAGCACGAAAAGAAGGCTGAAGACCACACCGAGACGGTATGTCCCGAATGTGGCAGCCGGCAGCTCGTCCACGACTATGAGCGTGCCGAACTGGTATGCCAGAACTGTGGTCTTGTTATCGATGATGATTTCATCGACCGTGGACCTGAATGGCGTGCATTCGACCACGACCAGCGGATGAAGAGGTCAAGGGTTGGTGCACCGATGACCTTTACGATCCACGACAAGGGTCTCTCGACAATGATCGACTGGAGGAACCGTGACAGTTACGGGCGTGCTATTTCGTCAAAGAACCGGGCCCAGCTGTACCGCCTCCGGAAATGGCAGCGCCGTATACGCGTATCAAATGCAACCGAACGGAACCTCGCCTTCGCACTCTCCGAACTTGACCGGATGGCATCGGCACTCGGTCTCCCGAGAAACGTGCGTGAGACTGCAGCGGTCGTATACCGTGACGCGGTCGACAAGAACCTCATCCGTGGAAGAAGTATCGAAGGTGTAGCCGCAGCGGCCCTCTACGCGGCATGCAGGCAGTGCAATGTCCCAAGGACACTTGATGAGATCGCCGAAGTGTCCCGTGTTTCAAGGAAGGAAATAGGGCGCACGTACCGTTTCATCTCCCGTGAACTCGGGTTGAAACTTCTCCCCACGTCACCGATTGATTATGTGCCCAGGTTCTGTTCAGGTCTCACCTTAAAAGGTGAAGTGCAGAGCCGTGCCGTCGAAATCCTGAGGCAGGCAGGCGAACGCGAACTGACAAGCGGGCGCGGCCCGACCGGGGTTGCAGCAGCTGCAATCTATATTTCTTCAATTCTCGGCGGAGAGCGGCGGACACAGCGAGAAGTCGCTGAGGTCGCAGGTGTGACCGAGGTTACAATCAGGAACAGATATAAGGAACTGGCAGAAAAGTTAGATATCGAAATCATTCTTTAATAACCATTTTTTTATCGGGTGGGCTTGTAGATCAGGGGTAGATCGTTACGTTCGCAACGTAAAGGCCGCGGGTTCAAATCCCGCCAAGTCCATGGATCTGTTTTTCTCCGGAAAGAATACATGAATTTTCGGAACCGGAACCGTCCGGAAAAAAAGGAGATTATTTTTTCTTTACCATTTCATTGACTTCATTTTCGAGCGTTTCTTTGAGTCTTAACAGGGCCTCACCCGCATCACTGGTTGTTGTGACCATGAACTGGTTATCAGTTTTAACGTCCTGGTAGGTCACGACATAATCAATCTGCCCGTCTTGTCCGCGTTTTGGCTCAATAATAATTTTTGCCATTATTAGTCACTTCCTGTTTTAGAAATATATTCTGGCTGTTCTTCATTAAGTTTTAGCTACTGGCAATATATAGCAGGTCGCTGGTCATGTATTGATACCATTATCAGGTCATATCCTGAATTTTTCGTATGAAACCTGTCTATGTTACCGGTATTCCCGGCCCTTCAGACCAGGTGGTTCGCGACACCCTTGCAGATTTCATTCTGAAATCGACCAATAATTTCCAGTGGCTCACACCCGGGGATATCGTTCTCCTGAAGCCCGCACTCAATTCAGGAGATCCGTACCCGTCGACGACACACCCTCTTGCCCTAGAAGTGACGTCGCAACTCCTTGCGGATCGTGGTGCAACCGTCGTGATTGGTGACCAGTCAGGGATAGGGCACGTCCTTCACCATCCCGGTGGTGTAATCAGGGGGAAAACCCTTGATAATTATATCCGGTCCGGGATGGCACGAAACAATTCCGCCCGGTTTGTAAGTTTTGAAGAAGAAGGCTGGGATGAAGGGTTCTTCCATTATTCTTCCCCGAAAACCAGCTCGTGGAAGGACGGTTTTTATATCACGAACTGGGTTCGGAAAGCAGACCATATTATGAGTCTGCCAAGGGTATCGACGCACAGCCAGGCAGGTGCAACCCTTGGGCTCAAGATCATGGTAGGGCTCCTCAGGGAAGACAGCCGAATGGAATTCCATGCAAACGGGCCTTATAATGGTTTTATACAGAGGGCAGCTCAGGGGAGCTCCATGTCTGTTGCAGATGACGGCTCCGGGAAATTTTTTGAGAAGATTGTTGAAATCTCTGATGCAGTCCGGGAAAAGCTCAGGTTCACCATGTTTCTCGTTACCGAGGCGCAGGTAACGTTCGGGCCTGATCGTTACAGTGTAGGTTCCGGTAACAAAGGGATTGGGAAGGCATACATAACCCGGCCTGAACCCGCGCTCGTATTTGGGTGTGAAGACCAGGTTGCGGCGGAAGTTTTCGCGCTGGCTCTCTTAAAAGACCTTAAAGCATCGGTGCCCCTGGTACCACTGATTACCGAGAAGATCTTCCTGTACCTGAACCACTATGTGAGGGATCTGTCCGGGGTACGGGTCCGGGACCACCCGTACATCCGGCATGCCATCGATATCGGGCTTGGTGAAATGCCCGCCGATATTGTGTACCAGGATATTCCAGATGAAGTCCGGCAGCGGTATAATAAATATTTTCAATAAAAAGGCTGACATACCTCCTTTATTTTTCAATGGGGAGTCTTTCGGGTTCTATCCTCGCAAATATTTGAGAAAAAGTGGTGCTGATTTCTCCATAGCGGTAGTGTTCATAAAACCGCTGACCATGATCTAAAATGACATTCAGCAAGAGATATATGCGAACACATGGAACTAGTATAGCGCAACCTGTGCGGGCTCGTAGATCAGGGGTAGATCGTCACGTTTGCAACGTGAAGGCCACGGGTTCAAATCCCGTCGAGTCCATTTTTCATTTTCATTTTTCATTTATCAGGCTTTGTTGAAACCGTCAGGTCTTGCCGGGATCGAAGGGCGGAGCCCTCACGTTAATACGGGTTTAAATCCCGCACCCATGCCAACCAATTTTTTTTTGAATCTTCATCATGGTATGGGGATCTGCTCCCGTAATTGATCAAACTATTTTTTTTCCTCAGGCGGAGAATCTCTGGAACTATAGGTTGCCACGGTAGCATCTCCACCCTCCTGCTGGCCTTGAAGTGCCCCTTTCGGGAACAGTTTTGCACCAATAAAGGCCCCCTGGCTCAATCCCATAAGGACTACCAGCGTAGGATCGATATCGGGAAGCTCAAGAAGCTGTGGATTAGCAATCGTTGCCGGGCTAAAGACCGTATAAAACAGGATCACTATATAGAGGCCTATCCCAATCCACGTCCAGAGAAACATCTGGTACCGTGCCAGGGATGCCTTCCCATTTTCAAGCAACATCGTAGACCACTTATATTCTGTTGGGATTTCAGGTGTTGACTGACTTCCATGGTAAACTACACTGTTGACTCCTGCGCTTACAATCGGGACGGCAGTGCTGATACCAAGCAATATCAGGATATTTGTGCTGATTGTGGATGGGGGATCATAGAGCCCCGAATTGATCCTGAGATAATATATCATCAGGTACGAAAATGCGACCACCACCGTCCATAGCAGGAACTGGAATATTGCAAGGCTCGGATAACCGGCCTCGTTTAATATGATAGTCCTGAACTTCTTATCATTCCTGTGGAGGAGGGTCCGCACAACAAAACTGATCACGCAGACCGTAATCACCGCATAAAGTGCAGCTACCCAGATATAACTCAACCCAGCCATATACCAGCATGAAATGGCGATTATATAAAATAGTTGCTATAATATATCATGGATTACAACTAAAAAAACCCGGCCCTCATATCAACCCCAATCAATATGATGTCATACAATCGTCATGGGATTCTACAGGGCGGCCATGTGATTCACAACTACCAATAAAAAAAGAATAACCTAAATCCGTGGATTAATCAATCCAGTCCACCAATTTTCCCGGTTCTTTTTCAACCCTGCGAGGGACTACTATCCGCCTTTCAGGTTCCCTTGTTTTCCCAATAGTTCCTGACCCACCGTATTCAGGGTAGTCCGGAAGGATATCCTGATCAACGTGGCCAGCCACAGGACGCTCCTCTGCAAAGATCATGGGTGCGGGCTGTTTCATATCATCCCGGATCCCGAATAAATTGTCTTCCGTTCCGTGATTATAGGGGCTGACGGGGGTATTGGAATCCCTGGTAATGAGAAAGTCAATAAAATCTTCGACCTCGCGTTGCTGTTCAGGGGTCAGGCGTGATAGCTTATCCACAATCATTTCTATGCGGCTCCTTTCTCAATTATTCGCTACATTATCTCCACATTTTTGCATATTAACCTGCGTGGTACTGGAAGGTCCCGGTTCCTCGTATGGTGCATATTGTGAATTACCAGGATGATTACCGGATCGCCGAAAAAATCCCGGCTCATTCCTTTTTCCCTCGACTGAAAAGATTGGTGATTTTGAATGACCTGAACATGTTGAGGATTATGGAGAAGACTCCGATCAGCGAGATCCCAATGATCAGTAGTATTACAAGGCTGAAATTTTCCTGCACAAACGGGAGGTTCCCGAAGAAATAACCCGCAAGGGTAAATGACAGGATCCATAGCACAGCGCCGATTACATTATACAAAAAGAAATGGGAAAAATTCATCTGCCCGAGTCCTGCAAAAAAAGGGGCAAAACTTCGGACAAACGGGACGAATCGTGCAATAACGATGGTAAATCCTCCGTATTTTTCAAAGAACATGTGGGTCTTGTCGATATATTCCTGCCTGAAAAAACCGATTTTTTTATCGAGTATTTTTTGGCCAAGATACCGGCCAATCAGGAAATTCACCACTCCCCCGATAATTGCCGCAATAATCAGCAAGACAATGAGTAACTCGGGGTTCAGTAACCCGGTGGCCGAAAGGGCGCCTGAGATAAAAAGAAGTGAATCTCCAGGGAGGAAAGGGAAAACCACCAGTGCGGACTCGAGAAAAATGATCGCTACCAGGAGGACATATGTCAGGAGCCCGTAGGCCAGGATAATTTCCGGAAGGTAATGGTCAAAGTTCAGGACGAGATCGATAAAGGGGATCATTGCTCCTAAATAGTTCAATGGTATTGTATAAAGACCTCGACCTTGTTACTCGTCCATCGATGGGTGATCATGATTAATAAAACACTGGTGAAACCGTTTTCTTCAAAATAATCGATACCCTAGTTTTTTTGTTGTATCAATGTCAGTACCCGGCAGGAGTGTTCTGCAAGCGATGTGAATACATATGCCTCATCAAGTGTTTTTCCGGCTGAAAACGTCCCGTGACCAGAAGCGATAGTAAGTTTTGAAAGGCAGAGCGAGTCTGAAACATTCATTGCAAGTTCATCAGACCCCGGGATGCCGTACACCACGGGGATGACCGGGCAGAGCATCTCTCCTTCACTATCCCTTGGGATAATCTCCCCCGTAATAATTGAAAGTGCCACGGCATGGGCCGGGTGGGCATGGACTATTGCATTATGGCGTGTTTTCTGGTATACTTCACGGTGGACCCGGTATTCGCTTGATGCCTCCTTTGGTACCGGTCCTTCAAGTGGAACAAATACCGGCTCACCCGGGTCATCAAGGTAGGACCCCGTGTGAGTGATATAAAAACCGTCGCCGGATCTGACACTCATATTGCCAAAATTTCCACCAACCAGTCCCTCTGAAAAAAGTCTTGTTCCTATTCGTCTGAATTCATGAGTATACATTTCTCACACCTCTTTTTCCCACAATATTCCTTTGCGTATTCAACGATATGTGCATGGGTCTGCCGGTGAATATCTGAGTCTGGTGGCAGGACCTCTTCAAAGAGTGCCTTCAATCGGGACTTCTGCTCCGGGATCCCGGAACATCCGCAAATATGGTGGGTATAGGCATCAATGACAAAACTCGGCCTGTGAAAGCCATAACACAAGATGCTGTCAGCCGTTTCTTCACCGATACCTTGTACCTGGAGGAGTCTCTCTCTGAGTAATTCAGTCGGCTGCTCTGCCATCGGCGTTATTCCACCGTATTCTTCTATGATGGCTATTGCAAGCGCTTTTAGACGCCTCGTCTTGACCTTGTAAAAGCCGGTACAATGTATTGCATTTTCAATATCGGCAGGCTCCGCCTCATACAGGGCAGCAACAGAGCATAGTTCTCGTTCTTTTAGCAGGGCTAATGCCCGGACGACGTTTTCCCAGCGGGTCTGCTGGGTTAATACTGCCCCGATCAACACTTCGTCCGTGTCACCCGGCCACCATGGGATATACCCATAATGATCTTCCAGGACACGGACAATACGTGCACATTCAGACGAACTTGATCCCGACATCGTGCATCTTGTTGTACCGGGCAATGTTGAGCAGAAGCGGGGTCAGGCTCTCGATCATCGCCGAGACAGCCAGCGGCCCTGCATCATAGGCTTTCAGCAGCGATGTCCCGTTCACAATACCCATGATAACCGACTTTGCGTCCGCGTCATCGCTGCATACGGGCACCGCAACATCTATCTCCACATCAAGGTCTTTCCAGCGGTTTGCTGCAATCGTATTAAACGCGGTCACTACCCTTGCACCCGGGAGGAGCTTTTTCACGAGGAGGGCTGCCGAGCCTTCAGGAGGGGGAACAATAGTAAAAAATTCCTTCTTCTCCATCGGGTTTACTGGTGAGACCACAATTTTGCCATCGAACCCCGAGAGGCCCGAGAGGGTACTTTCAAGGTGCCTGAACGGGACCGCGAGGATGATGACGTCTGCGGCACTGACTGCCTCCTGGTTTGAGACCCCGGTACAGCTGCTTTTCATCCCGCGTTGTTTTAAGAGGTCAATTGTGCATTCACTTGTAGATACAGCCTTTTCGGCCTCACGTGACCCGAGGACTACGTCGTAACGTGAAGAGAGCCGCCTCGCCATCCCCTCCCCGATATCACCCGTGCCGCCAACAATTCCAATCTTCAAAGAAGCCACCTGTTTAACCCTTCAGAGTAGTGGTTTTAAGTAATTCTCAAGTGCCTCTGCGCTGGTAACACCTTCAAGGGACTGGATGACCTTTCCATCCTTCTCGATGATCAGTGTTGGTACGACCTGGATGCCGTATTTCTGGGCAAGTTCCATGTTCTGGTCGACATCAATTTTCTTCAGCTCGAAGGTGTCGCCCATCTTCTTTTTGAGGTCTTCGAGGATCGGTCCCTGTCGTTTGCATGGTCCGCACCATTCTGCAAAAAAGTCCATCAAAACTGGTTTCGTCATTGTACAATTACCTTCCACAGTTGTTGCGGGAAAAAGCTGATAAAGATTGTTATACAGGTATTCCCTGAAAAAAGTTCAAAAAGTATTGGATTATTTTGAAAGGATTGCCATGATGATCCGCCCGTATGCGGGACGGGTGATGGTCACCCCGATAAGCACACCGAGGATCGTGATAATGGCGAATCCCCTGAGTGATGAAAGGTCCATAAGGGCAAGTGGCAGCATCGCGATGACTACGGTTGCAGCCGAAGCGACGATGATACCAAGGGCCCTTGTAAGCCGTTTCTGGTAGACATTCGGCGACGGGACTTTTCCCTCGTGGAGGATCTCATCCGTGATAATAATGAGCTGGTCAATCCCTGTCCCTAGGACGGCAATCAGTCCGGCGATTGTTGCAAGGTCCAGCTGGATGGTGAACACGGAAATACCGAGCAGGATGATGATCTCGGACGCGTTGATACACACCATCGGGAGGACAATTGCTGGTTCCCTGTAACGGTAAAAGACTACCAGTCCTACCGTAATGAGTGCCAGGATACCGGCAAGAACACAAATGACTTTAAAGTGCTCACCAAGTGTTGCCGAGACTGCACCGGACCCGGCCACGCTCACATCTACCGGGAGCGCCCCGTTACGCAGGTGTATTTCGAGGTTTTGTGCGGCCTGCTGACCAGTTGTACCTGCCCCTGTTGACGCAAATAACTGCCTGACAATTTCATGCTGGAGGTTCCCGGCAAGTTCCTTTGATAGTGGTGCCGAATAAATGACCTTTCCGTCAAGGAGCATCTGGAGCTCATGGTTATCAGGGTCGGCTACAGCGCCGTACTGAATGGCAGCAGCCTGTAATGCCTTTGCGCCATCTTCACTCATCGTGAACGAGACGCCCCACTTTCCACTACCAGGTGGTTCCTGCGTTGGGTTCCCTACACCGGTGATAGAGTCGCCGAAGACCACGTGTTCGGACTGGTTTCCTGTGGTGACGACCCGGACCTCAAATTTACCCTGCTTCCCGACGACCTGCTGGGCCTCGCTCATGGTGACCCCTGCAAGCTCGACACGGATATAACGTGTGACCCCGTCAAGACCGGTCAGGGTATTAATGCGGGCATCACGGGTACCGAGACTGTTTATCTTGCTCTCGAGGATACGTTTCACATCATCGGCAGTCGCCTTTGTGACACCCTGCTGGTATGATGTGATCTTTCCACCGGCTTTTTCAAATATCGGCGTCAGTTCCGCCTGCGTGTAGAGCTTCCTGATCTCGAGCTTATCGCCGACCAGGAATATTTCGGCATCAGTCTGGTTCTTTAACGAAGCGATGAATTCCTCCGCGGGTTTATCTGTCTGGAACCCTACGACCTCTGATTTGAATTCAAGCTGCAGCCATGCACCTTTCTGCAGGTCGAGGCCGTACTGGAGGTTCGTCGTAAATTCTCCGTTTTCGAAATGCGGGTATATCGCTATCAGGGACGCTACAACGAGGATAATAAGGAGTGCAACTCTCCAGTCTTTTACGAGAGTGATTATCTCATCCTTGTTCATTTGCCACCCCTCTTTTTCGTGTCCTGTTTGGGTGTAGTCCCACCAGTAAGCCCGGGGCCGCCCTTTTTAGTGACATACCACTTGATGATCCCGGCGTTGGTGAGCCAGGTATTCAGGATATCGAATGCGAGCCCGATCAGGAGCACGCTCGCGATCAGGTTGATCGTCTGGACCTGCCCGTACCACGACACCACCCACATCGCTGCAACAGCCGCGATTGCGGTGCTTGTCATGATAATACCAGTGTGGAATGCCCCGGCAAGCTTCTCATCGAGTTTTCCCTGCCGTTTGAGGACCCGCATGGTGAGCAGTATGTCACTGTCCACCGAGTACCCGATAAGCATCAGGAGCGCTGCCGTGGTTGGCAGGGTGAGAGGAATTCCAAGCACGTTCATCGCTCCCGCAGTCATTATAATATCCGCAAATGCAGAGAGAACAACCGCGACCGATGGCACAAATATCCGGAACGTGATGAAGACCACGATGGCCATGCCAATAAATGAAAAGATCAGCGCGAGTACCGCCTGACTTTGCAGCGTTTTACCAAATGCCTCGCCAATCTGATCTACCTTGGCATCAGGATATTTAGCCATTATCAGTTCGGACAGAGACCGGAATTGTGCATCCGGCATATTGGAAAACTTCAGGTATTTTCCATTATTTATCCCCTCTTCAATCCCATCGAGCGGGTATCCTGCAAAATATGCAGATATCTGCTCGGGAGAATCAGTGGTGAACACCGTGACCGCAGTCCCACCCGAGAAATCAATTCCAGGCTTCACCGGTAACCCCGTCTGGGTCATCGTGATTCCGACGGAAATGAGTGCTAATACGAGGAGGATCAACGGGATGATCACCATCTGTTTCGGGGTATAACGATTAACATCGTAGGTGAATCCCATGTCATAATAATTGCACCCGGGTGAATAAATAGTTCCTGTCGCTTAAGTCATGCAATCCCCTAAAAATCTTCAATATAATCATTTTTTTCAAATACAGCCCCAAATTTCAGTTTATCGCGCAACCTCCCGGGAAAAAATGAAAAGACATATATTACTTTGGGCGGCAGTAATCACGTATGAGGGCCACGGCTGAGATCAAAAAGGTCATAGAATCCCGCCTCAAAAATTATGTCTCAAGAGATAAGACAGGCATACGGCGTGAAATGCTTAAATTGTTCCTTAAACTCAGGTCTATTACGATATCCCGGATGTTCGAATATTTAAACCAGAAATTTTCTATCAGTTACCACTCTGTCGCCGCGATGGTCGGTATTGTCGCTTCCCGCCTCGGTATCCTCCATGTAAACCGCATTAAGGATGGGACAACGAGTATATACGAACTGAAGGAACAATATTTCGACCTTGTCACGCGGATCATCGGACCTGTTTAACAAATAAGAACTACCGCACCGGGTGTCCGATACCACCATACTTTTTACTATAACTGTCAAAACTCTATTACAGGTTTTTATGCATTCCAATTTTTATGATGCACCGTCACACGACCAGATAAAGATCACAGAAGAAGTGCAGGAATATATCAATAAACGCAAATGTGATTTCCGCATCTGTACATCGTGCGGGGGTCCGATCCTCCTGCCAATTTCGATGAAATCACCGAAACCAAACGATTTTCAGGTCAGGGCCGGGGATTACACGATATTTATCTCTGTCCACCAGGTACGGTACCTCCATTCGATAGACATGGGCATGGTACCTTTTTTCTATGACCAGGATGAGGGGTCCGGCAGCTGCCTATGAGTTATGAAGAACTCGACCATACTGCCGATATCAGGCTGAAGGTGAGATCACCTTCTCCCGACTCGCTCTTCGCGGAAACCGCGCTGGCGATGATGAAGATTGTGTACGGTGAGTCACGCTTCGGTGAGGTGGAGAGGACCATCGAACTGGAGGCAGGAAATACTGAAAATCTGTTATTGGACTTTCTTTCAGAGGTCCTTTTCCTTTCAGAGGTTGAATACCTCGTTTTTTCATCAGCAATTGTCAATATCTCCGGGAACTCCCTCAGGGCTCTATTAACCGGAGAACCGTTCGACCCGGAACGACACCGGGGCGGGACAGAGATCAAGGGGATATCGTACTCAGGGTTCAGCATAGTTAAAGAGGATGAGGGGTATGTATTGGACATACTCTTTGATGTGTGAAAGGTTGATGCGATGCTGGAACGTGTAACACGGTTGGGTGAGTTCGAATGGGAGGTGCCCACAGGGACTGTTCCAGGAATGAGAGTCCCGGGCAGGTTCTTCCTTTCCGATTCGCTATATAAAAGCCTGGAATCAGGGGCTGTGCAACAACTGGCAAATGTTGCTACATTGCCCGGGATTATCAGGTACTCTATGGGAATGCCGGACATCCACTGGGGATACGGGTTCCCGATCGGCGGGGTGGCTGCATTTGAATGTGATACCGGGGTGATATCCCCGGGCGGCGTAGGGTTTGACATTAACTGCGGGGTGAGGCTCCTCTCGACACCGCTCACGATAGATGACCTTGGACACCGGCGGGAGCTTATTGAGACCCTGTACCAGGCGGTGCCTACCGGGGTGGGGGCAAAGGGGCCGGTCAGGCTCTCCCTCGGTGACCTCGAAGATATGATGGTACAGGGTGCCGCATGGCCGGTCCGCCAGGGATATGGTCTTCCTGAAGACCTTGACCATTGCGAGGAACAGGGTTGCATGGCCCAGGCTCTAAGCCAGGCGGTCTCCGCAAAAGCGAAGCAGCGTGGAATGCCGCAGAGCGGGACCCTTGGCGCAGGCAATCATTTTCTCGAGATCCAGGTGGTAAAGGAGCTTTACGACCCTGGTGCCGCAAAGGCGTTCGGCATTCACCCGGGCCAGATCTGTGTCATGATCCACTGCGGGTCACGCGGGCTCGGGCACCAGACCTGCACGGACCATCTAAAAGTGCTTGAAGGTGCAACAAAACGCTACAATATTGTGCTGCCCGATCGCCAGCTTGCATGTGCGCCGCTGTCTTCACCTGAAGGAACGGCATACTTTGGGGCGATGGCGGCCTCTGCAAATTATGCCTGGGCCAACCGGCAGATGATCATGCATACCACGCGGACGGTATTCGAGAAAATGTACGGTATCGAATACGAATCGATGCATCTCGTCTATGATGTTGCACACAATGTTGCAAAAATGGAGGAGCATTCCCATGAAGGAAAAAGGATTGCTGTCTGTGTCCACAGGAAAGGGGCCACACGGGCATTTGGTCCCGGGAGCCCCGACCTGCCATCCGGATATGCAAAGACCGGACAGCCTGTCATCATCCCCGGCAGTATGGGGGCTTCGTCCTACCTGCTCCGTGGTACTACTATTGCCATGGAACGCACGTTCGGGTCGACCTGTCACGGTGCAGGACGTATACTCTCCCGTTCCGCTGCAAAAAAGACAATCAACGGGGCGAAGATTAAAAATTCCCTGTCAAAAGAAGGGATCATTGTCAGGGCACCAAATGACGCGGCTATTGCAGAAGAGGCTCCGGGGGCATACAAACCTAGTGCCGAGGTAGTCCGCATTGTCGACGCCCTTGGGATCTCCAACCTCGTAGCCAGGCTTGAACCGCTGGGAGTGATCAAGGGTTGAAACCCCGTGTCGGGCTGGTATGGGACCAGCCCCTTGTCTTTGGCCGTTTTCTCGAGGAGTGCGGCGTGACGTTAATACCCGTCTCACCACATCTCCTTGCGGCACCTTTTTTCCGGGGGCAGTACAGCGTCCTTATCATACCGACGGGGTTTGCCAATCCTGCATACTCGCAGGTGCTCCCTGCACTCAAGGCATCTTCAGGAAGAATACGCCGTTTTGTAGAGAATGGCGGGACACTCGTCGTATATGGTGCTGCTGACCCCCTCCCTGACCGGTACAGCTGGCTCCCCTTCAGTGTGGTCTACCAATATGGGCCCGGGAACAGCCGGATCGAAATAGAACCTGGGCACCCCCTCTCCTCGATCATCAGCGATTACGATGCCAATCACATTGAATATGATGGTTTTTTGACCTCGTTTGAAGGTGAATCCGTTGGAACGATCGATGGGAAAACGGTATTATTAGAAAAAACCATCGGGAAAGGTGTTGTCGTGATAACAAGCATCCATGAGTACCCTTCGAGGTCATTTGTAATGTCTGTCTGCATGAAGGCAGGGGAAACCTTTTTTTAGATAAAAACGAGGGAATTATGAGGTACGTCCGATGAGCCGCTATATCATTTCTTCGAGTTCTTCCGCTGGAGACCTTATACCGGTCGGACTTGCAATTCACGAAATTCTCAACCACCTGCCGGTCACTGCAATGTCTAGGGACAATAAGGGTATAAGGATTGAGGATGGCAGGGTAATTGACGCTGATTATTCCGGGCCCGTCCTAGAAGAAGTATTGGAAACAAACAGGAAAATTCAGAAGACTCCTGAAAATGGACCTTACCGTGGGGTCCCTGTTATCGTGGCCCCGATCAGGGACGACAGCGGTGCTGCGATTGCGGCGATTGGTGTGGTGGATATTACAGGAATCTTCGACCTCGCAACACTGATGGAGCACCAGTCTGCCATCCTGAAGCAGGTCTGCGGAAAAGACCCCTGTCCTCTTCCGAATGAGCAGATCGGGGCAAAAAGGTAGGGTAATCATGGAAGCTGCGTTTCGCGTACTTGAAGTCCTGGAGAATGCAGAAGGACCCGTTTCAGGGGAATATATCAGCAACGAGCTCTCGATCTCCCGCTCTGCCGTATGGAAACATGTCAAGGAACTTCAGGCGATCGGGTACGATATCTCTGCTTCCCAGACCGAAGGCTACCGCCTGACCAAGAAAAGTAACCGGCTCCTCCCGTACGAAGTCCATAAAAACCTCCGGACTACGGTATTCGGGAAAAAAATGCGGTATTTCGAGAGTACACCATCAACGATTGCAATTGCCAAGGAGATGTGCGGGTCGGAAGACCCTGCGAAGCTTCATGGAATGGTGATCATTGCCGAAGAACAGACCGGGGGCGTCGGCCGGATGGGCCGTGTCTGGGTATCACCGTCCGGTGGAATCTGGATTACCCTCATCTTAAAACCCCAGATACCGGTTGACCACGTCTTCATGGTCACCATGGCTGGCGCTGTCGCGGTTGCGCGGGCCATCCGGAAGGAATTTGACCTCGGTGCCCTCATCAAGTGGCCGAATGACATCTATATCGGGGATAAAAAAGTCGCGGGACTGTTGCTCGAATTATCAGCAGAGGCTGATAATATCCATTACTGTATCCTTGGGATCGGGGTTGATGCCAACATCTCGGCCCACGAACTCACTTCAGCTGTGACCGGCAGCGTGACCTCGATCAGTGCAGAGGTGGGACACGACGTTGACCGTGCCTCCCTTCTCGCACGGTTCCTGAAGGAATTTGAGAGCCGGTACAACCTTATCGAGAGCCAGGAATACGACACGGTAATCCGTGAATGGAAGAGCCTGTCCTGCACGATTGACCAGCATGTCAGGATCAGCACGCTGAAGAGCACATTTGAAGGTGTGGCGATAGACATCGATGAATTCGGGGCGCTTGTCATCAGGAAAGATGACGGAAGGGTCGAACGAGTGATCGCCGGGGATTGCGCACACAGATAACACTATTTTCTTCGTCAACCTAAAAATAAAAGAAGGTTGACGATGCAGGGAGACCGCCAGCGAGCCCTGATTATTGCAGAAACTGCAGCATTTATTGGTCTTATTGCTATCGGGAGCTGGATTTCGATACCGTTCCTGCCGGTGCCCCTCACGCTCCAGACGATGTTTGTCCTCCTCGCCGCCATCGTCATGAAGCGGTACGCGGTAATCCCGGCGACACTTTTCATCCTCTTCGGGGCGATGAATCTCCCGGTGTTCCATAACGGGACGTCAGGGATCGGGGTGCTCCTCGGTCCAACCGGCGGGTACCTCATCGGGTTCATCCCTGCTGCCTTCGTTGCAGGGCTGGCCTATGAAAAACGGTCCCTCGCATGGCATATTTCCGGGATCTGCGCCGCAGAAGCGTGTATCTACGTCATTGGCGTGGGCTGGCTTTCATTTTCAACAGGGATGTCGCTGCTCCAGGCGACCATTGTCGGCGTGCTCCCATTTTTACCGGGAGATGCGGTCAAGGCCTATGCCGCAGATGCGATCGGGAAGCGGATTCCTCCCCGTGAAATGGTACAGGGCGGAGATGAAATCCCGGTGGGTGAAAAGACTCCATGATACTCCTCTCCTCGATACACCATGGTATCCTCTCGATCCCGTCGCTTGAGGTTTCCCCGGGCTCCACGGTGATCATCGGTCCGAACGGGAGCGGGAAAACCACGCTGTTACAGATCATTGCCGGGATAACCACTCCACACCGTGGAACTGTTGCAATTGCCGGGAAAAGCCCGGCATTGGTCAATACCGGGTGGCTGAACGAATACCCGGACAGGAACCTTCTGTTCGGGACTGTTTCAGATGAGATCGCCTCCCCGCTCCGTTTCAGGAAAGACCCCTGCCCGGAGGTCAGTGAGCTGGTGAATAGCGTTGCGCTTGACTTAGGCATCAGCCACCTCCTGGGCCGGCGGACACGTGACCTTTCGGGCGGGGAAAAAGTCCTGGTCTCCCTGGCAACCGCGATGGTGACGAGGCCTCTCGTCCTGGTACTGGATGAGTCCGACTCTCACCTTGACCAGGAGAGTACCGACACCCTTACCCGGCTGATCAGGAACTCGCAGGTGTTGTACCTCGTATGGTGTACGCAGGATATGGAAACTGCAAAGGGTGCCGATCATGTGATTCTCCTTGAAGGGGGGTCTGTAACCCGTTATGGGACACCCCTTGAGGTGTTTTCCGGGCTAACAGGTGACTGCCTGTATCCACTTTCATGGAGGCTGTCCCGTTGACTCTTACCTTTGAGGAGGTCACGTATACGCGGGACCAGTTCCGGCTCACCGCAGACGGCACATTCGAAGAAGGGATCCATCTCGTCAGCGGGAAGGTGGGGAGTGGAAAATCGACCCTGGCGTTCATCGCGTCAGGCCTGGTACTTCCTGCTTCGGGTTCTGTTCATCGGACGGGGATCAGGAAATCCCTTCTTTCGATGCAGTTCCCCGAGTACCACACGACCGGGATCACGTTAAACGATGAAATCCGCACCTGGGGCCTTGATCCGGAAGTGATACTGGCGTCCACCCGGCTCTATGAGCGGGGGTTCCAGGATATCAGGGTACTCTCACGCGGGGAGCTGAAACGTCTCCACCTCGGATGTGTGCTGTCGGCTGATGCTGACCTCCTTATACTCGATGAACCGTTCAGTGCGCTTGACTGCCGGGAAAAAAGGGTAATCTGCAGGGGGATCACAGAACGCCGCCCTGGGACTGTTATCATCTGCACGCATGAACAGACATGGCTCCCTCCGGTCGATTTCATCTGGGAGATGCAAGAAGGTACCCTTGTTTCACGTGGGCAGGTACCGGCCGCCATCTCCCAATGGAGCCTTGCGCCACGTCATATCAGGGACCTCCTTGAGCGGGGGCTGGTGCCTGGAAATATCTCTCCCGGGTCCGTTATGGAGGCCACATGCAGGACCCGAGAATAAGGATATTCGTTATTATCGTGCTCTCGGTGGCGGCGTTTATCAGCATTGCCGGGGCCGCGCTCGCGTTCCTGTACTGGATCTGCCTTCCCGGGAGATTCAAGGGTATCAGAAGGCCTGCTGCCATTCTCTTTTTCGCTATGATCGTTGTTGTCTCGGTACTAACCTGGTTTACAATCGGTAGCGGCCTGTCGTATTTCATCCGCATGACGGTCATCCTTCTGCTTGCCCTGTATGCTTATACCGCCTATGTCCCGGGTGAATTTTTCAGGGTTATGGTATGGCTCTTTGGGAAGCATGGCTTTGAACCGGGGCTGATCGCAGAGATGAGCATGGAAGCCCTCAATGACCTTGAAGATGACAGTTCGAAAATCCGGATGGCACTACGCCAGAAGGAAGTACCCCTGGGTTTTTCAACCATTGTACCGGTAATCGGGATGTTTGTACTGAACCAGATCCGGCGTGCGTACGATCAGGCAGACCTCCTCACCGTGCGGGGATACAGGAACGGAGGTACCCTCTGCCCGGAGTTCCACCCGAAGATCATGGATTATGTCAGCGGGATCGTGGCGATCTGTATGTTATTCATTGCAATCTTATCCGGTTCGTGATATTTTTATACTTCTACATTGAACTTTTGTAGGCTTTAGCTTCCTAATTTGCGACAAGTTCCCGCATTCTATTTGAGGTGCAGAATGAGTATTGCCGGTCCACAAAAATTACTAATCACAGATACTACGCTGAGAGACGCACACCAGTCTCTTATTGCGACCAGGATGCGGACTGATGATATGCTCTCCTTGGCGAAGGAGATCGATAATATAGGCTTTTTTTCAGTGGAAGCATGGGGTGGCGCGACATTTGATACCGCTATCCGGTTCCTTGCTGAAGACCCGTGGGAACGGCTCCGCCTTTTAAAGGCCGAGCTGAAAAGGACCCCGATCCAGATGCTGCTCCGCGGCCAGAACCTTGTCGGGTACCGCCATTACTCTGATGATGTGGTTGATAAATTCGTAGAACTCTCCTGGAAAAACGGTGTGGATGTCTTCCGGGTGTTTGACGCATTGAACGATATCCGGAATATGGAACGGTCCATCGCGAAGGTAAAGGACGTCGGGGCGCATCTCCAGGGTGCGATCAGCTATACAACAAGCCCTGTCCATACCACGAAGAGATTTATCGAAATGTCAAAAGAGCTCTATGCGAAAGATTGTGATTCGATCTGTATCAAGGACATGGCCGGGCTCATCATGCCCCAGTCGGCCCGCGAGCTGATCTCCGGTATAAAAGATGAGATTGATATTAAGGTGTGCCTTCACAGCCATTCAACGAGTGGTATTGCACCCATGAGTTACCAGGCAGCGATCGATGCCGGGGTGGATATCCTTGACACCGCGATGTCCCCGTTTTCGCTCGGGACTTCACAGCCACCTACTGAAAGTATCGTTGCCTCGTTGAAGGAAACCGCGAGGGATACGGGAATTGACCTTATCGCCCTCCGCAAATTGAGAAATGCCTGCTTAGAGATAAGGGGAAAGTACGAGGGACTTATCAGCCCGATATCAGAGCGTGTCGATAGTGACGTGCTGATCTACCAGTTGCCCGGGGGTATGATTTCGAACCTTGTTTCGCAGCTGCAGGAACAAAACGCCCTTGACCGGATGGACGATGTATTCGCCGAGATACCGAAGGTAAGAGAGGACCTGGGATATCCGCCACTTGTTACGCCAACCTCGCAGATCGTCGGTACGCAGGCCGTCATGAACGTGCTGATGGGCGGACGGTACAAGAACGTAACAAACGAGGTGAAAGATTACGTACGCGGACTGTACGGGCGCTCACCTGCCCCGATTAGTGACGAGGTCCGCAGAGAGATCATCGGGGATGAAACGGTCATCACGGTCCGCCCCGCAGATCTCCTCCCTCCCTCCTATGCGAAACTGAAAGAAGAGGCGATCAAAGCGGGCTTTGTGAAAAAGGAAGAGGACGTGCTCACCTATATCCTGTACCCTGCGATTGCCCCGTCATTTTTGAAGGGGGAGCGGGTTGCCGAAATAATCCCCTCGAAAAAAGCGCCGGTTGCGGGGATCCCCGAGATGCCAAGTTCCATGGAAGTGGAAGTTGACGGAGAGATCTTCTCCGTGCGGATCGTTTCGGTGGAAGGAAGCACCGTCGAAAAGTCTGGTGCCCCGGTACCGAAGATCCCCCGCGGGGATATCAGGGGAGGTATCAAGAGCAACATGCAGGGGATGGTCCTCGAAGTTGCGGTCAGCCAGGGTGCGGAAGTAAAAAAGGGTGACCTCCTCCTCGTTCTCGAGGCAATGAAAATGGAAAACCCGATTCACTGCCCGGTTGATGGACACGTCATTGAAATCTATGTCGATGCAGGAGACGTCGTCCAGAACGGGGATGTCCTCCTGGTGGTGGAATGAAATTTTTTGAGAAGGTTCTGGTCGCAAACCGGGGCGAGATCGCAATACGGGTGATGAGGGCCTGCCGCGAACTGGGTGTGGAAACCGTCGCGATCTATTCTGATGCCGATATAAACTCCCTCCATGTGAAATATGCAGACGAGGCGTTCCACGTCGGGGAAGCACCCCCTTCAAAGAGCTACCTGAATATTGACCGGATTTTAGAGGTCGCCAAAAAATCAGGTGCAGAAGCGGTTCATCCGGGATACGGTTTTCTCGCTGAAAATTACCGTTTTGCACGGCGATGCCAGGAAGAGGGCGTGACCTTCATCGGGCCGTCATGGCAGACGATCGAGATGATGGGCTCGAAGATCGGGTCCAAGAAGACCATGAGGGATGTCGGTGTACCGGTGGTGCCCGGGACCGAGGGTGGTGTGCGGAATGTCGATGAAGCCCGGAAGATTTCTGAGGAGATCGGGTACCCGGTCCTTGTAAAGGCAAGTGCAGGAGGCGGGGGCATTGGCATGCAGATAGTTGAGGACGAGGCAGGCCTTGAAGATGCGATCAATGCAGGAATGCGGATCGCTGGGTCTGCCTTCGGGGACTCAACCGTCTTTATCGAGAAGTACCTGGTGAAGCCCCGCCATATCGAGTTCCAGATCCTCGCAGATGAACACGGTCACACGGTCCACCTCTTCGAAAGGGAATGCTCGATCCAGCGCCGGCACCAGAAACTGGTGGAAGAGTCCCCCTGCCCGATCATGACGGATGAACTGAGGGAGCGGATGTCGGCCTCTGCCATTGCGGTCGCAAAGGCATCAGATTATACCAATGCTGGCACTGTTGAATTCCTGTACAGTGACGGGAACTACTATTTTATGGAGATGAACACGAGGCTCCAGGTAGAGCACACCATCACAGAGCTGGTGACCGGGATCGATATTGTAAAACAGCAGCTTGCAATTGCTGCAGGTGAAGCGATCCCATTCGGGCAGGACGGAATATCGATCAGGGGCCATGCGATTGAGTGCCGTATCAACGCAGAGGACCCGCTCAACAATTTTGCGGCGGATCCTGGAAAGATCGTACGGTACAGGTCTCCGGGTGGTCCGGGGGTCCGTCTCGACTCGGGAATTCACGTCGGCTATGCTATCCCGACGAATTATGACTCGATGATCTCGAAGCTCTGCACGTACGGTTACAACCGGATGGAAGCAATCGAACGGATGAGGAGAGCAATTTACGAATACGTGATTATCGGTGTTAAAACCACGCTCCCTCTCCACCATGCGATTATGCATAATAAGCAGTTCGTCGAAGGGAATACGCATACTGGGTTCCTGCTTGAAGAACATATCGCAAAGACCCTGAACAGGTATGTCCGCGAGGAAGAGACCCGTATCCAGACCCTTGGGGCCTCCCTCCGGCAGGGTAAGGAGGTTGCGGCGATTTCTGCAGCGGTCAATGTATACCTGCACCATAAAAAGAATTCCGGATAACCCCGGAAACCTCATAATTTCATATTTTTAACCATTTCGATAACTGCGTTGAAAGATATTTGGCATAATCTGCCGTCTGTATCAGAACCTTTAATAGCGCAAAAATCCTTCTTGTTATGCACTTTTGTGCGCTGCGGTGGCCTAGCTGGTTAGGGCGCCAGACTCATAGGGTTTTCGAGCAAATTCATTGGCGCCGTCATCTGAGACATCTGGAGGTCGCGGGTTCGGATCCCGTCCGCAGCATATACACGCAACGTTCGAAGCCCCCAATTTTTTGCTAAGTTTTCACATTTTTTTGCATATGTGAAAAATTTTGGTTCAGATCTGTGCCGATATTGCATCGGCGCTTTATTTATGGTGTCAAATATCGCTGATGTGGAAGCAACGGCGTTTTTATTTACGGGTGTTGTGCTTCTCGGAGGGGTCGCGGACCCCCCGGCCGCACGGGCCGCCGCCCCGATGTTGTCCCAGGATTGTGATCGCAAAAATAAATCTGGATATGAAAGATCGCTCGCACCACTGCCGAGGCCATCGGGCCTCGTCTCCGAGGTGCTCCCTTGTTTAATAGTTGATCGGATATATGGAGACGGGCATCATGTTCGCTCCGTCCGGGTCCTCGCTCCACTTCGTTCCGCTCCGGTCCTCTTTCGCTCACTTCATGCCCTGGTTCTTCTGAGTATACCGGGGTGATACTGACGGCCAAGACTTCGTCGCGATGCTCCTCGTCATCGCCTGCTCCCTTCACACTCCGGGACACATGGCTGATGCCATCGGTCCCGTTCGCTGTGTTTTGTTGAAGTGTAGACGCTCCGTGACTCCCTCGCTTCGCTCGGTCGGGCCGCTTGGCCCTTGATTATCCAAAATTAATATCGGCTGCTTATCGTTTCACTTGCAGCCTGTACGGAAGGAGGGAGCACAGACCCGGTTGATACCGTGTCACCTCCGGGTGCTCCCACCGCCCTCCGATGAATCAGGATATGGTCTTGACGGGGAATGAAGGCAGGGCGGGAAGGCAGCACGGTTACGGTCTGCATCAGCAGGCCGTCGGAGCTGTCGGGTGGGCGTGGTCAGGCGAATGAGATCCCGGAACTACCACCCGTAGGGGTGGCGCTCGATGGCCGGGCCATCAGGACCGGACCGTGCGACGCCCCGCAGGGAAAAATTTGTCCAGGTCGATAATCTGATAAGAAAAGGGGGGTAATAGATTAACCGATCGCGGCTGGTCGGTTTCTGTTCGGACACTTTCTAACCGGTCGCGGTTACTTATTCCTGTTCTCCCTGATAAATTCGGTAAAGTCCTCTTCACTGACCCGCCACTCGATGCCGATCTTAATAGCACCAAGCCGCTTTTTTAAAATAAGTGTCCTGACGGTCTGGACATGAAGATGCAGCATTGCAGCCACTTCCTCTGTCGTATAAAATTTATGAGGTGGGGGTTGAGCCACTTTATCCATTAGTACTCAGTCCTCCCCAGGAAGCATAACAGTTATGACGGGTTCGTAGTCATCGCCGGGTCCGCAGATTGCTTTGAGTTCTACGGTCTCAATGCTCCTATGGTGTATGATACCGGTTGCCCTGGCTCTCTTCTGCAGTAGTTCGAAGGCAACACGGAATATGATAACACTGCTGCCCCGGGATTTATTCGCAGCCATTCGCAACATCCAGAGTAGGTCCCAGAGTCTGCCGGTCAGGTCCTGGTCGGGCATCTCGGGAAGATACGAAGGTTCGATGTACTGATACCAGGCTGCCCGGGTGAGTGCGACCGGTACCGAGATCCCCGCCTGCCGGGTGAGGTCCCGGGGTGCTGCGATTAATTCGCCATCGTTCAGGGCATCGTCCCGGGTGTATCTGCTGATAATGTCCTCCTCGGTCCAGAATGGAAATGGGGTTGAGGTGGTCATACCCGACCACCACGGAGGCGTGGTTTCCCATTCGTAAAGCCGGGTCGGATGACAATCTCATTGGATGCCACCTTCGACCACATCCAGCCCATATTATGATTATGTGCATACACAGCAGCGAAATCAACCGCAGCACTATGATCGATGCACTCGGCGATGAGCTGGGGTCCAACACCTCGATTGACAAAAATTTTGTATTCCATTATTACACCTCGGTGTGATGGCCACAGCTCGGACAATTGTATCCTGCGAGATAGTACACGGATCCCTTCCGCTCCTGTTCACCCTGGTATTCGATGCCGATCATGTGATGTTCAGGAGGGACAATTTCACCGCAACTTTCGCACCGCTCCAGGTCATCGGGAATATCCTCCATAACTTTTGAGATATTCCGGTTCTTTTGTATGCAAAACTGGCAGATACCTTGTCCTTCTGTGAATATCCACGGGCAACGGGGGCATTCTTTATGCTCCCGCCGGAGTCGCAATGATGAAATATTCTTTTTAATCCGGGCAACCAGAAGGGAGAGGGAGATCATACCCTCGCCTCCTCTGCATGGTCCCGGTCCCACAATTTGGCGTATTCTGCAATAGCGTGAGCTCTTGCACGATTTGCCTCGACCACTTTCAGGAGGTCTTCGAATTCTCCTGCACATTTGCTACCGCATACCCGACAGCGGAAACAGTGTTCGTAATATTCATCCTCGATGATATCGAGGTCCTCAAGCCTGCAGCACATTTCAGGCCACCCCGTAGACTTTCGCAATTTCTTCAGCCTGGCATCGCAGGTCCTGAGCTTCATAGCTCAGGAGATCGGATTGTTTCTGCAGGTTGGCCGCTTCATCACGGAGGGAGGAGATCATTAATCCGGCGAATACCGGGACTTTCTTCATGCCGGCACCGCCTGGGGTGCTGCCAGCTCTGATACCTGGGTGACTGGTTCCCATGTGATTGTGGAAATGTTCGCAAATTTCCGTGAGCCCGCGATCGCTGCCCGGATATGTGAGAGCGGGGAGATATACCGCCTGCCGTATATGCTGTACATGACCGCCCGGCCGGACGCATTGATCCATGCCTGCCCTGCTTCTGTTGGTTCGCCGGACCCGGACCAGACCGGGGTCATGTCCCAGACGGTAACCCGTGCCAGGTCCCCGGTTAGCCGGGAAACATCGGAGCGGGTTATCGCTGCCTGTATGATTTTCACATCTATTCTCAACATGCCGCCGGACAGTTTCACGGTCCCGACGTGCTGTATTTTGGCAAAGAGCGTTTCGGACACTTTCTTTCACCACATATAATATTAGTCGGTGATGTTATAACACAGCGCCATGCACGGTGTGAAAGTGAATCGCATTATATCGCAGCGTATAGTGTTGTGATATAAAACCAGCGGTCGCCCTTCGGGAAGGCCCACTGCCGGCCTCCGGCCGTCTCCGAGGGCCTTCCCTTCGGGTATGTTTTCCCGGGATCTCTGTCGCTCCTCAACACCGCGACGGTCTGCCGACCGTAACCGGGTGTTATCGTCGCTGGTTGTTGTTGCCCTAGGGTCGGGTTGAATATTACAGGACCGAAAAACGATGTCGCTCCTCGGCACCTCGACCTCGCTCCGCTCGGTAACCGGGTGCCTTGTCGCTGGACCTGGCGTTCCCTCAACCCAACCCTATCATGTTTCATCGGGCCGTCGCAGGTGGCACGGCCTCAGTCGGGCCTCGGCTACCACAAGTAGCTCGCAAGCGGTAGCGAAAAGCGGGCGATTTTGTTTACCGCGAAGGCAACGGGTCATCAGGCCGGTTGCCCGCGAGAACAATCAGGCGATGACGAGGAGCATCGCGACGAAGTCTTGGCCGTCATATCACTCCGGTACAGTCTGAAAAACAGGGCATGAAGTGAGCGGAGGAGGCACGACAGAGCGAACATGATGCCCGGGTTACCTACCACCGGGCAACTCACTTTCATACCGCACGCCCCCTGCACTTATCAACCTGTACCAGTAACCCATACCACCTATCATGGACCTCGAATGGCCAGGCGATATCTGCATACCGGAACGGACAATAACAGTAATCATTGGCCCCTCCCGTATCCTCGAAGTGGGACTTAACAGTTGTAGCGGCACAATGCGACGTTATCCCTTTCTCTATGTTTGC